>NZ_JBIBWD010000010.1:0-361415 GCF_043080985.1 Streptomyces sp. NPDC014894
CTGTTGATAGTTCGGATGGGCGGCTTTCTGGTTGTTTTCGATTCTCCGGAGTTGGTGGGGGGGGTGTTTTTTTTTGGGGGGGGGGGGGGGGGGGGGGGGGGGCCCCCCCCCCCACGGCTCCCTCCACTCGGATCCGCTCAGACCCGGCCCGAACCGGTCACGGGTCTGCTCAGACCCGTTCAGACCCGCTCAGGCCCTGCGCAGACCGTTCAGACCCTGCTCAGCGAGGCCGCCGCGAAGAGCACGTCCCGGATCGCCTCGCGGTCGCCGTCCTGTCCGGCCGCCGCTTCCTCCGGCGGCATGTGCCCCGCGACCAGATGGCAGAACTCCACCCGGTCCAGCGCCACCTGTGCCACCGCGTGATCGGCGGAGCCCAGCGCGGCCGGGGAGTCGAGCGGGATGTACCAGTCGCCGCCGCCCGCGCCCTCGATCTCCAGATGGAGCGAACGGCCCGGCGAGCCCGCGGCGACCAGATGCCTGGCCGGCCCCGCCAGCCCCGCGCGACGGCGGCCGGCGAGCGCCGCGGGCAGCAGCCGGGCCACCAGATCGACCATCCGGTGCAGATGGGAGCCGCGCGGCGGATCGTACGGATAGTCCACCGCCTCCGCGATGTCGTCCGCGTGCATCCAGCACTCGAAGGCGCGGTCCAGCAGGGAGTCCCGCAGCGGCAGCGCGAAGTCCCCGTATGAGACCGACAGCTCGGCCACCCCGCGGCCCGCGAACGACACCGTACGGATCAGGGTGTGGCTCTGCTCCCGCCACGGCTCGTGCACCTCGCCCGCGACCGGGCGCGGCTCCTCCCGCCAGAAGCGCTCGCTGCGCCGAGTCGGGGAGAGCGGCGCGTTCCGGCCCAGCGGGTCGTCCAGGCCGAGCGCGCCCGCGACCAGCCCGTCGACGGTCATGAGATGGCCGATGACCCCGGCGACCGTCTCGGTCCGGTCCCGGGGCTCCTGCCCGTCGAACCAGCGCAGCCGCACCGGACGCTTCCACTCCGCCGTGCCGATGTCACGCAGCAGGGCGTCGAGCCGGGCGGTCTCCGCGTCGTAGGGCGCCGCCCACTCCGGCACCGGGATACGGGCGGGCCGACGGCCCAGACAGTTCTCCAGCACCCGGAACCGCAGCATCGGATCGAGATCCAGTTCGCGTTCGGTGTGCAGCAGCGCGACCGCGTCCCGCAGCCGCAGCGCCTCGTCGGCGCAGGGCGCGCACTCGCCGAGGTGAAGCTCGACCGAGGCGGTCTCCTCGGCGGAACAGGCGGAGAGCGCCCAGGCCCCGAGGAGGGATTTGAGCACGCCGTGGGAGGGGATCACCGCCTCGGCTCCGTCCGCCGCACCGCTTTCCGCACCGCTTTCCGCACCGCTCTCCGCGGCGGGCCGCAGCTCCGGTTCCAGATCGTCGGCGGCCGGGCGGGGGCCCGGTATGCGCGGGGCGTCGTGCCCGGCCGGGCGCTCATGTCCGCCCTCCCCCTCGCCGCCGTCGGCCCGGTTCGCGTCACCGGCGCCGTGGCGACGGTCCTGGCCGCCGCGCCCGCTCCGGCTTCCGTGACGGTCGTGGCTCTCGTCCGAGGCGCCGTTCACAAGGAGCGTCCGTATCCGGGTGGTGAGGAACCCTCCAGCGGGCGGCTGTGCGCGGTGGACAGCAGCTGGAGGCCGAGCCGCAGCCTCCGCCGGGCCTCGTCCTCGCTCACCCCGAGGTCCTCCGCGGTCTGCCGGTAGTCCCGCCGCTGGTGGTACGCCAGCTCCAGCGCGGCCCGCAGCGGCGCGGGCATCGAGGTGACGATGTAGTCCGCGCGGGCCGCCACCGCCGCCCGGCGCACCTTCTGCTCCAGCTCCTCCGGCGAACCGCCCTCGCCGGCGGCGAGGGCCGCCGCCTCGCTCTGGCGGAGCCGGTGCACGGCCTGGCTGTTGGTCAGCTTGGCCACCCAGGAGCGCATCGAACCCTGCTTCGGGTCGTAGGCGTCGGGATTCTCCCAGATGTAGCCGAACACCTCACGGGTCACCTGATCCGCCGCGCCGTCGTCGTCGAGCACCCGGTGCGCCAGCATGTGCACCAGCGAGGCGAACCGGTCGTACAGCTCGCCGAGCGCCGCGGCCTCGCCGCGCGCCAGACGCTGCTGCATCCTGCGGTCCCAGCGCGGCGGTGTGTCCTTTGCCATACGGCCCCCAAGCCCCAGCCCATGCCCTGCGTCGTGCTCCCGTGCCTCTCCGTACCTGTGTCCCCCTCCTCGCGAATGTAATGCGCGCGGATACTCGCGCACGCCCCTTTGCTTCAAGTGCGCCCCCAGGGGAAGGCCGAGGTGGTAGAGGGACCGTACCCCCGGAGAAATCGGCAGCAGACATGGGGTTTTATGTCTGATGGGTAGGAAAAAAGCGCACAATGGGGAGGTTTGGTGGTGACGCTCACTGTGGACGAGGTCCGCCGGGGCGCGTGGACCGTACTGCGCGTCCGTGGCGAACTCGACCTCGTGTCCTCGCCGGAGGTCCGCCGCCAGGTGCACGCCGCGGTGGCCGAGGGCCAGCGGGACGTCGTGCTCGACCTGTCGGAGGTGCTGTTCTGCGACTCCAGCGGAGTGGGCGTGCTGATCGCCGCCCGCCGGCTGCTGCACTCCTGCGGCGGCAGACTCCGGCTGATCCTGCCCGCCCGGGGCGCCGCCGACGGCTCGCACGTGAACCGGGTGCTGGGCGCGCTGGGCGTGCGCCGGCTCTTCGACGTGTACGCGGACACCGCCGCGGCGACCGGGGACGAGCCGGAGGCGCTCCCGGCGTGAAACGCCGTCAGGGGCGCGCCCCCGCCCGTTTCCCGGACCCCGGATCCGGTGAATTGGCGGGTACTTGCACGCGTCAGCCATTCGGGGCCGTACGCTCCCCGCATGGACAGCGCAGAGTACGAGCGCAAGATCGCGTCTCGCTTCGCCGCCTTTGACCAGGACGGCAACGGCTATATCGACCGGCAGGACTTCAGCGGGGCGGCTGCCGCGCTGCTCACGGAGTTCTCCACCACCGCCCGCTGTGCGCGCGGCCAGGCCCTCTACAGCGGCGCGGAGGCGTTCTGGCAGGGCATGGCCGGGATCGCCGACGTGGACGGCGACCAGAGGGTTTCACGCCAGGAGTTCATCACCGGAGCGGTGAAGCGGCTGCGGGACAATCCGCAGCGTTTCGCGGAGATCGCCCGGCCGTTCTTGCACGCGGTCGTCGCGATCGCGGACGAGGACGGCTCCGGGATGACCCCGTCGTCCGTGGCGCGGGTGCTGAAGGTGCTGGGCGTCGACCGCAATCTGGCGACCGAGGTCGCGCGGGCCCTGGACGCCGACGGCGACGGCCGGATCAGCGAGGAGGAGGTGCTGTCGGCCTTCGCGTCCTATTACGTGACGCCGGAGCACCCGTAGCGGACCGTGTCCCCGGGGCCGCCGCCGTCGGTGGGCGGCGGCGGCCCCGGGGCGTTCCGGTCAGCGGACCAGCTCGGCGGCGAGCAGATCCATCAGCAGTCCGTCGTGCCACTCGCCGTCCGCGCCGCGCTCGTAGGCGCGCATGACGCCCACCGGCCGGAAGCCCACCTTGGCGTAGCAGCGGATGGCCGCCGTGTTGTCGGCCGCCGGATCGATGGTCAGCCGGTGGTGGCCGTGGTCGTCGACGAGATGGGCGGCGAGGGTGCGCACCGCGTCGGAGCCCAGCCCCCTGCCGTGCACCGAGGGATCGAGATAGAGATCGATGCCCGCGTGCCGGTAGTCGGGCTCGTCCTCGGAGTTCCACTGGATCAGACCGACGGTCCGTCCCGCGTACTCGATCGTCAGACACCGGGTGTCCGGATCGGCGAGATCCTCCGCGGTCTCCGCCGCCAGATCCTCCCCGCCGCGCCATCGGGCGCGCACCTCGGGAGCGGCCCTGATCGCGGCCAGGGCGGGGACATCGGCGGGGACGGCGGGACGGAGGGCGACGGACGCGCCGCGCAGCACGGTCATGGCGCGGAAGCCTAGGCGGGCCGCTCGGGCGACGGCGACCGATTTCCGCGCGGCGGGGACGGCGCGGTCCCGCGCGGCGGGGGCGGTGCGATTCCCTCCGGCGCGGAGGGTGTGATCCCCTCCGGCCCGGACGGAGCGGGCCCGTCCGCCGGGGCGGTGGGCGCCGGGCAGCCCTCGAAGACGTCGAGCATCCGCCCGAGCACCCGTACGCAGGCCGTCACCTCGGCGTCCGTCAGATCCCCGTCCACCCGCCGCAGCAGCGCGTGCTCGCGGGCGGTCACGGCGTCGATCACCGCCCGGCCCTCGTCGGTGAGCCGGATCAGCGAGGAGCGCTGATGGGCCGGGTTGGGGAGGGTCTCGACCCAGCTCCGGTCCGCCGCGTCATGGACCATGCGCTGGACGAACTGCCGGCTCAGCGCCTGTGTGCGGCCCATCTGGGGCACGGTCATGGGCCCGTGCTCACGGAGCAGATCCAGAACGGCCCGTACGCCCACGGACGCGCCCTCGATCGGCGCGGCCTCCTCCACCTTGCGCAGCACCTGCCGGTACAACGGCCCGACCAGGGCGAACACCTCCATCAGCCGGGGTGCGAGGTCATCGGGGGACAGGGGCCTGCCGTCGTCGGTCACCCGCTCAGCATGACACCTCGGTTGCCAAAGGGGGAATCATGATGACACCTTGGGTGTCATGACAGCTGCTTCCGAGGTGTTCCAGTTCGCGACCGAGGGCCGGCGCATCGCCTACCGCGACACCGGCGGGGGCCCGCCGCTGGTGCTGCTGCACGGCGGATTCCTGGACCACCGCATGTGGGACGACCAGATTCCCGCCCTGGCCGCCGAGTACCGGGTGATCGCCCCCGACGCCCGGGGGCACGGCGAGTCCTCGAACGCGAACGGCCCCTTCCGCCCGACCGACGACGTCGCCGATCTGCTGCGCGGTCTCGACACCGGCCCCGCGATCCTCGTCGGCCTCTCCATGGGCGCGGCCACCGCCGTCGACACCGCGCTCGAACACCCCGATCTGGTCCGGGCCGTCGTCGCCAGCGGGGCCGGCACCAGCGAACCGGAATTCACCAGCCCGTGGACCGTCGGGGTCAACACCGCCTGGACGAAGGCGCTCGCCGCGGGCGACATCGACGGCTGGCTCGACGCCTTCACCCTCTTCGCCCCCGGCCCGCACCGCCCGCTCGACGCCGTCGACCCCGGCGTCGTACGGCGTCTGCGCGCGATGTGCGACCACACCGTCCGCAAGCACACCACCGGCGAACCGCCCCTGATCACCCCCGTCGCCGACACCTGGGCCCGCGCCTCCCGGATCCGCGTCCCGGTCCTCGCCCTCAACGGCTCCCTCGACGCCGACGACCACCTCGCCATGTCCGCCCGCCTGATCGCCGCCGTCCCCCACGGCCGCACCGCCCTGATCGACGCCGCCGCCCACTACCCCAACATGGAACGCCCCGCCGAGTTCACCGCCGCCCTCACGGACTTCCTCCGCACCCTCTGACCGCCGCCGCGCGGAGTGCTCCTCCCCTCGGGGCGACCGCTCCGCGCCGCCGGCTCACACCGATTCGTCGGCGGACGGGGTCTACTCCGACGGCCACGGAACGACCGAAGCGGTCGCCATCCCGTTGTGGTCGAAGGAGCAGGCGTCCAGTTCGATGCTGCGGATGAGGACGCCCGGAAGGTCCGCCATGCGGGCGAGGGCCTGTGCCATGGCGTCCATGAGCGTGTCCGCCGGGAAGTAGCAGACGAACGACGACTCCACGCCGGGCACTTCCACCAGGCTCACGAATCCGTCGGCGAAGCTGTCGAGATGGTCCAGGGCGTCGGACTGCTCCGGGGTGAGCGGATCCCGCGCGTGCATGGTGAAGTGCCAGCTACGCGCAGCCTCGGTGGTGCTTGGTGAAGTCATCGATCTTCTTCGCCTCGTCCCCTGTACTCCTGGGGGTGCAGTACACCCGCACGTACTTGTTGTCGCACGGGCAGCAGACGACATACCCCCAGCGATGCCCGTTTCTGTCGTGCTTCACCTTAAGACCGCATGCCTCGGCCCTCCTGAGCGCCGCCTCGACGTCCTTCTTCTGATGTCGGTCTCCCAGTCCCATGGCCGTACGTTCTACTCCGCCGCCCGGGCCCCCGCGCCGTCGAGCGGGGCATTTCATCCCATCGGGTCACGGACGTGCGGGCGGTCCGTCCGGTCAGTGGGCGGAGGTGTCGGGGAGGCGGTCGAAGGGGCAGGGTTACGGGGGTTCGGATGTGACGGGTGTGGTGGAGAGGGAGCGGAGGGGCGATGGCGTCGCGGGAGACGATCACCGTGGAGCGGATGGACGCGGCGGGGGCGGTGCGGGTGGAGGGGGAGTTGAGACGGGTGTACGCGGAGGTGTTCGCGGAGCCGCCGTACGAGGAGACGGCGGAGGGGGTGGAGGCCGGGCTCCGGCGGTTTCACGGGAAGGCGGGGGAGCCGGGGTTCCGGGCGGCGCTCGCCCGGGACGGGGACGGGGAGCCGGTGGGGATGGCGTACGGGTACGCGCTCGGGGCGCGGAACGACTGGTGGGACCGGATGGTCGAGCCGGTGCCGGAGGCCCTGTCCCGTGAGGACGGCGGACGGACCTTCGGCCTGATGGAGCTGGCGGTACGGGCGCGGTGGCGGCGCTTCGGCGTCGGGCGGCGGCTGCACGACGCGCTGACCGAGGGGGCGGAGGAGGAGCGGATGCTCCTCAACATGTGGCCGGAGGCCCGGGCCGCGCTGGCGGCCTACCGGCGGTGGGGCTACCGGAAGGTGGGGGAGGCGCGCGCCGGGGACAGCGGCTTCGTGCTGGACGTGATGGTCCTGGAGCTGCCGCCGGGCGCGGCGTAGAGAAGGGCGGCCGGGCGCGGGAGCCCCGGACAGGCCCGAGACACCGGGCGGGCGGCCTGGCGAGAGCCCCGGACAGGCCCGAGACACCGGGCGGGCGGCCTGGCCCGGGCCCAGGGCGGGCGCGGGACACCGGGCTCCGCCCGGGACCCGGCCCCCGTCAGGAGAACCTCTCGCGCAGCCGGTACTTCAGCACCTTCCGCAGCGCCTCGTTCCGCGGCAGCTCCGCCACCGTCTCCAGCTGTTCGGGGAGTTTGTGCGCCGCGAGCCCGGCGGACCGGAGATGGGCGGTGAGGGTCTCCAGGGTCGGGGGCTCGGCGGCCGGGCGGGGGACCACCACCGCGCAGACGCGTTCGCCGCGCACGGCGTCGGGCAGTCCGACGACGGCGGCCTCGCCGACGGCGGGATGGGTGTGGAGGAGATCCTCGATCTCACGGGCGGAGACGTTCTCGCCCTTGCGGATGATGACGTCCTTGAGCCTGCCGGTGAGCACAAGACGCCCCTCGGGCGTGAGCCGCCCCAGATCCCCGGTGATCAGGAACCCGTCCTCGTCGAAGGCCGCCGCCGTCTGCGCCGGGTCGAGATACCCCCGGCACACCGCCTCCCCGCGCAGCCGCACCTCCCCGTCCACGATCCGGATCTCCATCCCGGGCGGCGGGCGGCCCTCGGTCGTCGCGAGGTTCTCCGGGCCGTCGCCGGGGGATCCCATGGTGATCATCGGGACCTCGGTCATGCCGTAGCCGTGGGTCAGCTCGCACCCCAGCTCGCGGACGACGGCGTGGTACAGCTCCGGCGGCTTGGGCGCGCCGCCCCCGGCCAGCAGCCGCAGGGTGGGGATCAGCGGGCGGCCGGGGTCCTTGCGCTGTTCGGCGAGGAAGAGGCTGTAGAACGCGGTGGAGCCGCCCGCCGTGGTGACGCCGTGCCTGCGGTACTCGGCCAGCGCCCCGGGGAGCGCGAACGTCTCGAAGAGGACCGCGGGGAACCCGTACAGCAGCAGCATCACCAGATAGTCCGCGCCGCCGATGTGCGCGTACGGGAAGGCGATCGAGCCGATGTCGTCCGCCGACAGTCCGAGCGCGTGGGCGAGGCAGGAGCCGCCGGCGATCAGGGAGCGGTCGGTGTGCAGGACGCCCTTGGGCTCGGAGGTGGTGCCGGAGGTCCAGTAGATCCAGCGGACGTCCGTGCCGGAGGCGGGCGGCGGGGGCAGCGCCGAGGGATCGCCCGCGGGGAGCGGGCCGTACGCCTCGAAGACGCCGCGCGCGCCGAGCCGCCGGGCCATCTCCGTGTGGTCGAAGCCCCGCCAGGCGCCGGGCACGGCGAAGAACGCGGCCTTCGACGCGCGCAGCGCGAAGCCGACCTCGCGGTCGCGGTAGAAGGGGATGACCGGTGACTGGACCGCGCCGATCCGGGCGAGCGCCAGGGAGAGCACGACGGTCTCGATCCGGGTCGGCAGCTGCCAGGCGACGACGGTCCCGGGCCGCACCCCGCGTTCGTACAGCCCCGCCGCCGTGGCCTCCGCGCGCTCGCGCAGTCCGCCGAAGGTCAGGGCGGCGTCGCCCTGGAGGAGGGCGGGCCGGTCCGGGGTGAGGGCGGCCCGGCGGCGGGCCAGCTCCCAGAGGGTCGCCGACCGTCCCAGCGCGTGCGCGGTCCCGTTCATCCCGTACCCCCGCCGTAACTGATGGAGCGTCAGTCAGTGGCCAGAGCGTAGGGCTGCGCGCCTTGTCGGTCCAGGGGTGCGGGGCTAGCCTGATTTCTGACGGGTCATCAGATCCAGTTCTTCCAGGGCACCGCGGAGAGGAACACCATGGCCGAACTCCCCCGGATCGTCAGCGTGGACGACCACGTCATCGAACCCGCGCACCTCTTCGAGACCTGGCTCCCGGCGAAGTACCGCGCCCGCGGACCCCAGCCGCTCACCGCGGGCATCGGCGAGCTGGCCTACATCGGCGGGAAGTACCGGATCACCATGGACCCGGACGGCCCGCCCACCGACTGGTGGATCTACGAAGACCTCAGGTTCCCGTACAAGCGGAACATCGCGGCCGTCGGCTTCGACCGTGACGAGATGACCCTGGAGGGCATCACCCGGGCGGAGATGCGCCCCGGCTGCTGGGACCCGGCGGCGCGCCTCGCGGACATGGACCTCAATCATGTGGAGGCCTCGCTCTGCTTCCCCACCTTCCCCCGCTTCTGCGGCCAGACCTTCGCCGAGGCCCGCGACAAGGAGGTCGCCCTCGCCTGTGTGCGCGCCTACAACGACTGGATGGTCGAGGAGTGGTGCGGCGACAGCGGCGGCCGGCTGATCCCGCTCTGCATCATCCCGCTCTGGGACATCGACCTCGCCGTCGCCGAGCTGAAGCGGAACGCCGAGCGCGGGGTCCGGGCGGTCACCTTCTCCGAGATCCCCACCCATCTCGGGCTGCCGTCCATCCACTCCGGACACTGGGACCCGCTCTTCGCCGTCTGCGAGGAGACCGGAACCGTGGTCAACATGCACATCGGCTCCTCGTCCCAGATGCCGGCCGCCTCCCCGGACGCCCCGCCCGCCGTCCAGGCCGCGCTGAGCTTCAACAACGCCATGGCCTCGATGATGGACTTCCTCTTCAGCGGGGTGCTGGTGACCTTCCCCCGGCTGAAGCTCGCCTACAGCGAGGGCCAGATGGGCTGGATCCCCTACGCCCTGGAGCGCGCCGACGACGTATGGCGCGAGCACCGCGCCTGGGGCGGAGTCAAGGACCTCGTCCCCGAACCGCCCTCCAGCTACTACTACCGCCAGATCTTCTGCTGCTTCTTCCGCGACAAGCACGGCATCGCCGCGCTCGACGTCGTCGGCCGCGACAACGCCACCTTCGAGACCGACTATCCCCATGTCGACTCCACCTTCCCCCACACCCGCGAGGTCGCCCTCGACCATGTGCGCGGGCTGGACGACGAGACCGTCTACAAGCTGATGCGCGGCAACGCGATCCGCATGCTCGGCCTCGATCTGGACCGGGACCGGGACCGGGCCGGGGATCGGGATCGGGATCGGGACCGCCGCCAGGCCGGGGAGCGGCGCTCGGCCCCGGACCGGACCCAGGCCCCGGACCGGACCCAGGCCCCGGACCGGACCCAGGCCCCGGACCGGATCCGCTAGTGGACCTCGCCGACACCGAGGAGGAGGCGGCGTTCCGCTCCCGGCTGCGCCGCTGGCTCGGCCGCGCCCTGCCCGGACTCCCCGCCCCGCCCGCGCCCGACGACTGGCCGGGACGGCGGACGTACGACACCGGCTGGCAGCGGCGGCTGTACGACGCCGGATACGGCGGGCTCCACTGGGACGCGCCCCCCGCCCGGCGGCTGATCTTCCTGGAGGAGACCGAACGCGCCGGAGCCCCCTACGTCGGCGCGAACTTCGTCGGCCTGCTGCACGCCGGACCGACCATCGCCGCCGAGGGCACCGACGCCCAGCGCGAGCGCTGGCTCGAACCCGTGCTGCGCGGCGACGAGATCTGGTGCCAGGGCTTCAGCGAGCCCGGCGCGGGCTCCGACCTCGCCGCGCTGCGGACCTCGGCGGTGCGCGACGGCGACGACTACATCGTCACCGGCTCCAAGCTCTGGACCTCCCACGCGCAGGTCGCGGACTGGTGCGAGCTGCTCGTACGCACCGACCCCGGCGCCCCCAGACACCGGGGCATCTCCTGGCTCGCGCTGCCCATGGACGCGCCCGGAGTGACCGTACGGCCGCTGCGCACCCTCGCCGGGACCGACGAGTTCGCCGAGGTCTTCCTCGACGGGGTGCGGGTCCCGGTCGCCAACCGGGTCGGCGCGGAGAACGACGGCTGGCGGGTCACGATGGTGACGCTCTCCTTCGAACGCGGGACCGCGTTCGCCGGCGAGGTGGTGGCCTGCCGCCGCGACCTGGAGCGGATCGCCGCCGCCGCCCGCGCGGGCGGCCACTGGGACGATCCGGCGCTGCGGAGCGCCCTGGGGCGGCTGAACGCCGAATTCCGCGCGCTGTGGCGGCTGATCCAGTGGAACGCGAGCGAGGCGCGGCACACCGGCGGGCCGCCCGGCGCGGGAGCCTCCGTCTTCAAGCTGCGCTACTCGCAGGCCCGGCAGGAGCTGTACGAGACGGCGGCCCGGGTGTGCGGGGACGCCGCCCTGGACCTCGACGGCGCGTGGACGGCCGACCGGCTCTCCTCCCTCTCGTACACCATCGCCGCAGGCACCTCCCAGATCCAGCGAAACATCATCGCCGAGCGGATCCTCGGCCTTCCGAAGGGCGGCTGACGGCATGGACTTCCGGCTCACCGACGACCAGCGGGCGCTCGCGGCCGGGGCCCGACGGGCGCTGGAGCGCCTCTGGCCGCGGGACGCGCTCCGGGAGCCGGTGGACCCGGCGCGGCTGCGGGAGCTGTGGCGCGGGCTCGGGGACGCCGGATTCTTCGCGCTCCGGCTCCCGGAGGAGGCCGGCGGCACGGGGCTCGGGGCGGCGGAGGCGGTCCTCGTGCTGGAGGAGGCCGGACGGGCGCTGCTGCCGGGGCCGCTGGTCGCCACACAGCTCGCCGCCGGGACGGTCGGGGGCGCGGCCGAGGGCCGCACGGTCGTCACCCGGGTCGACGGCACGCTGGTGACCTGGCTCGACGCCGCCGACCGGGTGCACGGGGGAGCGGAGTGCGCCGGGGCGGTCGCCCTGCGCTCGGTCGACCCGCTCACCCCCCTGCACCGGGTGCCCGGCCCGGCCGCCGTGTACGAGCCCGCCGCCGCGCTGCTCATCGCCGCCGAACAGCTCGGCAGCGCCGCCCGCACCACCGAGACGGCCGTGCGGCACGCCGGTGAGCGCGAGCAGTTCGGCCGGCCGGTGGGGTCCTTCCAGGCCGTCAAGCACCTGTGCGCGGAGATGCTCGTACGGGCTGAGACGGCCAGGGCGGCGGTGTACGCGGCGGCCGTCACCGAGGACCCCGTCGAGATCGCCGGGGCCAAACTGCTCGCCGACGAGGCCGCCGTGCGCAATGCGCGCGACTGCCTCCAGGTGCACGGCGGGATGGGCTTCACCTGGGAGGCGGAGGTGCATCTGCACCTCAAACGGGCCTGGGTGCGGGCCCGGATGCGGCCCGTGGAGGAGGAGGCGGCGGAGCTGCTGGCGAAGGCGCTCGGCGCCGGGAACGGCTGACGGAGCGCCACGGCGTCGCGAACGCCATCACCGGTGGTGTCACTGAGCGTCGATATCGGCTTGTGTCCGGTACGCGGCCGTCACACACCGGCGGCGGGGTCCGGCTCCGGTACGCTCCGTGGGATGCGAGTCGTATCGAGTCCCCTGGCCAGACGGTCTACGAGCCTCTGTTCGACTCCCCGTGACGCGCGTCGCACAGTATGCGCCACGGGTACTCCTTCGCGCTGGAATATGCCCGAAGCGCTTGTTGCGGTGACTGTACGTCAACCATGCTGTGGTGTGAGGAAGTCACGTTCAGTGACCTGGCTAAGGTCGATGGCCCAGTCGGGGCGTGAGGCGATGTGTCCGCCGGTTCGGATGGTGTGAGCGGTGCAGGTGCTCCAGGTTCAGTTGGAGGTCGGGCCCGATCCCGCGGAGGTGGGACGCGCGCGCAGATGGGCCCGCTCACGGCTGGTCAAGTCCGGGATACGGGGTGACGAGCCGCTGGCCGACACCCTGATCCTGCTGATCTCCGAGCTGGTCACCAACGCGGTCGTGCACACCGGCTGCCCGGCCGTGCTGCGGATGCTCTTCGGCGCGGGGGCGGTGGAGGCGGGGACGGTACGGGTCGAGGTCGCCGACGCCTGCCCGCGCCCGCCGCGCCCGAGGCGCGCCGCCGGCGAGGACACCGGCGGTCGCGGTCTGGAGCTGGTGGACGGGCTCGCCGACCGCTGGGGCTGGCGCGAGGAGGGCGCCGGGAAGTCCATCTGGTGCGAGGTGGACCGGGGAGTGCCGGAGCTGGCGTACGAGCGCGAGGCGGCGGGCCGGCTGATGGCGGCGCGGCGGTAGCGGGCGGACCGGGTCCTGGGGTTCGGGGCGCGGGTCTCACAGGATCGCGACGGGGGCGACCGGGGATCCCGTGCCGCCGAC
This sequence comes from Streptomyces sp. NPDC014894, assembly GCF_043080985.1. Lineage (NCBI taxonomy): Bacteria > Bacillati > Actinomycetota > Actinomycetes > Kitasatosporales > Streptomycetaceae > Streptomyces > Streptomyces sp. NPDC014894. The sequence continues at coordinate 12,873 of NZ_JBIBWD010000010.1, forward strand.
GAAGGGTTCCGGCACGGCGGAGAGCAGGAACGCGTACCGCCGTTCTTGTGCACAGGCTGTGGACAAGTTTTCCAGATCCCAGTTCTGGCCCTGCGGCATGCCCATCTCGACCAGGTCGAGCGCGTGCACCGGCAGCCACAGATCCTCGATCTCGGGCGGGACGATCTCGAAGGTGAGGGTGTCGTTCGCGACGGCGGCGACATCGCGGGCGTGGAACCACGCGGGCGCGCGCACCGAGAGACCGGGGGACGGGAAGCCGTAGCCGCTCCGGTCCCCGGCGAGGCAGAGCCCGATCTGCCCGGTCCGCACCAGCACGATGTCCCCGGCGCCGACGGTGACCCGGCCGAACTCGGCGGCCTCGTCCAGATCGTCCGGGGTGACCGCGTGGCCGGCCGGGAGCCGGTCGAGCCCCTTGGCCCGCGCCACGTCCAGCAGCACGCCCCGGGAGACCGCCGGGGGGAGCGTGTCGATGCCGCTGAACCGGGACCGGGCGGCGGCCGTGACGGTGTCCGCCGGGCGGCCGTTGTAGATCCGGCCCGAGTGGGAGGCGTGGGTCAGCGCGTCCCAGTGGGTGCCCGCCTGGAGCCCCATGGTGACGGCGTCGTCGCTGATGGCCACCGACCCGGGGCCGAACATCTCGTCGTTGATCAGGGTCATCGTGTGCAGCGGGTCGATCCGGCCGGGGACCAGGCCGGTCTGCACGCCCTCCCGGCGCAGCGGGAGCGCGAGGGGGATCCGCAGTCCGGCGCGGACGGTGGCGGCGGCGGAGCGCACCGACTCGGCGGTGATCAGATTCAGGGTGCCGATCTCGTCCTCGGCCCCCCAGCGGCCCCAGTTGTTGACGCGCGCGGCCATCTCGTGGAACTCCGGGGGCAGTGGCATCAGGATCGGGCCTCCTGGGGCTTGTGCTCGGGCGACCGGCCGGACATAAAATCTAACGGTCCGTCAGAAAGCGCGGGAAGGGGCCGGTCGTGGGGAACTTCTTGGCAGGCAGGGTCGTCGCCGTCACCGGCGCGGGCCGGGGCATCGGCCGCGCGGTCGCGCTGGCCTCGGCGGCGGAGGGGGCCGCCGTCGTCGTCAACGACCTCGGCGTGTCCTTGGCGGGCGGCGAGCCCGCCTCCGAGGTGGCGGAGGCGGTCGCCGAGGAGATCCGCGCGTCCGGCGGGCGGGCGGTCGCCGTCGGCGACGACATCTCCACCATGGCCGGCGGGCAGCGGGTGGTGGAGGTCGCGCTCGCGGAGTACGGGCGGATCGACGGGGTCGTCTGCGCGGCCGGGATCCTCCGCGAACGAATGCTCTTCAACATGTCCGAGGAGGAGTGGGACCCGGTCCTCGCGACCCATCTGAAAGGGACCTTCACCCTCTTCCGGGCCGCGTCGGCGGTGATGCGGGGGCAGCGGTCGGGCACGCTGATCGGCGTCACCAGCGGCAGCCACCAGGGGTCCGCGGCGCAGGCCAACTACTCAGCCGCGAAGGGCGGGATCATCTCGCTGGTCCGCAGCGCCGCGCTCGGCCTCCACAAGTACGGCGTCACCGCGAACGCCGTCGCGCCCGTGGCCCGTACCCGGATGTCCGCGAAGGTCCCCGCGGAGCTGAAGGAGATCGGCGAGCCCGAGGACGTCGCCGCGCTCGTCGTCTACCTCCTGTCCGAGCGCGCCCGCGAGATCACCGGGCAGGTGTACACGGTGGCCGGGCCGAAGATCGCGGTGTGGGCGCAGCCGAGGGAGTTGAGGGCGGGGTACGCGGAAGGGGGGTGGACGCCTCGGAGCATCGCCGAGTTCCTGCCGAGCACGGTCGGCATCGACCCCATGCCCCTCCTCCCCCCACCCCTCACCCGATGACCCCGCGCCGCCCTTCCGGCCCCTCCTGCGTCTGCCGCTCCCAGCCTGCCCGGGCGGAATCTCCCAGCCCGTCCGGGCGGAAATTCCCAGCCCGTCCGGCGTTTGAGGACGGACCTCCGGCCCGGGGGCGTGAGCCAGTCCCGACCTGTCCGGGCGGAATCTCCGAGCCCGTCCGGCGTTTGAGGACGGACCCGCACTCCAGGGGCCCGCACTGGAAAGGAACCGGTTGGTGGGTGACCGCACGTGGTGATGGCGCGGGAGACCTCTGGCCGGGGTCCGTCCTCAATCGCCGGGCGGGCTGGGGGTGGTCGTCCGGGTCGGGTTCGGCCCGGGTGCGCCGGGGCGCGGGTCCGTCCTCAATCGCCGGACGGGCTGAATGGGGTCGCCCGGGTGGGCGAGGGGCGCCGGGCTGCGGCCGTCCGGGTCGGGATTGGCTCAGGCCCCCTGAGCGGAGGTCCGTCCTCAAACGCCGGACAGGCTGAAGTCGACAGGCGCCGGACAGGCTGAAGTCGACAGGCGCCGGACGGGCTGAGAACGACAAGCGCAGGACGGGCTGAATGGGGTCGCCCGGGTCGGAAAGGGCCCCCGGGCTCGGGGTGTTCGCGGGTTCGGGTTGCTTCGGGCAGGTGGAGGAGGAGGCGGGATGAGGGATGAGGAGGGGTTTCGGGGGGAGGCGCGGGGGTGGTTGGAGGCGCATGTGGGCGAGGGGTACCGGGGCGCGGGGGGCGGCCCGGGCAGCGAGCACGAGAGCCTGGACACCCGCCGCCGCTGGGAACGCGAACTCGGCCGCGCCGGCTGGATCGGCCTCGGCTGGCCCACCGCCGCCTACGGCAACCGCACCGCCACCCTCCTCCAACAGGTCGCCTGGGCCGAGGAGTACACCCGCGCCCAGGCCCCCGCCCGCCTCGGCCACATCGGCGAGAACCTCCTCGCCCCCACCCTCATCCGCTACGGCTCCCCGGCCCAGAAGGACCGTTTCCTCACCCCCGTCGCCCGGGGCGAGGAACTCTGGTGCCAGGGCTACAGCGAGCCCGGCGCGGGCTCCGACCTCGCCGCCGTCCGCACCACCGCCGTCCGGGAGGGCCCCGTCCACCGCCTCACCGGCCAGAAGACCTGGACCTCCCTGGCCCAGCACGCCGACTGGTGCTTCGTCCTCGCCCGCACCGACCCCGACGCCCGCCGCCACCGGGGCCTCTCGCTCCTCCTGGTCCCCATGGACCAGCCGGGCCGCGTCGAGGTCCGCCCCATCCGCCAGCTGACCGGCACCAGCGAGTTCAACGAGGTCTTCTTCGACGGCGCCGTCGCCCGGCACGAGCATCTCGTCGGCGGCGAGGGCAACGGCTGGCGGGTGGCGCTCGGCCTGCTCGCGCTGGAGCGCGGCGTCTCCACCCTCGTACAGCAGATCGGCTTCGAGGCCGAACTGGCCGACGTCGTCCGCACCGCCGTCGCCACCGGCGCGGCCGGCGACCCCGTGATCCGGGCCCGGCTGGTGCGCCAGTGGGCTGAGCTGCGCACCATGCGGTGGAACGCCCTGCGTACCCTCGGCTCCGGCGCCGGGGACGACCCCGGCGCGCCGAGCGTCGCCAAGCTGCTCTGGGGCGGCTGGCACCAGCGCCTCGGCGAGCTGGCCGTGGCGGTGCGCGGTCCGGCCGCCACGGCCGGACCGTACGACTGGAGCGGGGAGCGGCCGTACGAACTCGACGCGGCCCAGCGGCTGTTCCTGTTCAGCCGGGCCGACACCCTCTACGGCGGCTCCGACGAGATCCAGCGGAACATCATCGCCGAGCGGGTGCTCGGCCTACCGAGGGAGCCACGATGAGAGGTGTCGTCTTCGACGGCGCGACGGCCCGGTTCGCCGACGATCTCCAGGTGCGCGAGCCCGGCCCGGGCGAGGTCCTGGTCGCCGTCGCCGCCGCCGGGCTCTGCCACAGCGATCTCGCGGTGATCGACGGCACCATCCCGTTCCCCGTGCCGGTGGTGCTGGGGCACGAGGGCGCGGGGGTGGTGGAGGCCGTGGGCCCCGGGGTCGGGCATGTCGGGCCCGGCGACCATGTGGCGCTCTCCACCCTCGCGAACTGCGGCGCGTGCGCCGACTGCGACCGGGGCAGGCCCACGATGTGCCGGAAGGCGATCGGCCGCCCCGGCAGACCCTTCCGCCGGGGCGCGGCGCCGCTCTTCCAGTTCGCGTCCAACTCGGCCTTCGCGGAGCGTACGGTCGTCAGGGCCGTGCAGGCGGTCCGGATCCCGGCCGACATCCCGCCTGCGTCGGCGGCGCTGCTGGGGTGCGCGGTGCTGACCGGCGTCGGCGCGGTGCTGAACCGGGCCCGGGTGGCCCCCGGCGAGAGCGTCGTCGTCATCGGCGCGGGCGGCGTCGGGCTCAATGTCGTACAGGGCGCGCGGCTCGCGGGGGCGTCCGAGATCATCGCCGTCGACGCCGACCCGGCGAAGGAGAAAACCGCCCGCCTCTTCGGCGCGACCGGCTTCCGCACCTCGGCCGGGACGGTCCGCGAGACGCTGCCGACCGGGGCGGACCATGTCTTCGAGTGCGTCGGGAACACCGCCCTGATCCGCCAGGCGATCGATCTGCTGGACCGCGGCGGCCAGGCGGTCCTCCTCGGGACGACCGCGCCCACGGCGGAGACGTCCTTCGCCCCGTCGGCGATGTTTCTCGACAAATCGATTCTGGGCTGTCGTTACGGGTCCTCCCGCCCGCAGCACGACATCGCCCGGTACGCCGGGCTGTACCGGCAGGGCCTGCTGCTGCTGGACGAGCTGGTCGGCGCGACCTATCCCGTCGAGGAGTTCGCCCGTGCCGCCGACGACGCCCGCCACGGCCGGGTGACCCGAGCGGTGCTCACCTTCGGGAGCTGACGACCGCCGCCGCCCCGACCGCCCCGGCAGCCCCGACCGCCCCGACGGATCCGACCTCCCCGACCGCCCCGACGGATCCGACCTCCCCGATCGGCCGGGCGGACCCGGCCTCCCCGTCCCCCGCCGACCGGAAGGTGCGCCGGTACACCGTCGGCGGCACCCCCAGCGCCGACTGGAGGTGCTGCCGCATCGACTGGGCGGTGCGGAATCCGGCGTCCCGCGCCACCCGGTCCACCGACAGCTCCGTCGACTCCAGCAGATGCCGGGCCCGCTCCACCCGCTGCTGGGTGAGCCACTGCCCCGGGCTCACCCCCACCTCCTCGCGGAAGCGCCGGGTGAACGTCCGTACGCTCATCGACTCCTGCTCCGCGAGGTCCCGCAGCTGGATCGGCTGGTGCAGCCGCCCCAGTGCCCAGCCGCGCGCGGCGGAGGTGGTGGCGAACCGGGGCTCCGGGACGGGCCGCCGGATGTACTGCGCCTGTCCGCCGTCCCGGTGCGGCGGCACCACACTGCGCCGGGCCACGTCATTGGCGACCGCCGAGCCGTGGTCACGGCGGACCATATGGACGCAGAGGTCGACCCCGGCGGCGACCCCGGCCGAGGTCAGCACCTCCCCGTCGTCCACGTACAGCACGTTCGGATCGACCCGGACCGTCGGGAACAGCCGCTGGAACTGCTCGGTCCAGCTCCAATGGGTCGTCGCCGGGCGGCCGTCGAGGAATCCGGCCGCCGCGAGGAAGAAGCCGCCCGTGCAGATGGACGCCATCCGGACGCCGGGCCGGACGGAGGCGAAGATCCCGGCCAGCTCGTCCGGGAGCCGGCCCTCCCGGAAGAGGACGGCGGGCTGGTACGCGGCCGGGACGATCACCGTGTCCGCCTCGGCCAGCGCCTCGGGGCCGTGCTCCACCCACAGTTCGAAGTCCGCCTCGGTGGCGACCCGGCCGGGCACGGCGGTGCAGGTGGTGACCGTGTAGAGGGGATCGCCCGCCGGGGAGTAGGCCCGGCCGAAGATCCGGTGGGGGATGGACAGCTCGAACGGGATCACCCCGGGGAGCGCCAGGACGACGACCCGGTGCGGTGCGGAAGCCATGGCCCGATCCTAGCGAAAGGTGTCCTTCGGGCCACTCGATGGCGCGAGACGCTCCCCGGAGGCTGGACTCCGTGACCGAGACACGCCAGACCGACGACCAGACCGATGACCAGACCGACCACCGAACCCCCGACGCCCCCTCCGGCGACTCCCGCCCGCCCGCGCCCCGCCCCGGCCGCTTCCGGGCGCACCGCGCCTGGTCCGTCGCCGCCGTCGCCTTTGTGACGATCATCGGAGCCGCCGGCTTCGCCTCCCTGCCCGGCCTGCTGATCGAGCCGCTGCACGGCGATTTCGGCTGGTCGCGCGGCACCATCGGCTTCGCCGTCTCGGTCAATCTCGCGCTGTACGGGCTGACCGCGCCGTTCGCCGCCGCCCTGATGGACCGTTTCGGCATCCGCCGGGTGGTCGCCGCCGCCCTCACCGTCATCGCGATCGGCGCGGCGCTCACCGTGACCATGACCGAGCCCTGGCAGATGGTGCTGTACTGGGGCGTTCTGGTCGGGCTCGGCAGCGGATCGATGGCGCTGGCGTTCGCCGCGACCGTCACCAACCGCTGGTTCGTGCGGCGGCGCGGTCTGGTCACCGGCATCCTCACCGCCGCCGGGGCCTCGGGCCAGCTGGTCTTTCTGCCGCTGCTGTCCTGGCTGGTGGAGGAGCGCGGCTGGGAGCCCGCCGCCCTCACGGTCGCGCTCGCCGCGCTGGCCGTCGTCCCCCTGGTCTGGCTGCTGCTGCTCGACCACCCGGCCGACGCGGGGATCGCGGCGTACGGGGCCGAGGGCTTCACGCCCAAGCCCGCGCCGGTGCCCGGCGCGGCCCGCCGTACCGTCCAGGTGCTCTTCAGAGCCGCGCGCACCGGCCCGTTCTGGCTGCTGGCGGGGACCTTCGCGATCTGCGGCGCGTCCACCAACGGCCTGGTGAAGACCCATTTCGTGCCCGCCGCCCACGACCACGGCATGCCGATCACGGCGGCGGCCTCGCTGCTCGCGGTAATCGGCGTCTTCGACGTCATCGGCACCATCGCCTCGGGCTGGTTCACCGACCGCTTCGACGCCCGCAGACTGCTGGCGGTGTACTACGCGCTGCGCGGGGTGAGCCTGCTCTTCCTGCCGATGCTGCTGGCCCCCTCGGTGGAGCTGCCGATGGTCTTCTTCATCGTCTTCTACGGCCTGGACTGGGTGGCGACCGTCCCGCCGACGATCGCCCTCTGCCGTGAGCACTACGGCGAGGACAGCGCGATCGTCTTCGGCTGGGTGCTCGCCTCGCACCAGGTGGGCGCGGCGGTGGTGGCGTTCGCGGGCGGCGCGGCGCGCGACGTGTTCGGCTCGTACGACGTGGTCTGGTACGCCTCCGGGGCGCTCTGCGCGATGGCCGCGCTGATGGCCCTGGTGATCACCCGCCGTCCGCCCGCCGCCCCGGCCCCGGCTCTCCCCGGTGGTCTCGACAGCTGAGGGGTGGGGTGTGCGAGGGTGAAGTGCCCTGTGTGAGAGGAGAGTTACGTGATCATCTGGCTGAACGGAGCCTTCGGGGGCGGCAAGACGACGCTCGCCGCCGAGCTGCACCGGCGGCTCCGGGGGTCCCTGGTCTTCGACCCGGAGCAGGTCGGCCATGTGCTGACGGAGATCGTGACCGCGCCGACCGGGAACTTCCAGGACCTCCCGCTGTGGCGGAGCCAGGTCGTCTCGCTGGGCCTGGGTCTGGTGCGGGAGTACGGGCGGCCCGTCATCGCCCCCATGACCCTGGTCGAGCCCCGGTACGCCGAGGAGATCCACGGCGGACTCCGCGCGGCGGGGGTTCCCGTCCACCACTTCTTCCTGGACGTCGGCCCCGACGAGCTGGTCCGGCGGCTCGACGCGCGGATCAACCACGAGGACGACCCGGCACGGGACGAGCGCGTCAGACAGTGGACCAAGGACCAGATCCCGGCCGCCACGGCCGCGCTCGCCACGCTGTCGCCGGACACCGTCGTCCTCGACGGGGAGCGGCCCACGGCCGAGCTGGCCGACGAGGTGATCGCCCATGTCGAAGGGCGGGACGGCGGACCGCCCGGCGTCTGATGAGCGAGGTCAGTGGACCGGGGCGCCGGGACCGGGGCGCGGCCATGGTGTGCGGCGCGCTCGCGGGACCGGCGCCAAACCGGCGGCCCCGGCTCCGGGCGCCGAACCGGCGGCCTCACCGCTCCAGACGCCGGAACCGCCCCCGGTGGAAGACCAGCGGCTCGCCGCCCCCCTCCGCGCCGAGCGCCACGATCCGGCCCACGACGATCAGATGGTCGCCCCCGGTGTGCACGGCCTGGATCTCGCAGTCCGCCCAGGCCGGCGCCCCGGCGAGCAGGGGCGAGCCGGTGACCGGCGCGGGCCCGTGCGCCACCCCGGCGAACTTGTCCGCCCCGCTCACCGCGAACCTTCGGCAGAGCGCCTCCTGCTCCTCGCCCAGCACATTGGCGCAGAAGCTTCCCGCGCGGGCGATGCGCGGCCAGGTCGCCGAGGCGCGGCCGACCATGAAGACCGCCAGCGGCGGATCGAGCGACAGCGAGGAGAACGACTGGCAGGCGAATCCGGCCGGGCCGTCCCCGTCGCGTGCGGTGACGACGGCGACCCCGGTGGGGAAGTGCCCGAGGACCCGCCGCAGCTCCGCCGCGACGACCGGCGGCCGCCCGGCCTCCCCGCCTTCCCTGCCCTCCCCGCCCTCCCCGCCCTCCCCGACAGGCCGGAGCACGGCCCGGGGCGCGGTCCGGGGAGCGGCCCCGGGCGGTGTCCCGTACCGCGCCCCGGCGGGGGCGGATCCGGCGGAGCGGAGATGCCGGACGGCGGTGGCGGCCATGGCCGCGTGTCCCATCACCCGACCATTGAAACTGACGTACCGTCAGATAGGAACCCCGGGAACACGCCGGAACCCGCCCGCCCCCGGCCCCCGATCCGCGGCGGGCCCTCGGCCCCCGCATCGCTCAACTCCCCTGGACCCGTGCGCGGTTCGGGTCTAGCCTGACAGTGCCTTACCTCATCAGTGGGCTGGGCCGGGTTCCTTCGGATGATCCGCCGTCCTGGGGGTCGCCGGATCCACCGGGCGACCCGGCCCACACGAGAATGAGATGAGGTGGCACATGGTGGACACCGAACGCGCCCGGAAAGGGCGGGTCCGCGAGGTGACGGAACGGCTGGGCATAGCCCTCGGAGCGCGAGCGCTCTGGGAGCTGGTCGTGAAGCTCCTCAACCACCACTGAGCCCGCGCCGCTGGATGGAACCCCCAGTCGTCCAGCGGCATGTGCTCGAAGGGCCCCTCCGCCACGGCGGCAGGGGCCCTTCATCCGTCCGAGGCCCGGCTCAGCGCCCCTCGAACACCGCGCTCCGGCGCTCCACGAAACTCGCCACCCCCTCCCGCGCGTCCCTCGTCGTCATATTGATCTCCTGCGCCGCCGCCTCCGCCGCGAACGCGGCCGCCCGGTCCGACTCCAGCGAGACGTTCACCAGCTGCTTGGCGAGCGCCAGCGCCCGGGTCGGCCCCCGGGCCAGCCGCTTCGCCCACTCCCCGGCCGTCCGCTCCAGCTCGGCGGCCGGAACGACCCTGTTGACCAGCCCCATCCGCAGCGCGTCGGCGGCCGGCACCGAGTCGCCGAAGAACATCAGCTCCTTGGCCCGCAGCGGCCCGACCAGCCGCGTCAGCAGATACGCCCCGCCGCCGTCCGGCACCAGACCGCGCCGGACGAACACCTCGGTGAATCGGGCCTCCTCCGCCGCCAGCACCAGATCGCAGGCGAGGGCGAGATGGACGCCGACGCCCGCCGCCGTGCCGTTGACCGCCGCGATCACCGGCTTCTCGCACTCCAGCACCGCCGCGATCAGCCGCTGCGCCCCGCACCGGATCGTCCGGCTCACATCGCCCGCGACCGGCTCCCGCCCCGGCCCGGCGGTGCTGCCGCGCAGATCGGCCCCCGCGCAGAAGCCCCGCCCGACGGCGGTGAGGACGACGGCCCGTACCGCCGGATCCCCCGAGGCGGCGTCGAGCAGGGAGATCAGCAGCTCGCGCTGGTCGCGGGCGAGGGCGTTCATCACCTCGGGCCGGTTGAGGGTGATCCACAGGACGCCGCCGTCGACGCGGTGCAGCACCTCGCCTCCGCCCACCGGCGCACCGCCGCCGCTCGCCCGCGCCTCGCCGCCGCTCACCGGCACACCGCGAACGCGTCCAGCGCCACCGCGCCCTGGCCGCGCTCCAGCACCACGAGCGGATTGATGTCCAGCTCGTCCAGGTCGTCCCCCAGCTCCAGCGCCATCCGCTGCACCCGCAGCACCACCTCCACCAGCGCGTCCACATCCATCGGCGGCCCGCCCCGCACCCCCTCCAGCAGCGCCCGCCCCCGCAGCTCGCCGAGCATCGCCCGCGCCTGGTCCTCGCCGAACGGAGGCACCCGTACGGCCACGTCCTGGAGCACCTCCACCAGGACCCCGCCGAGCCCGACCGTCACCGTCGGCCCGAACAGCGCGTCCCGGGTCACCCCGACGACCATCTCCACACCCCGGTCGACCAGCTGGCAGACCAGGACGCCGTCCAGGTCGACGCCCTCGCGGCGGGCGATCCCGGTGAGGTCGCGATAGGCGTCCCGCACCTGGCTGGCGGAGGTGAGACCGACGGTGACCAGGCCGAGTTCGGACTTGTGGGCCAGCCGGTCGCCGGACGCCTTCATCACCACCGGATAGCCGACCAGCCCGGCCGCGCGGACGGCCGCCGCCGCGCTGGTCACCAGCTGCTCGCGCGGCACCCTGATCCCGTACGCCCGCAGCAGCTGCTTGGCCGCGTGCTCGCTGAGCTGCCGGCCGGGGCTCAGCAGAGCACGCGCCCTGCGGTACGAGGGCGAGGGGCCGCGCGGGGCCTCGTCGAAGGGGGAGCGGTAGCCGCTGGTGAAGCGGTGGTGGCCGAGATAGGAGCGGACGGCGTCCACGCAGTTGCCGAAGGTGCGGAAGGTGGCCACCCGCGAGGAGCCCAGCAGGGTCTCCCGGTACGCGGCCTCCGTGCCCACCGGAGACCCCCACACCACGCACACCAGCTTCTCGGTGGCCTCGGCGGCGGCCACCAGATCCTCGGCCAGCCGGTCGCTCATCGGCGGGAACGGACCGGTGATCGGACAGATCAGCACCCCCACCTCGGGGTCGGCCAGGATCGCGTCGATGATCTTCCGTCCGCGCCAGTCGCCCACGGGGTGGCCGCCGTTGTCCACCGGGTTGGCGACGCTCAGATACTCCGGTATCCACCGGTGCAGCTGCTTCTGCCGGGCCTCGGAGAGCCGGGGCAGCGGCAGCCCGGCGGCGGTCGCCAGATCGGCGAAGTGGGCCCCGGTGCCACCGGAGATCGAGTAGACGACGACGCCTTCGGCGACCGGTTTACGGGCCCGGGCCAGCAGGGCCGAGGTGTCCTGGAGCTGGTCCAGACCGTCGACGCGGATCACCCCGTACTGCCGCATGGCCGCGTCCACCACCTGGTCGGCGCCGGTCAGCTTCCCGGTGTGGGAGGCGGCCATCCGCGCGCCCGCCTCCGTCCGCCCGACCTTCACGGCGACCACCGGCACCCCGCGCCGGGCGGCCCGGTCGGCGGCGAGCAGGAAGGACCGCCCGTCCTTGAGTCCCTCGACATAGCAGGCGATCGCCCCGACCTCGGGGTGCTCGGAGAAGTACGAGATGAAGTCGGCGGTCTCCAAGTCGGCCTCGTTGCCGGTGGGCGCCCAGTGGGAGAGCCGTACGCCCAGCTCCTGGAGGGTGAAGACGGGCCGGCCCTGGTGGCCGGACTGGGTGATCAGCGCGATGGCGGGACCTTCGAGATCGTCGCGGAAGGTCTCGAAGGCGTTCAGATTGGTGTTGGGCCCCAGCAGCCGCACGCCCGTCCGCGCCACCTCCTCCGCGAGCCGGGCCTGCGCCCGCGCGCCCGCCTCGCCGGTCTCCGCGTATCCGGAGGCGAAGGCGACCGCGAAGCCGATCTTCGCCTCGGCCAGTTCGCCGATCAGCGGCAGCGGATCGCCGACCAGCAGCACCGCGAGATCGACCGGTTCGGGCAGCGCGGCCACCGAGGGCGCGCAGCGCAGTCCGAAGACCTCCTCCCGCGCGGGATGCACGGGGTGCAGCCGGGCGCCGACCCGCTCGGCCCAGCCGATGAGCTGCCGGGTGATTCCGGCGCTCGGCCGCCCCTCCCCGTCCGACGCGCCGATCACGGCGATCGATCGGGGCCGGAAGAAGCGGTCCAGGTCGGGTACGGGCGCGTACAGCGGCCGTCCGCTGACATCCAGGTCACCGGCGGTCGCGGTGACCGAGGCGGTGTCGTGGACGGCGTCGCGGGAGTGGTCTCCGCAGGCGACGACGCGTGCGCGGAGGCCGGAGGTGAGGGTGCCGTGAGTCGATCCAAGCATCGCTGAGCCCCGCTCCTGCTCGGTGCAAACTAACTGACGCGTAGTCAGATTACTGATCTGACGCACAGTCAGGAAGAGCCCGTGCCGCACCGGGCCCCGAGCCCCTCGGTCGCGGCCGTCTCGGGCCGCGCCCGGCCGGGCCCCGGGCCACCGTGATCCTAGGGACCGGGAGGGCGAGGGGTAACGGGACTTCCGGCCAGTCGGACGCCGGTCGCGCCGGGGTGTCGGGGGCGTCGGGCCGCGTCCTCGGGGTACGCCGGGGCGCGCGGGCCCGTGGCGCGCCGGCGGCGGGGGCCCGGTTCTCGGCCCGGGTCTTCGCCGTGCGGCGCGTGTGCGGTCGGCGGCGGGCCCGGGGCTCAGCCCCTGGACAGGGACTTCGCGATGCGGCGCGCGTCCATTCCCAGCTCGCGGAGCATTCCGCTGATCGGATTGGTGAATCCGGTGAAGTACAGCCCCGGAGCCCGCTTGGGCGTCCGCCCGCCTCGGGTCAGCGGCCGGCCCTCGGCGTCCAGGACCTCCAGATGTCCGACCAGCCCCTCCAGCGCGCGCCGGTAGCCCGTCGCCGCGATCACCGTGTCGGGCGCGATCCGGTCGCCGTCCGCCAGTACGGCCTTGTCGCCGTCGAAGGAGTCCAGCGCCGCGACCGGCTCGATCCTCCCGGCGCGCACCAGCTTGACGAATCCCGCGTCCTGCACCGGGATGGCCCCGGCCCGGGCCCTGGTGGCGAGCCCGGCCGCGGGGCGCGGCAGCCCGTACGCCGTCAGATCGGGCACGGAGACCCGGGAGAGGACGCCCGCCAGTCCGTCCACCAGCCGGGCGGGCAGCCGGCGGACCAGGACGCCGGTGCGCTGGGACGGCCAGCCCAGCGTGGAGCGGCGGACGATGTGCGGGGGTGTGCGGACGGCGAGCCGGACCCGTTCGGCCCCGCCCTCCACCAGATCGACCGCGATCTCCGCGCCGGTGTTGCCCACGCCCACGACCAGGACGTCCTTGCCCCGGTACGGGGCGGGGTCGCGGTACTCGCCCGCGTGCAGCAGCTCTCCCGTCCACCCCTCGCGCCCCGGCCAGTCGGGCACTCTCGGCGTGTGGTTGTACCCGGTCGCGACCACCACCGCCCGTCCGGTCAGCCGCCGTCCGCCCGTGGCGTGCAGCAGCCAGTCGCCGTTCCCGGCGGGCTCGACGCGGGAGACCTCCACGCCCGTCACGACGTCCAGCTCCTGGACCTTCGCGTACTTCTCCAGATAGCGGACCAGGTCGTCGCGGGAGACCCAGCGGCCGAATCTCCGGGGCACGGCGAGTCCGGGCAGTCCCGAGAGCCCGCGGGTGGTGTGCAGACGGAGCCGGTCGTAGTGGCCGCGCCAGGACGCGCCGACGGCGTCGGACTTCTCCAGCACCACGGCCCGTACGCCCCGCTTGCGCAGTGCGGCCGCCGCGGCCAGGCCGCCAGGGCCGCCGCCGATCACATAGACGGGCCTGTCGTCCGTTCTGTCCATAGAGCGTGAGCGTACTGCCCACCCCCCTTGATGGGTCTCGGTCAAGACGGGAATCCATACCGAATTGATCACAGTCGACCGTCTGTTGGCCGACTTCGGCCGAGTACGCACGCCTCTTGCGCGGCGGGCCGGGGATCGGCTGAACTGACGTACCGTCAGAAATATGCCCGTGCGAGGGCGAGGACAGGGGAGGTCCGGATGGCGACCGTCTGGCTCACCGGCACCGAATGGCTTGCCGTCCTGAGGATCGGGCTCGGGCTGTGGTGGCTGGAGAGCTGGCGGCACAAGGACCGGAAGGGGTGGTTCGAGCGCGGGACCGGGATCGCCTGGGCACGGGAGGTGGCCGACCGGCACCGCTGGGCCCCGGTGACCAAGGGCTTCCACGCGGTGGTCGCGCCCCGGCCCCGGGCGATGGCGTACCTCGTGGTGTACGCCGAACTGGCCGTCGGGCTCGGGCTGGTCGCCGGATTCCTGACGCCCGTCGCCCTCGTCGGCGGGCTGCTCCTCAATCTGCTCTATCTCGTCCTGATGATCCACGACTGGGCCGAGCAGGGGCAGAACGCGATGATGGCGCTGATCTCGCTGGTCGCGCTCCTCGCCCTGTCCTGGCAGACCTGGTCCCTCGACCACGCGATCGGACTCTTCTGATGACCCAGGCGTCCCCGCAGCCTTCCGCGTCCGCTGTGCCCTCCGTGCTCTCTGCGCCCTCTGCGTCCGCCACGTGCGCGACGCCCGAGATCGACGCCTTCACCCGGCCGTACTGGGAGGCGGCCGGCGCGGGGCGGCTGCTTGTCCGCCGCTGCCGGGCCTGCGCCAGGGCCCACCACTATCCGCGCGAGTTCTGTCCGTACTGCTGGAGCGACGAGGTCGACTGGGAGACCGCGAGCGGGCGGGCCCTGCTCTACACCTGGTCCGTGGTGCACCGCAACGATCTGCCGCCGTTCGGCGCGCGGACGCCGTACGTCGCGGCCGTGGTCGATCTCGCCGAGGGGCCGCGGATGGCGACCGAGGTGGTGGGGTGGGAGGAGGCGGGGGGCGGGCTGCGCGTCGGCATGCCCCTGAAGGTCGCCTTCCGCCCGGCCCCCGACGGCCCCCCCATCCCGGTCTTCCGCCCCACCGCCGGCGGGGCCGGGTGGGATGCCGCCCCGCGCCCCGCGCCTCAATCGCCGGCGGGGCTTGAGCTGGGCGCGCCTGCCGGGTGCAACCCGGCTCGGCGAGAGCAAACTCAGCGCGGTGAGCGAACCCGGCTCGGCGAGTAAATCCAGCCCGTCCGGCGTTTGAGGACGGACCCGCGCCCGGGGATCCCGCACGGTTCTGGCTGCCCCCGGGGCTCTGCCCCGGACCCCGCGCCTCAATCGCCGGCGAGGCTGGGTGGTGGGATGCCGTCCCGGGGTCCCGCGTCTCAATCGCCGGCGGGGCTGGATGTGGCCGGCGGGGCTTGAGTTGGGCGGGCTTGGCGCGCCTGTCGGGTGCAACCCGGCTCGGCGAGAGCAAACTCAGCGCGGTGAGCGAACCCGGCTCGGCGAGAGCAAACCCAGCCCGTCCGGCGATTGAGGACGAAGCTCCGCCACAAGGCGGGTGCGGGCGCGGTCCGGCCGCAGGTCAGGGCTTCGCCCCGGTGGGCCCGGGGCCGACAGGGGCCAGGGCCCACGGGCGCGTACCCCCGTACCCCCGGCGCGCCCCGCGCCGCCCGCCCCGCCCGGGGCCTACGGCCAGAGAAGCTCGCGCTCCCAGCGCGCCCCCGCACCCCGGTAGCGCAGCCGGACGTGCTGTCGCCAGGCGTCACCCTGGAAGAACTCGACCTCGCGGGGCTCCAGGACATAGCGCGTCCAGGTCGGCACGCGGGCCTCCGGCTCCGTGCGGGCGCGTTCCCAGGCGGCGGCCGAGGCGTGGGCGAGTTCCTCGCGGCTGGCCAGGACCTCGCTCTGGCGGCCGGTGAGGGCGGCGGCCAGCGCGCCCGTCGAGCGGGCGTGCAGATCCGCGGCGCTCTCCGCCGCGCCGATGACGGCGACCGGGCCGCGCACCCGGACCTGACGGCCCTGGGCGGCCCAGTAGAAGCCGGCGGCCGCCTCGGGGCGGGCGTCCAGCTGCCGCCCCTTCGCGCTGGTGGAGTGGGAGGCGAAGTGCCACCCGCGCGCGTCGGCGTCGTGCAGCATCAGGGTCCGGACGTCCGGCGCGCCGTCCCCGTCCACGGTCGCCAGCGTCATGGTGTGCGGCTCGGTCTGCCCGGCGGCGACCGCCTCCGCGAACCACTGGTGGAAGAGCGGCAGCGGGCTCGCGGGAGCGGTCTCCGGGTCGAAGGAGGGCAGGTCGATGTCCCAGACCCGCTGGGCGTACAGCAGTACGCGGAAGGCGTCCTGGGCGTGGAAGGGGTCCCGGCCGTCGTTGTCCATTCGCCCAGTGAACACCACTCAAGCCGTAGTGCTCCGCTTATAGTGGTCGAACGGCCGAACTCTGAGGAACGGCCGAACCCCGAGGAACGGTGACCGTCCCATGCGGCAGAACCTGGCCCGGCGCGCCGCGCTGGTCGACGCGGCCATCGAGGTGCTCTCCCGCGACGGCGCGCGCGGGCTGACCTTCCGCGCCGTCGACACCGAGGCCTCCGTGCCCAAGGGCACCGCGTCGAACTACTTCGCCAACCGCGACGACCTGCTCAATCAGGCCGGTGCGCGGATCTACGAGCGGATGCGCCCGGACGACGCCACGCTCGCGTCGATGAGCGAGGGCCCGGCGACCCGGGAACGGACGGCGCGGCTGGTCCGCGATGTGGTGGAGCGGATCGCGACCTTCCGTACGGCGTATCTCGCCCTGCTCGAACTGCGGCTGGAGGCCACCCGCCGCCCCGCCCTGCGCGCGGTGCTGACCGAGCGGGTCAGACAGGACGTGGAGGCCAATGTCTCCGGGCATCTGGAGGCCGGGCTCCCCGGGGACGCGGACGCGGTCAGGATGATCTATCTCGCCGCCAACTGGCTGGTGGTGGAGCGGCTGACGCTGCCCGAGGTGTTCCCCGCGGCGGAGGCGGGCGATCTGATCGCCTCCCTGGTGGAACGGCTGCTGCCGCCGGACGGGCCGGCGGCCGGCGAGTAGGGCCGGGCGGCGGGGCTCAGTCGCGGCCCAGCACCACCGTCCCCGAGGAGCAGAACCAGCCGCCCGTCCCCGAGGCGACCGCGAGGCGGGGCGGCCCGCCGCCGGCCGCCGTCACCTGGTGGCCGCCCGCCTCGCCGCGCAACTGCCGTACCGCCTCGACCAGCAGGAACAGCCCGCGCATTCCGGGGTGGCAGGCGGAGAGCCCGCCGCCGTCGGTGTTCACCGGCAGGGCGCCGCCGGGGCCGATCCGGCCCTCCTCGACGAAGGGGCCGCCCTCGCCCTTGGCGCAGAAGCCGAGATCCTCCAGGGTCACCAGGGTCATATAGGTGAAGGCGTCGTAGATCTCGGCGATGTCCATCTCGGCGGGGGTGAGCCCGGCGCGTTCGAAGGCGAGCCGGCCCGAGACGGCCGCCGGGGAGACGGTGAAGTCGTCCCAGCCGGAGAGGGCGGCGTGCGAGACGTACTCGCCGGAGCCGAGGACCCACACCGGGGCCTTCGCGGTGTCGGGCACGTACTCCTCGGCCGCCAGCAGCACCGCGCACCCGCCGTCGCCGCGTACGCAGCAGTGGAGCCGGGTGAACGGATCGGCGATCAGCGGCCCGCCCAGCACGTCGTCCACGGTGATCGGCGAGCGGTACATCGCGTCCGGGTTGGCGGCGGCGTGGGCGCGGGTCTGGACCGCGACGGCGGCGAGCTGCTCCAGCGTGGTGCCGTACTCGTGCATGTGCCGGCGGGCGGCCATCGCGTACTTGGCGATCAGCGTATGGCCGTACGGGGCCTCGAACTGGAGCGGCCCGCGGTTGCCGAGGTCCAGGCCCGCGGTGCGGCGGCCGGCCGCGATGTCGGCGCGGGCGGTGGAGCCGTAGACGAGGAGTACGGCGTTGGCGTGCCCGGCGGCGATCGCGTCGGCGGCGTGGGCGGCCATCACCTCCCAGGTCGCGCCGCCGACGGAGGTGGAGTCGGACCAGCGCGGCCGGAGGCCGAGATAGTCGGCGACCTCGACGGGCGCGAGCGTGCCGAGGCCCGCCGAGGCGAGTCCGTCGACGACCGAGCGGTCGAGGCCGGAGTCGGCGAGCGCGCGGCGGGCGGCCTGGGCGTGCAGGGTGTAGGGGGTGGGGCCCTCCAGCCGGCCGCAGTCGGAGAGGGCCACGCCGACGACGGCGACCTTGCGC
Source organism: Streptomyces sp. NPDC014894 (assembly GCF_043080985.1). Classification (NCBI taxonomy): domain Bacteria; kingdom Bacillati; phylum Actinomycetota; class Actinomycetes; order Kitasatosporales; family Streptomycetaceae; genus Streptomyces; species Streptomyces sp. NPDC014894. Next base: position 30,815 of record NZ_JBIBWD010000010.1, read on the forward strand.
GAGGTGGCGGACATGTATCTGACGGTACATCAGATCGGGTCGCGGGAAGAGGCCCCGGAGTCTGTCCAACGTGGCTCGCACGGGCCTAATATGACGTGCCGTCAGAACGGGAGGGTCCATGGACAACGCCTTCGCCCCCCTCACCGCGGAACAGCGCGCGATCCGCGGCGCCCTGCGCGAACTGCTCGCCGAGCGCTGCGGCCCGGCCGAGGTCGCCGCCGCGGCCGCCGCCCCGGCCGGACACGACCGGGCCCTCTGGGCGGACCTCGGCGAACGGCTCGGGCTGCCGGGGCTCGCCCTCCCCGAGGCGTACGGGGGAGTCGGCTGCGGACTCGCCGAACTCGCCCTCGCCTGCGAGGAGACCGGCCGCGCGCTGCTGCCCTCGCCGCTGCTGGCGACCTCCGGGCTCACCGCCCCGCTGATCGCCGCGCTCGGCTCCCGCGCCCAGTGCGAGACGCTGCTGCCGCGCCTCGCGGACGCCTCCCTGACCTGCGCCCTCGCGGTCCCGGGCGCGGGACTCGCCACCGCGCTCGGGCTGACCGGCGACAACACCGCCGGGGAGTGGGCCGGGGGCGGCCGGGCCGGCGGCGTCCAGGCCCGGCCCGCGCCGGACGGGGGCTGGCTGCTGTACGGGGAGGCCGGCCAGGTCCTCGACGGCCACAGCGCGGGGCTGCTGCTGGTCGCCGCCCGCGCGGGCGGCCCGGCACGCGGCAGGACCCGGCTGTTCCTGGTCCGGGCGGGGGCGGCGGGGCTGAGCCGGGCCCGGCTCACCGCGCTGGACGAGACCCGGCCGCAGGGCCGCGTACAGCTGCGCGACTGCGCCGCCGAGCCGCTGGGCGACGACGACGGGACGCGCACGCCCGGCGCGCTGGCGGCCATGGGCGCGCGGGCGGCGGCGCTGCTCGCGGCGGAGTCGGCGGGGACGGCGGAGTGCGCGCTGGAGGGGACGGTGCGGCACGTCCGCGAGCGGGAGCAGTTCGGCCGCCCGATCGGCTCGTTCCAGGCGGTGCGGCACCGGCTGGCCGATCTGTACGTCCGGGTCCGCGCCGCCCGCTCGGCCGCGCGGTACGCGGCATGGGACCCGTCCGGCGCGGGCAGCCTGGCGCTGGCGCAGTGCCTGGAGACGGTACGGGCGGTGACGGCGGAGGCGGTGCAGTTGCACGGCGGGATCGGGTTCACCTGGGAGCACCGGACGCATCGCTACTTCAAGCGGGCGGCCGGCGACGAGCTGCTGTTCGGCCCGGTCCACCGCCTGCGCGACCGCGCGGCGGAGACGGCGGGGCTCTTCGGGGGCCTCGCGCCGGGATCGCTCGCGGACCGGGACCGGGTCGTGATGGACGCGGACGCGGTGGACGCGGGGCCGGGGGCGGGCCGGTGACCGGGGGGCGCGCGGAGGACCGGGCCCCGCTCGGCGTCCGGCTGGTCAGGGCCCTCTCCGCCACCCGGCTCTTCGCCCGGCTCGCCCCCCGGGTCATCCCGCCGCTGGACCGCGCGACGCACCGGCTCACGGGCGGCCGGGCCATGGTGAGCACCCTGATGCTGCCCGGTCTCGTCCTCACCGCCCGGGGAGCCAGAACGGGCCGGCCGAGGGTCACACCGCTGGCCTGCATGCCCGAGGACGACGGCTCCTGGATCGTGATCGGCTCCAACTTCGGCCGCCCGCGCCACCCGTCGTGGACGGCCAACCTCCTCGCCCGCCCCGAGGCCGAGATCAGCTGGAGGGGTGAGTCCGTCCCGGTCGTGGCCCGCCTCCTCACCGGCGAGGACCGCCGCCGCACCTGGGCCAACGCCCTCCGCTTCTGGCCCCCCTACGCCGCCTACCAGTCCCGCGTCCCCCGCGAAATCCGCCTCTTCCGCCTCACCCGCCGCTGAGCCGGGGGCTCCCGGGTGTCCCGGGGCCCTTCAGGCGCCCAGGACTCCACGGGCGGCGGTCAGGCATCGGTCCGGTCGACGGGGATCTCGTAGGCGATCTCCCAGCGAACGTCGGCGACCACGATGTCCGCGGTCTCCACCGGGCGGCCCTCGGCGTCGTAGTAAGTCCGTTCGATCAAGGTGATGAGATCGCCGACGGAGATGCCCAGCAGATTGGCCTGCTCCTGGGTGGCACGGGCGGGGCGCGGCACTTCGACCGCGGTCTCGACGGCGACGCCGATCGACCGCATCCGTTCGACCACGCCCGCGCCCGCGTACGGGCCCATCTCGGGCAGGACGACGGGGGTGCCGCCGGTGACGGCCATCGGCTCCCACGACTCGGACAGTTGCACAGGCTGTCCGTCGGCGAGGAACTCGTAGGCGGTGCGGACGCACAGGTCGCCGGGCGCGATGGCGAGCCGTTCGGCGATGCTCTCCGGCGCGGGGGTCCGGGCTTCGCTGCGGGACTCCCAGGCCCCGGCCCTGCCTTGCTCGCGCATGTCCGCGCGGAAGGGGGATTCGCCACGGCGTTCGCGGTGGCGTGAGCGGACCATGCGCAGCCGTTCGCGCGGCCGCCGCACATAGGTGCCGGAGCCCGCGCGGCCTTCGAGGAGACCCTCGATGATGAGGCGTTCCATGGCGCGCTGGGCCACGCTCTGGCCGACCCCGTACTCCTCGGCGAAGCGGGCCCGGCTGGGCAGCTTGTCGCCCACGCCCCACTCACCGGCCTTGATGCGAGCGCGCAGCGCGTCGGCGACCTGCAAGTAAGGGGTGTCACGTGGCATATGGGGCGCTCCGGGAGTTGGGCGGCGACATTGACAAAGCTAACCCATCAGGTTGAAGCTGAATACTCAGCATCACGTTGTGTGATGCAGCGCTCACCTTGGGAGAGCTGTGCCCAACGCCCGTGCCGCGTTCCTCGCCGATGTGCTCGCCGCCGCCGTCGGCCGCGAACCGCGCGTCAGCGAGACCGCGTCCGTGACGCGCGTCGAGGTCGACCTGCCGAGCGCTCCGAGCCCGCGAACCCGTACCGCGATCCTCGCCGCCCTCGCGAACGCCGACCGGTTCGGCCACGACCGCGCCGGCGGCCGCGAATCCGTATGGGCCGAGGTCGAGAGAGAGAAGGCACCGTGAATCCTGGTCAGCGACTTCGCGCCACCGCCGAGCCGGACCTCGGTGCGCCGCCCCCGCCGTGGGGCGAACGGTCCTGGGGCGGGACGCCGCCGGACGAGGTGCTCCAGGACGACGGGTCCGCCCGGCTGGTGCTGCCCGGACTCCCCGAGTCGGTCGGCACGGCCCGCTCGTACACCCGCGCGTTCGTCGCCGACCGGATGCCCGGCGTCACCGGCGAACAGCTGGACGATCTCCGTCTCATCGTCTCCGAGCTGGTCACCAACGCCGTGCGCTACGGCACCGAGCCCGGGGACTCCCTGCTGGTCGTGCTCGCCGTCCGCGACAGGACGGTGCGGGTCGAGGTGCACGACCCCGTGCGCCGTGTGCCCCGGGTCCGGGGGGAGATCGGTGGAGCGGGAGCGCGGGCGGGGGCTGAGGATTCTCGGTGTGCTGGCCCGGTGGGGGATCGAGGAGCGGCCCCTCGGCAAGGTCGTCTGGGCCGAGCCCAGGTGGTGAGCGCAGGCCCGGGCCGGCCAGGTCGCCCGAGCCCGCCCGCCCGCTCGGGCCGTCACCCCGGGCGCCCGGGCCGTCACCCCGCCCGCTCGGGCCGTCACCCCGCGCGCCCGGGCCGGCCGCGTGCTCACCCCCGCGCCGCCCCCAGCGACGAGAAGTCCGTGCGGCGCACGTACTCCCCGAACGCCCGCGGCTCGCGGCCCAGGGCCTGGCGGACGCCGTCGGAGGGGGCGGCGCTGCCGTTCGCGCCGATGTGGAGGAAGAGGTCGGCCATGAGTTCGGCGAAGTCGGGGGCGTAGCCGCGGGCGAGCTGTTCCTCGATGTACTGCTCGCGGGTGACGGGGGTGTAGGTCACCTTGTGGCCGGAGGCGGTGGAGAGGGCCTCGGCGACGTCGTGGAAGGAGAGGGCGTCGGGTCCGGAGAGGGTGTAGACGCGGCCGGAGTGGCCGTCCTGGGTGAGTGCGGCGGCCGCGACCTCGGCGAGGTCGTCGAGGTCGACGAAGCGCTCGCGGCCGTCCCCGGCGGGAAGGCGCAGCTCGCCCTCGGCGAGGGGGGCGGAGTACCAGGGCTCCTCGGTGAAGTTCTGGTTGAACCAGGCGGGGCGCAGGATCGTCCAGTCGAGGCCGGACTCCCGGACGGCGCGCTCGGTGGCGAACACCTCTCCGCTGCCGTCGTCCAGCTCCTCCCAGACCCGGGCGGAGAGCAGCACCAGCCGCCGGACGCCCCGCGTCTTCGCGGCCGCGGCGAAGGCGCGGACCTCGGCCGGGGCGGCGGGGCCCTGCGAGTCGACGACGTACACCGCGCCGACCCCGGCCAGCGCCGGGTCCCAGGACCCTTCGTCGGCCCAGTCGAAGCGGACCGGGGCGGAGCGGGAGGCGACCTTGGGGGTGATGCCGAGGCGGGAGAGGGCGGCGGCGACCCGCCGGCCGGTCTTGCCGGTGCCGCCGAGCACCAGCACGGAGGAGGAGGAGGAGGCGGAGGATGTGGAGGTGTGAGTGGACGTCATGGGACCAGTGAACCGGCGGCGCGCTGAACGGAGGATGGCTGTTCCTCTCATAAAGATGTCTGTGCGTCTCGTTCTCCGGCTTCTAGACTCACCCGCATGGATGACGCCCTGTCGAGCCTGTTGCACGATGTCAGCCCCAGGGGAGCCCTCTTCGACCAGTCGGCGTTCAATCCGCCGTGGTCCATGAGATTCGTCGAGCCCACCCCGCTCACCCTGCTGGCCATGCTCGACGGCCGGGCGTGGGTGACCCCGGACGGCGCCGACCCCGTCCCCCTGGACTGCGGCGATGTGGTGATCGTCCGCGGCCCCGAGCCGTACACCGTCGCCGACGACCCCGGCACGGCCCCGCGGGTGGTGATCCACGACGCCGAGCGCTGTACGACGCCGGACGGGCGACGGCTGCTGGAGGCGTCGCCGCTGTGCGGATACGACACGGACGGCCGGCCGAAGCCGACGGTGCTGCTGAAGGGCACCTATCAGGTGCGCGGCAGCGTCTCGCAGCGGGTGCTCGGCGCGCTGCCCCGGGTCGCCCGGATCCCGGCCTCGCCGAGCGGCTGCCCGCCGCTGGAGATGATCGCGTACGAGATCGGCCGGGAGGCCCCCGGCCGGCAGGCGGTCCTGGACCGGCTGCTCGATCTGCTGCTGGTGGTCAGCCTGCGGGACTGGTTCGAACGGCCGGAGGCCCGCGCCCCGGCCTGGTACCGGGCCCACGGCGATCCGACGGTGGGCCGGGCGCTGCGGCTGATGCACGGCGAGCCGGCCCGCCCCTGGACGGTCGCCGGGCTGGCCGCCGAGGCCGGGATCTCCCGGGCCAGGTTCGCCCAGCGGTTCAGCGATCTGGTGGGCCAGTCGCCGATGGCGTATCTGACGGAGTGGCGGATCTGCCAGGCCGCCGATCTGCTCGCCCAGACCGACGCCACCGTCGACGCCGTCTCCCGCCGGGTCGGCTACTCCAACGCGTACGCCCTCAGCGTGGCCTTCAAACGCACCCTGGGCGTCCGCCCGAGCGAGCACCGGGCCCGGGCGCGGGCGGCGGCGGATCCGGGCCCGGCGGGCCGAATGCCGGGGCGGGAAAACGCGGAATGGAATTGAGGGATTACCTCACCGATCGCGCGGCCGGGTGATTGATCGATCCTTATTCCGCTTATACGGGAGTGTCGCCCACGCCCTTGAGTTTCTCCTGCTCAGCCTGTCCAAAGAATTACCGGACAGACAGCCAACAGGAGAACTCGACGTATGAGAGCAATCCTCGCGCGATTGCGACAACGGTCCTGGACCGCGGGCATGGCCTGCGCAGTCCTCGCCGTGACGGCGCCCGCCCTGGCCCTCGGGCCGGGCGCGCTGCCGACCAGTGCCTCACTGGCCCCGGCCGGCAAGACCACCGTGGTGAAGGCCGCGGCGGCCGCGCCGCTCCCGGGCGGGCTCGGTCCCTGCATTCCGGGCGACTGCCCCGACCCGTTCCCGCCGATCAGCAACGGCCCGATCATGGGCCGGGACGCCAATATCAACGTCTTCGTGGGCAATGACTTCCTGGTCCGCGAACGGGCGGCCGAAGCCGAGGGCAAGGTCGTCGTTCTCGACGACTTCGACCAGAACAAGTCGGTGGGCGGCAGTGTCATCTACAACCTCGGCGTCGTGGGCGTCGGCTCCCGCGTGCCGCCCCCGGCCGGCTCCGACTTCCTGACCACCGGCGGCGATGTCACCATCGCGGCCGGCCAGCGGCTGCTCGCCGACGGCGGTGTGGTCCGCCACGCGGGCACCGCCACCGGCACCATCGAGGCCGACGACGTCATCCAGGACCCGAACGCGGCGGCCCCGTATCTGGCGCTGCGCGACCAGCTGACGGACGCCAGCCAGTGCTACGCGCGGGACGAGAACGGGCCCCGGCCCGCCACGGGCACCGCCGTCAACAACGGCGGCGAGACCGTCTTCACCGGTGACGGCACCTCCGCCCTCCAGGTCTTCAACGTCGACTTCAACATGACCACCGCGAGCGGCGGCCAGCAGGGCCTGACGTTCGTGAACATCCCGGCCACGTCGACCGTCCTGGTCAATGTGATCGGGGCGAACCGCTCGATCAACACCTACAGCGGCGAGATCGCCGACGGCAGCGCGTTCAACGCGCTGCGCGAGCGGCTGCTGTGGAACTTCCCCGACGCGACGGCCGTGGGCCTGCGCGGCACCGGGCAGTTCCAGGGCAGCGTCCTCGTCGGCAACCAGGCCTCGACGACCACGGTCACCCTGCCGGGCGTCAACGGCCGCTTCTTCTCCACCGGCTCCCTCACCCACACCAGTGTGGTCGGCGGGGGCGGCGGCCAGGAGTTCCACGCGTACCCCTTCAACGGCGATCTGCCCGACTGCGAGGCCGTCCCGGTCACCGCGCCGGTGCGGGTCGTGAAGCGGGACGCGGAGACCCTGGACCCGCTGGCGGGCGCGACCTTCGAGCTGTGGGAGGAGACCAACGGCGTCGCCGGTCTCCAGACCACCGGGGCCACCCCCGACACCCAGCTCGGCGCGGACTGCGTCACCGGGGCGGACGGCGTCTGTTCCCGTACGGTCATCCTCGGCACGTACTACTGGCGTGAGACGGCCGCACCACCGGGCTACGACCTCCCGCTCAATCCGGTCTTCGGGCCGCTGGTCCTCGGACCGGACAATGTGCCCGACGGGGTCACCGTCAACGCCGACAACAGCCGTACGCCGGTGACCGGTGAGATCTCCGTCGAGAAGATGGACGCGGTGACCGGCGCGCCGCTGGCGGGCGCGGTGTTCGAGCTGTGGCAGGACACCAACGGCGTCGCGGGCCTCCAGACGTCCGGCGCGAATCCGGACACGCAGATCAACGGCCCCTGCACCACGAACGCCGGCGGCGAGTGCGCCGCCATGGTGCAGACCGGCACCTACTACTGGCGCGAGATCCAGGCGCCGCCCGGCTACGACCTGCCCGGCGACCCGGTCTTCGGTCCGCTGATCCTCACCGAGGAGAACGCGCCGGCCGGCGTCAATGTGAACGTCGACAACACCCAGACCCCGGCCGTCACCGGCGACGTCTCGGTCGTCAAGACCGACGCGATCACCGGCGCCCCGCTCGCGGGCGCGGGCTTCCAGCTGTGGGAGGAGACCAACGGCGTTCCCGGTCTCCAGACCTCCGGCGCGGACCCCGACACCCAGATCGGCGGCGTCTGCACCACGGGCGCCGACGGCGTCTGCTCGGCCAATGTCGAGGTGGGCACCTACTACTGGCAGGAGACCTCGGCCCCGCCGAACTACGACCTGCCGGTGAACCCGGTCTTCGGTCCGCTGGTGCTGACCGAGGAGAACGCCGCCGACGGCGTGTCGGTGACCGCGCAGAACGCGCAGACGCCGGTCGTCGAGGGCGATGTCACGGTCGTGAAGACGGACTCCGTGACGGGCGACCCGCTCGCGGGCGCGGTGTTCGAGCTGTGGGAGGAGACCAACGGCGTTCCCGGTCTCCAGACCACGGGCGCGGACCCCGACACCCAGAACAACGGTCCCTGCACCACCGGCGCGACCGGTGAGTGCACCCGTACGGTCGAGGTCGGCACGTACTACTGGCGCGAGACCGCGGCCCCCGACGGATACGACCTGCCGGCGAACCCGGTCTTCGGTCCGCTGGTGCTGACCGAGGAGAACGCGGCGGAAGGTGTGACGGTCACCGCCGAGAACACCGAGACCCCGGCCGTCACCGGCGACGTCACCGTCGAGAAGACGGACGCGGCCACCGGCGCGCTGCTGGCGGGCGCGGTGTTCGAGCTGTGGGAGGAGACCAACGGCGTTCCCGGTCTCCAGACCACGGGCGCGGACCCCGACACCCAGAACAACGGCCCCTGCACCACCGGGGCGAACGGCCTCTGCACCCGTACGGTCGAGGTCGGCACCTACTACTGGCGCGAGACCGCGGCGCCTCCCGGGTACGTCCTCCCGGCGAACACCGTCTTCGGTCCGCTGATCCTCACCGAGGAGAACGCGGCCCAGGGCGTCACCGTCAACGCGGAGAACACCCAGACCCCGGCCGTCACCGGCGATGTCACCGTCGTCAAGGTGGACGCCGCGACCGACGACCCGCTGCCGGGCGCGGTGTTCGAGCTGTGGGAGGAGACCAACGGCGTCGCCGGTCTCCAGACCACGGGCGCGAACCCGGACACCCAGATCAACGGTCCCTGCACCACCGGGGCCGACGGCGAGTGCACCCGCACCGTCGAGGTGGGCACCTACTACTGGCGCGAGACCGCCGCCCCCGACGGGTACGACCTGCCCGGCGACCCGGTCTTCGGTCCGCTGGTGCTGACCGAGGAGAACGCCTCCCAGGGCGTCACCGAGACCGCCCAGAACGACCGCACCCCCATCGTCACCGGCGATGTCACGGTCGTGAAGACGGACGCCGCCACCGACGAGCCTCTCGCGGGCGCGGTCTTCGAGCTGTGGGAGGAGACCAACGGCGTGCCCGGTCTCCAGACCACGGGCGCGGACCCCGACACGCAGCTGAACGGTCCCTGCACCACCGGGGCCGACGGCGAGTGCACCCGCACGGTGGAGACCGGCAGCTACTACTGGCGCGAGACCGCCGCCCCCGACGGGTACGACCTGCCGGCCAACCCGGTCTTCGGTCCGCTCGTCCTCACCAACGAGAACGCCTCCCAGGGCGTGATCGTGAACGCGCCGAACAACGAGACGCCCGCCGTCACGGGTGATGTGACGGTCGTCAAGGAGGACTCGGTCAGCGGCGACCCGCTCGCGGGCGCGGTCTTCGAGTTCTGGCAGGAGACCAACGGCGTCGCCGGTCTCCAGACCACCGGCGCGAACCCGGACACGCAGCTGAACGGTCCCTGCACCACGGGAGCGGACGGCGAGTGCACCCGGACCGTCGGCGTCGGTACGTACTACTGGCGGGAGACGGCCGCTCCGGCGGGTTACGACCTGCCGGCGGACCCGGTCTTCGGTCCGCTGGTGCTGACCGAGGAGAACGCCTCGCAGGGTGTCACGGTCACCGCCGAGAACACCCGGTCGCAGGTCGTCACGGGCGAGGTGACCGTCGTGAAGACGGACGCCGCCACCGACGAGCCCCTCGCGGGCGCGGTCTTCGAGCTGTGGGAGGAGACCAACGGCGTCGCCGGTCTCCAGACCACGGGCGCGAACCCGGACACGCAGCTGAACGGTCCCTGCACCACGGGAGCGGACGGCGAGTGCACCCGGACCGTCGAGGTCGGTACGTACTACTGGCGGGAGACGGCCGCTCCGGCGGGTTACGACCTGCCGGCGAATCCGGTCTTCGGTCCGCTGGTGCTGACCGAGGAGAACGCCTCGCAGGGTGTCACGGTCACCGCCGAGAACACCCAGACCCCCGTGGTCACGGGCGAGGTGACCGTCGTCAAGGAGGACGCCGACACCGGTGACACCCTCGCCGGCGCGGTGTTCCAGCTGTGGGAGGAGACCAACGACATCCCCGGTCTCCAGACCATCGGCATCAACCCGGACACCACCGTCGGCGCCCCCTGCACCACGGGCGCCAACGGAGTCTGCTCCCGCACGGTCGAGGTCGGCACGTACTACTGGCAGGAGACGGCCGCTCCGGCCGGCTACGACCTGCCGGCCGACCCGGTCTTCGGTCCGCTGGTGCTGACCGAGGAGAACGCCTCCCAGGGCGTGACCGTCACCGCCGAGAACACCAGGACCCCGGCGGTCAAGGGCAAGATCACCCTCCACAAGACCGACGCCAAGAACGGCCGTGTGCTGGCCGGCGCGGTGTTCGAGCTGTGGGAGGAGACGAACGGCATCCCGGGCCTCCAGACCTCGGGCTCGGGCGGCAACCCCTCCGACACCCCCGTCGGCGGCGGCTGCTCCACGGACGCCCAGGGCGTCTGCCTCTTCGAGGACCTGGACACCGGGACGTACTACCTGCTGGAGACCGACGTTCCCGAGGGCTATGTCCTTCCCGAGAACCCGGTCTTCGGTCCGTACGTCATCACCGCCGAGAACGCCGCCGACGGTGTGACCGTCGACATCGCCAACAAGCGCGGCGAGCCCGGCAAGGGCAAGGGCGGCAAGGGAGGTCCGAGCAAGCCCCACCAGGGCTGATCCCCGACATCTCTGAAGCAGCCTGAGGGCGTGTGCGGACCGACCGGTCCGCACACGCCCTCACCGGTTTGGCCCGCCGCCTGGGGCGCGGCGGGTCGTCCGCTGATACCTGTGGGTGGGGGGCCCGCGCCGTACGCGAAACGCCTCGCGGGGCGCGTACGGGAACGAGAACGGAGTGTGCGGAATGCGAGGAAGGCATCACGTCATACGCGCCGGTGCGGACGGACGGGCCGCCAGGGGCCGCCCGGCGGCGCGAGCCGCCGTCCTGACCGCGGCGGCGGCCCTCGCCGTCGCCCTGGCCGCCCCCGCTCCCGCCCGGGCGGCCGGGACCGGGCACCGGGCCGAGCCCTGCACCGCGCGGACCGGCCCCTATCAGCGGCCGGTGGAGAAGTATCTGGGACTGCCCGTGGACGGCGTCCAGTCGGCGGCCGACTGCGAGGCGATCCGGGCCTTCCAGACCGAGCAGGCGCTCACCCCCGCCGACGGCTACGCGAGCCTCGCCACCTACCGCTGGACGGTCGCGCTCCAGGCCCGGGCCGATCCCAACGCGGCGGGCGACTGCCCGGTCCGCTCGTACCGCGTCACCTGCGTCGATCTCGACCGGCAGCTGCTCTGGGTGCAGCGCGGGGAGCGGGTGGTCTTCCAGCCGGTGCCGATCCGCACCGGACGGGACAGCGAGGAGACCCGGCTCGGCTGGCACTCGATCTACTGGCGCAACCGCGACCATGTCTCCACGATCTACGACAACGCCCCCATGCCGTTCGCCCAGTTCTTCGACGGGGGCCAGGCCCTGCACGGCCGGCTGGACGATCTCTACGACGGAGGGGGCTCGGCGGGCTGTGTGAATCTGCGGCTGCCGGACGCCGAGGCGCTGTGGAATCTGCTGGCGGTCGACGACCGGCTCTACATCTGGGGCGTCAAACCGGGGACCGACGGCTGAGGGACGGCGGCCTGCCGCGGCGGGGCCGGAGAGGTCGGCAACCCGTGGCGGCGGGTTGGGGGGTGGGGATCGCGCGTACGGAGAGCGTGCGCGGACGGGGATCTGCGGGACCTGCGGGACCTGCGGGATCTGTGGACCTGCGGGATCTGCGGGGACTTACGAGGACCGCTCGTGGGGGAGCGGCTGGGGCGGGGAACGCCGGAGCCGGGGTGCGGCTCGGGCGGGGGAACGCTGAAGTCGGGTGCGGCTCGGGCGGGGGAAACGCTGAAGCGGGGACCCGCGCGGGCGCGGGTCCCTACTTCGTGGGCTTGCGGCCCGTGATGCCGAGGTGCACCAGCAGCGCGAGATTCGGCCGGAGTTCGGCCTGCTTCACGCCCCAGGTGGTGAACCCCTTCTGGTGCGAGGCGACCGCGGCCAGCATGGCGACCAGCGAACCGGCCATCGCGGCGGCGCTGACGTCCTTGTCGACGCGGCCCTTGGCCTGAAGCTCCTTCACCGACTCCGTGAGGGAGTTGGTGACCGAGTTCAGGATCTTCATACGGATCTTGTAGAACCGCTTGTCGCCCTCCGCCGCCCCCAGATCCACGACCCGCAGGATCGCGTCGTGGCGGCGCCAGAAGTCGAGGAAGCCCTCGACCAGCTCCTCGGAGGTCTGCCAGGCCGCCTTGCCGGCCCAGCTGCGTCCGGAGACCAGAGCGGTGAGCCCTGCGCCCTCCTTCGCCATCTCCTCGGCGATTTCGAGGACCGCGCCCTCGACGTCGGGGAAATACTGATAGAAGGTCGCGGGCGACGTGCCCGCCTTCCGGGCCACGTCGATGACCTTGACGTCCCGGTACGGCGACGAGCTGAGCATCTCGCTGAGGCAGTCGAGCAGCTTCTGCCGCGTCGCCTGCCCGCGTCGTCCGGCCACCCGGCCGTCGACAGTGCGTACTTGTCCTGTCATGCCGTCAGCTTACCGAGGGGTGATCGGCGCGCGATTCGGCCGACTGCAAATGGGGTGCGGCCGGGGCGGGCCCCCGCTCGCACACCAGTGGTCAAATGTTCGATTTTATCCTCTGCGATGCCCGCGATGCCCCGTTAACTTGAGTGTGACGAGCACCACCGCGCGAAGCGAAGGAGCCGGGCCCATGGAGGCATTCCCCGAGGGCACCCCCTGCTGGGCGGAGGCCGAGCTGCCCGACGCCGAGGCCGGGAAACGCTTCTACGGAGAGCTGTTCGGCTGGACCTTCCGCCCGGGCGAGGGCCGCTCGGCCGACGCCGTCGGCGGAGGACGGCTCGTCGCCGGGCTCGCCCCCAAGGGGGACGGCCGGATGCCCACGGTCTGGAACATCTCCTTCGCCGCCGACGACATCACCGCCCTCGCGGGCCGGATCACCGCGGCCGGCGGACGGCTGATCGGCGGCCCCCACCCGGTGGGCGACCGCGGCACGGCCGCCACGGCGGCCGACCCCGGCGGCGCGGTCTTCGGACTCTGGCAGGCCGGCCGACGCGCGGGCTTCGAGACCTGGGGCGTCCCCGGCGCGTACTGCTGGACCGAGGTCTACACCTGGGACAAACAGCGGGCGGACCCCTTCTACGAGGACGTCTTCGGCTTCACCGGCACCGATCTGCCGCAGGTCGCCGACCCGGGCTCCGGCTCCGGCTCCACCATGGACATCAGACTCTGGTCCCCGCGCGGCGCGCCCCGCCCCGACAGCGCCGCCGCCGGGGCGGAGACCGCCGTCGCGGGCCGCTGCGTCCTCACCGACGCCTTCCCGCCGGAACTCCCCGGCCACTTCCTTGTCTATTTCTGCGTCAAGGATTGCGACGCGGCCGTCGCCCACGCCGTCCGCCTCGGCGGACGCGTCCAGGCGCCGCCCTTCGACATCCTCTACGGGCGAATCGCCGTACTCATGGACAATCAGGGTGCTTCCTTCGCCGTCCTGGCCGAGACCCAGCCCCTCACCGACGCGGAATCCACTGGCCCCTGACGCGCCGCTGTGCCCGAATCCGGGTGAGACACCCCGATCCGCCCCCGGGTTCGCAACCGTGGGCCCGGACAGGAACAATCAGGGTGGGTACCGCCGCTGAGGTCTCGGTGGTGAGACAGGGACCCGTACGGGGAGGTGGCAGGCAGGTATGGAGCAGCTGACGCAGCACGATCCGAGACGAATCGGTCCGTTCGAGGTGCTGGGCCGGCTCGGAGCCGGGGGCATGGGGCTGGTCTATCTCGCCCGGTCGGCGTCCGGCCGCCGGGTGGCGATCAAGACCGTGCGCACCGAACTCGCCGAGGACCAGCTGTTCCGTGTCCGCTTCACCCGCGAGGTCGAGGCCGCCCGCGCCGTCAGCGGGTTCTACACGGCCGCCGTGGTGGACGCCGACCCCAGGGCCGCGGTGCCCTGGCTGGCGACGGCCTATGTGCCCGCCCCCTCGCTGGAAGAGATAGTGAACGAGTGCGGGCCCCTCCCGGCCCAGGCGGTCCGCTGGCTCGCCGCGGGCATCGCCGAGGCACTCCAGTCGATCCACGGCGCGGGACTCGTCCACCGCGACCTCAAGCCCTCGAACGTCCTCGTCGTCGAGGACGGCCCCCGGGTGATCGACTTCGGAATCGCCTCCGGGGTCTCCAACACCCGGCTCACCATGACCAACGTCGCCGTCGGCACCCCCGCCTACATGTCGCCCGAACAGGCCCGCGACTCCCGCAGCGTGACCGGCGCCAGCGATGTCTTCTCGCTCGGCTCCACCCTCGTCTTCGCCGCCACCGGCCACGCCCCCTTCCACGGGGCCAACCCCGTCGAGACCGTCTTCATGCTGCTGCGCGAGGGCCCCGACCTGGAGGGTCTGCCGGCCGAGCTGCGCCCGCTGATCGAGTCCTGTATGCAGACGGACAAGACCCGCCGCCCCACCCCCGAGGACCTCCAGTCCCAGCTCGCACCGCATCTCTTCGCCTCCGGCGGCGACGACAGCGGCACCGCGTCGGCCTGGCTGCCCGGACCGGCGACGGCGATGATCGAACTGCGCCGGGGCGGCGGGAGAACCGTGCCCGCCGTCGTCCCGCAGCGGCCGCCGGAGCCGCCGCCGATGCCGTCCGCCCCGCCGCGCCGGGCCCCCGACTGGAGTTCCGGACCGGGCGGAGATCCCCGTACGGGAGCCCCCGCGGCAGCCGGTCCGGTACGGCTGCCGGGCGTCGGCGTCCCCATCGGGCCCGGTCCCCGGGTCGCCGACCCCGCCCGCGCCGGGGTCGCCGAGGCGGGCCCCGCCACCGGCTGGATCCGCCCCCCGGCCGGACTGACCGGCCTCCCCCCGGCCCCCGCCGCCCCCGTGCGCGCCCCCCTGCCGCCGCCCACGCCCCCCGCGGCCCCCGAGATCGCCGCCCACTGGCGGCCCTGGCGCTTCCGGATGTCCAACGACGTGTGGGGCACGCCCGTGGTCGCGGGCGATCTGCTGTACGTCACCTCCTTCGAGGTCCACGCGCTGGACGTGGCCACCGGCCGCCGCCAGTTCAAGACCAAGGACGTGGCCTGGACGATGGCCGTCGACGGCGGCCGGATCCACGCCTCGGACGGCCCCACGCTGTACGCCCTCGACGCGGTGGGCGGACAGGAGCGCTGGCGCTTCCAGACCGACTCCTGGGTCTACTCCCTGAAGGCGGACCGGGGCACGGTGATCACCGGATCGCGCGGCGGCCGGGCGACGGCCTGGGAGGCGTCCAACGGCGAGAAGCTGTGGGAGGTCACCGGGGTGCAGACCGACTTCGAGACCCCGGAGGCCGGGCCGGTCATCCACGACGACACCGTCTACGTCTGGAAGGACGCCCGGCTCTGCGCGCTCCAGGCGCGCACCGGCGCGGAGCGCTGGTCCTATCCCGTCGGCGACGCCGCCTCCTGCGGCAATGTCCCGGTCCGGGTGCTCCCCGCGCCCGACGGCAATGTCTATGTCTCGGCGGGCACCCGGGTCCTCGCCGTCGACATCGCGACCGGCATGGTCCGCTGGCACTTCGAGGCCCCCGCGGTCTTCCTCTCCCCGCCGGCCTTCGCCCCCGGCCCCGCGGTCACCGGCGGCGGGGTCTATCTCGCCGACTACCTCGGCACGGTGTACGCCCTGGACGCGGCCACCGGCAAGGACCGCTGGCGCATCGCGACCGAGTCCCGCCAGTCCGCCGAACCGGTCCTGGTCACCGGCGGCAACGTCCATGTCGGCAGCGGCAGCGCGCTCTACACCCTGGACGCCGTCACCGGCACCCCGATGTGGCGCTTCGCCGCGGGCGGCGAGGTCGTCGGAGCCCCGGTCGTCGCCGACGGCCGGGTCCACTTCGGCTCGGCCGACCACGTCCTCTACACCCTCGACGCCTCCGGCGGTCAGCTCCGCTGGAAGCTGGCGACGGGCGGCGAGATCACCGGCTCCCCGGTCGCCAAGGGCGGAGTGGTGTACGCGTGCAGCAAGGACCGCTGCGTGTACGCCCTCGACGCGGTCAAGGGCACCGCGACGGGCCGCCCCCGCTGAGGGCGGCCGCCGCCGGCGGAGACATCGGCGAAACACTCCCCCTGGCAGCGTGGGCCTCCCAGCACCACAGCCGACATCGGGAGGGCCCGTGCCCAGGGGCAGGACCGCGGCCGGGGCCGCCCTGATCGCGCTGACCTGCGCCCTCCTCGCCGCCCACCCGCCGGCCCCGCCGCCACCACCCCAGCCGCCCCCCGCCGACGTCGACCACCGCCCGGTCCCCTCCCCGGCCGCACACCACCCCGACCAGCGAAACGGCCCGCCGGGCGGCCGCCGAAGCGGCCCCGACCCCCGCACCCCACTGGCGACCCACCCCGGACCGGCGTAACCTCAATCCCGGCGGCCGCCGTCCCGATCCCCTTCCGTGAGACCGCCACGACGGCCGTCCCCCTTCGCCGCCCTGCGCCCCATCCCCAGCCTGCGCGGCCACCCCCACTTCCAGCCCTGCGGCCACCTCCACCTCCAGCCCGTCCGGCGTTTGAGGACGGACGACGCGCCGTGTCCCCGCACCGAACCCCGGCGTCGCGCCCAGCCACCTCCCCCTGCGCGACCACCCCCACTTCCAGCCCGTCCGGCGCTTGAGGACGGACGCTGGCCCCAGGCACCCGAGCCCACCGCACCCGAAAGCCCCAGGCGCCCCACCCTGGCCCCCGGCCCCTCACCGCACCCGATACCCCCCCTCCCCCCTCCCCCCGAACAACTCCCCCTGCTCCTCCGGCGCCAGATTGCCGAGCGCGATCAGATGCGGCGCGAGCCCGAACGCCTGCGCGCGGGCGGACTGCGCGGCCGCCCACACCGCCCGCACAGTCCCCTGCACCGCCCCCGTCGGATGCGACGCCACCACCGCCGCCGCCCGCAGCGCCGCCGCCACCGCCTCCCCGGGCGCGGCGAGTTCCGAGACCAGCCCGGTCTGGTGGGCCCGCGCGGCGGACACCCGCTCCGCCGTCCCCATCAGCGCCAGCCGCGCCACCTCCCCGTACGGCATCCGCTGCGCCAGATACATGGACTCGTACGCGCTGACCATTCCGTACGTCGTGTGCGGGTCGAAGAAGGTCGCCTCCCGCGAGGCGACCACGAACTCGCACTCGCCCAGGAGGTAGAAGGCCCCGCCGCACGCCATCCCCTCCACCGCCGCCACCACCGGCTTCCAGAGGTCGTTGGCCTTGGGCCCGATGGCGATCAGCGGATCGTCGACCGAGTACGGCGAGGGCGGCTGCGGCACGTCCACCGAGCGGTCGATCCCCGTGCAGAAAGCTTTCGTCCCGGTCCCGGTCAGCACCACGGCCCGCACCGAGTCGTCGTAGCGGAACTCCCGCCACACCGCCGACAGCTGCCCGGCCATCTCCAGATCGATGGCGTTGTGCTTCTCGGGCCGGTCCAGGACGACGAGGACGACCCCCTTCTCCCTGCCCGGGGCCGGCTCCACCCGGACGTTCACGACCGCTCCAGCTGCCAGCGCGGCAGCCGAAGCCCCCCGCCGGACGCCCCCGCCGGGGAGAACACCGCCCGCACCGCCGCGCCGATCCGCAGCCGGGCCGGATCGACCGAGTTCAGCGGCGCGTCAGGACCGGTCACCACATTGCCCACCAGCCGGATCCCCGGCACGTCCAGCAGCTCCACCACCGCCGCGTTGTACGGGGCCAGCTCCGCGTACCCCGGCAGCAGCGGCGGGTGCGGCACCACGAACGACCAGATCCGGCCCCGGCCGCCGGTCGCCCGCCACTCGCTGTCGAAGGACCGGCAGCGCGGACAGCACGGCCGGGGCGGGAAGCGCGGCTCCCCGCACGGCACACACGTCTGCACCCGCAGCTCGCCCCGGGCCGTGTACTCCCAGAACGGCGCTCCGTCGTCGTCGGGGACCGGATCCAGCAAGGCCATCTCAACTCCTCAGCAGTACGGCCGAGGTGGGCACTCCCTCGCCCGCCGTGACCAGACAGGTGGCGGCGCCCGGCACCTGCGCGGTCGAGACGCCCCGCAGCTGCCGCACACCCTCGTCGATCAGGTTGAAGCCATGGACGTACGCCTCACTCAGCCCGCCGCCCGCGGTGTTCAGCGGCAGCCTGCCGCCGATCTCCAGCGCCCCGCCCTCGGTGAAGGCCGCGCCCTCGCCGCGCCCGCAGAATCCGTACCCCTCCAGCGAGAGCGGGACCAGCGGGGTGAACGCGTCGTAGATCTGCGCCACATCCACGTCGTCGGGACCGAAGTCGGCCGACTTCCAGAGCTGCCGGGCCGCCGTCCAGGCGGGGCCGGTGAGCGGGTCGTCGTTCCAGTAGTTCACCATGCCGTGGTGCTGCGCGGGCAGTCCCTGGGCGACCGAGTGGAGGTAGACGGGACGCTGACGGCAGTCGCGGGCGCGTTCGGCGGAGACGATCACACAGGCGAGTGCGCCGTCCGTCTCCAGACAGTTGTCGAAGAGGCAGAGGGGTTCGCTGATCCAGCGCGAGGTCATGTACATCTCGCGGGTGAGCGGCCGTTCGTACATCATCGCCGCCGGGTTCTGATTGGCCCGGTTGCGGCAGGCGAGCGCCACATTGAAGAAGTGGTCGCGGGTGGCCCCGTACTCGTGCATGTAGCGCCGGGCGAGCATCCCGATCTCGTCGACGGGCCGCAGCAGCCCGAAGGGGCGGCTCCACTGGGCGGGCGTCGGCAGCTGCGCCGCCGTGTTCCGCCAGGGGCGCGGCCCGCTGCCGCGCTTGCGGGAGCGCCAGGCCACCCCGACGCTCGCCTGCCCGGTCGCGATGGCGGCGGCCAGATGGGCGAGGGTGGCGCAGGAGCCCCCGCCGCCGTAGCCGACCTTCGAGAAGAAGGTGACATCGCCCGCGCCGATCGACTTGGCGACCTCGACCTCGTCGGTCTCCTCCATGGTGTACGAGGCGAACGCGTCGACCTCGGACGCGTCGATCCCCGCGTCGTCCAGGGCTGCCACGACGGCCCGGCAGGCCAGTGTCTTCTCCGATTCGGGGAGCCGTCTCGCGAAGGCCGTGCGGCCTATCCCGGCTATCGCCGTCGCGTCCTTGAGACCGGCCACGCACACCTCCGCCGTTCGACCCAGGCTGCTGACAGTGCGTCAGGTTACCGCTAATCTGACGATAAGTCAGCTAGAGGGGCGGAGGGGTTCCTGTGCGCGGCGACCTGGAGTGGGGCACCGTCGGCCGGCTGGTACGGGACGCCGCCGCCCGGTACGGGGAGCGCGAGGCGGTGGTCGACGGCCGCACCCGGCTGAGCTACACCGCGCTCGGCGACCGCGTCGAGCGCTCCGCCGCCGCCTGTATGGCCGCCGGCGTCGAACGCGGCGACCGGGTCGCCGTCTGGGCCCCCAACACCCTCGACTGGATCGTCTCCGCCCTCGGCGCGGTCACGGCGGGCGCGGTGCTCGTCCCCGTCAACACCCGCTTCAAAGGGGCCGAGGCCGCCGACGTCCTCCGGCGCGCCCGGGTCCGGCTGCTCTTCGTCACCGGAACCTTCCTCGGCACGTCCTACGCCGCCGCCCTGCGCCGCGAGCGCCCCGCCCTCCCCGAGCTGGAGCAGGTCGTCGTCCTCGCCGACACCGCGCCGAAGACCTGCCGCGCCTGGCCGGACTTCCTCGCGGACGGCGACCGGATCACCGCCGCCGAGGTCCGCGCCCGCGCCGACTCCGTCGAACCCGGCGCCCCCTCCGACATCCTCTACACCTCCGGCACCACCGGCCGCCCCAAGGGCGCGGTCATCACCCACGCCCAGACCCTGCGCTGCTACGACGTCTGGAGCGAGCTGGCCGGACTGCGCGAGGGCGACCGCTGTCTGATCGTGAACCCCTTCTTCCACACCTTCGGCTACAAGGCCGGGATCATCGCCGCCCTCACCCGCGGCGCGACCGTCGTGCCGCGCCCGGTCTTCGAAGCCGGCCCGGTCCTCGCCCACATCGCCGCCGAGCGGATCTCCGTGCTCCCCGGACCGCCCGCCCTGCTGCAGTCGCTGCTCGACCACCCCGACCGGCGCCGGCACGACCTCTCCACCCTGCGGCTGATCGTCACCGGCGCGGCCGTGGTGCCGCTGCGGCTGATCGAACGGCTCCGGGACGAGCTGCGCGTACCGACCGTGCTCACGGCGTACGGACTCTCCGAGGCGTCCGGCATCGTCACCATGTGCCGCCGCGACGATCCGCCCGCCACCGTCGCCGCCACCTCGGGACGCGCCGTCCCCGACACCGAGATCCGGGTGCTCGCCGCCCCCGGCGAACCGGGCGAGGTGCTCGTCCGCGGCCACCAGGTCATGAGCGGATACTTCGAGGACCCCGGGGCCACCGAGGCCGCCGTCGACGCGGACGGCTGGCTGCGGACCGGCGACATCGGCGTCCTGGACCCGGCCGGCAATCTGACCGTCACCGACCGGATCAAGGACATGTACGTCGTCGGCGGCTTCAACGCCTACCCGGCCGAGATCGAACGCCTCCTCGGCCGCCACCCGGACCTCGCGGACATCGCCGTGATCGGCGTCGCCGACGCGCGGCTCGGCGAGGTGGGGAAGGCGTACGCGGTACGGCGGCCGGGCGCGGCGCTCACCGCGGACGAGCTGATCGACTGGGCCCGCCGGGAGATGGCGAACTACAAGGTGCCCCGCGAGGTGGAATTCCTCGCGGAGCTGCCGCGCAACGCCTCCGGGAAGATCCTGAAGACCGAGCTGCGCGCCCGCCGGCCGTCCTGAGGCCGACGGGCTCCGGCGGCGCGAACGGACCGGACGGCCGTTCGCGCCGCCGGAGAGGGTCTCCGACGCCGGTCAGCGGGTGTACGCCGCCCCGAACTCGTCGAACATCCCGGGCTTCGCCCCGAACGTCGCCGCCCCGACCGTGAAGGCCCCGTTGCCGTTGAAGTCGTCCTTCATGCCCTTGGGGGCCTTCTTCGCCGGGGAAGCCGTGACGGGCTTCTCGGCCGGGGCGGCGAAAGCCGCGGGGGCGGCGAGGGAGGTGACGGCCGCGAGGGCGGTGACGAGCCCGAGGGCGCGGGTCGCCCTGCGTGTGTCGTCCATACGGAGCCTTCTCTGCGGGGTGATGGGGGCGGGGCCGTCGGTTCGGTCAGCTGGTGTGGACGGAGCCGAATCGGACCGGGTCGGCCGGGAGGCCGAGGGCCTCGGGCCCGAAGACGAAGGAGCCGTTCGGCTTGACGCCGTTCTTGTCCGTCGGGAGGACCCAGACCGCTCCGGCGTTCTTGTTCTCGCCGAAGGCGCTGACGGCGAGTTCCCCGCGCCCGTCGCCGTCGCCGTCGAGCACCTTGACCCGGGAGCCGAAGAGGTCGTTCTTCTCGGCCGCGCCGGGGACGCCCTTGGTGTCCTGGTGGATCTCGCGGGAGCCGGCGGAGGTGGGTCCGTTCGCGGTGCCGGGCAGGGTGACCACGGCGCCCGCGCCCCCTCGGCCGCCGACGGCCATGCCGGTGACGCCGACGGCGATGTCTCCGTACCGGTCGCCGTCGAGGTCCCCGATGGAGACCGACGCACCGAATCCGGTGCTGGTCCTCGGGCTGCCGGGGACCTTGGGGCTGTCCAGGTGGAAGACGCGGTTCTTGGCGCCCAGCGGCCCCTGGGCACTGCCCCGGACATGGGTGACGGAGCCGCCCGCGGGCACGGTGGACTCCGAGGTGTAGTTGTTCCAGAGGAGGCCGACGGCGATGTCCGCGTAGCCGTCCCCGTTCACATCCCCGACGTCGACCGAGTCGCCCTCGATGTAGTGACGGCGGTGGTCGGTGATGTGGCGGAACGGGGCGGGTCCGGTGGCCGTGCCCTCCCAGAAGACCAGCTCGGGCCGGCCGAGGTCGTGTTCGGTCCAGCCGTGCAGTCCGATGACGTCGGTCTTCCCGTCCCGGTTCACATCACCGGCGCGCAGGGAGTGGAGACTGCGGTACTCGGTCTCCCCGACCGGCTGGGTCACGGACGTCCGGGCCGGGGCTCCGGCGGCGTCGAACGGGCCGTGCAGCACATGGAGGCTGCCTTCGTAGGACCCGGACGCGAGGTCGGGGTTGCCGTCGCCGTCGAAGTCCCCGGACACCATGGCCCGGGTGTAGGACTTGGCCTTGATGTCGCTCGCCGGGGTCGCGCCCCGGGCGAGGCCCTTCGGGCTGCCCCAGACCACCGTGAGGTTCCCGACGTGATCCTGCCCGGGCGGCCAGTCCTCCCCGGCCACGCTGACGACCAGGTCCGCGTATCCGTCGCGGTTCAGGTCGGCGGAGGTGAGCGAGTGCCCGAAGAAGTCGTCGGCCTCGGGCGTGCCCGGGACGCCGTCCTTGCCCTGGTGCACGACCTGCCGGCCCGAGGTCTTCAGGCCCGACTTCGATCCGTACACCACCGCGACATGCCCGGCGTTGTCCCGGAGTTCGACCCGGGCCTCGGGGGTGCCGACGGCGAGGTCCTGGTATCCGTCGCCGTTGAAGTCGTCCTTCATGCCCTTGGGGGCCTTCTTCGCCGGGGAAGCCGTGGCGGGCTTCTGGGCGCCGGGCTTCGCGGCGGCGGGCTTTCCGACGGGCTTTCCGGCGGGCTTCTCGGCCGGGGCGGCGAAGGCCGCGGGGGCGGTGAGGGAGGTGATGGCCGCGAGGGCGGCGAGCAGGCCCAGGGTGCGGGTCGCCCTGCGTGTGTCGTTCATGGGGAGCCTTCTCTGCGGGGTGATGGGGGTGGGGTCGGCGGTTCGGTCAGCTGGTGTGGACGGAGCCGAATCGGGCCGGGTCGGCCGGGAGGCCGAGGGCCTCGGGCCCGAAGACGAAGGAGCCGTTCGGCTTGACGCCGTTCTTGTCCGTCGGGAGGACCCAGACCGCTCCGGTGCTGTTGTTCTCGCCGATCGCGGTGACGGCGAGTTCCCGGCGACCGTCCCCGTTCGCGTCGATCATCTTGGTGTGGGAGCCGAAGGCGTCGTCCTTCTCGGCGGTGCCGGGGACGTCCTTGGTGTTCTGGTGGATCTCGCGGGAGCCGGTGGAGGTGGGTCCGTTCGCGGTGCCGGGCAGGGTGATCACGCTGCCCGCCCCTTCGCGTCCGCCGACGAAGGACACGTCGACGCCGACGGCGATGTCCTCGTACCGGTCGCCGTCCAGATCCCCGACGGAGACCGACGCGCCGAAGCCGTAGCTGTTCTTCGGGCTGCCGGGGACCTTCGGACTGTCCAGGTGGAAGACGCGGGACTTGCCGCCGAGGGGCCCCTTGGCGCTGCCCCGGACATAGGTCACCATGCCGCCCTGGGGCACGGGAGCGCCCACCGCGTAGTAGTCGTGGGTGAGGCCGACGGCGATGTCCGCGTAGCCGTCCCTGTTCACATCGCCCACGTCGACGGAGTCGCCGCGCAGCTGATTACGGCGGTGATCGGTGACCGGACGGTACTGGGCGAGCCCGGCGGCCTTGCCCTCCCACAGGTAGAGCCCGGGGCGGCCCGTGTCGTCGTCCCCGGTCCAGCCGTGCAGACCGACGACGTCGTCCTTCCCGTCGCCGTTCACATCACCCGAGGTGAGGAACTTGAGCCGCCGGAGGTCCGCCCAGTCGCTCGGCTCGGTCACGGTCTCGCGGGCGGGCACGCCGTCGGCGTCGAACGGGCCGTGCAGCACCTTGAGAAGCCCGTCGTAGTCGCCGGCCGCGAGATCCTGGTTCCCGTCGCCGTCGAAGTCTCCCGCCGTCACGGCCTGGGTGATGATGTCGGCCGGGATGTGGTCCGCCGTCGCCGCCCCCCGCGCCAGCCCCTTCGGGCTGCCCCACACCACCGTGAGGTTCTCGACATAGCCCTTCCCGGGCACCGCGTTCTGTCCGGCCACACCGACGATCAGGTCCGCGTACCCGTCCCGGTTGAGATCGGCCGAGGCGAGGCTGTGCCCGAAGAGGTCGTCGGCCTCGGGCGTGCCCGGGACGCCGTCCTTGCCCTGGTGCAGGATCTGCTTGCTCGACGTCTTCAGCCCCGACTTCGAGCCGTAGACCACGGCGACATGGCCCGCCCTCCACCGGCCGTCGAGCGTGGCCCAGGGGGTGCCGAGAGCCAGGTCCTGGTATCCGTCGCCGTTGAAGTCGTCCTTCATCTCCATGGGAGCGGCGGGCTTCGCGGCGGCGGGCTCTCCGGCGGGCTTTCCCGCGGGCTTTCCGGCCGGGGCGGCGAAAGCCGCGGGGGCGGTGAGGGAGGTGACGGCCGCGAGGGCGGCGAGCAGGCCCAGGGTGCGGGTCGTCGTGCGCGTGTTCATGAACAGCCTCCGTCGAGAAGGGATGGGGCGGGTCAGCCCGTGTACTCGGAGCCGAACTCGGCCAGTTCGTCGGCCGGGAGCCCGAAGACGGTCGGACCGAAGTGGAAGGAGCCCTTCGGCGTCACGCCGTTCTTGTCCGTCGGGAGGACCCAGACCATTCCGGTGCTGTTGTTCTCGCCGATCGCGGTGACGGCGAGTTCCCGGCGGCCGTCCCCGTTCGCGTCGATCATCTTGCTGTGGGAGCCGAAGGCGTCGCCCTTCTCGGCGGTGCCCGGGATGTCCTTGGTGTTCTGGTGGAATTGACGGGAGCCGGCGGAGGTGGGTCCGCTCGCGGCGCCGCGCAGGGTGATCACGCTGCCCGCGACCGGCCGGCCCTCGACGTTCGTCCCGGTGACGCCGACGGCGATGTCTCCGTACCGGTCGCCGTCGAGGTCCCCGACGGACACCGACGCGCCGAAGCCGTAGCTGTCCTTCGAGCTGCCGGGGACCTTCGGGCTGTCCAGGTGGAAGATCCGGTTCTTCGCGCCCAGCGGTCCCTTGGCGCTGCCCCGGATGTAGGTGACCTTGCCGCCCGCCGGGATCTCGGGGTCGGTCTCGCCCGCGTACAGCAGGCCGACGGCGAGGTCCGCGTAGCCGTCCCCGTTCACATCGCCGACATCGAGGCTGTCGCCCAGGATCCGCTTGTTCCGGTGGTCGGTGAGGTGGCGGTACGGGGCGAGTCCGGTGGCCGTGCCCTGCCAGAAGACCAGCTCGGGACGCCAGTAGGAGTCGTCCTCCCAGCCGTGCAGCCCGACGAGGTCGGTGATGCCGTCCCTGTTCACATCGCCGGCCCGCAACTCCTTGAGCTGCCGGTTGTCGTCCCAGTCGGCCCGGGCCGCCGACTCCCGGGCGGGGGAGCCGTCGGCGGCGAACGGGCCGTGCCGCACATCGACCCAGCCCATGTCGTTGCCGGACGCGAGGTCCTGGTGGCCGTCGCCGTCGAAGTCCCCCGCGGCGACGCTGTCGACGTTGCCCGGCATGGTGGCCGCGGGGGTCGCCCCGCGGGCGAGCCCCTTCGCGCTGCCCCAGATCACCGTCACCCGGCCCGCGACGCCGTCCTCCGGGGTCAGATGCTCCCCGAACGAGGTGGCCACCAGGTCCGCGTAGCCGTCCCGGTTGAGGTCGGCGGAGGTGAGGGAGTACCCGAAGAGGTCGTGCGCCTCGACCCTCCCCGGTATCCCGTCCGCGCCCTGGCGGATCGTCTGCCGCTCGGAGGTGTTCAGCCCCGACTTCGAGCCGTACACCACCCCGACATGGCCCGCGCGGGTGCGGCCGTCGACGTACGCGTACGGAGTGCCGACGGCGAGGTCCTGGTATCCGTCGCCGTTGAAGTCGTCCTTCATCCCGTGCGGGGCGGCGGGCTTGCCGGCGGCGGGTCTCTCGGCGGCGGGCTTCTCGGCGGGGGCGGCGAAGGCCGCGGGGGCGGTGAGGGAGGTGATGGCCGCGAGGGCGGCGAGCAGTCCCAGCGGGCGGATCGTTCTGCGAGTGTCCATGGAGGATCTCCGTCGAAGCGGTGTGGTGGATGGGCGGGGGCGGGCGGTCAGCCGGTGAAGACCCGGCCGAACGACATGCCCTCGCTGATCGGAAGGCCGAGCAGCTTGGGCCCCTGGACGGAGGAGCCCTTGGCGGTCGCTCCGGAGCGGTCGGACCCGAAGACCCAGACCGCGCCGACCGAGGTGTTCTCCCCGGGCGCGCCGACGACGAGGTCGTCGCGGCCGTCGCCGTTCGCGTCGAGCGTCTTGGTACGGGAGCCGAAGGCGTCGTCCTTCTCGGCGGTGCCGGGGACGCCCTTGGTGTTCTGGTGGAACTCGCGGGAATCGGCCGAGGTCGGACCGCTCGCGGTGCCGCGCAGGATGATCACGCTGCCCGCCTTCTCCCGGCCGCCGACGGTCATTCCGGTGACGCCGACGGTGATGTCTCCGTACCGGTCGCCGTCGAGGTCCCCGACGGCGACCGACGCACCGAAGCCGAAGCTGTCCTTCGGGCTGCCGGGGACCTTGGGGCTGTCCAGGTGGAAGACGCGGGTCCTGGCGCCGAGGGGGCCCTTCGCGCTGCCCGGGATGTAGGTGACCTGGCCGCCCTCGGGGATGTCGGGCTGGTTCAGATCGCCCTTGGAGCGCAGGCCGACGGCGATGTCCGCGAAGCCGTCCCCGTTCACATCGCCGACGTCGAGCGTGTGGCCGATCATCTGGTTCCGCCGGTGGTCGGTGAGGTGGCGGTACGGGGCGAGTCCGGTGGCCGTGCCCTTCCAGAAGATCAGCTCGGGGCTCCAGTAGGAGTCGTCGTTCCAGCTGTAGAGCCCGACGAGGTCGGTGACGCCGTCCTTGTCCACATCGCCGGACTTCACCTCGATGAGCTGCCGGTCCGGGTTCCCCTCGGTGGGCTCGGTCACGGACTCGCGCGCGGGGGAGCCGTCGGCGCCGAACGGGCCGTGCAGCACCCTGAGTCGGCCGCTGTCCTCGCCGACCGTGAGGTCCTGACGGCCGTCGCCGTCGAAGTCCCCCGTGGCGACCGAGTACGCGCCGCCCTTGAGCGCGGTCGCCGGGGTCGCCCCCCGCGCGAGGCCCTTCGGGCCGCCCCACATCACCGTGATTCCGCGGGCTACGTCCTCCCCGGGAAGCGGGTCCCGCTGCCGCGAGACGGCGACCAGGTCCGCGTACCCGTCCCGGTCGAGGTCCGCGGAGGCGAGGGCCACGCCGAAGCTGCCGTACGCCGTGGGCGTCCCCGGGACGCCGTCCGCGCCCTGGCGCAGGATCTGCTTGCTCGACGTCCTCAACCCCGACGCCGACCCGTACACCACACTCACCAGCCCCGCGTTCGCCCCGCCCCCGACCTCCGCACCCGGGACGCCGACGGCGAGGTCCTCGTACCCGTCCCCGTTGAAGTCGTCCCGCGGGCCGGCCGAGGCCGGGGGGCGAGGGGTCTGTTCGGCGGGGGCGGCGAAGGAGGGGGTGATGGTGAGGGTGGTGAGGGTGATGGTGAGGAGGGTGAGGGTGAGGGCGCGGGTGGGTGAGTTCATCAATGCCCCAGGGAGATCGTCATCGTGACGGAAGGATGGATGTCGGTCATGACCGTCACAGGACGTGTCACGCCTCTCCTTGACCCACGAGATTCCCGAAGGGTTGTCCCACCACCCGGTGATACTCCGCGGTGGCTTCGGCAGGGCCCGTGTCGGGGGCGCTGCCCCCGAGCCCCCGCGCCTCAATCGCCGGCGGGGCTTGGTTTGACGTTTCTCGCGCCTCGATCGCCGGCGGGGCTGGGGTGTGCGGCGCTCCCCTCTTGGGGAGTTGAGGGCGGTTGTCGCTGGGCCCGGAGCGTCGGCGGGCTTGGGTTGGGGCTTGCGTGCCTCGGTCGCCGGCGGGGCGTGGGTGGGCGTCTCGTGCGCCTCAATCGCCGGCGGGGCTGGGAATGTGCGGCCCACTGCTCCCGGCGCGTGGCGGGGGGTTGTGGCTCGGGTCCGGGCCGACGGGGGGTTGGGCGTCGCGACGGGGGTGCCCAGGGCAGTTGAGGGCCGTTGTCGCTGGGCCCGGAGCGGCGGCGGGCTTGGGTTGGGGCTTGCGTGCCTCGGTCGCCGGCGGGGCGTGGGTAGGCGTCTTGTGCGCCTCGGTCGCCGACAGGGCCGAGCGTGTGCGGCTTGCTGCTCCCGGCGCGTGGTGGGGGAGGGCGGTTGGTGCTGGGGCCGGAGTGGTGGTGGGGGGCGTGGGGGTGGTGGGGCGCTACTGGGTCGGCTCAGGTGGTGGGGGAGGTGTGGGGCCGAGGGTGACGGGGATGGAGGACCAGCCGAGGGCGATGAAGGAGGGGAGTTGGCGGAGGTCTTGTGGGGGGACGGCGAGGTGGAGGGAGGGGTGGCGGGTGAAGAGGGCGGGGAGGGCGGTGAGGGCTTCGAGGCGGGCGAGGGGGGCGCCGATGCAGCGGTGGACGCCGATGCCGAAGGCGAGATGGTCGTCGGCGCTGCGGCCGGGGTCGAAGCCGGCCGCGTCGGGGCCGTAGTGGGCGGGGTCCTGGCCGGCCGCCGCGAAGGTGGTGAGGATGGCGTCCCCGGCGGGGACGGTCACCCCGTCGACGGTGATGTCCGAGACCGCGAACCGCAGCGGAAGGTTCGCGATCGACGGCTGCCCGCGCAGCACCTCGTCGACGACCGCGTCCCAGGAGACGCCCCCCACCCGCACCGCCGAGAGCTGCGCGGGGTGCCGCAGCAGCGCCACCACCGCGTTGCCGATGAGATTCACCGTCGTCTCGAAGCCGGCCCCGATCACCAGGAGCAGCGTCGACAGCAGCTCCTCGTCGCTGAGCCGGTCGCCGTCCTCGTCGCGGACCCTGATCAGCTCGGTGGTGAGATCGTCGCCCGGGTGCTCGGTCTTGTGGGCGATGAGCGCGGGCAGCACCGTGCCGATCTGCCGCTGTACGGAGGCGGCGTGCTCGGGCCCGGGGTCCGAGGTGTCGATGACGGCGGCCGCCATCCGCGCCGTGGCGGCCCGGAGTTCGTCCGGTACGCCGAAGAGGTCGCAGATCATCCGCAGCGGCAGGGGGTGGGCGTACTGGGCCCGCAGATCCACCACGCCGTGCTCGTCGGCGGTGGCGGCCAGCCCGGCGAGCAGCTCGGCGGTGATCGTCTCGACGCGGCCGCGCATCTGCTCGGTGCGCCGGGCGGTGAAGCTCGGCGCGACCAGCTTCCGCAGCCGGGTGTGGTCGGTTCCGTAGGCGGAGAGCATATTGACCACGCCGACCCAGTTGAGGATCCAGGCCCACTCCGGGTGCCGGGGGATCTCCGCGTAGAGCGACCAGTGTCTGCGCGGGTCCTTGCTGACCCTGGGGTCGAGGATCAGCGTTCTGAGCGTGGAGTAGCGGGTCGGCGCCCAGGCGGGTATCCCGCCCGGCAGCTCGACCGGGACCAGCGGTCCCAGCGCGCGCAGCCGGGCGCTCTCGGCCGGGATGTCGGCGCCGAACGGATCGATGGCCACCGGCGCGGACAGGGTCATCCCGGGTCTCCTGACTGGTCGGGCGTACGGGCGCTGAACTGGACCGGGAAGGCGGTCAGCGAGCGGTGGAAGGGCCCGGGGCGCCAGGTCAGCCGGTCCCGGGGGAGGACCGGGCTGAGGTCCGGCAGCCACTGGGTCAGCCGCTCGATCGCCTCCGTGGCGATCAGGAGGGTGTGCTGTTTCACCGGGCACGCGTGCGGCCCCGCGGACCAGGAGAGATGGGAGGCGTCGTTGGTCCGGTGCGCGGAGCCGGACTCCTTCTCCGCGAAGTACGCCAGCGCGCCGTAGGAGACGACGACCGGCACGGCGGCCTGTATCCACACCCCGTGGAAGCTCAACGGTCTGCGGGCGTAGTGGATGCCGTAGTTCGCCAGCGGGGTCTCAAAGCGCAGCACCTCCACCACCGCGTCCATCACGGGGCGCGATCCGCTGGTGAGCGTGGTGTAGTACGCCGGGTTCCCCAGGATGCGCGAGAGGGCGTTGGAGACCAGATTGGCGGTGGGCTCGTGGCCCGCGCCGAGGGTGAGGAAGACCTGCCAGGTGACTTCCTCGGGGGTGAGGTCGAGCGGATGGTCGAGCAGCCAGCTGGTGAGGTCGTCGCCGCGGCGCGCCATCTTGGCGGCGATGAGTTCGAGGACGTACCGCCCGTACTCCACCTCTGCCTGGGCCGAGCGCTCCGAGCCCTCGATCATCTGCGCCATGGAGTCGGTGAGCCGGTCGCTCTCGCTGTCCGGCAGCCCGAAGAGATTGTTGAAGATCAGCCCCATCAGCGGTCGGCAGAAGTCGGAGACGAGGTCGGCGCGGCCCCGGGGCCCGAAGCGGGTGACGAGGATGTCGACCGCGCGGTGCACCCGTTCCCGCAGGTCGTGCGGTTCGACCAGGCTGAAGGCGTCGACGAGGGTGCGCCGGTAGCGGATGTGCGCCTGGCCGTCGGCGAAGAGGGTGTTGGGCCGCCAGCGCATCATGCCGAGGACGGGCGAGTCCTCGGCGACGGTCGCCTCCCAGGGGCGCGGGTCGTGCGACCAGATCTCCGAGTCGTGCAGCAGATCGAGCGCGGCGCGCCGGTCGACCACGACGTACGCGAAGATCCCGGGCGCGAGTTCGGCCCAGCCCACCGGGCCCTGTGCGCGGAGTATCTCGTAGTAGGAGTGCGGGTCGGCGGCGAAGCCGTCCTCCCAGAGCCGGACCGGGGAGGCGATCGACGGTACGTTCGCCGCGTTCACGGGGGCGTTCAGCGGGCTGTTCACGGGATCTCCGGGGCCGGGCAGACGGCGACCCCGTCGGCGACCGGATCCACGCCCGCGACCGGATCCACGCCCGTGCCGGGGTCCGGGCCCGTGACCGGATCCAGGCTTGCGCCGGGGCCCGGGCTCTGGCTCATCCGGGTGAGCAGATGCTGCACCAGCGAGATCAGCGCGTCGATGGACGCCCGGGTGTCGCGGGCGTCGCAGGCGACCATCGGGGTGCCGGGCTCCAGGTCGAGCGAGGTGCGCAGCTGCTCCTCGGTGTACTGGCGGGCGTCGGGGAAGGTGTTCAGGGCGACCGCGTACGGCAGCCCCGCGTCCTCCACCAGGCCCAGCACCTCGAAGGAGTCGTCGATCCGGCGGGTGTCCACCAGGACGAGCGCGCCGAGCGCCCCGTAGGCGATGTCCTTCCACAGCGAGCGGAACCGCTCCTGCCCGGGGGTGCCGAACAGATAGAGCACGATGCCCCCGTTGAGGGAGATCCGCCCGAAGTCGATGGCGACGGTGGTCGTGGTCTTGTCCCGCACCCCGGCGAGGTCGTCCACCGCGACGGAGGCCTCGGAGAGCTGCTCCTCGGTGTGCAGGGGCCGGATCTCGGACACGGAGTCGATCAGTGTGGTCTTGCCGACCCCGAAGGGGCCTGCGACCAGGATTTTCACCAGTTCGCGGGCGCTGTCCGGCAGGTGCAGGCCGCTAGAGCTTGAGGGCGCGGAGGCCATCGGCGACTCTCTCCAACAGATCAAGGTCGGGCTGGGCGGCGAACGGGATCGGCGGGCGGGCGCTCACCAGTCCCAGGTCGATGAGGTGCGCCGCGAGTACGCGGACGGCGGAGACGGGCAGCGCCAGCAGGGCCGCCGTCTCCACCACGGTCAGCGACCCGCCGTCCAGCGTGCCCAGCAGCGTCCGCTGGGCGGCGGGCAGACCGGGCGGGACAGGTGGTGCGGGTGGTGCGGAGGGGAGCGGGGCCGTGTGGTGACGTACCCGGCGTACGTCGTGGCCGGAGCCGGCGCCCGGTATGGGCGGCCCGGTGCCGCAGGAGGGCCCGGTCCCGCCCGGCTGTTCGGCCGGGCAGGTGGTCAGACCGGTCAGTACGGAGAGGCGCTCCAGACTGTTGCGGCTCGGCCGGGTCTTCCCGCCGGTGGAGACGTAGGCGGGGACGAGGGGCCGGCCGGCCCGGCGCCCGTTCACAGCGGAGTGTGGCCGCTGGCTCCCCGGGGAGCGGCTGCCATGGCCTTCTCGCCGAGCCGGGCCACTTGGGAGTGGACCCGGTGGGCGAGAAGGTCGAGCCGTACCTCGGGATCGCCATAGGCGGCCACACAGGTGCCGTGGGTGGTGGGCGCGACCAGGATGTAGCCGTGGTCGGATTCGACGACCACCTGGCGCACCTCGGCGCCGTCCTTGTCCGCGAAGGCGGCCGCCGCGGTGCGGCAGGCCCCCTGCACGGTGCTGGTGATCGCGGCGACGCGCTCGGCGGACGCCTGGGAGAGCCGGTCGGAGTAGCCGGAGACGAGACCGTCCCGGGTCAGCAGGACTGCGGCGCGGACATGGGGGATTTCCAGGATCGGATCGAGCACCCACGCGGTATCGCCGGTGTCGCGGGAGGTGCGGCTGGTCATCGGGGGTCGTTCCCTTCGGGGTCGGCGGCGTTGCGTGCGGCTGCGGTCCCGGCCTGGAGCGCCCCGAGCGCCGCGGCGGCCTCTTCGGGGGAGCGGGCGGGACGCGGGGGGCGCGGGGGCGCTTCGCCGGGGTGTCCGGCCGCGCGGACCCGGCGACGCCTGCGGGGGAGCAGGTCG
Organism: Streptomyces sp. NPDC014894; assembly: GCF_043080985.1. NCBI lineage: Bacteria > Bacillati > Actinomycetota > Actinomycetes > Kitasatosporales > Streptomycetaceae > Streptomyces > Streptomyces sp. NPDC014894. The sequence continues at coordinate 63,102 of NZ_JBIBWD010000010.1, forward strand.
TCGCCCGGGGCGGGTGCGGGGTCGTGGGTGATGGCCTCGGACGCGGTACGGGAGGGAGCGGGGGAGGGTGCGGCGCCCGGGTCGGCGGCCGTACGGGTGGGGGAACTCGCGAAGGAGGGAATGGAGGGGGCGGAAGGGGCGGAGGGGGAGAGATCTGACGGAGCGGGCGCGGGCCATTCGACGCCGGGCGCGGTGGCCGGGGTGCGGGGCTCGTGCCAGGCCGGCCTGCCCGGCCAGGAGGGCTCGGCCCAGGACTGCTCGGGCCGGTCCGGGCCGGCTCCCGGCTGTTCCGTACGCGGCCGGTCGGGCTGTTCCGTACGGAGCCGGTCGGCGCCGTACGGCTCGGGCCGGTCCTGGGCCGGTCCTGGCTGTCGTCCCCGGTCCTGGGCCGGTCCCGCCGGTGCGGGCGTCTCCGGTGCGCCGGGGTGACCGGCGTTTCCGGGGAGCCCGCCGGGCCCGGCCGGACCGGGCAGCCCGAGCGGGCCGAGCGGGCCGGCGGCCGGGAGACCGTGGCCGGGCTCCGCCGTCGCTCCGCCTCGGGTGGAGTGCGGGGCGCTGGCCGCCTGGGGCCGTTCGGCCGGGTCGATATGGCTCAGCAGATGGTTCTTGACCAGCAGCACCGCCCGGACCCCGCCGTAGGGCGAGGGCGACGACAGATCGACGGAGAGGTCGAACTGCCGGGTGAGCTGGCCGATCGCGGCCAGTCCCATCCGGGGCGGGTCCCCCAGCTCGGACAGCAGGATCGGATCGCGTCCGGCCACCATCCGCTGGGCGTAGGCGCGTTCGTCGGCGGCCATGCCGACGCCCGCGTCGTCCACGGTGACGGTGACGCCGTGGTGGGCGCGCTCCAGGTTCACCGTGACGGTCGTGTCCGGCGAGGAGTGGCGGAGCGCGTTGTCGAGCAGCTCGGCGACGATGATCGCGACCGGCTCGACGGCGTGGGAGACCAGCGCGGTGCCGGGCTCCAGATGGTTGCTCATATGGACGCGCTGATAGCCGATGATCCGTGACTGTCCGCCGGTCACGGCGTCGACGAGGTGCGACTCCTCGCGGGCGAGCCCCACCCAGGCCCCGCACACCACGGCGGCCACCTGGGCCCGGCGCAGGGACTGTTCGTTCTCGTGGTCGAGTGAGTAGAGGGTCTGGGACAGCTCGGGGTCGTCGTAGCGCTGCTGCAGTCCGCGCAGGACGTCCTGGAGCCGGTAGAGCCCGGCCTGGATCTCCCGGGTCGCGCCGCGCATCCCGGCCCGGGCGGCGGCGTCGACGCGCTTGCGCTCCTGGAGCGTCGCGGTGGCGACGCCGGTGAGGGCGCTGTGCAGGGCCGCGCCGAGTTCACTGTCCGTGAGGGTGGGGTCCAGTGGTCCGGGCACCTGCACATGCGGGTGGGCGGCGCGGGTGGCCGCCGCCGGGATGCGGTCGTGCGCCAGGTGGAGGACTTCGGCGGTGCAGGACCGTGAGAGGTGTTCCGTTCTGCGCCGGGCGGCGTCGAGTTGGGTTTCCAGGGATTCGATCTCGGCGCGCTGCCGCGCCCGTTGGCGACGGGAGCGCAGAAGTTCGTTTCCGATATAGAACACGGTCATGGTCCCGGCGGCGACGATGGCCAGATCCGGTATCTCGATCATCGAATAGACCTCGGGGAGGGCGGCGGTCGGTGCCGTTTTGGAAACGACCCGCCCAAGTACACACCGTCATCGACTGATCGCGGGGGGTTTTGGCGGAAGTAATTGTGGCGTTGTGCCGTCGTCAGGAGCCTCCGCCGCCGGGTGACTGACGGAGTATCAGATGGGCTCCTGAGCAGAGGTGGCATGGTGGGGGAGGCGTGCCGGGTCCGGCCGGGAACGCGAAACGGCCGCGACGGCTCACCTCCGTGCCGTCGCGGCCGTACACCTTCGGGTGAAGCCCCGCTCAGTCCTTCGTATGCGGATGCCTCACGCTCGGTTAATTCCCGGCCTCTGATTTCCGTACCTGGACCGGACCTTGAGCTGGGATATTCAGCTCAGGCCCTTGTCATTTCAGGTCCTTTTCAGTTCGGAGATCTTGAGCGGGGCGCGATCTCGGGATCGGCCGGGGTTTGTCGTCGTCGGACTTCCGTACGGTGGCGATCCGGCGGCCCGGGTGTCCGGACGGCCCGTCAGGGGCGTCGGGGCCGGCGGGCCGCCGGGGTGCGGTTCAGGGCCTCGGCGGCGCGGGCGCGTGGTTGTCGAGCGGCTTGGCCGCGCCCTCCTTGATGATCCTCGGCGGCGCGGGCGCGTGGTTGTCCAGGGTGACGACGGGCCCGTCGGCGAGCAGGCCGGCGGCCGGCGGCGGGGGCGCGTGGTTGTCCTGGGGCTTGGCGGCGGCCTCGCTGATGAACCGGGGCGGCGCGGGCGCGTGGTTGTCCTGGGTCACGACGGGGCCGTCGGCGAGCAGGCCGGCGGCCGGTCCGCCCGTCGCGTGGCTGTCCTGCGCGATGAAGTCGTCGTTCTTGTGCTCGGTGTCGTTCATGGTTCCCCCATGGGTCGTGCGTGTCGTACAGGAACTGGGTACGGCCTTTCGCCCGGAGACTCCCCCGAGGGTCGCCGGACGAAAGGCCGTGGGATCTCCACCTTCCCCCCGGAGAGGTGAGAGTCCCGAGTGATCCGTCTGCCCCCCGACGCGACGGATCGACTGCGCATGAGCATCTCGGACCGGCATAAACATTCGATGAACGTCCAGGCAGGGAGCGGTCCCAGCCTACGTACGGCCGGAAGCCGCCGGGAGGCGGGGCGGGAACGCGCCGTTCCGCCGCGGCCCGGAGGACCGTCCTCGGACGGGCCGCCCGGCGGCCCGCGGACCGCTCCCGGCCCTCGCGGACGCGCCTCGGGCCTCCCGTACCGTTCCTGGCCCTCCTGTACCGCCTCGGGCGCTCCCGTGCCGCCCGGACCCGCCCGGCGGGCCCCAGGGGCCCCACAGCGGGCCCCCAGGGGCCGCTCAGGCGGCGCTGAGCGGGGCGAGCAGCCCGCGTACCTCCTCGGCCTCCGCCGCGCCCGAGGCCTCGTGCAGCGCGAGCGCCTCGCGCCAGCAGGCGCGGGCGCGGTCGGCCTGGCCCAGCGAGGCCAGCGCCCGGCCGAGGGTGATGAGGACGTTCGCCCGGGTGTGGTCGCCGCCGATGCAGCCGATCGCCAGGGCCTGTTCGGCGTGCTGGGCGGCGCGGGCGGGGCGGCGGGCCGACAGATGGGCCTGGGCGATACGGAAGAGGGTGGTCCCCTCCCACAGGCGCTGCCGGTTCGCCTCGAAGCTGTCCAGCGCGCCCATGAGCTGCTCCAGAGCCTCGGTGAGCCGTCCCGCCTGGGTCAGCGCCATGCCCAGGGCGTAGCGGGCGTTGGCGAGTCGCATGGTGAGCCCGTTGCGGTCGTAGATGTCCATCCCCCGCTGGACGAGGCCGATCGACTGCTCGGTGCGGCCCATGGAGAGATAGAGGCGGGAGAGATTGCACAGGGCGCTCGCCTCGCCGGGTCCGTTGTCGTCCGCGCGTGCCTCCTGGATGGCCTGCTGGAGGAAGCGGTCGGCGTCGGCGTGCCGGCCCCGGCTCAGGGCGATGATCCCGCGGTCGTTGTGGGACCAGAAGACGGGCGTCGGGTCCTGTGCGCGGGTGGCCAGCAGGGCGGCCTGCTCGGCGTGTTCGTCGGCCTCCTCGTACCGTCCGGCGATCAGGCAGACATGGGTGAGGGTGGTGTGGGCGCGGCCCTGGGCGCGGGCGTCGCCCGCGGCCCTGGCGGCGTCGCGGGCGGCGAAGGCGGCCGACTCGTACTGCTTGGAGTTGGCCCCCGACTCGGCGAGGTCCTTGGCGGCCCACAGCAGGTCCACGGCGCGCCGCAGCCTGCCGCTCGCGGCGGCCTGCTGGGCGCAGGCCAGCACGCAGTGGGCCTCGGTGTAGAGCCAGTCGAGCGCCTCGTGCCGGTCGCCGAAGGGCAGTCCGTCGTGCTCGGTGGGCTCCAGGTGGTCCGGCAGCCGGTCGCCGGGGCGTTCGATCGTGTAGACCCGGGTCACGGTCGCGAGATAGAAGTCCAGCAGCCGGGAGAGCGCCGCGCCGGTCTCCTCGGGGCTCTCGTCGCGCTCGGCGCAGGAGCGCGCGTAGAGCCGTACGAGGTCGTGGTAGCGGTAGCGGCCGGGCGCGGCGGACTCCAGCAGCGAGGTGTCGACCAGGGCCTCCAGCAGATCCTCGGTCTCCTGGGGCGGCAGCGCGAGCGCGGCGGCGGCGGCCGCCAGCGAGATGTCGGGGCCGTCGGCGAGGCCGAGCAGCCGGAAGGCGCGGGCCTGGTCCGGCTCCAGCTGGCCGTAGCCGAGTTCGAAGGTCGCCTTCACCGCGAGGTCCCCGGCCTGCAGTTCGTCCAGGCGGCGGCGCTCGTCGGCGAGCTTGGCGGCGAGCACGGAGACGGTCCAGGTGCGCCGGGCGGCCAGCCGGGAGGCGGCGATGCGGATCGCGAGCGGCAGGAAGCCGCAGGCGGCGACGACGTCGAGGGCGGCCTCCCGCTCGGAGCTGACCCGCTCGGCGCCCACGATCCGGGTGAAGAGCTGGAGGGCCTCGTCCGGGGACATCACATCGAGGTCGACCAGATGCGCCCCGGCGAGGTCGACCATCCGGACCCGGCTGGTGACCAGCGCGGCGCAGCCGGAGCTGCCCGGCAGCAGCGGGCGGATCTGGGCCGCGTCGCGGGCGTTGTCGAGCAGGATCAGGATCCGCCGGCCGGCGATGGTGGAGCGGTAGAGCGCGGCCCGCTCGTCGGGGGAGTCGGGGATGGCGGAGTCCGGCACGCCGAGGGCGCGCAGGAACGCGCCGAGGACGGCGACGGGTTCGGCGGCCCGGTTGCCCGCGCCCTGGAGGTCGATGTAGAGCTGTCCGTCGGCGAAGTGCGGCCGGGCCTCGTGGGCGACGTGGACGGCCAGGGTGGTCTTGCCGACGCCGCCGATGCCCGCGAGCGCCGAGACGGCCATGACGGATCCCTCGGAGGCGGCGAGCCGCGCGCCCAGCTCCCGGACGAAGGAGGCCCGGCCGGTGAAGTCGGGGACGGTGGCGGGCAGCTGCGCGGGCCGGGCGATCTGGAGCGCCGGGGTCTCCTCCTCGCTGGGGCGGGCCAGCTCCTCGTCCGCCCGCAGGATGCGCTGTTGCAGCTGGGACAGCTCGGCGCGCGGGTCGACGCCCAGCTCCTCGGCGAGGAGCCGGCGGGTGTCGGCGTACACGGCCAGCGCCTCGGCCTGGCGTCCGCTGCGGTAGAGCGCCAGCATCAGCAGCTCGCGCAGCCGCTCCCGGAGCGGGTGGGCGGCGGTGAGGGCGGTCAGCTCGGAGACGGCCTCGGCGTGGCAGCCGGACTCCAGGTCCAGTTCGAGCCGGGTCTCCAGCAGCTGGAGCCGCCATTCGTCCAGCCGGGCGCGCTGGTTCTCCGCGTACGGGCCCGGGACGTTGGCCAGCGCCTCGCCGTCCCAGAGTCCGAGCGATTTGTCGATCTGGACCCGGGCCTGATTGCGGTCCCCGGCGGCGCGGGCCTTCTCGGCCTCGAGCGCCAGCTCCTGGGCGACGAAGAGGTCGACGCTGTCCCGCCGGATCCTTATGGCGTAGCCGCCGGATTCGCTGACCAGGGCGTTCGCGGTGAGGATCTTGCGCAGCCTGGAGGCGTACGTACGGACCGCGGCGAGCGCCTGCGAGGGCGGGTCCTCGCCCCAGATCGCGTCGATCAGCTCGGACGCGGTCGCGGTACGGCCGTCCCGCAGCAGCAGCGCGGCGAGCAGCGCCCGTTGCTGGGGCGAACCCGATGGCAGCACTTCGCCGCGCCGCCAGGCCCGTACCGGACCGAGCACGCTGAAGTGCAGGTCAACAACATCACTGGGCGCCGGAACTCGTTGCTCCGGTACGCGTGGCCCGCTGTCACGGTCCATTGCTGCCCCCTGCCCCGAACTGCCGATTCGCACCCGACAGTCTGCCTTGTGCATGGCGGCCCCGTCAGTAACGGGTTGCTTGCAGATGGCCCCGGTCGGGCTGTCATGCAGGCTAACCCGCCGCCCCGGGCCGGTGACGGTCCTCGGCGGGGGTTTCCCCGTGTCTTCACGTCCTTCCCGCCCGGCGGTGTCCGGAACGCGTCCGCCGGCCGCCGCGGGGCGGGGCCGGGCGGACCGGGGAAGCCGGAAGGGGGACGGGCGGGGGGCGGGCTCAGGGCTTGTAGATCTCGCCCGGCACGGGCTTCGCCGGGGCGAGCAGCTGGGAGACGGTGACGAAGGTGTAGCCGCGGCTCTTCAGCTCCGCGACGATCCCGGGGACGGCGGGCACGGTGCCGTCGTAGATGTCATGCAGAAGGATGATGCCGTCGCGGCTCGCCTGCTTGAGTATCCGCTTCTCGATCAGCGCGGAGTCGTTGGTGGAGAAGTCCTTGGCGGTGGCGCTCCACAGGATCTGGGCGAGGCCCAGCTCCTTGCTGACGGCGGTGACGTCGTCGTTGATCCGGCCCTGCGGCGGGCGCATCAGGGTGGGCCTGGTCCCGGTGATCTTCTCTATCGCGACCTGGGTGCGTTCCAGCTCCTCGCGTATCCCGTCGGGCTTCAGCCGGTCGAGGCGCTTGTGGGTCCAGGTGTGGTTGGCGACCTCGTGACCCTCGTCGGAGAGACGTTTCACCACCTTGGGGTACTTGACGATGTGCTTCCTGCCGAGCAGGAAGAAGGTGGCGGGAACCTTCTCCTTCTTCAGGTGGTCGAGCAGCTCGGGGGTGTCCTTGCCCGGGCCCGCGTCGAAGGTGAGCGCGATGCATCGTTTCTTCTCGCAGTCGACCGGTTCGGCGGGGCTGACGTCGGTGGCCTTCGCGGCGGCCCCGGCGAGCGACTTCCCGTCGTCCAGGGCGTCGGCGCGGGCGTCGGCCGGCGCGGTGCGGCCCAGGGAGCAGGCGCCGAGGGTCAGGGTCAGCGCGGCGGCGGCCGCGATGGCGGCGACGGCCCTGGACCTCCTGCGGTGGTCGGGCATGGCGGGTTCCCCCTGGGTGGTTCTCGATGGTCGGAAGGTGTCGCTCCGCCGTGGCCGCGGGCGGGCTCCTTCGCACTATACACACCGTGTATAGATGCTCGGCGTGCCGGTCTCCAAGAGGGTGAAAGGGCTCCCGGGGTTCATTCCCGTCGGACGATTCCGGCAGCTCCGGCCGTCCGGGCGGGCCCGTCCGGGGCCGGACGCGGCCGTCCGGGGCGGGCCCGTCCAGAGAGCTGACGTACCGTCAGATCAGCGCTACCGTGGAAGGCATGGAGACCTTCCCCAAGATCATTTCGGTGGACGACCACACGGTGGAGCCCCCTCATGTCTGGCGGGACCGGCTCCCGTCGAAGCACCGGGGCACGGCACCCCGGATCGTCCGCGCGCCGCTCAAGGAGATGACCTTCCTGGGCGGCAGATTCGCCCCGGTCATGGGCGCCCGCGGCGACGACGGCCCCATCGGCGACTGGTGGGTGTACGAGGATCTCCACCGCCCGCTGACCCGGCTCGACACCGCCGTCGGCTGCGCCCGCGACGAGATCAAGCTGGAGATCATCACGTACGAGCAGATGCGCCCGGGCTCCTACAGCGTCCCCGAGCGGCTCGCGGACATGGATGTGAACCACGTCCAGTCCGCGCTCTGCTTCCCGACCTTCCCCCGCTTCTGCGGGCAGACCTTCACCGAGGCCCGCGACCGCGAGCTGGGGCTGCTCTGCGTCCGCGCCTACAACGACTGGATGGTCGAGGAGTGGTGCGGGCCCGAGGCCGCGGGGCGGCTCATCCCGCTCACCCTCGTCCCCCTCTGGGACGCCGAACTCGCGGCGGCGGAGGTCCGGCGGAACGCGGCGCGCGGGGTGCGGGCGGTGGCCTTCTCCGAGATACCGCCCTTCCTCGGGCTGCCCTCCATCCACGGCGACGCCTGGGATCCCTTCCTGCGGGCCTGCGACGAGACCGGCACCGTGATCGCCATGCACATCGGCTCCTCCTCCAAAATGCCCTCCACCTCGGCGGACGCGCCCCCCGCCGTCGGCTCGACCATCACCTTCGCGAACTGCTGCTTCTCCATGGTCGACTGGCTCATGAGCGGCAAGTTCGAACGCTTCCCCGGCCTGCGGATCATGTACGCGGAGGGCCAGATCGGGTGGATCCCCTACATCCTCGAACGCGCCGACGTCGTCTGGGAGGAGAACCGCGCCTGGGGCGGCGTCGCCGACAAGGTCCTCCGTCCCCCGTCCGAACTCTTCGCCGAGCACGTCTACGGCTGCTTCTTCGACGACGCCTTCGGCCTGCGCAACCTCGACGCCATCGGCCCCGCGAACGTCCTCTACGAGACCGACTACCCCCACTCCGACTCCACCTGGCCCCACTCCCGCCAGGTCGGCCAGTCCCAGATGTCCCACCTCCCCGCCGAGACGGTCGACCGCATCGTCCGGGGGAACGCGATCCAACTCCTCGGGCTGAGCCCGGAGGGCCTGTGGGTTCCGTGAGCCTGCCCTCCGGGCGGCCGGGGTGGGTGACGGGGCGTGAGCCGCGACGTCCAGCCCCGCGGGCGCTTGAGGCGTGGGGCTCGGGGCGGAGCCCCGCATGGGCCTGGACGGGTGGCGTGGGCGTGAGCTGGGAGTTCCAGCCCCGCCGGCGTTTGAGGCGCGGGGTGCGGGGCGGAGCCCCGGGGGCAGACCTTGAGTCTGTCCGTGCCTGTGCGCACCTGGTGGTGGAGGTTCGTCCTCAATCGCCGGACGGGCTGGAGTTGCCTGGTCCTGGTGTCATGAGTTCAGCCTGTGGGTGGTTGGCGGGGGGCAGCGCATGCCATAACCCAGCCCCGCCGGCGTTTGAGGCGTGCGGGGCGGAGCCCCGGGGGCAGACCTTGAGTCTGTCCGTGCCTGTGCGCACCTGGTGGTGGAGGTTCGTCCTCAATCGCCGGACGGGCTGGGTTTGTCCGTGCCTGTACGCGCCTGGTGGTGGAGGCGCGTGGTCAAGCGCCGGACGGGCTGGGTTTGTCCGTGCCTGTACGCGCCTGGTGGCGGGGGTGCGTGCTCAAGGGCCGGGCAGGGGCGGGGCGGGGGTCAGATCACGGGGGGGCGGCCCAGCCTCGTCATCCACCACACCGTCGCCCACCGCATCGGCCTCCGCTCCCCGCACGGCTCCCGCACCCCCTCCACAAACCCGCCCGCCCAGGCCTTCAGCCCCTCCCCGGACCGGGTCCGCAGCAGGGTCATCGCGGTCCAACTCCCGAGGTACAGCGGCACCAGCGGCGCGGGCAGATTCCGCTTCGCCAGCCACACCCGGTTGCGCGCGGTCATCCGGTAGTACACCGCGTGCCGGGCGGGCGACGTCTTCGGGTGCTGGAGCAGCAGCCGGGGCTCGTAGAGCACCTTCCAGCCGTCGTCCAGCGCCCGCCAGGCGAGGTCGGTCTCCTCGTGGGTGAAGAAGAACTCCTCGGGCCACCCCCCGACCCGCTCCAGCATCGGCATCGACAGCGCGTGCCCGCCCCCGAGGAAGGTCGTCACCAGCCCGCCGCGCATCGGATCCTTCGCCCGCAGCCGGGGCACGTGCCGCCGCTGCGTCTCCCCGTTCTCGTCGGCGATCCGGAACGACACGATCCCCAGCCGGGGATCGGCCTCGTACAGATCGCCGATCCGGCTGAACACATCGCGGTCCACGAGCAGCCCGTCGTCGTCCAGGTCGACGAGGACGTCCACGTCCCCGAACTCCCGCAGCCGCTCCATGGCGACATTGCGCCCCCCGGACACCCCGAGGTTCTCCGGCACCTCCACGGCGGTGACCCCGTCGGGCAGCTCCGGCAGCGGCGCGCCGTTGCCGACGACCACGACCCGGGCGGGGGGCTCGTCCTGCATCGCGACGGAGTCGAGCAGCGCCCGCAGCTCGACGGGCCTGTTCCCCATGGTCAGTACGGCCACACCCACACGCGGTCGCGTCACGACTCGACTCCACTCCACCATTTGTCCGCTTCCCGAAGCCGCGATGCTACCCACTGGCCATCCGCGTGTGCCGCGGCGGTACTCGCGTCCCGCCGGGCCGTTGTCAGTGGCCGGGTGTTCAATCGGGAACATGGCCATCAGACGTGAGCGCGCGAGTGTCGATCCCTACTCGTCCGAGCCGCCCGTCCCCGACGCGGAGCTGATCGTCCGGGGCGAGGACTGGTACGGGAGGGATCTGTCGGGTCTGCGGTTCGCGCGCCACACGTTCTACGACACCGACTGGACGGAGGTGGTGAACGACGGCGGGGTCTTCGACGAGTGCACCTTCTCCGGGGTGAAGTTCAACGCCTCGCGGCATACGAACGCGGCGTTCACCAACTGCGTCTTCAAGGGCTGCGGCTTCTTCGACACCTCCTTCGAGCAGTGCAAGGCCGTCGGCAGCCTGTTCCAGCAGTGCACCTTCGGCCTGCTGCGGGTGACCGGCGGGGACTGGTCGTTCACCGGGCTGCCCGGGGCCGATCTGCGGCGGGCTTCCTTCGACGGCCTCCGGATGCGGGAGTGCGATCTGACGGCGGCCCGGCTGGAGGGGGCGACGCTGACCGGGGTGGATCTCTCGGGGGCGATGCTGCACAGCGCGAAGCTCGCCGGGGCGGATCTGCGGGGGAGCGATCTGTCCTCCCTCGATCCGCTCACCGTCCGCGTCGAGGGCGCCCGCATCGACCTGAGCCAGGCCGCGGTCGTCGCCACCGCCCTCGGCTTCCAGGTCTCCTGACCCGCCACCCCACCCCCCCGGTGCCGGACCTGCCATTTCCCCCCGCCCGGGGCCCGACCCGCCATATCAGCCCCACTCGGCGCCCGAGCCGCACTCTTCAGCCCCGCCGGCGTTTGAGGCGCGGGGGCCTCGGGGGCAGCGCCCCCGACAGGAGCCCGAGCCCCGCCTCGACGCCCAGGCACCAGCACCCCCCCGCCCGGCGCCCCGCCCGGCGCCCGAGCCGCCCCCTCTTGTCTGATGATGCGTCAGCCACGACGATGCTCCCCACCGACCGGCGCCCCGCCGGCCCAGGCGAGGAGGCACCCCCGTGCGCATACTCCCCGAAGGCCTGTTGTCCTACGGCATACAGCTCCCCGTCCAGTCGCAGTCCACCCTCTACGCGGAACCCTGGGAGGCCGCCGCCGGCGCCGAGGACCTCGCCGAGGTGGCCCGGGTCGCCGACCGCACCGGCTTCGCCTATGTCGCCGTCTGCGACCACGTCGCCATCCCCCGGCGGCTCGCCGGAGCCATGTCCACCGTCTGGTACGACCCCGTCGCCACCCTCTCCTTCCTCGCCGGGATCACCCGCCGGGTCCGGCTCCTCAGCCATGTCGCCGTCGTCGGGCTGCGCCACCCGCTGATCACCGCCAAGCAGTACGCGACCCTCGACCATCTCTCCGGCGGACGGCTGATCCTGGGCGTGGGAGCCGGTCATGTGCCCGAGGAGTTCGCGGCCGTCGGCGCCGACTTCGCCCGGCGCGGCGAGCTGCTGGACGAGAGCGTGGACGCGCTGCGGGCCGCCCTCGGGCCCGACGAGTTTCCTCGGTTCGCGGGGAAGAGGTTCTCCTTCGAGGATCTCGGCCAGCGCCCGAGGCCCGCCCAGCCGCACATCCCCCTGTGGGTCGGCGGCTCCTCGCCCGCCGCGCTGCGCCGGGCCGCCGTCCGGGGCGACGGCTGGCTGTCCCAGGGCGACCCGCGCGAGCTGCTCCCGGCCAGGATCGCCGCGCTCCGGGCCCTGCGCGAGGCGGCCGGGATCGCCGAGCCGCTGGAGATCGGCGCGATCCCGGAGCCGATCCGCCTGGGCGACCCCGGCGGGCCGCCCGGCCGGGAGTCCGGCAGACGGACGCTCGCCGGGAAGCCGGAGGCCGTCGCCGAGTCGCTCCGGGAGTACGCCGCCATGGGCGTGCACCAGATCCAGGTCCGTTTCCGCAGCCGCGACCGCGCCGAGCTGACCGACCAGATGGCCGCCTTCGCCGCCGACGTCGCCCCGCATCTGTCGTCCGCCGCCTGACCCGCGCCGCACCCCCGAAGGCCCCCCGAAGGCCCCCGCGAAGGCTGCGGACTTCGCCGCGACCGAGCTGAGGGCCGACCTGAGGGCCGACCTGAGGACCGACCTGAGGAGAGACCCATGGGAAAGCTCGACGGACGCGTCGTCCTGATCACCGGAGCCGCTCGCGGCCAGGGCGAGGCGGAGGCCCGGCTCTTCGCCGCCGAGGGCGCGCGGGTCGTCCTCGCCGACGTCCTGGACGAACAGGGCGAGGCCGTCGCCGCCGAGCTGGGCCCCGACGCCCTCTACACCCGGCTCGACGTCACCCGGGAGGCCGACTGGACCGCCGCCGTGGCCGCCGCCAAGGAGCGTTTCGGCGCGATCGACGGCCTGGTGAACAACGCGGGCGTGCTGCGCTTCAACGCGCTGGTCTCCACCCCGCTGGAGGAGTACCAGTTCATCACCCAGGTCAATCAGACCGGGGTCTTCCTCGGGATCCGCGCCCTCGCGCCCGAGCTGGGGGCGGCGGGGGGCGGCACGATCGTGAACGTGTCCTCGTACGCCGGGCTGGCCGGCGCGGCGATGCTCGGCGCGTACACCGCGTCCAAGCACGCCGTCCTCGGCCTGACCCGGGTCGCGGCCCTGGAGCTGGCGGCGCGGGGCATCCGGGTCAACGCGGTCTGCCCGGGAGCGGTGGACACCCCGATGGTCAGCCCCTCGGTCCTCCAGCCGGACGCGGACCCCGGGCAGGCGCGGAAGTCGATGGACCGGATGTACCGGAAGGTCGTGCCGCTCGGCCGGATCGGGCGGCCGGAGGAGGTCGCCGCGCTGGCGCTCTTCCTGAGCTGCGACGACTCCTCGTACATCACCGGCCAGCCGTTCGTCATCGACGGCGGCTGGATGGCGGGCGTCAACGTCCTCTGAGCCGGCCCGGGGCATCGATCTGACGGTACGTCAGCTATTGACGGCGCAATCGGCCGGTGGAACAGTCGAGCGCATCACAATCTGACGGTGCGTCAGAAAAACTGGGACGGTGACCCCTTGGAATTCGGCATCTTCGTACAGGGATACGTCGGCAAGCGGGCCGAGACCGACCCGCTCGCCGAGCACCGCGTGCTCATGGAGGAGAGCGAGTACGTCATCCAGGCCGACGCCTCGGGCTTCAAATACGCCTGGGCCTCCGAGCACCACTTCCTGGAGTCGTACTCGCACCTCTCCGCCAACGACGTCTTCCTCGGCTATCTCGCCCACGCCACCGACCGGATCCATCTGGGCTCGGGCATCTTCAACCCGCTCGCCCCCGTGAACCACCCCGTCAAGGTCGCCGAGAAGGTCGCCATGCTCGACCACCTCTCCGAGGGGCGCTTCGAGTTCGGCTCCGGCCGGGGCGCGGGCAGCCACGAGATCCTCGGCTTCCTGCCGGGCGTCACCGACATGAACCACACCAAGGAGATCTGGGAGGAGACGATCGCCGAGTTCCCCAGGATGTGGCTCCAGGACGAGTACCCCGGCTTCCGGGGCAAGCACTGGTCCCTGCCGCCGCGCAAGATCCTCCCCAAGCCGTACGGGAAGTCCCACCCGGCGATGTGGTACGCCGCCGGGTCGCCCTCCTCGTACGCCATGGCCGGGGAGAAGGGGCTGGGCGTCCTCGGGTTCAGCGTCCAGAAGGTCTCCGACATGGAGTGGGTGCTCGACTCGTACAAGTCGGCGATCGCGCGGGCCCGGCCGATCGGGGACTTCGTCAACGACAACGTCATGGTCACCTCCACCGCCGTCTGCGCGGAGACCCACGACAAGGCGGTCGAGATCGCGGCCGGCGGCGGGCTCAACCACCTCCAGTCGCTGCTCTTCCGCTACCACGACACCTTCCCCCGCCCCGAGGGCGTCCCCGAGTGGCCCGAGCTGATCCCCGAGTACACCGCCGAGGTCGTCGAGCTGCTGATCGCGGAGGAGCTGTTGATCTGCGGAGACCCGGGGGAGGTGCTCCAGCAGTGCAAGCGGTGGGAGCAGGCGGGCGCGGACCAGCTGTCGTTCGGGCTGCCGGTGGGGATCTCGTACGAGGACACCATGACGACGATCAAGCTCATCGGCGAGCACGTCATCCCCCAGATCGACACCGACCCGATCCACCGGACCACCCGCTTCCGGCCCTCCTGAGCCCGCGCCTGAGCCCTCCTGAGCCCGCGCCCACCCGTGGCCCGGGCCCGCGCCTGAGCCCGCCCGGGCCCGCACCCCGCGCCCCCCGACCACCTCACGAGCCCCCGAGGCCCCCCGGAGAGGACCACCCCCGATGCTCGACCACCTCATTCGCTCCGCGACCGTCGTGGACGGCACCGGAGCGCCCGCCCGCACCGCCGACGTCGGTCTGCGCGACGGCCGGATCGCCGTCGTCGCCGACCCCGGAGCCCTCGGCGAGACGGACGCCGTCACCGGCGAGGACGCCTCCGGACTCGTCCTGGCCCCCGGATTCGTCGACCCGCACACCCACTACGACGCCCAGCTCTTCTGGGACCCGTACGCCACCCCCTCCATGAACCACGGCGTCACCACCGTCGCGGGCGGCAACTGCGGATTCACCCTCGCGCCGCTCCACCCGGACCGCCCCGAGGACGCCGACTACACCCGGCGGATGATGTCCCGGGTCGAGGGCATGTCCCTGGTCGCCCTGGAGGAGGGCGCGCCCTGGAACTGGCACACCTTCGGCGAGTATCTCGACGCCCTGGAGGGCCGGATCGCCGTCAACGCGGGCTTCATGGTCGGCCACTGCGCGCTGCGCCGCCATGTCATGGGCCCGGACGCCGTCGGCGGCCGCGCCACCCCGCACCAGCTCCGGCAGATGGTCGACCTGCTGCACGAGGCGATGGAGGCGGGCGCCTGGGGCCTGTCCACCACCCAGTCCGCCACCCACTCCGACGGCGACGGCGCGCCCGTCGCCTCCCGGCACGCCGGGCCCGAGGAGCTGATCGCGCTGTCGCGGGCGGTCGGCGACCACGAGGGCACCCAGCTGGAGGCGATCGTCGCGGGCTGTCTCGACGAGTTCAGCGACGCCGAGATCGACCTTCTCGTACGGATGAGCGCCGCCGCCGGACGGCCGCTGAACTGGAACGTCCTCACGATCGACGCCGCCGTCCCCGAGCGCGTCCCCCGCCAGCTGGCCGCCTCCGAACGGGCCCGCGCGGCGGGCGGCCGGATCGTGGCCCTCACCATGCCGATCCTCACCCCGATGAACATGTCGCTGGGCACCTTCTGCGCGCTCAACCTCATCCCCGGCTGGGGCGAAATCCTCGGCCTCCCGGTCCCGGAGCGGATCGAGCGCCTCCGCGACCCGGCGGTCCGCGCCGAACTGCTGCGCCGCGCCGACTCCAAGGAGGCCGGGGTCTTCCGCCGGCTGGCCGACTTCGGCCGGTACGTCATCGGCGACACCTACTCCGGGGCGAACGCGGGCGTCGGCGGACGCGTCGTCCGGGACATCGCCGCCGAGCGCGGCCAGGACGACTTCCAGTGTCTGGTGGAGATCTGCGCCAACGACGGTCTGCGCACGGTCCTGTGGCCGATGCCCACCGACGACGACCCCGCCTCCTGGGAGCTGCGCCGGCGGACCTGGCAGCACGAGGACGTCCTGCTCGGCGGCTCCGACGCGGGCGCCCATCTGGACCGGATGTGCGGGGCCCCGTACACCACGCGCTTCCTCGGCGACTGTCTGCGCGGCCGGAAGCTCGTTCCGCTGGAGGCGGCCGTGAAGATGCTCACAGACGATCCGGCCCGCCTCTTCGGGCTGCGCGAACGCGGCCGGATCGAGCCGGGGTTCCACGCCGACCTGGTCCTCTTCGACCCCGAGCGGATCGACGCGGGCCCGGCCTCCCTCGTCCACGATCTGCCCGGGGACGGCCCGCGGCTGGACGCGCGGGCGATCGGGATCGTCTCCGTGCGCGTCAACGGCGTGGAGACCGTGCGCGAGGACCGGACCACCGGCGCGGCGCCCGGGACCGTACTGCGCTCCGGCCGTGACACGAGGACGGTGCCGGCCGTATGAGCGCCCCGGAGGGAAGCACCCCGCGAGGACTCTTCATCGGCGGCGAGTGGGTCGAGCCCGACGGGGGGCACTACGAGGTGCTCGACCCGGCGACCGAGGAGCCCGTCGGGCTCGCTCCCGAGGCGAGCCGGGCCCAGGTGGACGCCGCGGCCGGGGCCGCCCGGGCGGCCTTCGACTCCTGGTCGCGCACCGAGCCCCGGGAGCGCGCGCGGATCCTCGACGCCGCCGCCGGGATCATCGAGCGGAACGCCCGGCCGTACGCCGACCTCGCCCGCGCCGAGACCGGCGCGACCACCGCCACCGCGCGCTCGATGCAGGTCGGGGTCGCCGCGGCCCGCTTCCGGCGGTACGCCAGGGGCGCGCTGGAGCCCGTGGAGCAGCCGCTGCCGCCGCAGGTCGGCGCGGCGGGCCCGATGGGGCGAGGGGGCGTGACGGGGGCGGTCGCCGTGCGCCGGCCGGTGGGCGTGGTCGCCTGCGTCACCTCGTACAACAATCCGTGGGCCAACGCGGCGGGCAAGGTCGCCCCGGCGCTCGCCATGGGCAACACCGTCGTGGTGAAGCCCGCCCCGCAGGATCCGCTCTCGGTCTACCGGATGGCCGAGGCCCTGGCGGAGGCGGGCGTCCCGCCGGGGGTGGTCAATGTGGTGACCGGCTCCGCGCCCGCCGTGGGCGAGGCCGCCGTCGGCTCCCCGGACGTCGACATGGTCAGCTTCACCGGCTCCACGGCCGTCGGCCGGCGTATCGGCGAGGTCTGCGGGCGGGAGATGAAGCGCCGGCTGATGGAGCTGGGCGGCAAGGGGGCGGCGCTGGTCTTCGACGACGCGGACCTGGACGCGGCGACGCTGGGCATCGGCACGACGTTCTCGTTCTACAGCGGCCAGATCTGTACGGCGCCGACCCGGGTGATCGCCCAGCGCGGGGTGTACGAGCGGCTGATCGCCCGGCTGAGCGGCTATCTGGCCCGGCTGCGGATCGGTCATCCCGCCGAACCCGGCACGGTCGTCGGCCCGCTGATCTCCGCCGCGCACCGCGATCGCGTCGAGTCCTATCTCGAACTGGGCCGTAAGGAGGGCGCCCGGCTCGTCGCGGGCGGCGAACGCCCGGCTCTGTCACGGGGCTTCTATGTCGCGCCCGCCCTCTTCGCCGACTGCGCGGCCGGGATGCGGATCGTCCGCGAGGAGATCTTCGGTCCGGTGGCGGTCGTCCTGCCCTTCGACACCGAGGAGGAGGCCGTCGCCCTCGCCAACGACACGGAGTACGGACTCATCGACTACATCTGGTCGGGGGACGTCGGGCGCGCCTTCCGGCTCGCGGCCCGGCTCCGCACCGGCGGTGTGGGGGTGAACACCGTCGCCCGCAACATGGAGGCCCCGTTCGGCGGCTTCAAACAGAGCGGCGTCGGCCGTGACGTCGGCTCCTTCGCCCTGCACGCCTACTCGGAGACCCAGGCCGTCACCTGGTCCGGCTGACGGACGGACCCGGCCCGGGGCGGGGCGTCCGGCCCCGCCCCGGCGGGCGGGCCGCTCACCCCGGGTCCCAGGACCGAGGTCCCCGGTGCGCCCCGCTCGTCCGTCTTCCGCCGCCCCGGCCGGTGATTCGCATAGGGCTCTCCCTTCCCTCACCGGTTCTGTCGCTCGTAACCCGAGCGTAGGTTCACGCCCCGCGCCGGACCTGTCTCAACTGGCAACCCCCTTGGACGTTCCGTGCAACGCCCGGAGCTGCGTCCCGGCCCCGCCCCCGGCGACCGCTCCCGCCGCTCCCGTCAGCACCGCCTGCCGCCGGTACTCGCGCGGACTCGCCCCGTACACCTCCCGGAACGCCCGGCCGAACACCGCCGCGCTGTTGAACCCCCATCGCGCCGCGACGCTGTGGATGGGCGCGGCCAGCAGCTCGGGCCGGACCAGATCGGCGCGGCACCGTTCGAGCCGGCGGCGGCGGATGGAGGCGGCCACGCTCTCGCCGCCGCCCTGGCCCTGGAAGAGGAGATACAGCGACCGCAGCGAGATGTGGTGGCGCTCGGCCACGGCCCGCGGGGTCAGCGCGGGGTCGCCGAGATTGTGGTCGATGAAGGAGTTGATCCGTTCCAGCAGCGCCCGGGCCCGGGTCTCGGCGGGGAGATCGCCGTAGGAGTCCAGCCGCGAGGCGAGGAACGCGGAGGAGAGGGCGAGCGTGGTGTCCGCGAGCTGCTCCAGCTCATGGGGGAGGCAGTCGCCCGCGTGGGTCTCCAGGGCGGTGACGAACTGCCCGAGGATCGCCCCCATGCCGGTCCGCCCGTCGAGCCGCCGCGCGAGCAGCCGGTCGACGCGGTCCGGGGGCAGCGACACGGCGTCCCGGGGCAGCGACACGATCACCACCCGCACCAGCGCGCCGTCGGGCCCGCCCGCCATGCTTCCGGTTCCGGCGTCGAAGGGGTGGGAGGAGTCGAAGAGGACCGCGTCCCCGGCGAACAGCTCGGCGTGGCTGCGGCGCTGGGATATCCACATGGTGCTCTGGGTCATGAACGCCAGGGAGTACCGCTCGGGGTCGCTCCGCCGGATCAGCTCGGGCGTGCGCCAGGACAGCAGCGAGGTGTACGAGAACCTCGACACCCGCACGCGTCCCAGCTCCAGCACCGCCGCCTCGGCCCGGAAGGAGTCGGTGTCCGCGAGCATCAGCCGGGTCGGCGCGACCTCCTGGGCGATGACGTCCTGGTACCACTCCGTCCGGTCCCGCGCGGGCACGGCCTCACTGGACACCACGGACAACATCTCGGCACCCCCCACCGCACGACCACTCGGGTCACCCGGGTCGACACGTTCCGCTCTGGTTCCACTTTCTCACGGCCGTCACGAAGGCGACAGGAGACGTTTACGCGGCGTACACAAGGGCGGAGGGAGGCGCGGGAAAATTTCATACCGGCCCAAACCGGGCGCTGCTGCGGTTATCGCACCTGGAAGAATGCGCCCCTCTCCTTGCAAGAAGTGTGCGCTGCCCGCCCTTGGTCTTTCAAGTGCAGGCGCAAGCGGAATATCCTCCCTTAAATCAAAGGTTCGCTATTCGGATGGCTTCCCTCCGGATGTGGAAACCGCAGCAATTAACGTCCTGTTCATGACTCAGACGGATGCGCGGCCCCGGGCCGGAGACGGCGCGGGGGACGCCCCCGGAGGGGCCGGCGGAGCACGCGCCAAGGGCCTCGGCGGGAATTCGGTGGGGCTGACGGGCAGCGCGGTCATCGGCATCTCCACCGTCGCCCCGGTCTACTGCCTGACCTCCACCCTCGGCTCCACGGCGGGCGAGGTCGGACTCCAGATGCCCGCGGTGTTCCTGGCCGGATTCCTGCCGATGCTGCTGGTCGCCTTCGCCTACCGCGAGCTGAACCGGGTCATGCCGGACTGCGGCACCTCCTTCACCTGGACGGTGAAGGCGTTCGGACCCCGCGTCGGCTGGATGTGCGGCTGGGGGCTGGTGATCGCCACGATCATCGTGCTCTCCAATCTCGCGGGCGTCGCCGCCTCCTTCTTCTGGCTGCTCGCGGGGGAGATCACCGGCAGCGAGTCCGTCGCCGGACTGGGCGACGCGAAGGCCGCGCACATCCTCACCGTGCTGATCCTCATCGCCGTCGCCACGGCCATCAGCTACCGGGGCATGACGGCCACCAAGGGCGTGCAGTACACGCTCGTGGCCCTGCAACTGCTGGTCCTCGGAGTCTTCGTGGCCATGGCGCTCGGCCGGGCGGACTCCTTCGAGACCTCGCTCTCCTTCTCCATGGAGTGGCTGAACCCGTTCGCCGTCGAGTCCTTCGCGGCCTTCACCGCGGGCCTCTCCCTCTCGATCTTCATGTACTGGGGCTGGGACGCCTGTCTCGCCGCCAACGAGGAGACCACCGGCAGCGACCGCACCCCGGGCCGCGCCGCCCTCATCGCGATGGTCGTCCTGGTCGGCGCGTATCTCGTCACCGGCATCGCCGCGCAGATGGCCGTCGGCTCCGGCGAGAAGGGCCTCGGCCTCGCCAACCCCGACACCTCCGACAATGTCTTCGCCGCGCTCGCGGGCCCGGTGATGGGCCCCGGACTGGGCGTCCTGCTCTTCGTCGCGGTCCTCGCCTCCGCCGCCGCGAGCCTCCAGACCACCTTCATCCCGGTCGCCCGCACGGTCCTCGCGATGTCCTCGTACCAGGCGCTGCCCCCGTCGTACGCCCGGGTGAACAGCCGCTTCAAGACCCCGGGCCGGGCCACCGTCGTGGCGGGCGCGGCGACCGGCGCGTTCTACACGGTGATGACCCTGGTGAGCGAGAACGTCCTGATCGACACGGTCTACGCGCTCGGCCTGATGATCTGCTTCTACTACTCCCTCACGGCCTTCGCCTGCGCCTGGTACTTTCGCCGCGAGCTGACCCGCTCCCCCCGCGACCTCCTCTTCAAGGGCCTCTTCCCGGGCGTCGGCGGGGCGCTGCTCGCCGCGGTCTTCGTCAAGACCCTGTACGACATGGGCGACCCGGCGTACGGCAGCGGCTCGGCGGTCCTCGGCGTCGGCTCCGTCTTCGTGATCGCCGTCGGACTGCTGCTGCTCGGGGTGGTGCTGATGACCGTGATGAGCCGCCGCAGCCCGGCCTTCTTCCGCGGCGAGGTGCTGACCCGCGACACCCCGTCCCTGATCGTCCCGGAGTAGCGCGCGGTGCCGGGGGGCGCGCGCTGCCCCCCCGGACCAGGCTCTAGTCCTCGGTCAGGAACACCTCGTACCGGTCCTCGTCCTCCGCCGGCGTCAGACCGAAGGAGAAGACGCCCCGCCCCTCGAAGGCGACGTCCACCGAGACGCCCTTCTCCGGTTCGCTGAATTCCGCCGTCATGGGCCCGGTGGTCGCGTCCCGCCAGTCCTTCACCCACGCGCGGGCGACGGCTTCCTCCGCCTCGCCCGGGTCGCCCTCCGCCAGGTCCACGAGCCCGTCCGCGTCCCCGGCGCTGATCTTGGCCAGTACCTGCTCGGCGGCGGCCAGCGATCCCGGCGTCGGCCGCCCGGTGACGCTCAGCCGCAGCTCGCCGACGCCGTTCTCCACCCGCTCGGGCGTCTTGTCGGTGTCCATGAAGTCGCTCTGCCCGACCACCACGATCCCGGCGAGCAGCGCGAACCCCGCGACCCAGCCCCCGATTCTCTCGACCGGTCTCTTCATCGGTTCCTCCCCGGCCCCGAGGCCGCTGTGCGATGGGCGGACGGGATCGTCCCGCGCACCCGTTCGAAGGCCGCGCCGAACGCGAGGCCGTCCGTGCGGCCGGCTCCCCGGGCCGCCGAGCCGACCGTGACGCCCGGCTCGCGCAACACCCGCACCAGCGGCAGATCCAGCAGCGGCCCGCACGGCTCGCCGCCCGTCCGGTACCCCGCGCGGCGGAACACCGCCTCTTGGGCGCGCACACCGGTCAGACAGTCGTCCAGAAGATCCACTGAGGCACGATCACACAGATAAATGGACGTTTCAACCATGGGTCGTACCGCCCGCCGCCTGTTGACTCCGGCATATGACAGAAGTCCGTCCCCGGCGCCACTGGCAAGACCGGCCGCCGGGCCGTTCCCCGCCGCCAGGCCCTCGGCCGCCCTCCCCGCGCCTTCGAGGAGTACGTCGCCCGGACCGCCCCCACCGGGATCCGGGCCGCCCGAGGCGTACGGGGGGCCCGGCCGGGTCCCCCGTACCCCCGTCTCATCCGCCCAGGAACACCGGGTTGGTGAACCCGGCCAGCCTCCCCGAGGGATGCCGCACCTCCAGCCGCGCGTACCCGGCCCGCCCCGCGCCCGTCCGCCACTCCCCGCCCCGCCATCCCCCGGCCCCCGCTCCGGCGTCGCTCCCCGCCCCCGCCCCCGCCCTCGCCCTCGCCCCGGCTCCCGCCGCCCGGTCGGCCCCCGTCCCCGACCCCGGCTCCAGATCCGCCGCCGCCCGGGTCAGCAACACCCCCTGCTCGGTGACCAGCCGCACCGAGCCGCCGTCCGGCGCCCCCGCCACCGCGAACCGCACCGTCACCGGCGCGTCCGCCGCCGCCCGCAGCCGCTCCCCGATCCCCGCCCGCCGCCCTCTCCCGTCCCCCGCCGACAGGGCCAGCGACACCGCCGACGACTCCACGACATAGCTGCGCCCCCTCCGCAGCCCCTCCAGCACCGCCGCCCGCGTCAGCTCCTCCGCGAGCACCACCGTCTGCGGCCCGCCCACCGGATCGGGGTCCCGGTGCGCGTCGCTGTTGCCCATCGCCGGAATCCATCTGCCGCGCGCCAGCGCCGCGTCCCACGCCTGGAGGGAGACCTCGTCGTCGGCGGTGTACGACCCGTTCCACACCTCCACCGCGTCCGCCTCCCCGAGCCCGAACTTCCAGCCGCAGCCGACACAGCTCGCGTGCGGATGCGCGGGCACCACCAGCCCGCCGGCCCGCCGGATCTCCCGGGCGAACCGCCCGAAGCGGTTCTCCCGCGCCCGGTACCGCCAGTCGACGAAGGTCCCCGGGTCGGTGCCCAGCGCCAGCACGTGCCCGGTGCGCGTGGTGATCTCCTCACCGGTGAGGATCAGCAGATCGTCCCCGGCGTGCTCGGCCCAGAACGGCTGCCCGGCATGGGTGTTGTGCTCCGAGGTGTGGATGAAGTCGAGCCCGGCGGCCCGCGCCAGCGCCGCGATCTCGCCCGGGGTGCGCCGCCCGTCCGAGTGCCACGAGTGCAGATGGCAGTCCCCCCGGTACCAGGCCCGCCCCCGGCCCCCGGCGCGCTCCGGCGGATAGATCCGCTCGGGCGTCCGGCCCGGCTCCCCGTAGCGCAGCGTGATGGTCACCTCGTACGGCAGTCCCCGGGGCGCGACCGTGTAGGGCCCGAGCACGATGTGCCAGACGCCCGCCCGCACCGGGCCCGCCACATACCCCGGAGTGGCGTCGTCGGCCCGGATGAAGAACGATGTCCGCGCCCCTCCCGACCAGCCCCTGAACCCCTCCCCGCCGAGCGCGACGCCCCGTTCGTCGAAGATCCCGATGTCGAGCGCGTTGCCGGGCGTCCCGGCGGGGACCGCGGGGCGTTCGTAGCCGTACGAGACGGCCAGTTCCCGCACCCCCCGGCCCACCTCCACCGGCAGATAGACATAGTCGGGCGCGTCGGGCGGCAGCACGCCCCGGACGACCCTGATCTCCCCGTCCGTGTGCGGCGCGGCCCCGGCGAAGCTCACAGCTCCCAACGTAAGCGCCGAGGCCGCCCCCGTCACCAGGAGCCCCCGCCGGCCCATGGCATGTCCCTCACGTACCTCGTCGTGGCGCATACGGCTGGACTCCTCACGCTCTCCGTACGGCGGAAGTGCTGCCCTGAGACTCTGTTACCGACCCGTGAACAGACCCGCAAGACGGGGAGTGAGCCAGACCGCGCGGGTAGGGCGACGGGTGGGGAATCCATCCCTGAGCATCTTGAGAACGACGACAAGGAACGCGATGCGCCTGGCGACTGCGCTCTTTCTGACCGATCGGACCATCAGCCCCGTACGGCTCGCCCGCGCCCTGGAGGAGCGCGGCTTCGCCGGACTCCACCTCCCCGAGCACACCC
The DNA here is from genome assembly GCF_043080985.1 of Streptomyces sp. NPDC014894. Lineage (NCBI taxonomy): Bacteria > Bacillati > Actinomycetota > Actinomycetes > Kitasatosporales > Streptomycetaceae > Streptomyces > Streptomyces sp. NPDC014894. The sequence goes on from NZ_JBIBWD010000010.1 coordinate 86,586, forward strand.
ATATCCCGGTGGAGCGGAGCAGCCCGTTCCCGCTCGGCGGCGAACTGCCCGAGGAGTACGGCCGCAGCCTCGATCCCTTCGTCGCCCTCGCCCAGGCGGCGGCGGTGACCACCCGGCTCGCCATCGGCACCGGCGTCGCCCTCGTCGCCCAGCACGACCCGATCGGCCTCGCCAAGCAGATCGCGACCCTGGACCATCTCTCCGGCGGCCGCTTCACCTTCGGGGCCGGATACGGCTGGAACCGGGAGGAGGCCGAGGACCACGGCGTCGAATGGGCCACCCGGCGGGCCAGGGTCCATGACTCGCTGGCGCTGATGCGCGCCCTGTGGGCCGGCGAACCCACCGCGTACACGGGGGAGTACGGCTCGGTCCGGGCCTCCCTCGCCCACCCCAAGCCCGCGGGAGGGGCCCCTCCGGTCCTCCTCGGCGGCGGGGCGGGCCCCGGGCTCTTCGCCGCCGTCGCCGCCCACGCCGACGGCTGGCTCCCGCTCGGCGGCGCCGGACTGACGGAGTCGCTGCCCGCGCTGCGCGAGGCGTGGGAGGCGGCGGGCCGCGCCCCCGGCGATCTGCGGGTGATCCCCTTCGGCGTGGTCCCCGACGCGGACGGGCTGGCCCGCTTCGCGGACCTCGGCATCGAGGAGGTCGTCCTCCAGCTGCCCTCCGCCCCCGAACCGGAGATCCTGCGGGCGCTCGACGGCTACGCCCAGTACCTCTGACGGCGTCGGCCCTCAGTAGGCGAAGGAGGCGGCCACCGGCAGATGATCGCTGTCCGTCGCGGGCAGCGTCCGCGCGGACACCGGCCGCAGCCCGTCGGCGAGGATGTGATCGATCCTGGCCACCGGGAAACGGGCCGGCCAGCTGAAGCCGAAGCCGTCCCCCGCCGCGTCCTGGGCCGAGGTCATCCCGTCCAGCAGCGGGGCCAGCGCACGGTCGTCCGCGGTGCCGTTGAAGTCGCCGACCAGGAGGGTCCGCTTCGACCGGTCCCGCTCGACGGCCTCCGCGAGAAGCTTCGCCGCCGCGTCCCGGCGACCGGTGGCGAAGCCGGACGCCGGGGTGACCCGCACCGACGCCAGATGGGCGACGAAGACGGTGACGGGCCCCTTCGGCGTGGCCAGGGTGGCGCGCAGCGCCCGGGGCCAGGGCATGATCTCCAGCGGCTCCGCCGAGGTCACCTCGTACGTGCTCCACAGGCCGACCCCGCCCTGCACGGTGTGGTGGCGGTAGCGCTCGGGCAGCGCGGCCCGGAACCGGTCCCGCGCGGCGGGCGACAGCTCCTGTACGGCGATCACCTGCGCCCCCGACGCGGCGAGCGCCCGGGCGGCGCCCTCGGGGTCCGCGTTGTCCTCGGCCACATTGTGGCTGACCACCGTCAGCTCACCGCCCCCTTCCCCCTTGTCCAGCAGCACCCCGCCGAACAGCGCGAGCCATGCCAGCGCCGCGAGCGTCACCCCGCCCAGCGCGACCCACGACCGCCGCACCAGCGCGCCCACCGCCAGCACCGCCACCGCCACCCCCGACCACGGCAGAAACGTCTCCACCAGGCTCCCCACCCCCAACCCCCCACCAGGCACCCCCGAATACCCCACCACCACCAACCCCCCCGCCCCCACCCCACCCACACTCCCAACCACCCAGCCCCGCCGCCCTGCTGAATCCCAGCCCCACCGGCGATTGAGGCGCGACGGGCCTGAAATCCAGCCCCGCCGGCGTTCGAGGCGCGACGGGCCTGAATTCCAGCCTCGCCGGCGTTTGAGGCGCGATGTCCCGTTGGTGTCGCTCTCCTCGGTCGGCGGGTCACCGAAGCCCGCCTCTTCGGGTTCCTGAGCTTCGCCCGGCGGCTGAGTCGAACTCCAGCCCCGCCGGCGTTCGAGGCGCGATGGACCTGAATTCCAGCCTCGCCGGCGTTTGAGGCGCGGCGTCCCGTTGGTGTCGCTCTCCTCGGTCGGCGGGTCCGCGAAGCCCGCCTCTTCGGGCTCCTGAGTTTCGCCGGGCGGCTGAGTCGAACTCCGGCCCCGCCGGCGATTGAGGCGCAAACCCCCTGATGCGGACTGCTGCGCGGACAAGTGCTGCCTCCGGATGACGGGCACGCGGAAGGTCGCGTACACCCCCACCCTGCGCGGCCCCCGCATCCACCTCGCCGCCCCCGCTCCTCGCCCCCCGCTCGACCATGTCTCCGCCCTGTATCGACACGCACCGGGCAGCGCCCACCAGGCCAGACAGGCCAGACAGGCCAGACAGAGGCCAGACAGCCTCAGGCAGACCCGGGCGGCCCGGCCTCCGCCGGAGGCGGATCCCCCTCCGGCAGCCTCAGCACCGCGACCGCCCCCCCACCCTCCGCGTTCGTGAATTCGAGCGTCGCCCCGATGACCACCGCCTGCCCCAGCGCGATCGTCAGCCCCAGCCCGTGCCCGTGCCCGCGTTCCGAAGCGCCGGTGCGGAACCGCTGCGGCCCCTCCGTCAGGAGGGATTCCGGGAAGCCGGGACCGTGGTCGCGGACGACGACGGTCCCGCCGTCCACCCGGACCTCGACGGGCCCGCGCCCGTGCCGGTGCGCGTTGATCACCAGGTTGGAGATGATGCGGTCCAGCCGGCGCGGATCGGTCTCCACGCGCCGGTCGCTGACGACCACCGTCCGGGTCGGCTCCCCGGCCCGCGCCACGGACGCCTCCACCACGCTCCCCACCGGCACCCATCGCGGATCCGCCGCCTCCGCCCCCGCGTCCAGCCGGGAGATCTCCAGCAGATCCTCGACCAGCCCGCGCAGCACCCGCACCCGGTCCCGCACCAGCTCGGTCGCCCGGCCCTCGGGCAGCAGCTCGGTGGAGGTGACCAGCCCCATCAGCGGGGTCCGCAGCTCGTGGGCGACGTCGGCGGTGAAGCGCTGCTCGTTGACGATCCGTTCCTGGAGCGCGTGCGCCATCGAGTCGACCGCCCCCGCGATCTCGGTGATCTCGTCCCCGCCGGACCCGCCCGCTCCCGTACGGGCGTCGAGATCGCCGTCCGCGATGTGCCGGGCGGTGCGCGCGACGCGGCGGAGCCGCCGGTTGAGCAGTTCGGTGATGACGAGGGAGAGGGGGACGATCACGACGAGGGCCGCCGCGGAGGCCTTCACGATGGTGCGGTCCAGGGCGGCGAGGCTCATGTCCGAGGGCCCCATGTGGATCCGTACGGCGAGCACTCCGCCGTCGACCCGCTGAGCGGCCCACATCCACGGGCCCTGCACGCTCTCGGTGTCGTACCAGGCCCCGGTCCCGTCGAGTTCCTCGACGCGTTCGAGCAGTTCGGGCGGCATCTCGGCCGGGTCGAACACGGTGTACTCGGGGGGCGTTCCGCCGTTCTCCCGGTACTCCCGCTCCGACGCCTCCAACTCCATGAAGGCCCGGCCCTCCCCCTCCCACCGGAACCGGTCGGCGGTGGCCCGGTGCACGATGACGCCCACGGCGAGCGCCACGGCGCAGGACGCGGCGATCACCAGGGCGGCGATCTTCCACCGCAGGGATCGCCAGTTCCACAGGCTCCGCCAGGCCGACGCGGCGGTGCTCCACGCGCCCCGCGCGCCCTGTGTACCCCGTGTACCCCGTGTCCTCAACGTGCTCCGCACCTCAGCGCCGCAGCTTGTAGCCGAAGCCGCGCACGGTCTCGACGCGGTCCGCGCCGATCTTCCGCCGGAGCCGCTGCACACAGAGGTCGACCACGCGGCTGTCGCCGTCCCAGCCGTAGTCCCAGACCTTGCGCAGCAGCGTCTGCCGGTCCAGGACGATCCCGGGATGGGCGGCGAACTCCAGCAGCAGCCGCAGCTCGGTCGGGGCCAGCGCGATCCGCTCGCCGTCCCGGAAGACCTCCAGCCCGCGGGTGTCCACCGTCAGATCGCCGAAGATGAGCCGGTCCCGGTCCGCGTCCCGGTCCGCAGCGGCAGCGGCAGCGGACCCGGCGGGACCGGCGGACCCGGCGGATTCCTGAGCCTCCGGCGCGAAGGTGACCCGCCGCAGCAGCGCGCGGATCCGCGCCACCAGTACGGGGGTGTCGACGGGCTTCACCACATAGTCGTCGGCCCCCGCCTCCAGCCCCGAGACCACGTCCAGCGAGTCGCCCCGGGCGGACATCATCAGGATCGGGGCCTGGCTGGTCTCGCGCACCTTGCGGCAGAGTCCGATGCCGTCCAGCTCGGGCAGCATCACGTCCAGCAGCAGGAGGTCGGGCGTGTGCTCACGGAAGCGTTCGAGACCGGTGAGCCCGTCGGCGGCCGACAGCATCCGGTAGCCGTAGCGTTCCAGAGCCATCGAGACGGCGGTACGGATCACCTCGTCGTCCTCGACGAGGAGGACGACCGGAGCCTGCTCGGCCGGCCGGCCGCCGCCCCCTGCCGTCACGGCTCCCTGCGGGTCAGCGATCACGCCATGCCTTTCGGTGGTGCCCAGTCTGTCGCTCGACCTCCATAGTGCCTGGTCGGGCGACGGCTCTGCCCTCCCGCTCCGGGCATGGCGGTCTCTCCCGGGAACCTACGGCGGCTGTGTATCAGTCCGGTACGCGCCAGGCATCGGCGAGCGCGCGATCCGGCCCCGGGCCCGCCGCCGGCGACGGTCCCGGCCCCCGCCCCCCCGCCCACGCAGCCGCTCGCCGGGCGACGGGCCCCGCCCCCCGCCCACGCAGCCGCTCACCGCTCCCCGACCAGCGCCTCCCCCACACTCGTCCGCGCGTACAGCACCACCCGCCCGGTCCGGTGCGCGCTCACCAGCCCGGCCGCCCGCAGGGCCGTCAGATGCTGTGAGACGCCTCCCGCCGACAGACTGATCCGCCGGGCCAGGTCGGTCGTGGAGGCGGGGGCCGTCAGCTCGGCCAGCAGCCGCGCCCGGGTGCGCCCCAGCACCCCCGCCAGCGCGTCGGAGCACGGCTGCGGCCCGAGCTTCCACAGGGTTCCGATCCCGCGCGGGGGATAGCGCAGGGTGGGCTGCCAGTCGGAGCGGCCCAGATTGGAGAAGATCTGCGGCCAGGCGAAGGCCGAGGGCACCAGCAGCAGCCCCCGCCCGCCGAGCCGCTGTGTCCCCCGGCTGGATCTGCGGACCAGCTGGAGGGTGCCGGAGTCCCAGCTCAGCTGGGGCCCGAAGTCGTCGAAGAGCCGCCGGGCGCCGCCCTCGGCGAAGTGGATGGCCCGGTGCAGGATGTCGCCCTCGAAGAGAGCCAGCATCCGGGGCCAGTACGGCGCGATCGCCAGCTCCCAGTACGCGGCGATGACGTCCGACAGCCGGCCCAGCTCCCGCGCGGGGTCCGAGCGCAGCTCCTCGGCGTATCCCTGCACCCCGGGGGTGGAGGTGCGAAGAAGCTCCGGCGGGGTCGCCCGAAGGGTCGTCAGCTCCACTTCGAGGGAGGGCTGGGGCGTCGTCGGCGGCGGCGCCAGAAAGGACGGAATGCACTCCGCCGGCACGGTGATCAGCCGGGACAGCGGGGTGATGTCCAGCTTCGCCGTTTCGAGCAACGGCCTTACCTGCTCCGTCCACTGACGGTGCATTCCCTGGTCGTCCGCCCCCTTGAGCACCCGTACACTCGCCACCACCTCCCACAGGGGAGAGACGGCGAAACGCGTACGCGCCATGTCCTCAGCCGTGAATTCGATCTCGACAGTGCCGCCTTGAGCACGCCCCACTCGCACCATTCAGTCCACACTAAATGATTGGTACGGAAATTGGGGCCCCGGCAGGGTGAGGAGCATGCCCTCACCGAGCCCTTGGCGGGTGCCCGACTTCCGTACGCTCTTCTCCGCCGCCGTCCTCACCAACCTCGCCGTCAACATCGGCCATGTCACCGTCCCCCTGATCGCCGTGACCGCGCTGGACGCGGGCCCGGGCGAGGTCGGTCTGCTGGCCACCCTGACGACCGTGGCGTTCCTGCTGATCGGACTGCCCGCCGGAGCCTGGATCGACCGGATGCGCCACCGCCGCGTCCTGATCGCGGCGGAGCTGGTGCGCGGAGTGCTCACCCTCTCGATACCCCTCGCGTGGCAGCTCGACGCGCTCACTCTCGAACATCTGTACGTGGCCGTCCTGCTCACCGGCTGCGCCACCGTCTTCGGCGATGTCGCGGCGCAGAGCGCGCTGCCGGGAATCGTCGGCCGGGAGAGCCTGGTGGGGGCCAACACGGCGCTGGTGAGCCTTCAGGCGGCGGGCCAGGTCGCGGGCCGGGGCGCGGGCGGCGCACTGGTCCAGCTGCTGACCGCGCCGGCGGCGGCCGCCGCCGTGGGGCTCCTCCACCTCGTCTCGGCCCTGCGGTACACCGGAATCCGGGAGGCGCCCCGCCCCGGGCCCGGGGAGCGGCCGCCGAGGCTGACCGCCCGGATCAGGGAGGGGCTGCGCCATGTGCTGGCCCACCGCGAGCTGCGCGCGCTCGTGCTGGCCGGATCCCTCTCCAACCTCGGCCTCCAGCTCATCAACACCCTGCTCCCGGTGCTCTTCACCCGGGAGCTGGGCCTCTCGCCCGCCGTCCTCGGCCTGTACTGGGCGGCGGGCGGCGTGGGCGTCTTCCTCGGGGCCCGCGCGGCCCGTGTCGTCGTCCGCCGGTGGGGCGGCGACCACAGCCGGGCCATCGGCTTCGTCGGACTGGCCCTCGCCCCGGCCCCGCTGGCGATCCCCCTGCTGGACCGGGGCGGCTGGCTCTGGCTCGCGGCGGCCGGCTGGGTGCTCGCCATCGGCAAGGTCGGCGTGGACAACGTCCTCGCGGTCACCCTGCGCCAGCGCCTCACGCCCGATGGACTCCTCGGCCGGATGAACGCCACCTTCCGCTTCATGCTGATGGGCGCGCTGGCCCTGGGCTCGGCCCTCGCGGGCGTGATCGGCGAACTGGCGGGGGTGCGCGCGGCGATGTGGGCGGGCGCGGTGTGCATGGGGCTGTCGTTCGTCCCCGTACTGATCACCTCGCTGCTCCGCCGTCGCGGCGCGCGGGCGGCGGAGAATGGCGGGGAACCCGAAGAAAGAGGCCAGATGCGCGAGTTGACGTTCCGGGGAAGTGACGGCTGCCCCCTCCACGCCGAGGTGAGCGGCCCCGAGGCGACCGGCTCGGGCCGCGACCCCGTGATCCTGCTCCACGGCGGCGGCCCCGACCACCGCAGCCTGCTCCCGCTGGCGGCCCGGCTCGGCCCCGCGCACACCGCCGTCCTGCCCGACATCCGGGGCTGGGGCCGTTCCGTCTGCGCGGACCCGGCCCGCCACACCTGGTCGCGGTACGCCGACGACGTCACCGCCCTCCAGGACCGTCTGGGCGCCGAACGCGCGGTGCTCGTCGGTACGGGCCTGGGCGGCACGATCGCGCTCCGCACGGCCCTGGAACACCCGGACCGGGTGCGCGCGATCGTGGTGATCAGCGTGGAGGACATCGAGGACGACGAGGCGAAGGAGGCCGAACGCCTCTTCTTCGAGCGGTTCGCCGCCCGGGTGCGCGCGGAGGGCGTGGCGGCGGCCTGGGCCCCGGTTCTGCCCGGCCTCGCCCCGCTCATCGGGAATCTGGTCCGCGAGGCGATCCCCCGCTCCGACCCGGCGAGCGTGGCCGCCTTCTGCGCGCTCGGCGAGGACCGCGCCTTCCGCGAGGTGTCCGAGCTGGCCGCGATCACCGCCCCCGCCCTGATCGTCCCCGGCATGGACGCCCGCCACCCCACCGCACTGGCGGCCGAGGTCGCCCGGACCCTCCCGCACGGCCGCCTCGCGCCGGTCGCGCTCTCCGGCGAACTGCTGACGGCGGAGGATCTGGGCGCGGCGATGGGGCCGCTGGTCGCGGACTTCCTGGCGGAGCTGCAGACCCCGTGCCCCGGTGACCCCGTGCCCCGGTGACCCGCCCCGGCGGCCCGGGACCCCGGGCCCGCGCCGGGCTCGGCCTCCTGACCCGGGGCCCGCGCGCCGGGCGCGGACCCCGGTCGGCCGGGAGGGCTGCTCCTACTGCGGGAAGTTCGCCCGCAGCTTCACCACGGAGGCGGAGCCGGTCGTGATCCCGGACGCCCCGCCCTTGAGGACGAGGGTGCTCTCGCTGTTGTCGGAGATCATCAGGTCGGCGTCGCCGTCCCGGTCGGCGTCCCGGAGCCGGACGAACGCGCCGAACATCCCGGTCTCGCGGGGCTCGCCCGGCACACCCGCCGTCGCCCGCGTGAACCACTGCGACCCGCCGCCGGTCAGCCCCTTCTTCCCGCCGCGCAGCACATGGACGCCGCCCGCGGCGTCGAGGCCGCCGACGGTCTCCATGGCGCTCACGGCGAGATCCGGATACCCGTCCCGGTTCGTGTCCCCCGCCGACAGCGAGAAGCCGAACTCGTCACCGGCCGTCAGCGAGGTCGCGACCCCGGCGGTGCCCTGGGTGAGCCGGTACGAGCCGCCGGGGCCGCTCTTCCCGCCGCGCAGCACCAGCACCGACCCCGCGTGCTTCTTGTACGGGGTGTCGTTGACCGCGAGGTCGCCGTAGCCGTCCTTGTCGAAGTCCGGGACGACGCCTTCGGGGCTGTAGTCCGGGGTGGCGGCGTTGTACGTCGAGGGCTTCTTCGGGGCGGTGACGGTGGAGCCGCCGCGCAGGAACCAGGTGCCCGAGTTCTGCCGCCCGTTCGCGTACCCCGCCCCGAGGACGTACAGGTCGACGGCCTTGTCCTTGGTGACCTTCCCGGCGGCGAGGCCGGTGATCTCCAGCAGCGCGTCATGGTTCGGGGTGTGCCGGGTGACCTTTCCGGTCCCGCCGTTCCTGGAGGAGAACCCGCCCCGGTAGATGTGGACGGACTGATCGTCGGCGACGGCGAGATCGGCCTTGCCGTTGCCGTCGAAGTCGCCTGCCGCGAGGTGCCGGCCGAACCCCATGTCGGCCCTGGGCGACTTCAGCGGCAGCGTGGTGGCCTTCGAGCCGAGTCCGGACTTCGTCCCCCAGACCACGACCACCATGCCCTGGCCCCGGCGATTCCCGACCTTCTCGGTGGGGTCGGCGACGGCGAGATCGGCGTAGCCGTCGTTGTTGAAGTCGGCGGCCGCCATGGCGGAGCTGAAGCCGTCGGCGCCGGTCAGCGTGCCGGGTATGCCGGGGCTGCGCTGGTCGAACTCCTTGGTCTTGCCGCCGGGTCCGGCGGCGGTGCCGTAGGTGAGGGTGACCGACTGCCCGGTGACGCTGGTCGCGTAGTCGCGGTATCCGTCGCCGTTGAAGTCGTCTGTGTACTTCGCGGGCTTTGCGGGCTTCGCGGCGGCGGTCGCCTGACCGGTGGCGAGGGAGAGCAGCCCGCCGGCGAGGGCGACGGCGGTGGCGGTCGCGACGACACGGCGGAGGCGGGTGGGGCGGATGGACAAAGGGTGCTCCTGTGGATGCGCTGGTGCGCCGGGGACCCGCGCGGTGTGCGCGGCCCCCGGCCGAGGGGGGACGACGACTACTGCGGGAAGTTCGCGAGCATCCTCAGCTCGTACGCCGATCGCGCGGTGATACCGGACGTCTCGCCGTCGAGCCGGACGCTGTTCCAGCCCTGGTCGGTGACGAGCAGATCGATGTCGCCGTCCCGGTCGAGGTCGCGGAGCCGGACGTCGGTGCCGAACAAGCCGTTGCTCCTGGGTTCGCCGGGGATGCCCGCCGTGGCGCGGGTGAACCACTGAGATCCGGCTCCGGTCAGCCCCTTCTTCCCGCCGCGCAGGATGTGGACGCCGCCCGCCCCCTCGACGGAGCCGATCCGCTCCGTGGCCCCGACCGCGAGGTCCTGGTAGCCGTCCCGGTCGGTGTCGCCGGCCGAGAGCGAGAAGCCGAAGCCGTCGTGCTTGGCCGCCCCGGTGGCGATCCCGGCGGTGGACTGCGTGAGCCGGTACGTGCTCCCCGGGCCGTTCTTCCCGCCGCGCACCACCCGCACGGCCCCGGTGAAGCCCTTGTCCGCGAAGTCGCCGATGGCGAGGTCGCCGTAGCCGTCCTTGTCGAAGTCGGCGACGACGCCCTCGCGCGCGGCGTGGGAGGCGTTGTACGCCGTGGGCTTCTTGGCGGCCTTGACGGTCGAGCCGCCGCGCAGGAACCAGGTGTTCGACCCGTCGGCGGCGGCCCCGAAGACGTACAGGTCGGCCGCCCTGTCCTTGGTGACCTTCCCGGCCGCCAGACCGGTCACTTCGAGCTGATCACGGTGCTGGTGCCGGGTGACCTTGCCGGTGCCGCCGTTCTTGGAGGAGAAGCCGCCCCGGAAGACATGGACGGACTTCTGGTCGGCCACGGCCAGGTCGGCCTTGCCGTTGCCGTCGAAGTCCCCGGCGGCGAGGTGGCGGCCGAGGCCCTGCCGGGCGTACGAGGTCTTCAGCGCGAGGGAGGCGGCCTTGGCGCCCAGCCCGGACTTCGAGCCCCACATGATCACGACCAGGCCCCGGCCCTTGTGCTTGCCCACCTTCTCCTCGGGGTCGCTGACGGCGAGGTCCGCGTAGCCGTCGTTGTTGAAGTCGGCGTTGGCGCGGACGTCGCCGAAGGCGTCGCCGCCCGCGGCGCGCGTACCCGGTATCCCGGGGCTGTTCTGGTCGAACGTCTCGCTCTCGCGCCCCGGACCGTCCGCGGTCCCGTAGGTGACGACGACCGAGCCGGGAGTCTCGAACGACGCGTAGTCGCGGTGGCCGTCGCCGTTGAAGTCGTCGGCGTGCTTGGCGGGGGCCGCGGCGACGGTCCCGGCCGAGAGACCGAGCAGTCCGCCGGTGAGGGCGGCGGCGGTGGCCGTCGCGACGACGAGACGAAGGTTCGTGCGCATGATCATGCGGAGGTCTCCTGCTGAGTGCGGGCCGTGTCCACGGCCGCGCGGTCTGATACCCGCGCCCCGGATGACGTCATGGGGACGGGGGTACAGAAGAGACTCCCGAGTCTCCTCAACGGTTGTACGCGTCAGACCCGGTGATAAGTCCGGCGGACCGCCCCGGCTACAGGACCCCGCTCACATCGACCAGGTCCCCGGCTCCATCGGCCGCGTACCGCGTGTGCCGACCCTCGCCGAACAGCTCGCCGACGAACATCGCCGCGTTCTCGATCGGCTCCGTCCGCCCCTCCAGCGCGACCCGCACCCGCCGGCGCGCACCCGCGTGCGCCACCAGCAGATCGGCCCGGCTCCGCGAGGGCGCGTCCACGCCCAGCAGCTCTACGCCGTGCTCGCCGAGCATCCCGTACTGATCGCCGAGGTCCGTCACCAGCCAGGCCAGGTGCGCCCAGGGCGGGGACGGCGGGGCCGGCATCCACACCCACTCGTTCCGCGCGCAGTCCTCCTCCGGGACGGGCCCGAGCGGGAAGACCGGCAGCCTCGGATCGGGCGTCTCCACGTCCCGGAAGGAGAACCCCCGGCTCGCGCAGTCGACCCGGCTCAGCTCCATGCCCAGCGGCCCACTGCGAAAGGCCGCCCCGCCGACGCGCGCCAGGAACCGCGCGACGGCGAGCGTCTTCCCGTCCCCCCGCAAGCCACCCGGCGGGAGCGGCGGGTACCAGGCCCGAAGTACGTCGGTCATACGGCGTGCGTACGCGCGTACGCGACGAACGCGGCCCACGCGGGCGCGGGCAGGTCGAGCCGCCCGTCGGAGGGCTGCTTGGAGTCGCGTACGTGGATGAGGGTGGGGCAGGCGGCGACTTCGACGCAGTTGCCGCCGGAGCCATCGCTGTAGCTGGACTTGTCCCAGGTGAGAGCGACTTCCAGGCACTCGCCGCCTGATCCGCTGCTGTAGGTGCTCTTGACCCAGTGGAGGTGCTCGCTGTTCATGGTGCTCCCAGCAACGTCTCGATGAGGGACAGGGATTCGTCGGTCCGGAGGGCCCGCGATCGCATAATCCCATAGCGTTCGCTGAAGATGCGCACCTCATCCTGGTCGGTGATGAGCTTGGGGTATCCCTGGGCTTCGATATAGGCGACTTGCCTTCGCCCCTTGGGAGTCAGCAGGGTGAATGAGCTGTCCAGCGAGGGGTGGTCGGGGCAGTTGATGGGCATCACTTGAATCTCGATGTTCCGCTTCTGACCTGCGTCGAGCAGTTTCCGCAGCTGCTCCTTGTGAACGGCGACACCTCCAGTGGGCCGTCGCAACAGAGCCTCTTCCATCAGAAAGGTGAAGGTGGGGGCGGGCCACTTCTCCAGGATTACCTGGCGGGCCATGCGATCGGCGACGCGCTTCTCCATGGTTTGTTCGCTCAGCAAGGGGCGCCAGTGCATGAAGTTGGCGCGGGCGTACTCCTTCGTCTGAAGCAGTCCGGGAACGGCCTGGACGCTGTACACATGCAGTGCGAGCGCTTGTGCCTCCGCATCGGCATAGTCCCGGAACCAGTCCGGATGCCGCTTCCGCGCCTGCGCGAGGGCCTTCTCGACGTCGTCGATGGCGGCCTTGAGGAGCCCGCCGGCCTTGAGGGCGTCGTCGGCGCGGTTGAGGAAGTCGGGTTGGGTGGGACGTACGCCGCGTTCGATGGAGGAGACGAGATCTTCGCTGAAGCTGAGGGCTTTGCCGAGGTCTTTCTGACTCATCCCGGACGCGGTGCGGAGGATCTTCACCTGGAGCCGGAGGGTATTGAAGAGGAAGGCCGTCCCGTCCAGTTCGATCGGGAGTTCGGGACGCCGCTCACGGGCTGCGTCTGACATGTCCGTACCGCCTTTGTGTGTGTGCCTGGGCAGGCACGGCCGAGGCCCCGTACAGCACACCGGACGCACCCGTACCGATACCCAGCGTCGTGACATCACTGCTGTTCAGCAGTATGGGTATGGGCCCACGCTCGGTGACATGAATCCCCAAACCCCCACTCACACGGTTGAATTCGCCCAGCGCTTCCCGGCGACCCGCAAGTGCGCGCAGATGGCGCGGCTCTTGGCGGTGCACGCCATGGACGGCTGGGGGATCCCGGTCGGGACGGACTCGTCCGACGCGGCGGCGCAGATCGTGGCGGAGCTGGCCGCGAACGCGGTGACGCACGCGAAGCTGCCGGGCAGGGAGTTCGAACTCCGCCTGGCGCTGACTCCGGACACGTTGCGCATCGAGGTCTCGGACGCGCGGGCGGAACGCGCGCCGATCCCCAGAGAGGCGACACCGGACGCGGAATCGGGCCGGGGCCTCTTCCTGATCGAGGCCCTGGCGTCGTCCTGGGGCACCAAGGACCGCGCGGTCGGCAAGACGGTCTGGGCGGATGTGTCCCTTACTCCCTGACCGCTGCCGGACGGGGGCTCAACTGGCGCTGAGCCCCTGGCCGGGCGGGCCGCCCGGCTCGGAGACCTTCCGGGGAGACCGCCCGTGGAGCGACGTCTCCACCACGCTGGAGCCGCTGTTCGACCACTCGGACGAGGACGGCAGCCTGACGCCCGCCGAGTGCGCGGCGATGCTGCCCCGGCTGGAGGAGATCATCGACCGGCGACGGCACGACGCCGACCCCGTTCACCGGCGCCGCGTCGAGGACACACGGGAACTGGTCGCGGTCATGAGGGCCTGCGTGGACATCGATGCCGACCTTCTCTTCTGCTGACCGCCGGACGCCTGGCCGTCGGTTTCGGTTCATTCCACGGCGGGTGTCTACGGCTCGCTGCGGAGTGGATTTCCGCTCACGGCGTTGACGCGGGCCCGGTCGTGCCCTTGGCGTACCCCTTCCGCGCGGGGTGCGCACCCGGTGGGGGAGCGGGGGGCCGGGTGGGGGCGTAGCGCGTTCGGCGGGGTGCGGGCCATCGTGGCACGGGTGATTCCGGGGGAGCGACGGGTGCCGGCGGCGGGGTGCGGGGCGTAACGGAGGTTGGCTCCTTTTATCGGGTGCGGGCCGGTCGGCCGCCGGACGCAGCTCGTATGCTCGATTCATGACGGATCACAAGCCCGCTCGCCCCACCGAGAACTCCATGCGCCGCGCCCTCAAGCGAGCCAGGGACGGGGTCGCCCTCGATGTCACCGAGGCGGCGGTGCTGCTCCAGGCGCGGGGCAGTGATCTGGAGGATCTGTGTCGGTCCGCCGCGCGGGTGCGGGACGCGGGGCTGGAGGCGGCGGGGCGCGCCGGGGTCATCACGTACTCGAAGAGCGTGTTCATCCCGCTGACGCGGCTGTGCCGCGACAAGTGCCACTACTGCACCTTCGCCACCGTGCCCGGAAAGCTGCGCCGGGCGGGGCACGGGATGTTCATGTCGCCGGACGAGGTTCTGGCGATCGCGCGGCGCGGGGCGGAGATGGGCTGCAAGGAGGCCCTGATCACGCTCGGGGACAAGCCGGAGGACCGCTGGCCCGAGGCGCGACAGTGGCTGGAGGCGGAGGGGTACGACGACACCATCGCGTATGTGCGGGCGATGTCGATCCGCATCCTGGAGGAGACGGGGCTGCTGCCCCATCTGAACCCGGGCGTGATGAGCTGGACCGACTTCCAGCGGCTGAAGCCGGTCGCGCCGTCCATGGGGATGATGCTGGAGACCACGGCGACGCGGCTGTGGAGCGAGCCGGGGGGCCCGCACTACGGTTCGCCCGACAAGGAGCCGGCGGTACGGCTGCGGGTGCTGGAGGACGCGGGGCGCAGCTCGGTGCCGTTCACCAGCGGGCTGCTGATCGGGATCGGGGAGACGTACGAGGAGCGGGCGGACTCGCTCTTCGCGCTGCGGCGGGTCTCGCGGGCCTATCACGGCGTTCAGGAGCTGATTCTGCAGAACTTCCGCGCCAAGCCGGACACGGCGATGCGCGGGATGCCGGACGCGGAGCTGGACGAGCTGGTGGCGACGGTGGCGGTGGCCCGGCACATCATGGGCCCGTCGGCCTGTCTCCAGGCGCCGCCGAATCTGGTGGACTCGGAGTACGCGCGGCTGATCGGCGCGGGGATCGACGACTGGGGCGGGGTCTCCCCGCTGACGCCCGACCATGTGAACCCGGAGCGGCCGTGGCCCCAGATCGACGAGCTGGCGGAGCACTCCGCGGCGGCGGGGTTCCGGCTGGAGGAGCGGCTCTGCGTGTATCCGGAGTTCGTGCGGCGGGGCGAGCCGTGGCTGGACCCCCGGCTCGTGCCGCACGTACGGGCGCTGGCGGACCCGGAGACGGGGCTGGCGCGGGCGGGCGCGATGCCGGCCGGGCTGCCGTGGCAGGAGCCGGACGAGAGCTTCACGGCGACCGGGCGCACCGATCTGCACCGCACGATCGACACCGAGGGGCGCACCGGGGACCGGCGGGACGACTTCGACGAGGTGTACGGGGACTGGGACGCGCTGCGGGAGGCCGCGGCGCCGGGGATGGTGCCGCAGCGCATCGACACGGATGTGCGGCAGGCGCTGCGGCAGGCCGCGGACGACCCGACGCGGCTCACGGACGACGAGGCGCTCGCCCTGCTGCACGCGGACGGGCCGGCGCTGGACGCGCTGACGCGGGTGGCGGACGATCTGCGGAAGTCGGTGGTGGGCGACGACGTCACCTATGTCGTCACCCGGAACATCAACTTCACCAATGTCTGCTACACCGGCTGCCGGTTCTGCGCCTTCGCGCAGCGCCGCACGGACGCCGACGCGTACACGCTCTCCCTGGACCAGGTCGCGGACCGGGCCGAGCAGGCGTGGGACGTGGGCGCGGTGGAGGTGTGCATGCAGGGCGGGATCCATCCGGATCTGCCCGGGACGGCGTACTTCGACATCGCGCGGGCGGTGAAGAAGCGCGTACCGGACATGCATGTGCACGCGTTCTCGCCGATGGAGGTCGTGAACGGGGCGTCGCGTACGGGGCTGTCCATCAAGGAGTGGCTGACGGCGGCGAAGGAGGCCGGGCTCGACTCGATGCCGGGGACGGCGGCGGAGATCCTGGACGACGAGGTCCGCTGGGTGCTCACGAAGGGCAAGCTGCCCACGGCGACCTGGATCGAGGTCATCAGCACCGCGCACCGGCTGGGCATCCGCTCCTCGTCGACGATGATGTACGGGCATGTGGACCAGCCCCGGCACTGGCTGGGCCACTTCCGGACGCTGGCCCGCATCCAGCAGGAGACGGGCGGTTTCACCGAGTTCGTGACGCTGCCGTTCATCCACACGAACGCGCCGGTCTATCTGGCGGGGATCGCGCGCCCGGGGCCGACCGTCCGTGACAACCGGGCGGTGACGGCGATGGCGCGGATCCTGCTCCATCCGCACATCACGAACATCCAGACCAGCTGGGTGAAGCTGGGGGCCGAGGGCGCGGCCGAGATGCTGCGCTCCGGGGCCAACGACGTCGGCGGCACCCTCATGGAGGAGACCATCTCCCGCATGGCCGGCTCCCGCTACGGCTCCTACCGCTCCATCAAGGACCTCGTCGCCATCGCCGACCTCGCCGGCCGCCCCGCCCGCGCCCGCTCCACCCTCTACGGCCCGGTCCCCGACGAACGCATGCGCGCCGCCCACGGCTCCGACGGCCACCTCCCCGAACTCCTGCCCCTGGCCACCGACTGATCGCCCTCGGCCCGGGACGGCTGGAAGAGGCGTCCCGGGCGGCGGAGGCGTCCTTCCCGCCACGGGCCCTGCCCGGCAGACTGGCGACATGCTCTTGTCAACGAAGGACCACTCGCTGAAGCACCTCGTTGCCGCGGACCGTCCGGGGCGGCGGCCCGCCGTACGCGGCTCGGCCCGCCCCGTCCCGCCGTCCCTCCGGCTCGGGTCCGGGGCCGAGGCGTCCGGAGCCCCGAAGCCGCCGTCGTCCCCCAAGCCTCCGCCGGAGCCGCCCCGGGATCCGGGACCGCACAATCCGCCGAACCGGAACCGGAACCTGCGCCCGGCCTCCGCCGCCCCGAGGGGCTGACGGGCCCGGACCCGTCCCCCCCGCCCTCCCGTTCCCCCCGCTCCAAGCGGATGAGCCGATAAGCTGCTTCGCGTCATCGGCCCGAAGGGGGCTGGGAGAGCGCGAGGAGACATTGCCCGATGGCCCGTCAGATATCTTCCGGGGCGTTGGTGACAGGGCTCACCTCGGCGGCGCTCATGGGTGTGGTGCTGCTCGCGGTGCAGGCCGGTGAGTCGGTGCCGCAGAACGCCGCGGTGCGGAAGCCCGCGGCGAGCCCCGGTCCTTCGGCGAGCGCGGACAAGCCGAAGGCCGTGCCGAGGCCGCCGGCGGTGCCGGAGGGGTCGGGGACGGGGAAGCGGATCGTGTACTCGCTGGGCGCGGACCGGGCGTGGCTGGTGGATCACTCGGACAAGACGCTGCGCACGTTCACGGTGTGGCCGGGGAACGTGGAACCGGCGCTGGGCACGCACAAGGTGTCCCACCGCACGCCGACCATCACGGGCAACGACGGCGTCTCGGTGGAGAACATCGTGTACTTCTCCGCCTCGGGGAAGATCCCCATCGCCTTCTCGGCCGCGGTGGACGGCTCGTCGCCCAAGCCGGTGCCCGGGACGCAGACCGGGGCGATACGGGTGCGCACCGAGGACGGCAACAAGATCTGGGACTTCACGGTGAAGGGCACGGAGATCGTCGTCGTGCGCTGACCCGAGGGGCCCCGCACCCGCTTCTCCACGCGTCCTCTACCCCTTCTCCGGCCCGGGAACACATGACGGGCCGGGCGTCCCCCGTTCGATTACAGTGCTGCCCCGGCAGAGGTTCGGACCAGGTTCCACGTCCAGGGAGGGCGCGCGGTGAGCGCAGCAGCCACAGCCGTCTGGGGCCGTGCCGAACAGCAGGACTTCCGGTCCCGGGTCCGGGGCGCGCTGCTCGGCGGGGCCGTCGGCGACGCCTTCGGAGCGGGCGTCGCGGGGCTCACGCTGGAGGAGATCCGCACCGCCCACGGCCCCGGCGGGGTCATCGATCTCGTACCCGCGCACGGCCGCCGGGGCGCCGTCACCGCCGTCACCCAGCTCGTCCTGTTCACCGTCGACGGGCTGATCCGCGCCCAGGTCCGCCGGGACACCGGGGCCTGGCATCCGCCGACCGACGTCCACCGGGCCTGTCTGCGCTGGGCCGCCACCCAGCGCGACTGGGGCCCCGACGAGCGCCGCAAGGACAACGGCTGGCTCGCCTGCGAGGAGTGGCTCTACACCCGGCGCGATCCGCCCCGGGCCAGCCTGCTCGGCCTCGGCGACGAGCGGATGGGCACCCTGGAGGACCCCAAGAACCCGGAGGCGCGCGACGCCGGGGCGCTCGCCCGGTCCGCGCCGTTCGGGCTGCTCGTCGGCTGGGAGCCGCAGCTGGTGTGCCAGCTCGCCCTGGAGTGCGCGGCGCAGACCCACGGCCACCCCGCCGCCTATCTCTCCGCGGGCGCGCTCGCCGTCGTCGTCCACGGCCTCGCCCGGGGCGAGACCCTGGAGGCCGCCGTACGGCGCGCGCTCGACCTGGTGGGCGTGCGCCCCGGCCACCAGCCGGTCACGGACGCCCTGACGGCCGCGCTCGGCGCCGTACGCCAGGGAGTGCCCGACGCGGACCGGGTCTCCGCGCTCGGCGCGGGCGGCCACTCCGAGGACGCGCTCGCCGTCGCCGTGTACGCCGCGCTCGTCAGCGAGGACGTCCGCCACGGACTGCGGCTCGCGGTCAACCACGGCGGACCCTCGCAGATCACCGGAGCGATCACCGGCGCCCTGCTCGGCGCGCTGCACGGCGAGACGGCCCTGCCGCCCGCCTGGCTCGCCGAACTGGAGGGCCGGCCCACCGTGCTGACCCTCGCCGACGACTTCGCCATGGAGATGACCCAGGGGCCCGCCCTGCACAGCCCCACCGCCGCCGCCCCCGGCTGGCTCGCCCGCTACCCCCGCGGCTGACCCGAAGCCCTCAAGCCCCGAAGCCCCAGCCCCGAAGCCCCGAAGCCCCGAAGCCCCGAAGCCCCGAAGCCCCCAAGCCCCCACACACTTCCAGGCTCCCGAGCCCCCGCCCCCACCTCATTCCTCTAGCATCGACGCCCATGGACGCCTCCGCAGCCCTCGCCGCCCGTCTCGCGTCCGCCGTCGTGGCCCCGCTCGTCAAGAAGCTCTTCGTGCGGGAGTCCGAGGGCGCCGGACTGGTCGACCGGCCGGTGCGGATATCGGGGCTGGTCTCCTTCCGGGGCGAGAAGCGCACCCTCGGCGAGCGCGACCTGCGCGGACTCGCCGCCGAACTCGCCACCCGCGCCACCGCCTCCCGGGGACCGGGGGAGACCCCCGCCGACGAGGTCCGCGAGGAGCTGGCCGACGCGCTCGCCCTCGCCCTGCACAGCCTCGGCGACCTCGACATGGACGACGTCCAGGCCGTACGCCTCGGCCCGGAGGAGTTCGCCCGCAGGCTCGCCCGCCCCACCGCCCTGTCGGCGGCGGCCGAGCCGTACTACGAGCCGCTGCTCCACACCGCCGCCCTGCACATCCTCGACTTCTTCACCCGGCGCTCCGGCTTCGTCGCCCGCACCCTCGTCGAGCAGACCCGCTCGATCGACCGCCTCGTCGCCCGCACCGATCTGCTCCTGGAGCGCGTCGGCTCGCCCCTCGCCGAGGACACCCGCTTCGAGCAGCGGTACGCCGAGCACATCGCCCGCAAGCACAGCGAACTCACCATCTACGGACTCGACCTCAACCAGGCCCGCGAATGGCGGCTCGACGCCGCCTACGTCGCCCTGGAGGCCGTCACCGCCGCCGACGCCAACCCCGTACCCCTCCCCGTCGAAGCCGTCCTCAGCGGCCGGGACCGGGTCCTGCTGCGCGGCGGCGCGGGCTCCGGCAAGACCACCCTCGTCCAGTGGCTCGCCGTCACCACCGCCCGCCAGCCGTACGAGGAGATCGGCGAGCACCTCACCCAGCTCGTCGGCCGGGTCCCCTTCGTCCTGCCGCTGCGCCGCGTCGTCCGCGACGGATCGCCCCCCACCCCCGGCGACTTCCTCCACGCCGTCCGCAGCGCGATCGCGGGCGCGCAGCCCGACGGCTGGGCGGACCGTGTGCTCGGCTCCGGACGGGCGCTCGTCCTCATCGACGGCATCGACGAGATCCCCCGGCGCGAACGCGAGGAGACCCGCCGCTGGCTGCGCGAACTCATGGGCGACTTCCCCGGCAATCTGTGGGTGGTCACCGCACGCCCCTCCGCCGTCGCCGAGGACTGGCTCGCCGACCTCGGCTTCGCCGAACTCGCGCTCTCCCCGATGACCCGCGACCACGTCACCCGCTTCGTCCGCCGCTGGCACACCGCCGCCGACGCCCCCGCCGGACTCGCCGACGCCCTCCTCGCGGCCGTCCGCGCCGGCTCCGACCTCGGCGGACTCGCGGTCAATCCGCTCATGTGCGGACTCCTCTGCGCCCTGCACCGCGAACGCAACGGCTTCCTCCCGCAGAGCCGCAAGGACCTCTACGAGGCCGCGCTGCGCATGCTCCTGGAGCGCCGCGACACCGAGCGCGGCGTCCGCGCCGAGGACGGTCTCAGGCTCTCCTCCGAGACCCAGATCCTGCTGCTCCAGAAGCTCGCCCACTGGATGATCCGCAACGACAGGGCCGAGATGGACCGCGCCGACGCCCTCGCCCAGCTGGCGCGCGCCCTCGTCCACATGGCCCATGTCGAAGCCCCGCCCGAGCGGGTGCTGAGCCATCTCCTCGAACGCTCCGGCCTGCTCCGCGAACCGGCCGTCGGCCGCGTCGACTTCGTCCACCGCACCTTCCAGGACTATCTGGGGGCGAAGGCCCTGGTGGAGGAGGGCGACTTCCCGCTGCTGCTCCGCAACGCGGGCCGGGACCAGTGGGAGGACGTGGTCCGGATGGCGGTGGCGCTGGGGCGGCCCGCCGAACGGGAACGCATCCTCCGGGAGCTGATCGGCCGCTCCGCGAGCGCCGCCGACGTCGAGCCCGGAGCGGTCTTCCTCCGGGAGGCCCTGCTCGCCGCCAGCTGTCTGGAGCACGCCACCGAGGTCGCCCCGGCCACCCGGCAGCGCATCGTCGCCCTCACCTCGCACTTCATCCCGCCGCCGCACGCGAACTGGGCCCGCCATCTCGCCGAGGTCGGCGGCCCCCTCGTCCTCGGCCTGCTCCCCGGCCCCGAGAAGCTGACCTCCCGGGAGGCCGTGAACGTCGTCGTCACCGCCTCCCGCGTCGCCACCGACGCCGCCCTCTCCTTCCTCACCCGCTATCGCGACCACCCCGACCTCGTGGTACGCCGCCAGCTCGCCTGGGACTGGTACCACTTCGACAGCCAGGAGTACGCGGACGAGATCATCGCCCATCTCGACGAGACCGACCTCTACTTCGCCGCCCACAACTCCGACCATCTGCGGGCCCTGCGCGCCATGGGCGGCCGGGACCGGATCCAGATCGTCGGTCTGTACCGCCCCCGGGATCTGGTCGAGCACATCGATCCGGACCGGCTGACCCATCTCTGGCTGCGGCGCGGATACGTCAACTTCGAGCCGGGGGAGTGGCTGACCGCCTTTCCCCGGCTGCACACCCTCACCCTCCCCAAGAAGCCCCGCCGGGGCCCGGCGATCCCCTCGCACATCACCGTCGAGATCGTCCCCGAGTCCTACCGGGCGGCGGTCCCGGAGCGGTACGAGGGGACCGTCCCGGAGCGTTACGAGGACCCGGACGCGGACCCGGACCCGGACCCGGACTCGAACCGTGAGCGGACCCGGCCCGACCGCTAACGCATCAGCTCCCCGGCGTTCACCAGCAGCGACTGCCCCGTGATCGCCCGCGCCCGGTCCGAGGCGAGGAAGACGGCCGCCTCCGCCACATCCCCGTCCGTGGCCAGCTCGGGCAGGGCCGCCCGGTCCGTGAGCCGGGCGAGCACCTCGCTCTCCGGTACGCCGCCGGAGCGCGCGGCGGACCGGACGTACGCCCGGACCGGCGGGCCCCACATCCAGCCGGGCAGCACCGTGTTCACCCGGATCCGCTCCGGCCCCAGCTCCCGCGCCAGGGAGTACATCGCCGAGGTCAGCGCGCCCTTGGAGGCCGCGTAGGCGGTCTGGCGCACCTGGGACGGAGCCGCCGCCGAGGACTGCGTACCGATGATCACCACCGAGCCGCCGCGCTCCCGCAGGGCGGGCAGACAGGCGCGGGTCATCCGCAGCGTACCCAGCAGATTCACCTCCAGCACCGCGCTCCAGACCGCGAAGTCGGCGTCGGCGAGGCCGCCGAAGCAGCTGTCCCACGCGGCGACGTGCACCACCGCGTCGAGCCGGCCGAACCGTTCGACGGCGAGCGCCGCGAGCGCCTCGCACTGGGCCTCGTCGGTGATGTCGGTGACCCGGTGGGCGGTGCGGTCCCCGCCGGGGTCGATCGCCCCGGCCGTCCGCGCCAGATTCGCCGCCGTCCGCGCGCCGAGGACCGCGCGGCCCCCGTCCCGCACGACGGCCTCCGCGACCCGGCGCCCGAGACCGGCACCCACCCCCGACACCACCACGGTCTTGCCTCGGAGCAGCATCCGGTCGCCTCCCGGCCCTGGCATCTGATCTGACGGACCGTCAGAGTAGAGGCGTCCGTCGCCGACGGGAAGGGAGCGCGGTGCCATGAGCGAGGACACCGGCAGTGAGCTGTACGGGGAACTGGCGGCCGTGGGGCCGTACGGGGTCCGCCCCGGCCATGCCCTGATCACCCTGGTCGAACCGCATCCGGGCCAGGAGTACGCGTACAACCGCTGGTACGAGGACGATCACTACTACGCGGGCGCGATGGCCATGCCCTGGATCTTCGCGGGCCGGCGCTGGGTCGCCACCCGCGAACTCCAGTCGCTGCGCGTCCCCGAGCGGTCGGCGGTCGCCCGGCCGGTGACCGCGGGCTGTTATCTCTCCACGTACTGGATCACCGAGGGCCGCCGTGCCGACCATCTGCGCTGGACGGTCGCGGTGAACAAGCGGCTGAACCGGGACGGCCGGGTGCATCACGCCCGTACCCATGTGTTCACCGCCTTCCAGGACCATGAGGCCACCGTCTACCGCGACGGCGCGGCCGGGCCCCGCGATCTGCACGCGCTGGACCATCCGTACGCCGGTCTGGTGCTGGAGGTCGTCGACGCGGAGGGGCCCGAGCGGCGGGCGGAGCTGCTGGAGTGGCTGCGGACGCGGCATCTGCCGCAGCGGCTCGCGGGCTCGCCGGCGGCGATGGCGACGGTCTTCCGGCCGACGCCGCTGCCGGGGGACCGGATGACGTATGTGAAGCAGGTGGAGGGGGTGGACACCCGGCTGACGGTGCTGTGGTTCCTGGAGGAGGACCCGGCGGTGCGGTGGGGGACCGCGTTCGGCGGGCTCGTCGAGGAGGTCGCGGGGTCGGGGCTGGGGCGGGTCGAGCTGCTGGCCCCGTTCGTCCCGACCGTGCCGGGCACCGATCTCCATGTCGACCGGCTGCGCTGAGACCGCGAGGTCTTGGGGGAGCCCGGTCGCGATGCGCATGCGGTCGCGGTGCGGGTGGGTGCGGTCGTGGTGCGGGTGTGTGCGTTTTCGGGACGGGGAAGGGCGCGGTGGGCCGTGGGTGCGGCCGAGCCCCCTCGGCCAGGACGGCGGACCAGTCGAGAGGGCTCTTCAGATGTCGTCGCGCCGGATCATTCACCGCGGCGGATCAGTCGACGCGCCGGCTCTGCTGCGCGTCCGATCCCTGTGGTGCGGTGAGTGGGGCGCGGCGCTCAGCCGAGGTCGAACGCGCTCTGCCCCATCTCGCTGACGAACGCGTTCCACGAGCTGGGGACGAAGGTGATGCTCGGGCCGGCGGGGACCTTGGAGTCCCGCACCGAAATCGCCTCGGTCACCGGCGACTTCACCTCGACGCAAGCACCGTTCCCCCCGGAGTACGAGGACTTCGTCCAGGTCTCCGTGGCTCCTTGAATGATGGCCATTTTCGCTCCGCTTCGGCGAGTTGGTCGTATCTGCGCCAACGTTTTCGTTGGTGCGATGGACGCTACTCGTCACCACCGACCCATGAGGCCCGCATTCACTCGGTCGGATGGCATATTCCATGGGACTCTTCCGCAGCACTGTGGCGGAGGTGTACCTTGCGCCTCCCCCGCCACCGGCCGCGCGTCCCCCGCCGCTCCACGGCGATGCTGTGCCACGTGGTTTCGACGCTACGGCGCTACGGCGTTACGGCTTCGCGTACCGCTCGGCGATGTTCTCGATGAACGCCCGGGTCTGTTCCACATTCAGCGCCTGGGCCCGCAGATGCTCGTACATCACGCTGTACTTGTGCACGTCGTTGGCCTTCTCCAGATAGAGATCGCTGGTGACGCCCTCGATATAGACCACGCTGGAATCCGTCGCGTCCGGGAACTCCAGGATCGCGTACTGGCCATTGATGCCCGGATGCGCGCCCATCTCGAACGGCAGCACCTGCACGGTGACATGCGGCAGCAGGGACAGCTCGATCAGATACTCCAGCTGCTCGCGCATGAGCTGCTCGCCGCCCACCACCCGGTGCAGCGCCGCCTCGTCGATCACCGCCCACAGCCGCAGCGGCAGCTCGTCCGCCTTGATCCGTTCCTGTCGTCGCATCCGCACACTGACGCGCTTCTCGACATCGGCCCCGCCGCTCTCCGGCAAGGCTCCCGCGATCAGCGCCTCCGCGTACGGACGGGTCTGGAGCAGACCGGGAACCACCTGGGGCTCATAGACCCGAAGGCTCGCGGCGTCGGTCTCCAGACCGATGTAGACGCTGTACGGAATATCGCCGAAGGCGTGCCACCAACCCTGCTGACGCGAATCCTTGGCCATCTGCATCAGCGAATCCACGATGCGGTGGTCGTCCACCTCGTACACTCCGCAGAGGTCGCGCACATCGCGCTGGCTGATGGAACGGCGGCCGTTCTCCAGACGGCTGATCTTCGACTGGGACACCAGGAGACGCTCCGCCACCTCTTCGGCCGTCATGCCCTTGAGCTCGCGGAGCCGGCGCAGCTCCAGGCCCAATCGGCGTCGCCTGACGGTGGGATTGACGTTGGACGCCACGGAAACTGCACCTCCGACTGCGTAGCTGAGCGTATCTACTGCTCAGCAGACTGCCACCAAACGGCACATGCGCGCTGCAAAATCGCTACACGGGTCGCGTTCGCGACGTAGAGGCGTCGGTTTCGTTCGGGCAGTTCGGTTTCGTCGCGACGGGATTCCGCGGCCCTGCCCGGCGCATGGGAACGCGCGGGGCGGCGCAAGGCTGCCCCGCGCGTCGGACACGGCGGGCGAACCGGCCGTGCGGACGGCCGGGTGCGGCGTTCCGGCAGAGGGTTTTACGCGCCGGACGCCGCTGGTGGTCCGGTTGAATCCGATGGTTCGGGCGGTGCTGGAATTCAACCGGTGCTGATCAATTGTGGTGCGGTGCTGCTGTTCCGTCCCGCCCGCTCGGTTCGGTTCCGCTCAGTGGAGGGCGACGCGGGCCATGCTTCCGCGGCGCGGCTGCATCGACACGGCGGGCTGACGGCCGCCGGTCGTCGCGGTGGGGTTGCGGCGCGGCTGCGCGGCCACCCCGTTCTGAACGTCCATCACGGCGTGCGCCACGAGTCCGCCCATGGGGTCGTGTCTGATCAGATCCCGCAGCCGGGACCGCGAGGAACGACCCTCGTTGCCCGGGTACAGGTGCTTGCCGAGTCCGACCGCGTGGGCCAGCGCGGCGAGCGCCGCGGTCCGCGGGTCCGGCGGAACGCCGGTGCGGATCGCGCTGTCCAGCCGGGCTCTGATGTCCCGGCTGATCGCCGTCTCCGTCGCCTGATAGCGCGTCGTCGGCAGCACTCCGCACATCTGGCCCGCCACGGCATGGACCATGCCGCACCGCTCCAGGTGCGCGAGATAGATCTGGCGCAGCCCCAGCCGGGGCCCGCCGATCCAGTGGACGGCCCGGACCGGGCTGCCGCGTCGGCGCAGCAGCTCCAGTGCGGAGTCCAGTGTCGGATCTCCGGTCGGCCGTGGCATCACCACGGCGATACGATCCCCGTCTGGGGCTATCCGTCCTGCCAGAGCCAGCTCTACTAGCTGGGCTCCGGCCAGGCCGAGGTCGAGCGACTGCGGCTGCGCTGTGGTACCCGTGGCCGGGTCCAGAGCGAGCAGCAGAAGCTCCTCCGGAATTGTTCTGCGGCTCCTGCCCATCCATGCCTCCCCGCGTGGATGAATGACAGGGTGACCCCTCTCACATTGGTCTGTCGAGAGCGCCTGCGGGCTTTGTGTGGGAACCGATAGGTATGTCGTTCTCGTCTAGCCATGGGGGCCGTGCTCTCACACAGGACACTGATAGATGGTTCGGACAACTTGGGCCGCCGACATCCGGCGTCCCGCGGTGCGTACGTGGGCAACGGCGCACGACTCATGGAGGAGGCACGGTGGCGGGCGAGTCCCCCGACAGGTCGGAGCAGCGGAAGTCGTCGGGGGAGACGGCGTCAGGCGAACGCGATCCGCGTGCCGCCGTGCTGGGCCGGGCGGGGTCATCGGGCGGGGATCAGCCGACGGCGGTCTTCACGCGCCCTGAGAGCGCCAAGGGTCGGGGGGACGGCCCGGAGGCCGCCCAGACCGGCTCTGAGGCCCGTCCAGGGCCCACCCAGGGCGGCGGACGGCCCGAACCGGGCACGGAGACGGGGTCGATGGAGCGGGACAAGCGGCTGCGGTCGGCGGTGGCGGCCTGGGTGGCGTCGGCCGACGACGAGCCCGGCGCCGAGGGCGGCTCGGACCCGGCGGACGAGACCGCCGCGCTGCCGGAGACGGCGGCCGAGGAGACGGCCCTCCTGCCCGAGGTGAGGGAACGGCCCTCGGCGGAACGGGACTCGGGCTCCGAGCGCGAGACCGGAGAAGCCGGAGAAGCCGACGAGGCTGAAGAGGTCGAAGAGACCGGCAAGGCCGAAGAGACCGGTGGGACCGGCGGGACCGGCAAGGCGGACGAGAGCCCCGAGGCCGGTCCGGCCGACAAGAAGGGCGCGTCCTCCGTCGTACCCGCGCAGGCGTCCGGGGACCGGGGCGAGCGCGAAGACACGGATACGGATACGGATACGGACGCTGACGCGGACCGGCCGGACGAGGACTCCGGCGGTCCCGCGAAGGCCGCCGCCGCGGACAAGGCCTCCGGCTCCGACGCGCGGTCGGCCTCCGGCTCGGACAAGCCGCAGGTCGGGGACGAGCAGGAGAAGAAGGCCGCCGAGCAGGACGAGCCGGCGTCCGACGGGCCGGGCGACGAGGCGGGCAACAAGCCGGACCCGAAGTCGGACGCGAAGGCCGAGCCGAAGCCGGCCCCGAAGGCCGACCCCGAGTCGGACTCGAAGCCGGACTCCAAGCCGGACGCGAAGTCGGACCCCGAGCCGGACGCGAAGGCCGGGGCCGACCACCCCACCACCGCCTTCCGGGCCGTCACTCGCCCCGCCCCCGCCGGCGACTCCCCCACCACCGCGCTCAAGATCCCTCCGGCCCCCCGCGCCGAGTCCAACCCCGCGCCGAAGTCCGCCGGCTCCACCGCCGGCGAGCGGCCCAGCACCTTCG
The DNA here is from genome assembly GCF_043080985.1 of Streptomyces sp. NPDC014894. Classification (NCBI taxonomy): domain Bacteria; kingdom Bacillati; phylum Actinomycetota; class Actinomycetes; order Kitasatosporales; family Streptomycetaceae; genus Streptomyces; species Streptomyces sp. NPDC014894. The sequence goes on from NZ_JBIBWD010000010.1 coordinate 113,831, forward strand.
TACCGCTGCGCAAGGACGACGAGGTGCGGACCGCGTCCTGGGGCAGGAAGGACGGCGCGACCGCCGCCGAGGCCCCCGGGAAGCCGGCGGCGTCCGGCGCGGCCGGTCCCGGGACGCGCGCGCCGGAGGCTCCGGAGCGCGCCGAGACGGCCTCGGGCCCCCAGGCCCCCGCGAGCCTCACCGAGGCCGAGCGGACCAGCCAGCAGCCGATGCCGCCGCAGCCCCCGCTCGACCTGCTCGCCCAGCTGACGAACACCCCGGACACCCGGATCCGTTCGGCGGCGCGCCGGGTCAAGATCTGGACGCCGCTCGTTCTGCTGCTGCTGATCGTCTTCGCGGCCGCCCAGGTGCTGCGCCCGCTGCCCGAGCCCCGGCTCACGCTCACCGCCGAGCCCTCCTACACCTTCGAGGGCGGCCGGCTGGGCCTGCCGTTCCCCGGCGAGGGCCAGGGCGCGGTGGAGGTCGAGGGCGTCGGCATGGTCGGCACGTACGGCGCGCAGAAGCCCGTGCCGATCGCGAGCGTCACCAAGACGATGACGGCGTATCTGATCCTCAGGGACCACCCCATCACCGGCAAGCAGAACGGCGAGAAGATCGCCATCGACCGGCGGGCGGACGAGGAGTACGAGAAGGGCGAGGACTCCGAGTCCGTCGAGCCCGTCGAGGAGGGCCAGGAGTACACGCAGCGCGAGATGCTGCAGATGCTGATGATCTCCTCCGCCAACAACGTGGCGCGGCTGCTCGCCCGCTGGGACGCCGGATCCGAGAAGGCGTTCGTGCGGAAGATGAACGACACCGCGAAGGAACTCGGTATGACGGACACCGTCTACACCGACCCGAGCGGGCTCTCCAAGGCCACCGTGTCGACCCCGCAGGACCAGCTCAAGCTGGCCAGGGTCGCCATGAAGAGCGATGTCTTCCGGGAGATCGTCGACACCCCGCACATCGAGATCCCCACCCTCGGCAAGACCATTTACAACGGCAACGGCCGGGCCCTGCTGAAGGAGGGCATCGGCGGCATCAAGACCGGTTCCTCCACCCCGGCGGGCGGCAATCTCCTCTGGGCGGCCCAGGTGCCGGTCGACGGCAAGATCCACCGCATTCTCGGGGTCACCCTGGGCGTCAAGGACGCTCCGAACCTCAAGGCGAAGACGGAGCTGGCCGTCACCCACAGCATCCGGGTCATCGAGGCGGCCCAGGACGCGGTCACCTCGGCGATCGTGGTGAAGAAGGGCGATGTGGTCGGCCGGGTCGAGGACGGTCTCGGCGGTCTCACCCCCGTCGTCGCCACGAAGGATCTGAAGGCGATCGGCTGGGCGGGACACAAGGTCGAGATCACACTCGACTCCGGCGGCGGGTCCGTGCCGGGCAGCGGCACGGCGGGGGACGAGGTCGGGCGGGTCTCCGTCGGCACCGGCCCGGGCCGGGTCTCCGCGCCGGTCGCGCTCCAGCGGGACATGGCGGAGCCGGGCGTCACGGACAAGCTGACCCGCGTCGGCTGACGGGCCCTCCCGCCCGCCGGGCGACCGGTCCGCCGGACCGCCGGGCGACCTCCCCGGGCCCGGGCGGCGGGCCCTCCCGCCCGCCCCGTACCCCCGCCCGCCCCTCGCCCATCACGAGGGCGTCCCAGTACCACGGGACGCCCTCGTGTTAGCGTCCGGGCAACTGAACAGCGTCCGGACGGCGTCCTAGACCGTGGCGGCGCGAGCCGTGACGCGGCGCACAGACCACGACCCACACCGACCCCCACCCAGGGACACGGCCATGACCCGGCCGCCTGGACGGGGAGACGGGGAGAGAGCCGCAGTGAGCACCGCTGAGCCGGTCCGGACGGACGGCCACAGCACACGTACGGGGCCGCGCGCCGGCATACCGGACTCCGGCGGGGGCTCCGGCCCGGGACCGCGTGACCGGGCCGGAGCGGTCCTCGCCGACGTCTGGGACCGGATGTCCCGCCGTCCCGTGCTGGTCACGACCGCGGTCGCCGCGTTCCTGCATCTGCTCTGGTTCCTCCTCATCGCCAACAGCGGGGGAGACCTGGCGGCCCAGGACGCCTGGACGGAGTTCGTCGGCCGCCACCCCGACTCGGCGTACAACCTCGCCTGGTACGGCGGGATGCACCCGGTCTCGTACAGCGTCGTCTCGCCGTATCTGATGTCCGCGATCGGCGTCCGCCCGACGATGATGGTCGCCGGCACGGTCTCGGCGGCGCTGACCGCGCTGATCCTGGTCCGGGTGCGGGCCGTGCGGAATCCGCTGGCCTGCTCGTTCGCCGGAGTCTTCGCCTTCCTCTGCAACGCGCTCTCCGGCCGGGTGACCTTCGGCCTCGGCATGATGTTCGCGCTCGGCGCGGTCGCGGCCGTCTTCTGCTGGCCCCACCGCTGGCGGGAGCGGCGCTGGGCCAAGGCGTCGGCCGCCGCGCCCTTCGCGGCGCTCGCCACGGCGGCCAGCCCGGTCGCAGGACTCTTCCTCGGCGTGGTGGCCGCGGCGCTCTTCCTCAACCGGCGACGGCCCGGCGCGTACGCCCTCGGCCTGCCGCCCGTCGTGGTCGTGGCGCTCTCCTCCTGGCTGTTCCCCTTCTCCGGCACCCAGCCGATGTCGCTCGGGTCGACCTCGCTCCCCTTCATCTACGGGATCCTGGTCTTCGTCCTCGTACCCAAGGAGTGGCGCACCGTCCGCGTCGCGGCGGCCGTCTACAGCGTCGGCACGCTGCTGACCTGGGCGATCGACTCCCAGATAGGGTCGAATGTGACCCGGCTGCCGATGCTCTTCGCGGGCGTCGTGCTGCTGGCCGCCCTTCCGTACACCGTCCGGCGCTCCCGCACGTGGTACGCGCTGGTGCTGGCCTTCGTCGGGCTCAACGTCTGGATCGGTTTCAAGGGCGTGGACGACGTCGTCCGGACCGCGCCGACGGCGTCCTGGAACTTCGAGCTGGCGCCGCTGATCGACAAGCTTCAGGACGTCAAGGCCGAGCGCGGCCGGGTCGAGGTGGTCCCCGCCAGCAGCCACCGCGAGGCCTCCGCCCTCGCGCCGCACTTCCATCTGGCCCGCGGCTGGAACCGCCAGGCCGACATGGAGCGGAACCCGCTCTTCTACGACAAGGAGCAGCCGCTCAACGCCATGGACTACCGCTCCTGGCTGGACCGGTGGGCGGTCCACTACGTCGTCCTCCCGGAAGGCGCGCCCGACACCGGCGGCCGGGAGGAGGCGGAGCTGGTACGAGAGGGTCTGCCCTATCTGGAACGGATCTGGGGCGACGCGAACTGGCAGCTGTACGCGGTCCGCAATCCGACGCCGCTGGCCGAGCCGCCCGCGAAGGTGGAGCGCGCGGGCGCGAACGAGGTCCGGATCAAGGTGAAGGAGCCCGGCCGGGTCACGATCCGGGTCCCGTACTCGCCCTGGCTGAGCCTGGTGGACGAGAACGGCGAGAAGGTGCGCGTCCCGGAGGAGACCGAGGCGTCGAAGCTGCGCCAGGACGGCGAGGCGAAGTCCTTCGTGAATCTGGACGGCTGCCTCATGAAGGCCGAGGAGGACGCCGAGGGCGACGAGTGGACGGAGCTTCTCGCGCCCGAGTCGGGCGTGTACCGGTTGTCGGCCCCGTACGGGATGAAGCGCGGCACCCCCTGCCCGGAGGAGCTGCGCGGCCCCTGACACGGCGGCGCGCACACACGGCAGACGGACATGGAGACGGCCGGGGCCCGGTGGCCCCGGCCGTCGGCGTTTCCCGGACCCCGGACGGAGACGGCCGCCGCCCCGGCCCCCGTACGCCGCCTCCGTACGCCGCATCCGCCGGAGTGACCGCCCGCCGTCACCCGGACGCGGCCCCCGCTTCACCCGCCCGCCCCGCCGGGCGCGCGGCCGAGCCCCGGCGCGCGAACGCTGAGGAGCGACACCCCTCCCTCAGCAGAGAAGAGAGCCCAGTATGGCCGTGCCCTCCTCCCCGGCGCCGCGCCGCCGCCGTCTCTCCCGCACGGGCGCGCTCGTGCTCGTCGCCACCGCCGTCGTGTTCGCGGCCGGTCCGGCCGTCGCGGGCCCCGAAGGCGGCGGCGAGGAAGGCGGCGGCCCCAAGCCGACCGTCGTCCTCGTGCACGGCGCGTTCGCGGACGCGTCCGGCTGGAACGACGTCGTCGAACGCCTCCAGCACCGCGGCTATCCCGTGGTGGCCCCGCCGAACCCGCTGCGGGGCGTCGGCAATGACTCGACCTATGTGGCGTCCGTCCTGGAGTCCATCGAGGGCCCGATCGTCCTCGCCGGACACTCCTACGGCGGTGCGGTCATCAGCCAGGCCGCCGCCGGGAATCCCGACGTCAAGGCGCTGGTCTACATCTCCGCCTTCATGCCCGACGTGGGCGAGTCGCCCGCCGGGCTCTCCGGCAAGTTCCCCGGCAGCGAACTCCAGCCCGCCCTGCGGCCCGTCCCGTACACCGACGCCCACGGCAGCGGCTCGGACCTGTACATCAAGAACGACAAGTTCCACGCCGTCTTCGCCGCCGATCTGCCCGAGGAGCAGACCCGGGTGATGGCGGTCGAGCAGCGGCCGGTCGCGGCGGCCGGATTCGCCGAGGAGGCGACCGCGGCGGCCTGGAAGACCATCCCGTCCTGGTTCGTCGTCGCCAAGAACGACAAGGCCATCGCGCCCGATCTGGAGCGCTTCGAGGCCCGGCGGGCCGGCTCGCGCACCGTCGAGGTCGACTCCTCGCACGTGGCGATGATGTCCCATCCGGATCTGGTGACGAGGATCATCCAGGACGCGGCCCGGGCCGAGGCCGGCGCCTGACGGACCCGTACCGCCACAGCTCTACGGGGGTACGGGGGCGCGCGTCCCGCGCACCCCCGTACCCCCGCGCTCCCGCGTCCGGGCGCTACTCCGCGCGGAGTCCGTCCGGCCGCATCATCCGCCACAGCGACGGCAGGCTCAGCAGCGTGATCAGAGCGATCAGACCGGCTCCCACCCCCGCGATCGGCAGCCACACCAGCCAGTCGACCGGCGAGGTGCCGACCATCAGCAGCAGCACCTGACCGAAGATCATGCCGCCCACGACCGCGAGCGTCAGACCCAGCGCGATCGGGATCGCCGTCTGCCAGAGCACCGACCAGCACAGCGTGGACCGCCGGGTGCCGAAGGCGATCAGCGCGGCCAGCAGCTGCCTGCGCTCCCGGAGCTGTTCGAGCGTCGAGACCAGCAGCGACACCGCGATCAGCGCCATCGTCGCCGTCGCGCCCACGAACAGCCCGGTCCGGATGCCGGCGAGCCGCGAGTCCTCCTCGTTCAGCTCCAGCCGCTGCACCCGGGTCAGCGGGTCCTGCCGGGCCGCCGCGTTCCGTACGTGCTCCTCCGCGTCCGGGACCCCGCGGTCGAGCCTGACCATGGCCTCGGGATTGGCCCCGGCCAGCTTCGACACATCGACGGCGGAGCGGGTGGCCAGCACGCCGGCGCTCCGCTCGCCCGTCGGGTTGGTGAGGGCCTGCACCTGCCGGGCGTCGCCGGGGATCCGCCACCGCTGATGCGCGGCCGCGTCATCGCCGTCGCCCAGCGTGAGCGACTCACCGGCGCGCGGATAGTAGGAGTAGCGGTCGTCGTCCCCGTACTTGCGGATGGTGAAGACGTCGCCGTCCTCGCAGGACGGCAGCTTCGCCAGCTGCCGCAGCGAGGCGCAGTCGCCGACCGTGAGCGCCGTCAACGGGGCGCCGTCCGCGCCCGCGCTCTTCGAACCGTGCGGGACGATATGCGTCTCGACGGTCGCGATGACGTCGGAGACGCCCCTGACCTCGTCGTACGCGTCGAGCCTGGTCCATGCCTCGGCCCCGTTCCGGGCCGCGGCGCTCACCTGCAGATCGGCCCGCTTCGTGTCCGCGCCCGTCGGGGAGATGTAGTTGCCCTCCACGGAGCTGAAGAGCACCTGGAGCGCGATGGCGCCCGCCGCGGCCACCACGATGCCGCTGATCGCGCGGGCCGCCGTGCCGCTGCTCAGCTGGAGCCGGCGCACGGCCAGCTGCCACGACACCGGTCCGCCGTCCAGCCGCCGGACCACCGCCTCGACCAGCCAGGGCAGCAGCAGGGTGATCCCCACCAGCACCATCAGCGCGCCCGCGCCGATCAGCAGGGAGTCGATCGGACCGCTGCCCACCGACACCGCGCCCATCTGGGTCATCAGCAGCGCGAGACCGACGAGCGGCATCAGCACCCGCCACCACACCGTGCGGGTGCGCGGCGTGGAGTTCCGTACGACGCCGAGCGGCTCGATCACCACTCCGCGCAGGGCGAAGAGGGTGACCAGGACCGCCGCCGTCGGCACGGCCGCGCCGATCAGCAGCGTCAGGGCCGGGTGCGGGGAGAGGTCGTCGGAGAACGCGGCGATGTCCCAGACCGTCACCGTACTCGCCCACCGCCGCCCCAGCACGAAGAATCCGGCGCCCGCGGCCAGTCCCAGCAGCGCGCCGCCCAGCGATTCGCCGGCCGCGATCCGGGCGGCCATCGACCGGTCCGCGCCGACCAGCCGCAGCGCCGCCAGCCGGCGGTCGCGCTGCTCGCCGCCGAAGCGCACGGCGGTGGAGATGAAGACGGCGACCGGCAGCAGGAGGGCGATGAAGGCGATCAGGACGATCAGCAGCAGCACTCCGTCGAGCGGCTCCTTGATCTTGATCGCGCCGAAGCCGTCGGCGCGGCCGGCCGCGTCCGAGGAGGCGAGATCGGCGCTGCCCGCGTAGTAGAGCAGCTCGTTCGGGCCGGTGAGGCCCGAATCGCCGATGGTGGCCGAGATCCGGTACGGCAGCCGCTCCTTGAGCAGCGCGCCCTCGGGGGAGGACAGCAGCTCGGCGAGGCCGGGGGAGACGCCCATCTCGCCCGGGCCCGGCAGCTTCGCCAGACCGGGCGGGGCGGGCGCGCTGTCGCCGTCGGGCTGGACCAGTACGCCGGAGATCGCGTCTTCGCGGTAGATGGTGTCGCTCTTCGCGAAGAGGAAGGTGCTGTCCGAGCGCTTGTCGAAGGCCTGCTGGGCGATCCTGCGGTCGTCGGCGCGGTCGTCGCGGTTCTGGAGCATCTGCGGAATGGACGAGGCGATCAGCAGCATGGCGACGCCCAGGCCGACGCCGACGGCGGTGAGGAGGGTACGGACCCAGCCGCGCCGGCCGCCGGTGACGGCGAAGCGGAGCCCGAGGGCCAGGTCGCGGACCCAGCCGCGTACGCCCGCGCCTTCGGTGGCTCGGCGGCTGCCGGGCTTCCCGGGCGGCTGAGGGCTGCCGGGCTTCCCGGGTCCCTGGCGGTGGCCGGGCTCTTCGGGTCCCTGCGGGCGGCCGGTGGTCGCGGCCTTGGCGTGTGGAACCGCCGGGGTGTTCGTCGGCTCGCTCATACCGAGGCCGCCATGTCCCGCACCTTGCCGTCGCGGACGACGACTTCCCGGTCCGAGTACGCGGCCACCCGGGCCTCGTGCGTCACCAGGACGACCGCCGCGTCGGTCTCCCGGGACGCGTCCGTCAGCAGCTGCATGACCCGCTCCCCGTTGAGGGAGTCCAGCGCGCCGGTCGGCTCGTCGGCGAAGATCACCCGCGGCGAGGTGACCAGCGCACGGGCGACCGCGACCCGCTGGCCCTGACCGCCGGAGACCTCACCGGGCCGTTTGTGACCGATGTCGGCGACCTCCAGCCGCTCCATCCACGCGAGGGCGGTCTGATGGGCGGCCTTGCGCCGGGCGCCGGCGAGCCGCAGCGGCAGGGCGACGTTCTCCACACAGCTCAGCTCGGGGACGAGCTGGCCGAACTGGAACACGAACCCGAACTCGGACCGGCGCAGCGCGCTCCGACCACCGTCCGTCATCGCGGCGAGATCCTGCCCGCCGTAACTGATCGTTCCCGAGTCCGGGCGGACGATCCCGGCCAGACAGTGCAGCAGGGTCGACTTTCCCGACCCCGAGGGGCCCATCACGGCGACGACCTCTCCCGCACGCACGGCGAAGGAGGCCCCGTCGAGGGCGGGGGTGGGGCCGTAGACCTTGCGCAGATCGTGGGCGGAGAGAAGGGAACCGGGGTACGCGCTCACGCGCCGACCTCCTTAGCGAGCCGGTCCAGACGCGCGGCTGTCAGCTCCAGCCAGCGCAGATCGGCTTCCATGTGGAACAGGGCGTGGTCACAGATGAGCTGATCGGCGAGGTCGCCGCCGCGCTTGCGGTCGGTGAGGATCCGCATCAGCCGCAGATGCTCGGCCCGCTGGAGATCCAGCAGCCCGGCGGCGCTGCGGCCGGTGAGCAGGGCGAGGACGACCTTGGTGTAGAGCGTCGACTGAAGATACGGCTGCGGCTTCTCGGGCCGTGCCAGCCACTGGGCGACATTGGAGGTGCCCGCCTCGGTTATGGCGTAGCGCTTGCGTTCCGGCCCACCGTCGGACTCCACTCCGTCGACCACCACCAGGCCGCTTTTGAGCAGCCGGGACATGGTCGCGTAGATCTGCCCGTAGTGGGCGGGCCGGTCGTGGCCGAACTTCTCGTCGAAGGCGCGCTTCAGGTCGTAGCCGTGGCGCGGCCCGGACTCCAGGAGCCCGAGCAGGGTGTGACCCATGGACATGAGGAGGACTATACACAGGGGGTATACATGGCGTGTATAGCCGGGTGGGGTGGTGGTGGTCGGGGCTGTGGAAGGGGGCCTGCCGTTGGTTGGCGGGCTTGGGCTTCGGGGGTTCTTGGGCTTCGGGCCCTGGCCTCTGGACCTTGAGTCTCTGGCCTGGGCCTCCGCGCTCCCTCGGGCTGCTCGCCCGGAGGTTTGGGGGAGGGGGCGTGGGGAGGCGCCGGGGGTGGGGGTGCTGCCGCGACCGGGGTACGCGTTGAGGGGGGCCGGGGGCCGGGGGCCGGGGGCTGGGCCGAGGGCGGCCGACATCGGCCCGGAAGGCCGCACCGCTCTCGGCGGCCCTCCGCGCGGGCCGGCGGAAACGGGACTCTCGGTCCCGGCGATCAGGACGTCTCGGAGCGGACGACACCGCCCCGAGCCGCGGACGCGGCCTCCGGCGCTGCTGTCGGACCACCGGCTTCACGCGGAGCCGCCGTACATCCCGCACGAGGGAGTACGAAGCAGCGAGATAGTCCTTGTAGGACGGTTCGACGAGCAAAACACGATCGGCTTCGTCGAAGAGAAGAAGAGAGCGCCGGCTGCCATACGGGGGTGGGCCATCTTCGCCTCGTGCTCGTTCACAGGGTGGACTCGTACCGCCTGTGATGATGCGGATTCGTCGGCTTCCCGGAGAAAGGTCTGTGCTGTCGCTCGATCCTCCGCCATCGCCCCGGCGAGGAAGAGTGTGCCGTGCGCCGATAGACGCCCGTCGTCCGCGCTGCCCAGTTCCGGCTGCGTCATGGCCGACGAAGGCAAGGCGTCGAATGGGGAAGGGTTGCGGCGCAGCCGTAACAGTGACGTAGCACGTGGTAGCACCTGGTGCTACCGTGGTTGATATGAGCGTTCAGCCTGAAATCACCCAGCGGGATCTGCGCAATCGGTCCCGAGAGATCATGGACGCGATACAGGGTGGTCAGTCGTTCACCGTCACTCGCGACGGACACCCGGTCGGCCAACTCGTCCCCCTGCGGCGACGTCGGCGGTTCGTCTCCCGCCAGGAGTTCGCCACGATGTCTCGGGCCGCTCCCGATATCCGCCTGGACACCTTCCGCGCCGACCAGGACGCCACGGCCGACACTTACCTGGACGACTCCTGTGCCCACTGAGCGTTCGACGTACGAGCAGGGACTCCTCGACACCAACATCATGATCCTGCGCCGGTGGGTGGAGCCCGAGGAGCTTCCGGACCAAATGGCGATCACTGCCATCACTCTGGCCGAGCTGTCGGCAGGGCCGCACGAGGTTCGTCGCGATGACGAACAGAGTGACTATGACGAGCACGCCGAACGAGCCCGCAGACTTGATGTCCTCCAGCGTGCCGAGAACGAGTTCGATCCCATCCCCTTCGATGCCGAAGCGGCCCGCATCTACGGCCGCATCTGCGCCGCCGTGATCAGTGCCGGCCGCAAGCCGCGCCGCCGGGTGGCCGACCTGATGATCGCCGCCATCGCCGTGGCCGAGGACCTTCCCCTCTTCACCACCAATCCCGACGACTTCAAAGGGCTGGACGAGCTGCTCACCGTCGTACCGGTCACCCGTCCGAAGGCGCCCCACGAAGGCTGACGCCGTATCCGGGCCTGGGCGGGTTGGTCACGCGCCTGGAGGGCAGTCCAAGTTCTTTGGACCAATTGGTCAGGGGCGTGGACAGACTGCAGAGCAGGGAAAAACCTTTTGGCAGGATGGAGGAGATAGGGAACGCGCTTAATGGCGTGGCCGAGCGGATCGAGGCCACGGTGACGCCACCTCCACCGCGGATCCTTCCCGACTGTCGGGCGCGAGCCGTCGCATTCTTCTGGGGCCTCGGAATTGGCGCGGCCTTCGTCTTCTACTTGGTGAACCGTTGAGCAGTTCAGCCTGCGCTCCTCAAGTAAACGACAGGCCCAGGGCCAGTGCATGAGGACAGGATGATCAGGCTTCCTCGTACGTCCATTCCCGGCCCGTTTGCCGGTATTCGTCCAAGGGGATCGGTTCGACTCCTGGCAGAACCCGGGAGGTATACAGGAGCCCATCGAGGTGGTCGATCTCGTGGTGAATGAGGCGGGCGAGGCCGCGTTCGTAGACGGTGGTCGTGGTCTCGCCGGTCAGGGCAGTGGTCTCCACCACGAGCTTCAGGGGGCGGGGTACGAGGCCGCGCACGTCGAAGAAGCTCAGACAGCCCTCGTACTGCTCGTCGATCTCCTCGGAGCGGGTGGTGATCCGTGGGTTGAGCAGGATGATCGCCGGCGCGTCCCCCGGCGGCTGGACGACAGCAGCGGCGCGGCCGATGCCGATCTGTGGGGCCGCGATGCCCATGCCCTTGGCGAAGGGGTGGACCTGACCGATGCGGTTCAGGGCGGCGAACAGTTCGTCCACGATGCGCTCGGCCTCGTCGCGCTCGCTGGGCAGGTCGAAGGGGCGGGCAGGTGTGGTGAGGATGGCGGCGCCCTCCTGGACGACGCCGAGGTCGCGCATCTGCTGGCTGGGCCGAACGTCCGTCAACTGAACTCCACTTGGTCCGTCTCGTGTTCGGGTCGTGCTCGGAACCGCCACTCCAAACGGTACCGAGCGTGCAGTGCGGGTGTGGTCGTGATCCACGTGAAAGCCCGCTGTTCGCCGTCGTCACGGCGGACGGGTGGGGTGCGGAGCGGGGAGGCTTCGGCGGTCATGGAGGTCTCAGTGCCCCAGACCACCGGGTCGAGAGCGGCGGGGAAGGCACCGGCGATGCCGCGTACGTGCACACCCTCGCCGACGGCACCACAGCCGCCTGCCTGGTCGACGGCATCGGGCACGAGCCGCGGATCACCGCGCGGGCCGCGCTGCTCGCGGAGGTCGGTGCCCGCGTAGCCGCGACCCGGGGACCATGCATGTGGCCCCCAGTGGTCGCAGCAACTCGCGGACGGGGTGATCCGGACTGCCGAGGCCCGCGCCGTGTACCTCCATCAGAAAAGCGAGCACGACGACGCCACCGTCGTCGTGCTCACCACCCGGACGTAGACCGCTGGTACCGCACGCCCGCCCCGCCGCCCGCTCCAGGCGGTGGGGCACGTCCGGGTCCGGCAGGAGAGGCGGGCTATACCGCGCTGTGGCCGCTCGCCGCAGCCTCGATGCGGCGAGCCAGCTCGATGTCGTGCTCCGCGACATAGCCGCCGAGGTCGCTGGAGCTGATCGAGACATGCACACCCCGATAGCTCAGGGTCGCGTCCGAGTGATGGCCCAGATCGTCCTGGATCGCCGCGATGTGCACGACGAACGCAGCACCCGGGATGTGCGGGATCTGGTACGTCCGCTCGATCTTCCGGCCGTCCGTCGACCATCCGTCAAGATCCCGGATCCGCTCCTCGATCTGCTCCTTGGACAGCGCCTGAGCCATGGTCATCTCCCTATGCCGATGGGTGCCAGCACCTCGGCGAGATCCTGGCCGACCGGCTCAGCCTGCCACGGCGACATCGCGATCGCTACGGCCCGCAGCTCGGCGACGGCACGCGCGGATCCGGTGTCCAGTACGACGCCGGCGGCGTGACGCGCCAGGTCGACCGCGCGGTCCGGCTCGCCGAGCGAGGCTGCGGCGGCTGCCTGCCGGGCGGACCACACACCCACGTCCCGCCGGGACGTTGCCGGGGCCGCCGGGATGATCTGCTGCCACAGCCGGTGCGCCTCGGTCGCCAGGCCCAGCCGCCCGTAGCAGGTGGCGCGCTGCACCTCTACGTAGTTGGGAGTGCGCAGGCAGGCTGTGCCCCACTCTTCGACGTCCACCCGGTCAAGGACCCGGCCAGCGGTGTCGAGCAGGTGGTCCACCTCTCGGCGCTCACCGAGAAGGGAGGCACCATGGGCCTGTTGCTGGAGTGCGAAGACCTGGATCTCGGGGGACAGGTGGGCGGCGTCCATGAGGGCGCTCTCGCAGAGGTCGACCACGGCGGCGCCCGCCCCCTGGTCCGTACGGGCCATGGCCCGGTCGACCAGCGCGCACGCCACGGCCGCTCGACTGCGGGAGCGGTGTGCCAGCTCCTGAGCCGAATCGTGCCATCGCAGGGCCGCCGCAGGATCCCCGGCGTCCAGGTGCAGCCAGGCCGCGAAGGTCGCGTAGGCGACGCCCACCTCGGCCATGGACCGCCGGATCGGCGCGTCGGCCTGATCGACCAGCTCTCCGATGAGACGGCACTGTGCCTCAACCGTGCCCAGCAGGGCGCGGGGACCGAGCATCATGTCCGCCGCGTAGTGGCCTTCGAGCTGCGTCTGAAAGTACGGGACGAGGGCAGGGTCGACGTGCCGGGTGGCCGGCGGGAGAGGCGGAAAGGTCACGGCGCTGGGACGGGGGGCGTCCTCAACGGGCCGGACCGGTACAGCACCTCGGTCTCTCCTGCTCACGGCGGCAGCGCGGTCCAGCACGGTGAGCGGCACACCGAAGACCGCGGCCAGGTGGCCCCGCGCGAAGGGCACAGGGATTCTCACGCCCCTCTCCCACCGGCCCACCTCCCGCGCGTCCTTGGCGACGGTCCCCGACTCGCGGCAGTACGCGTCCGCCACCTGCTGCTGCGTCCAGCCGCGCGCCGTGCGCAGCCGGACAAGTAGCTCACCGATGCTCTCCACTTCCATGGTGCCTCCCGTTCCGGCCCCCATTCTGGCCCCCTGAACGGCCCGCCGGCGGGCTCCTTTCACCCATGGGCATTCCAGGTTCGATAGGGACATCCTGACCGCTATACGAAGGGATCCCCCCCCGGTGATGACGATGAGGGTGTACCGGATGAGCCGGAGCGGCGAGCGCAGCCCCGTCTCACCGGCGGTGGTGGTCGGCGGCCTCGGAGGGCCGCCCGCGCCCCTGGCCCCGACGCTCTCCTCCGAGTACCCGCCCTGCCGCTGCCCCAAATGCAGCGAGCCGGAAGGCGGCCGCTGATGGGCACGGAGACGAGGCACGCCAGCCAGGCCGCAGCAGAAGAGGCGGCCCGCGCGATGCAGGCCGCCCTCGCCGCGCACGGCGTCCCCGAGACCGTCTGGTCCCAGATCGAGCCCGTGGTCACCCGCGGCGGCGGCGCCTACGTCTCCCTCGGAGCCCCGAGCGCCGCCCTGGTCGAGCAGATCGCGGCCGCCCTGCACCGGGCGGCGCCCAGCCCTGCGGACCCGGGCGTGCGGGAGTTCCGGCGGCCCGCCCGATGAGCGCCCCGGCCGTGCCGCTCACCCCGGAGTGCGACCTCGGCGAGTGCGGGCTGTGCTCCGGCCCGCAGGAGATACGGCTCCCCGGCCAGGCCCTGGCCGAGACGCCGCTGCTCACGATCCGCTGCGCCCACCGGTGCCACACGCCCGCGCCTGGGAGCCCATCCGGCGGCCCGCCGTGACGGGTATGCGCCGGCGGCTGGCCCAGCACCTCGGCGACGGAGCGAGGGCGCGGGATGCGCAGGCCATGGTCGTCGCCTCTCTCGGCAGCCTCGCCCTGCTCGGACACCTCTGGAGCATCGGGGAGCAGCTGCGCGCCGAGCCGCCGGCCCCAGCGCCCTCGTCCGCACCGGACACCGACCCGAAGTAGCGGAGCCCTACTCGTCCTCGCGCACCAGGTCGGAGAGGGGTACGCCGATGGCATCGGAGATGCGGAGGAGGGAGTCAAGCGGAGGGCTGACGGTGCCGTACTCGACCATCTGGTACGAGGAACGATCCATGCCGGTGCGCTCAGCAAGGGCCCGCTGCGTCAGATTGGCGTGGAGGCGGGCGGCCCGGATCCGCTCGGCGATGCGTTGTCGGCGGGCGAGGATGCGGGAGTCGGGCGGGATGACGCGTGGCACTCGGCCACGGTTGCCGCTTCATGATCGTTTGTATGCAGGATAGATCAGGCATTGTGTGATCAAGGTGAGCGAGAGAGCATGAGTCGCCCCTTCCGCTTTTGATGGCGGACCGTGATCGCGCCGGATCGACACAGGTGGCCCCCTCGTGGAATCCGGCGCCGCAGCACCCCTCCCCGCGCCGGGGAGGGGTGCTGCTTTTCGTGGCCCCTGAGCTGCGATTTCTCCATGATCATTTAGGAGAAATTTAGGAGATCATCTCGCGTAGTAGGGCTGTTTTGAGGCTGTAGGCAGGTTGTAGGCACAGCGGCCGAGACGCACTGAGGGCCCAGGTCAAATGCGCTCTGACCTGGGCCCTCAGTGTCAACCATGCTGGTCAACTGCTGTGCCCCCGGCAGGATTCGAACCTGCGACACCCGCTTTAGGAGAGCGGTGCTCTATCCCCTGAGCTACGAAGGCGGGGCTCTCGCGAACCCGGTGGCGTGCCTGGTGAGGGCCCGGCCACCGGAGTCAGTGTAGCGGGTGGTGTTCCGCCGGAGGGCGGACAGGGGTCAGGGGCGGGCCTGGACGAGGGCGTGGGTGCCGGTGGTGCGCCAGGGGGTGGGGGTGTGGTCGAGGGTGGTGAGGGTTTGGGGGTGGAGGCCGACGAGGACGTCGGACTTGAGGGTGCGGAGGGCGGCCACGGCTCCGGGGAAGTGGGCCGTGCGGTCGTGGAAGGAGTCGGTGGCGGGCCAGTGGCGGTCGCCCACGAGGCGGCGGTAGTTGAGGTCGCCCTTGAGGATGGTGACGGCGGCTCCGGAGAGGTCGGCGCGGAGGTCGGCGGGCATCGCGCTGTAGGGGAGGGGTGCGCAGAAGAAGGGGTGGGCGCGCACGTCGAGCCGGCCGTCCGTGAGGGCGGACCAGAGGCGGTCGCCGATCCCGGCGGCGTACCCGGGGGCGCGGCGCAGCCGGCGGAGGGCGTCGAGGACGTCCGTCATGGTCGCGTCGGAGACGTAGTACGGGTGGGGCTTGATGTGCAGGGCGGCCCGCCCGGCACGGCCGGTGTGCAGGAGGTGGTCCAGGAGGACGAGGTCGGGGATCAGCTCCTGGCCCGCGTTGTCGGCGATCAGGTGGACGGCGGCCGAGGCGTCCGGGGGCAGCAGGGACCACAGGACGGCGCTGTCGTCCGCGACCAGGCGCGGATCGTCGGGGGCGGGCGACTCCTGGGGGCCGGCCGGTGCGCCGCCGCCCGAGTCGAGACGGAAGCCCAGGTCGGCCCGGTTGCCCCAGAGGGAGGCGTGCAGCAGGGCGTGCGCCTGCTCGTCGGCCGGCCGCCCGGGGAGGGCGTCCAGCGCGGCCAGCTCGCCGTCGACGGCGGGGGCGTGCAGCTCGGCCTGTTTGAAGGGGCCGAACGGGTCGACGCCCTGCCACGGACCGGGTGTGAAGTGGTCCAGGGCGCCGAGCAGCCTGCGGTAGAAGTAGCTCTCGGCCCACAGGAACGGCGCCTCGAACCAGGACGTGCCGAACCAGGACGGGCCGGAGCCGGGCGAGTCCGAGCCGGACGCCCCGGAGCGCGACGCCCCCGAGTGCGACGCGTCGGCACCGTCCCTCCGGCCCCAGCGCTCCCACTCGGCCCGGTCGTGCGCCCCCGGCCCCAGCGGCTCGATCACCCCGGCGGTGATCTCTGCGAGCAGCGCGTCGAGGGCCCGGTGCTGTGCGGGGCCCCAGGGGAAGGCGTCCCGTACCCGTCGGACGAGTGCCGGGTGACGGTCCGCCAGGACGCTGTGGGCGAAGGAACCGGGTTCATCGCTCAGGATCTCGGGCGCTTCGCCGCTCGCGGACATCGCCTTCACCTACTCCTTCGACGGTTCGGCCGCCAGGGACGATCACGGATGCGATCACCGGGCCGAACGCTCGACGCCGACCGTACTGCCTGCCCCGGCGGCTCCTTGACGGCGCCGGACGCCCCGCATAGCGTCGCGAGGCCGAGGTACGGGTACGGGCGCGGGCGAAGGGTGGCCGGGGTGCGAGGGGACGGGATGCTCACGGGGCCCGGGGCGCCGTTCGCCGTGGAGCGGGACGAGGACGGGGCGCTGCGGTACGCGCACGGCCCGCGGACGCTCACGGAGTTCGTGGAGACCACCTGGGCCTTCGGCGACCGGGTCTTCCTGATCGGGGAGAGCGCGACCTGCACGTACCGGGAGTTCTTCGCCGCCGCGTCCGCCCTCGCCCGGCGGTTCGCGGACGCGTACGGACTGCGGCCGGGCGAGCGCGCCGGGATCGTGATGCGGAACCACCCCGAGTGGCAGATCGCCTTCTGGGCCGCCCAGCTGGCGGGGCTCGTCGCGGTCCCGCTCAACGCGTGGTGGACGGAGGAGGAGCTGACGTACGCCCTCGACGACTGCGCTCCCTCGGTCCTCCTCGTGGACGGGGAGCGGCTGCCGCGCGTCGACGGCTGGCGGCGGCGGACCGGCGCGCGCGCCGTGGTCTTCCACGCGGAGCCCGGGGCGGCCGGCGACGGGATCGAGCGGTACGAGGACTTCGGGACGCCCGATCCGTACGGCGCGCCGCCCGCCGTCGAGGTGCGCGCCGAGGACGACGCGACGATCATCTACACCTCCGGCACCACCGGGCGGCCCAAGGGCGCCGTCGCCACCCAGCTGGCGCAGGCCGGGGCGGCGACGCATCCGCGGTTCCACGCCGCGGCCGCCGCCCTCGCGCGCGGCGCGCTCCCCGGCACCGGGCCCGCGCCGGTGACGCTGATGACGTACCCCTTCTTCCACGTCGCCGCGTTCACCGCGTTCTACTCGGCGATGTCCGTCGGCGGCACGCTGGTCCTGATGCGGAAGTGGGACGCCGAACGGGCGCTGGCGCTCATCGACGAGCACCGCGTCACCCACTACGCGGGGGTGCCCGCCACCGCTCTTCAGCTGCTGGCCGCCGCCGAGCGCCTCGGCGGCCTGCCTGCCTCGCTCACCCATCTCAGCACCGGCGGGGCCGCCGCCCCGGCCGATCTCGTCGGCCGGCTGACCGCCCGCCACGGCCGCCGGATCGAACCCCGTAACGGCTACGGCCTCACCGAGACCAGCGGCGGGGTGCTCGCGAGCTTCGGCGACGAGTGCCGCGCGGACCCCGGCGGCGTGGGGCGGCCCGCGCCCGCCGTGGAGATCCGGATCGCCGGGCCCGACGGCCGGGAGGCGGCCGAGGGCGCGATCGGCGAGCTGTGGCTGCGCGGACAGTCGCTGGTACGCGGGTACTGGCGCGACGAGCGGGCCACCGCCGAGGCGTTCCGGGACGGCTGGTTCCGGACCGGTGACCTCGCCGTCGTCCGGGACGGCCGGGTCACCGTCGTCGACCGGATCAAGGATCTGGTGATCCGCGGCGGCGAGAACGTGTACTGCGCCGAGGTCGAGTCCGCCCTCCACGACCATCCCGAGGTCGAGGACGCGGCGGTGTTCGGCGTACCGCATCCGGTGCTGGGGGAGGAGGTCGCCGCCGTCGTGCGGGTGCGGCCGGGGGCCGCCGTCACCGGGGAGCAGCTCAGGGAGTACGCGGGGAAGCGGCTCGCGCCCTTCAAGGTGCCGGCCCGGGTGTCGCTGGGGGAGGTGCCCAGGGGCCCGACGGGGAAGCTCCTCAAGCGGGAGCTGCGCCGGGGGTTCGCGGCGGGGGAGTGAGCCCCGCCGCCCCGCGCCCCGCGCCCTGCGTCCTGCCGCCCCGCGCCCCACCGCCTGTCCGGACAGGCCCGGACGGCCTCAAGCCCGTACAGCCTCAAGCCCGGACCGCGCCCAGACGCCCGAGCCCCGAAACCTCAAGACCGCGTCACCCGCACCCGATACCCCCCGCCCCCCTTCTCCTCCCCCACGACCGAGATCCTGACCCCGGCCTTCTTGTCGGTGAACGTCTGACCCGGCTGGTACGGCGCGTCCGACAGTTCCGCGTGGACATTGGGCCGGCGGGTGCATCCGCCGCTGTCCTTCTCGCTGTCGGCGACCGTGACCGGACCCTGTCCGGTGTCGACGTCGCCGTGCACGCGGTAGATCAGCACGCCCGGCCGGCAGATCGCCTCGTCGTTGCCCGCGCGGGTGCGCACCTCGACGGCGTACCCCGAGTCCGGGGTGAGCGGAATGATCGCCATCTTCGCGCCGCCCCGGGCGGCGAGCGGGGTGAGGACGTACTCGGCGGTGCCGGGGACGAAGGCGCAGGCGAGCTGGTCGGCGTCGAGCCAGCCGAGCTTCCACTTGTGCCAGCCCAGCAGATCGTTGTTGGCCCCCCAGTCCTCGGACATGATGTCCCAGTGGCCCACCGCGCCGCCGCCGTCGGAGGTGTAGAGGTCGGGCAGCCCGAAGACATGGCCGTTCTCGTGCGGCAGCACCCGGAACCCGGTCTCGGCGTACGACCCCGAGCCGTCGTCCTGGCGGCTGTAGACGAAGGACGTGTTGGCCAGCGGGACGCCGTCGGCGACCGGCGCCTCCGCGTTGCCGGAGAAGGTCACGGAGAGCACGGTGTCCAGCGCCGAGGGCCCGGCGTTGGGGGTGACGAGCACATTGACCAGGTCGTACACGCTGAAGTCGACCTGGGCGTCCGCGACCGTGACCAGGTCCTCCACGAGGGTGCGGTAGCCGGGCTCGTACGGGGAGCCGCGCTCGATCCCGTACGCCTCGAACGGCAGCGGCATCCGGATCCACTCGGTGACGGGCGCGTGCGGCCGGTAGGCGAGACGCCCGTACGAGCTGGTTCTGAACCACTCCGCGGTCTGCGGGAAGAACTCGCCGAGCCGGTCCAGGGCCTTCCCCTCGCCCTGTGCGTCCGAGAAGTCGATCATCAGATTGAGGGCGTGGACCTCGCCGGTTGAGCGGGCGTAGCCGGGCGGGGTGGGTATGCCCTCGGACATCTGGATGTCGCGGGTGGCCGGGATCCGGCAGGGGCCCAGTCCGGTCGCGTCGGCGGCGGACACCGGGCCGGCCGAGGCGCGGCGGGCGGTGGGCGGTTCGCCGCCGGCGGTGGTGAGGGCGGCGAGCGAGAGGGTCGTGAGGGCGGCGACGAAGCCGATCCGGCGGGCCCGGCCCCGCCGCGGTATCCGGCCGGTCCGGCGTATCCGGTGGCGTATGGGCCGCATACAACCGCCTCGGGTCCGCGGCAGCAGGCCGGGCCCTGGCTGCGCTCTGTGCGATCAGCCTGTGACGGGCGGCGGCCGGGCGCGCGCGGGGTGATCCGTTCGGGGGACGAGGGCGATGAGGGGGCGGGGGGCGATGAGGGCGCGGAGGGCGCGGGGGCGACGCGGGCGCGAGGGGGCGAAGGGGAGGCGAGGGAGAGGCGAAGGAGAGGCGAGGGAGAGGCGCGTGGATCCGGCCACGGCGGCGAGTGACACGGGTCACAGGACTGGCGGGAAATAACCGGGGACCGACTCCCCGTTTGCACACGTGTCGCGGAGAAGCGGGGAACAGTTCCCCGTTTCCGAAGCGGCGAGAGCCGATGGAGATGTGGGAGAGGGGGCGGAGCCGTGAGGCCCGTCGAGACCGAGGCGAAGGACGGCGTCTGCGTCCTGGACACCACCGGGGGATGCGGCGCGGGCGCCCGCCACGCGCCGCGGCCCAGGGCGGACGCCCTGCGGAACCATGAGCGGATCGTGACGGCCGCGCGCGAGATGTTCGTCGAGTACGGACCGCTGGTCCCGCTGGACGAGATCGCCCGCCGCGCGGGCGTCGGCAACGCCACGCTCTACCGGCACTTCGCCGACCGCTCCGTCCTCGTCCACGAGGTCGTGCTCTCGGTGGTGTCGCGCATCACCGACCGCGCCGAGCGGGCCGCGGCCCGGGAGGCCGATCCCTTCGTCGCGCTGCGCGTCTTCGTGCACGCGGCGGCCGACGAGCGCATCGGGGCGCTCTGCCCGATGCTCTCCGACACCTTCGACCACGACCATCCCGAACTGAACGCCGTACGCGAGCGTCTGGAGCGGGCCGTGGACGATCTGATCGACCGGTCCCAGTCGGCGGGCCGGATGCGCTCCGACGTCGCCGCCGGGGACATCCTGATCGCCCTCTCCCAGCTCACCAGGCCGCTCCCGGGCACCGAGTGCCTGGGCATGGACCGCTTCGTCCACCGTCATCTGGATGTCTTCGTGGACGGGCTCGAAGCGCCCGCCCGCTCCGAACTCTCCGGCCGGGCGGCCACCCTGGAGGATCTGCGAGCTCCCATGGCCCCCTAGAGACACCGGGGTTGTGAACGCGCCGGCCCGACACCCTCTGACTTCTTATGACCGATCCGCACCCTGAGGTGGCTCGACCCATGCCGAAAACATCTGAAACGTCTCTCCCCGATACCGGCACCGACGCCGGTTCGGACCCCAAGCGCTGGAAAGCGCTGATCTTCATCGCCCTGGCCCAGCTGATGGTGGTGCTGGACGCGACGATCGTGAACATCGCGCTCCCCACCGCCCAGCAGGACCTGGGGATATCCGACGGCAACCGCCAGTGGGTCATCACGGCCTACGCCCTGGCCTTCGGCGGACTGCTGCTCTTCGGAGGCCGCATCGCCGACCTCTGGGGACGCCGGCGCACCTTCATCGTCGGTCTGATCGGTTTCGCCGTGGCCTCCGCGCTCGGCGGCGCCGCCACCACCGAGGCCATGATGCTGGGGGCCCGCGGTCTCCAGGGCGCGTTCGGCGCGCTGCTCGCGCCCGCCGCGCTCTCCCTCCTCGCGGTGATGTTCACCGACGCCAAGGAGCGCGCCAAGGCGTTCGGCATCTACGGCGCGATCGCCGGAGGCGGCGGCGCGGTCGGTCTGCTGCTGGGCGGCTTCCTCACCGAGTACCTGAACTGGCGCTGGACCTTCTACGTCAACATCCCGTTCGCGATCGCGGCCGCGGCCGGCGCGTACCTCGTCATCCGTGAGCCGAAGGGCGCGCGCAACCGCTCGCCGCTCGACATCCCCGGCGTCGTGCTGTCGACGGTGGGTCTGGTGGCGCTGGTCTACGGCTTCACCCGCGCCGAGCACTCGGGCTGGTCGGACGGTCTGACGGTGGGCATGTTCATCGCCTCCGCCGTGCTGCTGGCCGCCTTCGTCCTCGTCGAGTCGAAGGTCAAGGCCCCGCTGCTGCCGCTGCGGGTGCTGACCGAGCGCAATCGCGGCGGCGTCTACCTCTCGCTGGGTCTCGCCGTCATCTCGATGTTCGGGCTCTTCCTCTTCCTGACCTTCTACCTCCAGGTCGTACGGGGATACTCGCCGGTCAAGACCGGTTTCGCCTTTATGCCGATGGTCGTGGGCATGATCGTGGGCTCGACCCAGATCGGCACCCGGCTGATGACCCGGGTGCCGCCCCGGATGCTGATGGCGCCCGGCTTCCTGGTCGCGGCGGCGGGCATGCTGCTGCTCACCCAGCTCGACCTGAACAGCTCGTTCGCCGGTCTGATCATGCCCGCGCAGCTGCTGCTCGGCCTCGGCATGGGCACGGCGTTCATGCCGGCGATGTCCCTGGCCACCTACGGGGTGAACCCGGCCGACTCCGGTGTCGCCTCCGCGATGGTCAACACCTCGCAGCAGGTCGGCGGCGCGATCGGTACGGCGCTGCTGAACACGATCGCCGCGTCGGCGACCACGTCGTACGTCTCCGCGCGGGCGGCGGGCGCGGCCGACCCGAAGCTGCTGGAACTCCAGGGCATGGTGCACGGCTTCACCTCCGCCATCTGGTGGGCGGTCGGCATCCTGGTGGTCTCGGCGGCGATCGCCTTCGCGCTCATCAACAGCGGGAAGCCGGACATGTCCGCGTCCGGGACCGACGGCGAGGGCGCGGACGGCGAGGTCAGGGTCCCGGTGATCGCGCACTGACCACGGCGCGCCGACCGGCCGACCGGTCGTCTCGCGGGCCCCGCCCGGACGCTTCGGCGCTCCGGGCGGGGCCTTCGCCGTGCCGGGCCAGGGGCGTACGGGTCTGAGGCGTACGGGCGCGGGATGTACGGGGGCTGAGCGTACGGGTTGAGACGTACGGGCCCGGGGCGTACGGGCCCGGGGCGTACGGGCGCGGGACGTGCAGGTCTGACACGCACGGGCCCGGGCACGCCCGCCCGGGGTGAGCGCCCGGGGTGTGCGCCCGCGGGCGGCGGTCGCCGGGCGGCCCCGGCGGACCGGATTCGTACCGCCCCCGGACACGGGGCATCGCGGCCGTCAGCGGAGCCAGGGCAGATCCGCGCCGGAGTCCGGCGGCTGGAGCCCCTCCGCCAGAACGCGCATGATCTCGCCGAGCTGCCCCACCTGCTCGGCGCTGAGCCGGTCGAACATCGCCTGCCGTACGGTCGCCACATGCCCGGGAGCGGCCTTCGCCAGCACCGCGTAGCCCTCGTCCGTCAGGATCGCGTTCTGACCGCGCTTGTCGGAGCTGCACTCCTCGCGGCGCACCCAGCCGTTCTTCTCCAGCCGGGCGACGGCGTGCGAGAGCCGGGAGCGGGTGATCTTGGCGTCGATGGCCAGCTCGGTCATCCGCTTGCGGCGGTGGGGAGCCTGCGAGAGCTGCACCAGCAGCCCGTAGTAGACGTGCGGCATGCCGGCGTCCCGCTGGAGCTGGCGGTCGAGATGGTCGTCGAAGAGGGTGGTGGCGTGGAGATAGGCGCGCCAGACGCGCTGTTCGTCATCGGTGAGCCAGCGCGGCGCGCGCTCGCCTCCGCCGGTGGATGCCGTCGTCATGAGACCACTGTACGACCACTTCTTGAAAGTTGAACTATATAGGTCTACTGTTCGGATTGACTTGAAGTTTCAAGTAAAGAACTCGACGGAACCGAAGAGTCCGTATGGCGTCCCGTAAGGGAAACCCGACGTCAGGGCCGTTCCGTCCGACGTGACCACAGCACCGGACGTTTTGTGCCAGGGACAGGAGAGCCACGATGACCGCCACCCCCACCGCCGGGCGGATGCCCGCGATCTATCTCTCGCACGGCGCGCCGCCGCTCGCCGACGACCCCGTCTGGCCCGGACAGCTCGCCGCCTGGTCGGCCGGGCTGCCCCGCCCGAAGGCGCTCCTGGTGGTCTCCGCCCACTGGGAGGAGGCCCCGCTCGCCCTCGGCGCCACCCGCACCGTCCCCCTCGTCCACGACTTCTGGGGCTTCCCCGAGCACTACTACCGGGTGCGGTACGAGGCCCCGGGCGCGCCGGAGCTGGCCGACTCGGTGCGCAAGATGCTGCGCGGACCGGGCCGGCCGGTCCAGGACATCCCCGACCGGGGGCTCGACCACGGCGCGTATGTGCCGCTGGTGGAGATGTTCCCGGAGGCCGACCTCCCCGTGCTCCAGATCTCGATGCCCACGCTCGACCCGGGGGAGCTGATGGAGATCGGCCGCAGACTCGCCCCGCTGCGGGACGAGGGCGTGCTGATCGTCGGCAGCGGATTCTTCACCCACAATCTGGCGGCGCTGCGGCACGGCGGGATCCCCGGCTGGTCCGCGGAGTTCGACGACTGGGGACGCGAGGCCCTGGCGGCGGCCGATGTGGACGCCCTGATCGACTTCGAGAACACCTCCCCGGCGGGGCGGCTGGCCCATCCGAGGACCGAGCACTTCGCCCCGCTCTTCGTCGCCCTGGGGGCGTCGGAGGACGAGCTGGGGAGCGCGCGGAGTGTGATCGACGGGTTCTGGATGGGGCTGGCGAAGCGCTCGGTGCAGTTCGGCTGAGCGGCCGAGCCGCCGCCCCCGGGCCCGCCGCCCCCGGGCCCGCCGCCCCCGGGGCGGGCGCGCCCGGGGCGGGCGCGCCCCGGAGCCGGCGGGCCCGGTCAGGACAGGAACGGGGTGTTCAGCTCGATCGAGCGGACGGCCGCCGCCAGCGCGATCCCGTCCCCCACGTCGAGCGCGGTGTCCGTGAACTTGATGGTGTGGTCGTCGCCGTGCGCCGCCGCCCGCTCGAAGATCTCCTCCGGGGTCGAACGGACCGGGGTGTACGCCGCCGGGGCGGCCGGGGCGTACGCGGCGGTCACCGCCGCGCTCGCGGCCCACGCCGCGCCCAGGCTCGCCGGCCACAGCTCGCGCGGCAGCGCGGGCAGCACCCGCAGGACCGCGTTGGGAGCGGTCGCCGCGTGCACCAGCATCACCGGCTCCCCGTGGCCGTGGGTGGCGTAGCGGTGGGTCGCGGCGGCGACCAGCTCGCGCAGCCGGTCGCGGGCCTCGTCGGGGCCGGCGGCGGCGTCCGCGCCGGGCCCCGGGGGCCAGCCGGGGAAGGCGGTCAGCTGCTCCAGCCGGTACTCGATGCCGCCGGACTGGTCCGGCACCGCCGCGACGGCGTCCAGCGCGGCGGCGGCGCTCGGCTCGGCCGCCAGCGTCCGCAGCTCGCCGAGCGGGGCGTGCCGGGCCGCCCAGTAGCCGAGCGCGTGGGCCAGCTCGACGTTCCGGGGGACGGTCTCCTCGGTGGTCAGCAGGGTGCGTACGGCGTGACCCGTCCGGATCACCGGATGGGTGGCCCCGCCCGCGATCCCGGGCAGCAGCCGGGGCCACCACTCGGCGAGGACCTCCCGCCAGGGGCGCTCGGCGGTCTCCCGCTCGAAGTAATCGGCCCAGTCGGCGATCCGCGCCGGGTCGCCGAGCGCCTCGCGCCAGTTGCCCCCGGTCACCGGGGTGTGCCGGGAGGGCATCTCCTCCAGGTTGTCGCGGTAGCGGTCGAGCCAGCGGTGCACGGTCCCCGACTGGCCGTGCCGCACCAGGGCCTCGACGGCCATGGGGGCGTGGTTGGTCAGCCAGCCGAGTCGCTCCGGTCCGGAGGCGTGGATACGGTCGAGTGCTTCGTCGAGGGCGCCTGTGGTGTCCATGCGCCGACGGTAGGGGCGGCCCCGCACGCTCGGTAACGGGCTGGGGACCTACACCTCAGGGCCGAGCCTGTACGGGGCGGCCCGCTCGGGTCCCTTCGGTCCGGAGTCCTAGGCCGGTGTCCCGCCCGGGCCGTCGGCACGGGTCAGGCCGGGTCGTCCAGCCGCTTCTCGTACCAGGTGATGTCCCAGTACCGGCCGAACTTCCGGCCCACCTCGTGGTACGTCCCGAGCGGGCGGAATCCGAACCGGGTGTGGAGCCGGACCGAGGCGTCGTTGGGCTGGGTGATCCCGGCGTAGACGCGGTGGACGTCCTCGCCCTTCAGGGCGGTGAAGAGGGACTCGTAGAGCAGCGTGCCGACGCCCCGGCCGGCGGCCTCGGGGGCGCAGTAGACGCTGATCTCCACGGAGGTGTCGTACGCGGCCTTGGGGCGCAGGGGGCTGCTGGTGACATAGCCGAGCAGATCGCCCCAGGGGGCGGCGCCCGCCCGGCCTTCGGCATTTCGGACATCCCGAGCAACCAGAAGGCGGTGCGGGCCGTCTTCAGGGTGGGAACGCAGCCACGGCCTGCGTTGTTCTGGAGTGAAGACGGTGGTGTCGAACGTGATGGGCGTCTCACGGATGTAGTGGTTGTACAGCGCCGTCAGTGCCGCCAGATCCGCCTCCGTGCCGGGTCTGACCTGCACTTCGAGTGTTTCTGTGGACATGTTTCCTCCGCTGATGGCCGGACAGGGTACTGCAAGATCGTAAAAGTAGAGGTGCGGCTTGGGAATTCTGTCCGGATTCCAGTCGTTGTTTCCATCGGATGCAGGGCACCCGAAAGGGTGTCGCGACCTACTCAGCAAGGGAGCTCGCATGGCAACCCGTGCCGTCGCCCGTCGCCAGTCCGAGACCAAGAGGACCACCGACCGGGCGAGCAGCGTTCGCGCAGTGGGCGGGGAGATCGCCGACCGCGACCTGGTCGGCATGTACCTCGACGAGATCGCGCGTACGCCGCTGCTCGACGCCGCCAAGGAGGTCGAGCTGTCCCAGACCATCGAGGCGGGTGTCTATGCCCGGCAGATCCTGGAGAAAGAGATCGACAGCGACGCCGGTGGCGCGGCGCGCGAGGAGCTGGAAGCCCTGGTCGCCGAGGGCGAGCGGGCCAAGGACGTCTTCATCCGGTCGAATCTCCGGCTGGTCGTGGCGGTCGCCCGGCGCTATCCGCGCAGCGGGCTGCCCCTGCTCGACCTGATCCAGGAGGGGAACGCGGGCCTGGTGCGCGCGGTCGAGAAGTTCGACTACGCCAAGGGCTTCAAGTTCTCCACGTACGCGACCTGGTGGATCCGCCAGGCGATCACCCGCTCCATAGCCGACCAGTCCCGCACGATCAGGCTCCCCGTCCACCTGGTGGAGGAGCTGGGCCGGATCCGCCGGGTGCAGCGCGAGTTCAACCGGGAGAAGGGCCGTGAGCCCGAGCCGGAGGAGATCGCCCAGGAGCTGGCGTCGACGCCCGCGCGGGTGATCGACGTACTGGACTGGGCGCGTGACCCGGTCAGTCTGAACATGCCGGTGGACGACGCGGGCGAGACCCAGTTCGGCGATCTGCTGGAGGACACCTCCGCGGTCTCGCCGGAGCAGTCGGTCCTCACCCTGCTGCGCAGCGAGGGACTGGACGATCTGATCGGCCAGCTCGACCAGCGCACCGCGTCGATCATCCGGATGCGGTACGGGATCGTGGACGGCCGCGAGCGGACGCTGACCGAGGTCGGCAAGGAGCACGGTCTGACCCGGGAGCGCATCCGGCAGATCGAGAAGCACGCGCTGCTGGAGCTGAAGCGGATGGCGCGGGACACGGGCTTCGACGCCGCCGCCTAGCCCGCCCCGCCGCGGGCGCGGTGAGTCCGCCGGACTCGTACGCGGCCCGCGCACAGAGCCGGACCCCGAGGCCTTTCCCCCCCTGGCCTCGGGGTCCTTCCCCTGTCCGCCGAGCCCCTCGGCGGACAGTCGCCCCCTCGGCCCATCGCCCGGTGATCCGCCCGCCGGGTCCCGCGGCCGGGCGGCGCCTCTCGGCGGCCCGTCCTGGAGCGGTGGCCCTCGCGCTTCGGCGGCCGTCCCGGAGCGCGGGCGGCCTCAGGCCTCGGCGGGCCGGGCCCCGGACGCCGTCCCCGCGCTCCCGGCGGCCGCGCGGATCAGCCGTTGCCCCATCCCCTCGACCGCCGCGACCAGCGCGGGCGGCCCGTGCACGGTGAACGCGCACTCCGTCAGCGACAGCCGCAGCGCCAGCCACTCCAGCGAGTCCCCCGTCCGCGCCCGCAGCCGGCAGCTGTCCTCACCGGTGGGCGCGACCACGCCGAGGGACTCGGGAAGCCGCGCCGCCACGAACGCCGCCGGGGCCGCGAAGCTCACCTCCACCTCGTGCTCCGGCGGAGGCGTCAGCGTATGGGCGAGCAGCTCCGTCTCCACGGCCGGCAGCTCCCTGGGCGTGAAGCGCGCGCCCGTCGCGAAGGGCTCCGACACCCGGTCGACGCGGAACGTCCGCCAGTCCTCCCGCTCCAGGTCGTACGCGGCCAGATACCACCGGCGGCCCGTCGACAGCAGCCGGTACGGCTCCACCAGCCGTCTGCTCGCCGCGCCCTCGTCCGCCCGGTAGCCGAACCGCAGCCGCTCCCGCCCGCTCGCCGCGGCGGCGATCGTGGTCAGGGTGCGGGGATCGACGCTCGCGCCGTCGCCCTGGGTCAGGGCGACCGTCGCGGACTGCAGCGAGGCCACCCGGTGCCGCAGCCGGGCCGGGAGCACCCGCTCCAGCTTGGCGAGCGCCCGGACCGACGCCTCCTCGACGCCGTCGACGGCGTGGCCCGCGCCGGCCCGCAGTCCCACCGCGATCGCGACGGCCTCCTCGTCGTCCAGCAGCAGCGGGGGCATCGCCGCGCCCGCCACCAGCCGATAGCCGCCCGTCGCGCCCTTGCTCGCCTCGACCGGGTAGCCCAGCTCGCGCAGCCGGTCGATGTCACGCCGGACGGTCCGCGCGCTCACCCCGAGGCGTCGGGCCAGTTCGCTGCCCGGCCATTCGCGCGGGGTCTGGAGCAGGGAGAGCAGGCTCAGCAGCCGTACCGGGGTGTCCGTCATGGCGGCCGTAACGCCCCCTATCAGGGATGTCGTTGGGACTGGGCGGCCTCTACTGTCCTGCCTATGAGCCCACAGAGCCAACAGCCCGCAGTGTCCGATCCGGCTCCCGGCGCCGCCCCGGGCGCCGAATCCGGCACCGCCCCGGGCGGGGAGCCCGGCACTACGTCCGACCGGCGGCGATGGATCGCCCTCGCCATCGTCATGACCGCCGCCTTCGTGGAACTGGTCGACGTCACCATCGTCAATATCGCGATCCCCAGCATCGAACGGGACCTCGGCGCGTCCCTGGGCGCGATCCAGTGGATTACCGGGGGATACGCGCTCGCCTTCGCCGCCTGTCTGATCACGGGCGGCCGGCTCGGCGACATCTACGGCCGTAAAAGACTCTTCCTCGTCGGCATCTCCGGCTTCACGATCGCCTCCGCGCTCTCCGGCTTAGCCGTGAACCCGGAGATGCTGGTCGCGTCCCGGCTGCTCCTGGGCGCGATGGCGGCGCTGATGGTGCCCCAGGTCCTGGCGATCGTCCACACCACCTTCCCCGCGCATGAACGCGGCAAGGTCTTCGGGCTGTTCGGGGTGGTCTTCGGGCTGGGCACGGTCTCCGGGCCGCTGTTCGGAGCGCTGCTGACCCAGTGGAATCTCTTCGGGCTCGAATGGCGGCCCATCTTCCTGATCAATCTGCCGGTGGGCGTCGCCGCGCTGATCCTGGGCCGGAAGTACATCACCGAGTCCCGCGCGCCCAAGGCGCTCCGGCTGGATCTGGTCGGCGTCCTCCTGATCACCGCGGCGCTGCTGATGCTGATCTACCCGCTGACCCGCGGCCGGGAGCTGGGCTGGCCGCTCTGGGGTCATCTGTGCATGGCGGGCAGTCTGCTGGTGCTGGCGGTGTTCGTGGCGTACGAGCGGTACAAGACCCGCAAGGACGGCTCGCCGCTGGTCGAACTCTCGCTGTTCCGTGTGAAGAGCTTCGTCGCCGGGATCGCCGTACAGCTCATCTTCGGTGTCGTCCTCGGGGTGTTCCTGCTGGTGTGGACGCTGTACATGCAGATCGGGCTCGGCTGGACCCCGCTGCGGGCCGGGCTGACGGGCGTCCCGTTCTCCCTCGCGGTGTCGGTGGCCGCCGCGCTGTCCGTGCAGAAGCTGGTGCCGCGCTTCGGGCGGAAGGTGCTCCAGGCGGGCGCGCTGACCATGGCCTCGGGGCTGGTCTTCTACATCTGGGCGGCCGGGCACTACGGCGCCGGGATCCACACCTGGCAGATGGCCGGTCCGCTGGTGGTCATGGGGCTCGGGATGGGGCTGATCGTGACTCCGCTGACGGACGCGGTGCTCTCCGATGTGCCGCGTGAGCACGCGGGATCGGCGTCCGGGCTGGTCAACACAGTGGGGCAGACCGGCGTCGCGCTGGGCTTCGGGCTGGTCTCGGTCGTCTTCTTCGGCTCGATGAGCGGCTCGGTCGGCGACGGCGTCTCGGAGCACTCGGGGCTCGGGGGGGACGGAGGCGCGCGGGAGGAGATCGGCGCGGCCTTCGTGGACGCCTTCCAGAACTCCCTGTGGTGGGTGGCCGCGGTCCTGGTGGTGATCTTCCTGGTGATCTTCGGGCTGCCCGCCCGGACGAAGCCGTGCCCGGAGGAGACCGTGCCCGTTCAGGGCTCGGCGGATCTGGGCGACCCGGCGGACGCGGGGGCTGTCGGGGACGAAGGAGCTGTCGGGGACGGACCGGGGGACCGGCCGACGCTGACGCGCTGACCGCCGCCCACGGGGCTCACCGCACCCGCGCGCGCAGCTCCATCGCCTCGCGTGCGGTGTGCTCCGCCGTGTACACCTCGCACATGTGGCGGCCGTCCGGGGTGGCGGTGTGCTCGACCTCCCACAGACTGGTCTCGACGCCGTCCAGCAGCAGAAACGCGTGCTCGTAGAGCGTGAAGCCCGCGTCCTTGCCCGCCACCAGGCACTGCCGGGCGGAGACCTGGGTGATGTGGTGCGCGAACGAGGAGCGCAGCATCCTGGCCGTCTCCTCGCCGGGCCGGTTCGCGTTCTCCGCGCGGCGGAGCACCCGGCGGGCGTGGTCGGCGGAATTGTCCGGGACATACATCCGGGGCAGCGCCGCGGGAGGCGCGGCCATCAGATCGGCGAGCAGCGTGAAGTCGGCGTCGAGACCCGCGGCCGGGCCGGACTGGCCGCCCGGCCGCTCCCGGTCCGCCGCACCGGCGGACTCGGGTCCTTCGCCGGGGCCGGTGCGGAACGGGGTCAGGGTGACGCCGCCCGGCTCGCCCGCCTCGGCGAATCCGGGGAACCCGGCCGGCAGCCGGGACGCGGCGAGCCTGACCTCGGACTCCTCCGTGTACAGCTCGTGCTGCTCGGCGGCCCGGGGGCCGGTGCTGTGGACCAGCTCCCAGAGCGTGAGCGCGCTCCCGTCGCTCAGCAGGAACGCGTGCCGGTGGATCGAGCGGTCCAGCGAGCCGCTGTGGTGCGAGGAGTGCAGCGAACTCGCGTGAGCCAGGGCCGAGTCCAGTCTTTCGACCGTGGCGTCGGGCAG
Source organism: Streptomyces sp. NPDC014894 (assembly GCF_043080985.1). Lineage (NCBI taxonomy): Bacteria > Bacillati > Actinomycetota > Actinomycetes > Kitasatosporales > Streptomycetaceae > Streptomyces > Streptomyces sp. NPDC014894. The sequence goes on from NZ_JBIBWD010000010.1 coordinate 144,573, forward strand.
ATCGAAGGAGTTGAGCGCCCGACCCAGGAGTCGCTCGAGGTGCGTCTCGGGTGTCTCATACGGATCGTTCAAGATGGGTCTCCAGGCCGTCGCCACAAGTAACTCGTTGATTGCTAAAAGTAGCCCCTCCGGATTACGGCGCGTCCAGTCGTTGCGAAAAACGAAGCAAGTCTTTGTGAAGTTCCCCAGCACGGGTCAACGGTCATAGACCGCAGATCAGTTGATGTCGTACAGCTCCCGGTACGACGGGAAGACCCCACCGGGTCCCGTCACCGTCTCGGCGGCGAGGACGGCCTTCACGATGGCGCGGGTGACGCAGTCCGCGCCCGCGGCCAGCACCTCGTTGAGCCCCAGCGGGTCTCCGGGGTCCTGCGGCACGGCTCCGGTGGCCAGCGTGAAGACGGTGTCCCCGTCGCTGAGCAGGTGCACCGGACGCACGGCGCGCGCGATGCCGTCGTGCGCCGTGCCCGCGAGCTTCTGCGCCTGGGCCCGGGTGAGATCGGCGTCGGTCCCGACCACCGCCAGCGTGGTGTTCAGCGGCGGCGGCCCGCTCGCCGCCCGCGCCTCCTCCAGCCGCCGGACCGCCCGCGCGTGCGTCCCGGCCGCCGGATGCTCGACCGCTCCCTCCAGATACCTCCCGTAGACCACCCCCGTGAGCGGGTCGACCGCCGAGCCGACCGCGTTGACGACCACCAGGGCCGCCACGGTGACGCCGGAGTCCGGCAGGAACGCGCTCGCCGTCCCCACCCCGCCCTTGAGCCCCCCGACGACCGCGCCGGTCCCCGCGCCCACGCTCCCCATCGCCACCGGCGCTCCCGCCGCCGAGCGCGCCGCGTCCTCGACCGCGGCCCGCCCGGTGGCGGCGTCCGGCCGGGCCCGCCACTCCCCGCCGCGCCCCAGGTCGAAGAGGCAGGCGGCGGGCACCACCGGCACGACCTGCCCCGGCCCGCCGACCGGCACGCCCCGGCCCCGCTCCTCCAGCCAGGCCATCACCCCGCTCGCCGCGTCCAGTCCGTACGCGCTGCCGCCGGTCAGCACCACCGCGTCGATCCGCCGCACCAGATTCCGCGGGTCCAGGGCGTCCGTCTCCCGGGTGCCCGGACCGCCGCCCCGCACATCCACGGCCGCGACCGCCCCGCCCGGGGGCGCGAGGACGACCGTGGTGCCGCTCAGCGCCCGCTCGCCTGGCGCCCGCGCGTGCCCGACGCGCAGCCCGGCCACATCCGTCAGCCCGTCGTGCCCGGTCGGCCGGGTCGCCCTGTCGCTCATGTCCCCTGCGTATCACGGCCGCGCCACGGCGGGCAGTACGGGCCGCGACCGTCTGCCGAGGCTCACCCCGGCCGTGACGGCGGCCGCGGTGACCAGTCCCGCCGCGAGCACCGCCCAGCCGCCCGCGAAGGAGCAGCCGAGGACGGCGGCCGCCGCCAGCGGCAGCGTCAGCTGCTCCGCCGTGCCGTGCTTGAAGTGGCGGGCGTGCAGCAGCCAGACCGTCAGCAGGAAGACGGCGGTGGGCACGGTGACGGAGGCTCCCGCCGCGAACGAGGAGATGTGCGCGACGCCGACCCCGCGCTCCACCGCCACCTCCATGCCCACGCCGATCGCCGCGGCCGATCCGAAGATCAGCACATGGCCGTATCCCCAGGGGAGCGCCTGCCGGTTGGAGATCAGCCGCTCATGGGCCGGCACGGCGAAGTAGATCCACCACGCGGAGAAGACGATCAGCAGCCCGCCCGCGGCGATGGGGAGCAGTTCGGCGACCGCCTCGTGCTCGTCCAGCGCCGACTGCACGGCGACGGTGCTCGCGGCCATCGTCTCGCCCAGCACGATCAGGGTGAACAGCCCGTACCGCTCGACGATGTGGTGCGCGTGCCACGGGGTCTCCCGGTGGCGCTCGGCGAACGGCGGGACCAGCAGCTCGGCCACCACCACGATCGGGAAGAGCCAGTGCCGCGAGGCCTGCGGCGCGAACAGCAGGGCCACCCAGCCCGCCTGGCAGAACATGATGCCGACGGCATAGGTCAGCGCGACCCTTCTGGCCGGGCCGCTCTCCGCCGCCGCGGCCCGCAGCCACTGACTGGTCAGCGCGAGCCGCATGATCAGATAGCCGGCGACGGCGACGGTCCAGTCGTTGTCGCCGAAGGCCCGGGGGACCCCGGCCGCGTAGACCAGGACGCCGGCGATCTGGACCAGGGTCGCGATCCGGTAGGGGACGTCGTCGCAGTCGTACGCCGAGGCGAACCAGGTGAAGTTCATCCAGGCCCACCACACGCCGAAGAAGACGAAGCAGTAGCCCACGAAGCCGGTGGCCGGGTGGCCCTCGGCGAGGGAGTGGACCAGCTGGGTCCCCGCCTGGGTGACCGCGACGACGAAGCACAGATCGAAGAACAGCTCCAGCGGGGTGGCCGCGCGGTGCTGCTCGTCCCGGCTCCGGGGAGTCATCCGCCGCAGCGGCTCGAAGCTGTCGGCCTCGCTGTCCGAGCCGGTGTCGTTGTCGGTGTCTACGTTGTCGGTGCTGGTGCTGGTGCTGGTGCTGGTGCTGCCGCTGTTGGTGCCGGTGTCGCTGTCTTCGTCGGCGGTGCCGGCGTCGGCGCCGCTGCCCCGGCTCGTCCCCGCGTCCGCGGCCGCGCCCTCGGAGGGGCCGCTCCCGGGTGCCTCCCCCGGGCCCTCCGCGGCTCCCGGGGCCGGACTTCCTGGGGGCGTCATGGGTCAAGAACAGCAGAGACCCCGCCGCCGGGCGACGGGACGCGCGCCCACCGGGTGACGACCCGTCCGTCCGGCCCTCCGGGGTCCGGCCGGGACCGCCGCACGGCCGCCGCCGATCGCGGGGCCCGAGCGCCGGGGCCCGGCGGCCGTCCGCGCCGTACCCTGGAGGCATGAGCACCGCCCCCGCCCCCGGACCGCGAGACGCGAAGCGCCCCCGGCAGCCGCAGTCTTCCCGGCCGAGGATCGACTTCGACGATCCGCTGGACCAGCAGTCCTCGGACGATACGGACCGGGGATGGGGCGAGCGGACTCCCGCGAGCGGCGGCGGAGCCGACGACCTGGCGCGCTTTCTCGACGAGAAGCCGCCCCACCACCTCTGAGCGCGGGCGCTCCCCGCGCCCCGCCCCGCCGCTACAGCCGGCCGGGGCCCGCGTCCGGACCGGAGCCGAAGCCGGGACCGGAGCCGGGGCCGGCGCTCGAGCCGGGACCGGAGCCACCGCGCGACTGGGCCACGAGCGCGTCCCGGATCTCCTTGAGGACCTCCAGCTCGGACAGCTCCACGATCTCCTTCGTGCCCTCCTTCGCGGCCTCCCTGGCGGCCTTGCGCGCCAGGTACTTCGACATGGGCAGCACCATCAGGAAGTAGACGACGGCCGCGGTGATCAGGAAGGTCAGGATCGCGCCGAGGACGGAGCCCCACAGGATCTGGATGCCGTCGACCTCTCCGTTCACCACCTTGCAGGTGCCCTTGAGGCAGGAGCTGTAGGCGTCGAGATCCTTGGTGCCGAACGCGCCGACCAGCGGGTTGATGACTCCCTTCACCACGGAGTTCACCACCTGGGTGAACGCCGCGCCGATGACGACGGCCACCGCCAGGTCGATCACATTGCCGCGCATCAGGAAAGCCTTGAAGCCCTCCAGGACGCTGACCTTCTTCTCGCTCACCAGTGAGCCTTTCTTCGTATGTACGAGGGACGGAATAAAACCCTCCGAAACCTACGGCAAGGCCTGGTCGCGCTGTCCACTCCACGGCGGCGAAGAGGTGACGGGACGGTACGTCAGTACGAGTGGGAGCCCCGGCGGCTCCCCGGCGGCGGGTCAGCACAGCACCACCGCCAGACCGGCGGCCGCGCTCGCGGCGGCCAGCTCGGCGGCGACCGGGCGTGGGACGGAGAGCACCACGAGCGCGCCGCCGCCGCCCTCGCCGGGCTCGGACCGCCCCGGCACAGCGGCCACCCGGACGCCCATGGCCACCACCCGCGCGCCGGGCTGATCCGCCCGCCTCGCGCCGGACGAGGGGGAGGGCGGCATCGCGATCACGTCCACCCGGTCGCCCGGCCGGAGCAGCCGGACCGTCTCCGCGTCCGCGATCCGCACCGGGGCCGAGACCAGCCGGGGAGCGGCGGGCGGGGACGCCCGCGGCCCGGCGGAGGAAGACCCGGTGGCGGACGGTCGGGCTGAGGGCGGCCCCGCGGAGGACGAGCCGCCCTCGCGCTGTCCGCCCGGGCGCGTCCGGTCGTCCGCGCCCCGGGGAGCGGCGGCGGCCAGCGCGGCCGCCGTCAGGGCCACCCCGGCGGCCAGCGCCCGCCGCCGGCGCCCGACCGCCCGCCGCAGCCGGTGCGCCCCGCCGCGCACCCTGACCGGGGCGAACTGCGGCACCCCCGCCGGCTCGGGCGGGCCCGAGCCCCGGGAGGACCAGCAGGGAGGAGAGGACCACGAGGGAGGAAGAGACATCTGTCCGCACACCGCCTGTCGTCGAGAAGCCGTCCCGGCGGGCCGGTCCCGCTCGGCCGGCCCGCCGCACGTCTCTCACGATGCGCTCCCGGCCCCGATCCCGCCGGGCCCTGTGGACACCCCACGACCTGTGGACAACTCCCTCACCCCGGCGGGTGAGGTCAGGGCAGTTCCAGCCCCAGGTCCCAGCCGTCGTGGGCGTTGGTGCACAGGCAGCCCCGCTCGTCGTTCGACGGCAGCGCCCCCACCGCGTCGAAGAGCACCTCCCGCAGCTGTCCCACCTTCTCGCCGAAGACCCGCATCACCTCGGTGTGCGAGACCCCCTCGCCGGTCTCCGTCCCCGCGTCCAGGTCGGTGACCAGCGCGAGCGAGGTGTAGCAGAGCGCCAGCTCACGGGCGAGCACCGCCTCCGGGTGCCCGGTCATCCCGACCACCGACCAGCCCGCCGCCGCGTGCCAGCGCGACTCCGCCCGGGTGGAGAACCTCGGTCCCTCTATGACGACCATCGTTCCGCCGTCCACCGCCTCCCAGGCCCGCCCGCGCGCCGCCTTCAGCGCGACGGCCCGCCCGGCCGGGCAGTAGGGATCGGCGAAGGTGGTGTGCACGACATTGGGGATCACCCCGTCGGCCCGGGCCTCCCCGTCGAAGTAGGTCTGGGCCCGTGACTTCGTACGGTCCACCAGCTGGTCGGGTACGAGCAGCGTCCCCGGCCCGTACTCGGGGCGCAGCCCGCCCACGGCGCACGGCGCGAGGACCTGCCGGACGCCTGCCGAGCGCAGGGCCCAGAGATTGGCGCGGTAGTTGATGCCGTGCGGCGGGATGCGGTGGGAGCGGCCGTGCCGGGGGAGGAAGGCGACCTTCCGGCCCGCCACCTCGCCGAGGAAGAGAGAGTCGCTGGGGCTGCCATAGGGGGTGTCGACCTCGACCTCGGTCACATCCTCCAGGAAGGAGTAGAAGCCCGAGCCGCCGATCACACCGATTTCTGCGTTCGCGTTAGCCATGCCGAGCACACTATCGACGCGCCCGCACGGCGGGGCGGGGCCGGAGGGAAGGGGCCGCCGGGGAAACGCCGAGGACCCCGCCGCGGGCACGGCGGGGTCCTCGGTGAAGCAGGTCGAGAAGTCAAGAAGGTGAAGAGGTGGAGAAGGGAACGCTGGACGGCGTCAGGCGGCGGAGCTGCCGCTGGAACTCGACGACGACGACGAAGAAGACGACGAAGACGATGAGGACGACGACGTCGAGGACGATGCGGACGACGACGAGGACGTCTTCGCGTCGGACGACGAGGACTTCGCGTCCGACGACTTCGACGCGGACGACCCGGCCGGGGTGCTGCTCGAAGAGGAGCCCCTGCTGTCGTTGCGGTAGAAGCCGGAGCCCTTGAAGACAATGCCGACGGCCGAGAACACCTTCTTCAGGCGTCCCTCGCAATTCGGGCATACGGTCAGGGCGTCATCGGTGAACTTCTGCACCGCCTCGAGGCCCTCGCCGCATTCGGTGCACTGATACTGGTAGGTCGGCACTGTGTCTTCCTCCTGGCACTCTCACTCAATGAGTGCTAACGACGGTCCATAGTGACGTATTCCGCTGCTTCAGTCCACCGTCACCCGCGCTCGGTGATCCATCCCACTCGGGCCCCGGGCCGCGATCCGGCCCCCGCCCGTGCCCCCGCCGCCCTGTGGGGAGAGACGAGAACGCAAGGTCAGCAGCGTGATCAGGGCGAGTGCGGTACCCACCAGAGGGACCACGAAACCGGCGCTCGCGCCCTTGGCGTCGGCGAGCTGTCCGGCCGCCGTGACCGCGCCGGCCTGGCCGAGCGCCACCGCGCCCGTCAGCCAGGTGAACGCCTCGGTGCGGGCCGAGGCCGGCACCAGCGGCTCCACCAGGGTGTAGCCGCCGATCAGCGCGGGGGCGATGCAGAGGCCCACGAGCAGTCCGAGCGCCGCGAGCAGGGCGACGGAGTGCGCCGCCCAGAGTCCGGACGCGGCCAGGGTCAGTCCCACATAGCCGATGATCACGCGGCGGCGGGGGCTGCTCTTCCAGGCGATGGCGCCGCAGGCGACGCCCGCGAGCATGTTGCCCGCCGCGAAGATCCCGTACAGCAGTCCGTTGGCGCCCGGGTTGCCGATCTCCTCGGTGAAGGCGGTCAGCGAGACCTGCATGCCGCCGAAGACCGAGCCGATGCCGAGGAACGCGACCACCAGGACGCGTACGCCCGGGATGGAGAGCGCGGAGACGCGCGGGCCGGAGCCGTCGGCCGCGCTGTGGCGGATCACGGGGGGCTGGGTGCGCTTCTGGGCGGCGAAGAGCAGTCCGCCGACGAGGGTCAGCGCGGCCTCGGCGATCAGACCGGCGGCCGGGTGGACGCCGGTGCAGAGGGCGGTGGCGAGGACGGGGCCGACGACGAAGGTGAACTCGTCGGTCACCGATTCGAAGGCCGCGGCCGTCTGCATCAGCGGCGAGCCGTCCAGCTTCGCCGCCCAGCGGGCCCGCACCATCGGGCCGACCTGCGGTACGGAAGCGCCGGTCGGCACGGCCGCGGCGAACAGGGCCCACAGGGGGGCGTCCGCGAGGGCGAGGGCGGTCAGCGCCGATACGGAGGCGGTGTGGATCAGGACGCCCGGGAGCAGGACGGCGCGCTGGCCGAAGCGGTCGGCGAGCTTGCCGCTCTGGGGGGCGAACAGGGCCATCGATACGCCCGTGGCGGCGGCGACGGCGCCGGCGCTGCCGTAGGAGCCGGTGGTGTGCTGGACCAGCAGGACGATGCCGATGGTGAGCATCGCGAAGGGCTGGCGGGCGGCGAAGCCCGGGAGGAGGAAGGTCCAGGCGCCGGGGGTGCGGAGCAGTTGTCCGTAACCGGGGCGGAGGTCCTTCGTGACCGTGGATTCCACGGTCCGTGCCTTTCTGCCGCCTGGTGGCGGACCCCGGGGGTACGGGGGCGGCCGAGAGCTGTCCTCTACGCGCGGGTGCGGTAGATACCGGGTCCTCGGGGGGACGAGTCGGCCGCCATACGGTCGCGCCAGCTCTGCGTCAGGCAGAGGTGGTCGATGAAGTGCGTGTTCATGTTACAGGGGGGTTGGGGCTGGGGCCCCTGGGCAGGGGCGGGGCCGTGGTCGGGGGCGCCGGCTCCGGGCTCCTGCTCCTCAAGCGCCGGAGGGGGTGGATTTTCGGGGTGCCGGAGGGTTGGAGGGTGCGGGCCGTTGTCGGGGGCCGGCCCCCGAGCCCCCGCTCCTCAATCGCCGGAGGGGCTGAAATATGCGGCCCGGGCTCCCGCTTCTCAATCGCCGGAGGGGCTGGGTTTTCAGCCTGCCGGAGGGGTTGAAATATGCGGCCCGGGCTCCCGCTTCTCAATCGCCGGAGGGGCTGGATCATCAGCCTGCCGCACGGCGGTGGTGCGGGGGGCCCGGAGAGGGTGGCCCCCCGCGGGGTCAGCCGGTGCCGAGCCAGGTGGCGAGTTTGCCGCCCTGGGCCACGGCGCGGAGGCGTTTCTCGGCGGAGTCGCGGACGGGGTCGGTGGCGACGACGAGGAGTTCGTCACCCCGGCGGAGGACGGTGGAGGGCAGGGGGACGAAGCTGCGTTCGTCGCGGACGACGAGGGTCACGGCGGCCCCCGGCGGCAGCCGCAGCTCGGCGACCTCGACCCCGTGCATCTTGGACTCGTCGGGGATGGAGACCGACAGCAGATGCCCGCGCAGCCGCTCCAGCGGAGCGGATTCCACCCCCAGGTCGGAGGGATCCCCCGGACCGATCTTCAGGGCCTTCGCCAGCCAGGGCAGCGTCGGCCCCTGGATCAGGGTGTAGACGACGACCAGGACGAAGACGATGTTGAAGATCCGGCCGCTGCCCTCGACCCCGCCCACCATGGGAATGGTGGCCAGAATGATGGGCACGGCCCCGCGCAGACCCGCCCAGGAGAGCAGCACCTGCTCCCGCCGGGGGATGCGGAACGGCAGCAGACTGATGATCACCGACAGTGGTCTCGCCACCACGGTCAGCACCAGCCCCACGGTCACCGCGGGCCAGAAGTCGTCGAGCAGCTCGTGCGGGGTCACCAGCAGACCGAGCAGGACGAACATCCCGATCTGCGCCAGCCAGCCCAGCCCCTCGGCGAAGCCCTGGTTGGCGGGAGCGTGCGGCAGCTTGGCGTTCCCGAGCACCATCGAGGCGAGGTAGACCGCAAGGAACCCGCTGCCGTGGGCCATGGCGCCCGCGGCGTACGCCACCACCGCGATCGCCATCACGGCGATCGGGTACAGACCCGAGGCGGGCAGCGCCACACGCCGCAGCCCGAACGCGCCGACGAATCCGGCCGCCAGTCCCACGGCCGCGCCGATGGCCAGCTCCAGGGCGATCGTGCCGATCAGCACGTACCAGTGGTCCACCGGTCCGGCCGCCGAGAAGGCCACCACGAGGATCACCACCGGGGCGTCGTTGAAGCCCGACTCCGCCTCCAGCACACCGGTCACCCGGGACGGCAGCGGCACCTTGCGCAGCACGGAGAAGACCGCGGCCGCGTCCGTCGAGGAGACCACCGCGCCGATGATGAGCGCCTGCCGCCACTCCAGGCCGACCAGATAGTGCGCGGCGGCGGCGGTGATGCCCACGCTGATCGCCACACCGGCGGTCGACAGCGCGACCGCCGCGGGCAGCGCGGGCCTGACCTCCTGCCACTTGGTGCCCAGCCCGCCCTCGGCGAGGATCACCACGAGCGCGGCATAGCCGATCACCTGGGTCAGTTCGGCGTTGTTGAACTCGACGTCGAAGAACCCGTCCTGCCCTATCGCGATCCCGATGCCGAGATACAGCAGCAGGCTGGGGAGCCCGCTGCGTGAGGAGATGCGCACCGCCGCGACGGCGACGAGCAGCACGAGCGAGCAGATGAGCAGGAGTTCATTGAGCTGGTGGACAGTCAGTGGCCGATCCTTCCCCTCGCGCCTCTACGTGCCGGATCGCTGATCCGGGCGGCGACACTTCGTTACCTTACCTAATCTTTAACGTTTCCTTGACGCCGAGCGGCTCATGGATCTTCACCGCGTCCGCCCCGCGAGCGGCGGTCCCGCCCCCCGGTCCGGCAGTCGGCTTTCGGATACCGCGTCAGGGAGGGCGGGGCGCTGCGCCTATGGTTGGCTCCAGCACTCTGGACCAGCCTGCGCCTCGAAGGACAGCGATGCCCTCCAACAGAACCGCCTCTTCCCCCAAGAAGAAGAAGGGGCGACGCGCCCGCCTGCTCGTGATCCTCCTGGTGCTGGCGCTGCTCGGCGGCATCGGGTACGGCGGGTACTGGGGTGTCAGCACCGTACGCGCCTCCTTCCCGCAGACCACCGGCACGATAGAGATCGAGGGCCTCAGCGGCGAGGTCGAGGTGAAACGCGACGACTACGGAATTCCGCAGATCTACGCCGACACCGACGAGGACCTCTTCCGCGCCCAGGGCTTCGTCCACGCCCAGGACCGATTCTGGGAGATGGACGTACGCCGTCATATGACCTCCGGCCGGCTCTCCGAGATGTTCGGCGAGGGGCAGGTCGAGACGGACGCGTTCCTGCGCACGCTCGACTGGCGCGGGGTCGCGCAGAAGGAGTACGAGGAGAAGCTCGCGCCCGAGACGAAGACGTATCTCAAGGCGTACGCGGCGGGCGTCAACGCGTATCTGGAGGGCAAGGGCGCGGAGGAGATCTCCGTCGAGTACGCCGCGCTCGCCTTCACCAACGACTACAAGCCCGAGCCGTGGACGCCGGTGGACTCGGTGGCCTGGCTCAAGGCCATGGCGTGGGACCTGCGCGGCAATATGCAGGAGGAGATCGACCGCTCGCTGCTCACCAGCAGGCTGAGCGCGAAGCAGATCAAGGAGCTGTACCCGCCGTATCCGTACGACCGGAACAAGCCGATCATGGAGCGGGGCGGGATCGACCCCGTCACCGGGAAGTTCGACCCCGACGCCGAGCCCTCGGGCAACATCGGCGGCCAGGGCACAGGCACCGGTACGGGCACAGGCACGGGCACGGGCACGGGAACCGGCACAGGCACCGCCCAGGGCACGGGCCAGGGCACAGGTCAGAGCACCGGCCAGAGCACAGGCACCGGCACAGGCACAGCCACCGGCACCCCCGCCGACGCCGCCCAGGGCCTCAGCACCCAGCTCTCCGCGCTCTCCGAAACCCTCGACACCATCCCCGCGCTGCTCGGCCCGAACGGCAACGGCATCGGCTCCAACTCCTGGGTCGTCTCCGGCAAGTACACGACCACCGGCAAGCCGCTGCTCGCGAACGACCCGCACCTCGCCCCCCAGCTCCCCTCCCTCTGGTACCAGATGGGCCTGCACTGCCGGAAGGTCAGCGAGTCCTGCCAGTACCGGACCGCCGGTTTCACCTTCTCTGGAATGCCCGGCGTGGTCATCGGCCACAACCAGGACATCGCCTGGGGCTTCACCAACCTCGGCGCCGATGTGACCGATCTCTATCTGGAGAAGCTCACCGGCGACACCTACCAGGTCGGCGGCGAGCAGAAGAAGCTCATCACCCGCAAGGAGGTCATCGAGGTCGCGGGCGGCAAGCCGAAGCCGATCACGGTCCGCGCCACCGAGCACGGCCCGCTGGTCTCCGACCGCAGCACCGAGCTGGAGCAGGTCGGCCAGAAGGCCCCCGTCACCAACGCGGCCCCGGACCGCGCCACCGGCTACGCCGTCGCGCTCCAGTGGACCGCCCTCCAGCCCGGCAAGTCGATGGACGCCGTCTTCGCGCTGAACCGCGCGAACGACTTCACCTCCTTCCGTAAGGCGGCCAAGGACTTCGAGGTCCCCTCGCAGAACCTGATCTACGCGGACAGCAAGGGCCACATCGGCTACCAGGCCCCCGGCAAGATCCCGAAGCGCGCGACCGGCGACGGCGCCGCCCCGGTGCCCGGCTGGAACCCGAAGTACCGGTGGGAGGGGTACATCCCCTTCGACGAGATGCCCTACGAGCTGGACCCCGAGCGCGGCTACATCGTCACCGCCAACCAGGCCGTCGTGGACGAGGACGCCTACCCGTACCCGCTGACCGAGGACTACGGATACGGCGCGCGCAGCCAGCGGATCAACAATCTGATCGAGTCCAAGATCAAGGGTGGCGGCAAGATCTCCACCGAGGACATGCGGAGCATGCAGACGGACAACGCGAGCGAGATCGCGCAGCTGCTGACCCCGTATCTGCTGAAGATCGACATCGACGACCCGTATGTCCGCGAGGCCCAGAAGCTGCTGGAGACCTGGGACTACACCCAGGAGCCGGACTCGGCCGCCGCCGCCTACTTCAACGGTGTGTGGCGCAACATCCTCAAGCTGGCCTTCGGGAACAAGCTGCCCAAGGAGCTGCGGGTGGAGGGCGAGTGCCTGAACGTCCGCCCGGCCGACAGCACCGGCCCCGACGACGAGCTGATCGAGCGGATCGTCGAATGCGGCGAGCGCGACGCGGACTCGGCGCAGCCGGACGGCGGCGACCGCTGGTTCGAGGTGGTGCGCGGCATCCTCAAGGACGAGAAGAACGCCTGGTGGCGCGCGCCCGCCAGCCGCTCCGACAAGGCCGCCGACACCCGTGACGAGCTGTTCGCCCGGGCCATGGAGGACGCCCGCTGGGAGCTGACGGCCGAGCTGGGCAAGGACATCGACAGCTGGAGCTGGGGCCGGCTGCACCAGCTGAAGCTGAAGAACCAGACCCTCGGCACGGAGGGCCCCGGCGCGCTCCAGTTCCTGCTCAACCGCGGTCCCTGGGACCTGGGCGGCGGCGAGGCCACCGTCAACGCCACCGGATGGAACGCGGCGGCGGGCTACGACGTCGTCTGGGTGCCGTCGATGCGCATGGTGGTGAACGTCGGCGACTGGGACAAGTCCAACTGGATCAATCTCACCGGCGCCTCCGGCCACGCCTACAGCGCGCACTACACGGATCAGACCGACAAGTGGGCCAAGGGCGAACTGCTCGACTGGTCCTTCACCGACAAGGCGGTCGAGACCAACACCGTCGACACCCTCACGCTCACGAAGCCGTAAACCGGCGCACCCCCTCGGGTGTGACCACAGCCTGTACGGGGTGGTCGTGCGGCTCCTCCGGGAGCCGGGCGACCACCTCGTTCGCGTACAGGAGCACCACCAGCGCCGGATGCGCGCCGTGCGCGGCGAGCCGGGCGAGCACCCGGTCGTACGAGCCGCCGCCCCGGCCCAGCCGCAGCCCGCGGGCGTCCACCGCGAGCCCGGGCAGCAGCACGGCGTCGGCGGCGAGCACCCCGGCGGGGCCCAGTCGCGGTCCGTCCGGCTCCAGCAGCCCGCGCCGGGCCGGAGCCAGCCCCTCCGCGCCCCGGTACTCGCCCCAGTCCAGATCGTCGTCGGCCATCAGAACCGGCAGCAGGACGCGTACGCCCCGCTCGCGCAGCGCGTCGAGCAGCGCGCGGGTGCCCGGCTCGCTCCCCACCGACACATAGGCGGCGACGACGGCCGCCCCGGACAGCTCCGGGAGCCGCAGCGACTGCCGGGCGAGGGCCTCGGCGGCCGCCCGCAGCTCCGCGGCGGTCAGTCGTGCGCGCGCGTCGAGCAGCCGGCGGCGGACGGTCCGTTTGTCGGGCGTTTCCTCGGTCATGGCGGGCGGCGTGCCTCTCCTCGGCGGTTCGGGGCGCGGGGCGGTCCGATGCCCGTTCCGCACCCCCGGTCACCGGATATTGTGCTGAACATGAATCAGTCGAACACCAGGATCAGCAAGGCGGTCATTCCCGCCGCCGGCCTCGGCACGCGCTTCCTGCCTGCCACCAAAGCCACTCCCAAGGAGATGCTGCCTGTCGTCGACAAGCCCGCGATCCAGTACGTCGTGGAGGAGGCGGTCGCCGCCGGACTCTCCGACGTCCTCATGGTCACGGGCCGCAACAAGCGCCCCCTCGAGGACCACTTCGACCGCAACTACGAGCTGGAGGAGGCGCTGACCCGCAAGGGCGACGAGGAGCGCCTCAAGAAGGTCCAGGAGTCCAGCGACCTCGCCACCATGCACTATGTGCGCCAGGGCGACCCGCGCGGCCTCGGCCACGCCGTCCTCTGCGCCGCCCCGCACGTCGGCGACCAGCCCTTCGCCGTCCTCCTCGGCGACGACCTGATCGACCCGCGCGACCCGCTGCTGGCCCGCATGGTGGAGATCCAGGAGCGCGAGGGCGGCAGCGTCATCGCCCTCATGGAGGTCGAGCCCGAGCAGATCCATCTCTACGGCTGCGCCGCCGTCGCGCCCACCGGCGAGGCCGACGTGGTCCGGGTGACCGAGCTGGTCGAGAAGCCGGACGCGGCCGACGCGCCGAGCAATCTCGCGATCATCGGCCGCTATGTGCTGGACCCGGCCGTCTTCGCCATACTCCGCGAGACCGAGCCCGGCCGGGGCAACGAGATCCAGCTCACCGACGCCCTGGAGAAGCTCGCCGCCGACGAGTCGATCGGCGGCCCGGTGCACGGCGTCGTCTTCAAGGGCCGCCGCTACGACACCGGCGACCGGGGCGACTATCTGCGGGCCATCGTCCGGCTGGCGTGCGAACGTGGGGACCTGGGCCCCGAGTTCCGGAGCTGGCTCCAGACGTATGTGACCGAGGAGATGCCGCAACGGTGAGCAGCGCGATCTGGTCGGTGGACGACCACCTGGAGGACATCCTCGCGGCGATCCGCCCGCTGGATCCGATCGAGCTGCAGCTGCTGGACGCGCAGGGCTGCGTCCTGGTCGAGGACGTCACCGTCCCGGTCGCCCTGCCGCCCTTCGACAACAGCTCCATGGACGGCTACGCGGTCCGGGTCGCCGATGTCGTGGGCGCGAGCGAGGAGTTCCCCGCCGTCCTCACCGTGATCGGCGATGTGGCGGCGGGCGGCGGACCGCCGCCCGCGGTCGCCCCCGGCCACACCGCCCGGATCATGACCGGCGCGCCGCTGCCGCCCGGCGCGGACGCCGTCGTCCCCGTCGAGTGGACCGACGGCGGCTCCGGCGGCGGGGCGGCCACCGCGATGCTCCCGGCCGGCCGGTCCCCCGAGGGCGCGAGCGGCGAGGTCCGGATCCACCGGCCCGTCGCCGAGGGCGCGCACATCCGCTCGCGCGGCAGCGATGTGAAGGCCGGTGAGCTGGCCCTCGCCCGGGGCACGGTGCTCGGCCCGCCGCAGATCGGACTGCTGGCGGCGATCGGCCGCGGCACGGTCCGGGTGCGCCCCCGGCCGAGAGTCGTCGTGCTCTCCACCGGCAGCGAGCTGGTGCAGCCCGGCGAGAGCCTCGGCGAGGGCCAGATCTACGACTCCAACAGCTACGCCCTGGCCGCCGCCGCGCGCGACGCGGGCGCGATCGCCTACCGGGTCGGCGCGGTCACCGACGACGCCGACAGCCTGCGCGCCACCATCGAGGACCAGCTGATCCGCGCCGATCTGCTGGTCACCACGGGCGGGGTGAGCGTCGGCGCGTACGACGTCGTCAAAGAGGCCCTGACGCCCTCGGGCGACGAGGAGTCCGAGGGCCCCGGCATCGACTTCCGCACCGTGGCCATGCAGCCCGGCAAGCCCCAGGGCTTCGGCACCATCGGCCCCGACCACACCCCGCTGCTCGCCCTGCCGGGCAATCCGGTCTCGTCCTACGTCTCCTTCGAGCTGTTCGTCCGCCCCGCGATCCGGACCCTGATGGCCCTCGCGGACGCCGACATCCACCGCCCCCGGGTGCGGGCCGTGCTCAAGACCGACGCGCCGCTCAGCTCGATCCCGGGCCGGCGGCAGTTCCTCCGCGGGGCGTACGACCCGGACGCCGGCTCCGTCACCCCGGTGGGCGGCGCGGGCTCCCATCTGGTCGCGGCGCTCGCCCACGCCGACTGCCTGATCGTGCTGCCGGAGCCGGACACCTCGGCCGAGCCCGGCGCGGAGGTCGAAGTGGTCCTCCTCGGGTGACCGGGTCGCCGGGAAGGTACCGTGTCTGCCCACACGGGCCCTTCGGGCCCCGAGGGCCCGGACCGGGAGCGGCGACCACCACATGAGCACCGACGGCAGGCTGACGCACATCGACGATGCGGGGGCGGCCCGTATGGTCGATGTCTCCGGGAAGGACGTCACCGCACGCACCGCGCGGGCCACCGGGCGGGTCCTGGTCTCGCCCCGGGTGGTGGAGCTGCTGCGCGGCGACGGAGTGCCCAAGGGGGACGCGCTCGCCACCGCCCGGATCGCCGGGATCATGGGCGCCAAGCGCACCCCCGAGCTGATCCCGCTCTGCCATCCGCTGGCGGTCTCCGGCGTCACGGTCGACCTCTCGGTCGCCGACGACGCCGTGGAGATCGCCGCCGTCGTGAAGACCTCCGACCGCACCGGGGTGGAGATGGAGGCGCTCACCGCCGTCACCGTCGCCGCGCTCACCGTCGTGGACATGGTGAAGGCCGTGGACAAGGCGGCCGTGATCACCGACGTCCGCGTCGAGGAGAAGACGGGCGGCAGGTCCGGCGGCTGGAGCCGGTCATGACCGCCGACCGCCGCGCGCTGGTGATCACCGCCTCCAACCGGGCCTCCGCGGGGCTCTACGAGGACCGGGGCGGCCCGATCCTGGCCCGGGGGCTCGCCGCCCTCGGCTTCGCCGTCGAGGGGCCGCAGATCGTCCCCGACGGCGATCCCGTCGAACACGCCCTGCGCGCGGGCGTGGCGGCGGCGTACGACGTGATCCTCACCACCGGCGGCACCGGGCTCTCGCCCACCGACCGCACCCCCGAGGCGACCTCGGCCGTGCTGGACCGCGAGATCCCCGGCATCCCCGAGGCGATCCGCGCCCACGGCCTGGCCAAGGTGCCCGCCGCCGCGCTCTCCCGGGGCCTGGCCGGCGTCGCGGGCCGCACCCTGATCGTCAATCTGCCCGGCTCGACCGGCGGGGTACGGGACGGACTCGCCGTCCTGGAGCCGCTGCTGCTCCACGCGGTCGACCAGATCCACGGCGGCGACCACCCGGCCCCGGCCGCCGACGCCCCGGCCGCCCGCCGCCCGGCCCCGGACGGCGGAGCCGCCCCCGCCGACGCCCCGGAGCCCGCCGAGGAGCTGCCAGGAGCCGCCGGGAGCCCGAGCTGAACGCGCCCTGGCCGGTGGTGCTGACCGACGGCGAGATCCTCCTCCGTCCGATAAAACTCCGCGACCAGCGCGCCTGGCGCGAGGTCAACCGCCGCAACCGCGACTGGCTGCGCCCCTGGGAGGCGACCGTCCCGCCGCCCGCCCCCGGCTCGCCCGTCGCGCAGCGGCCCACCTACCGCCAGATGGTCCGTCATCTGCGCGCCGAGGCCAACGCCGGCCGGATGCTGCCCTTCGTCATCGAGTACGAGGGCCGGCTGGTGGGCCAGCTGACCGTGGCCGGCATCACCTGGGGCTCGATGTGCTCGGGCCATGTCGGCTACTGGGTCGACCGGGAGGTGGCCGGCCGGGGCGTCATGCCCACGGCCGTCGCGCTCGCCGTGGACCACTGCTTCCGCTCGGTCGGACTGCACCGGATGGAGGTCTGCATCCGCCCGGAGAACGTCCCCAGCCGCCGGGTGGCGGAGAAGCTCGGCTTCCGCGAGGAGGGGCTGCGCCCCCGCTATCTCCACATCGACGGCGCGTGGCGGGACCATCTGGTCTTCGCGCTCACCGCCGAGGAGGTCCCGGAGGGACTGCTCCGCCGCTGGCAGCGGATCGCGCCCCGGGCCCAGGGGCCCGGCACCGTAAAATGAAATGTTTGTTCGATCGAGCGTGATTCTGGCCATACTCCGATCAGAACAATCAGAAAAAAAGTCAGTGATATCAGCGGGATCGTGCGACACACCGGGCCAATTGGCGGATCCTGCCGCCGGAATCCCTCTACGGTGTGACCGTGAGCAGCAGCGGCCTCATCTACGCAGTCATCGTCGGGGCCTGGGCCGCCTACCTGGTGCCGATGTGGCTCCGCAGGCAGGACGAGTTGAACGAGGCTCGTCCGACGGAACGCTTCTCCACCGCCATCCGGCTGCTGTCCGGACGCGGGGCGATGGAGCGCCGGTACGCCAAGGAGTTGCGCGAGCGCGCCGGGGAGCAGCCAGGACCCGACGTCGACCCGGACGCCGCCACGGACCGCCTGAGTACCGTGGACGTCCGGGCCTTCGCCGCGCCCCGGACCGATGTCCGGCCCGCGGGCGACCGTCCCCCGGTCCGCCCGCAGGTCCCGGCGCAGGCGTCCGTCCCGGCGCAGCAGAGCGGTCCCGAGCCCCGGCGCCGCCGTCCGCGCCCCGGCGGCGCGGCCGGTGAGCGGGCCCGGCGCGGCAAGGTGCTGGCCCGCCGCCGCCGTACGACCACGTTGCTCTTCGTGGCGTTCACCCTCGGCTCGGTCGTGGCGGCCGTCGGCGGTCTCGGATTCCTCTGGGCCCCCGCGCTGCCCGCCGTGCTGCTGAGCGTGTACATCGTGCATCTGCGGGGCCAGGAGCGCCGGCGCTTCGTGGTGGTGATGGACCGCCGCCGCGCGGAGCAGGCGGCCCAGCGGCTGCGCGAGAACCGCCCGCGCCGCCATCAGGACCCGGCGGCCGGGACCCCCGAGGCGTCCGGCGAGCCGGAGCCGCTCCCCGAGCCGCAGCCGGTGAAGCTCTCCCCGCAGGCCGCCGACCGCCGTGCGCTGGTCGAGCAGACGGACCACGCGGAGTGGGTCGACCAGCAGCGCGACCGGGGCCCCGCCTCGGGCGACAGCTGGGAGCCGGTGCCGGTGCCGCTGCCGACCTATGTCACCGCGCCGGTCGCCCCGCGCGCGACGGGCGGCGTGGACATGAACGACCCGGAGACCTGGAGTTCGGCCCGGTCCTCCACGGCCGACCCGTCCGGGGCGCAGCCGGAGTCCGCCGAGCCGCCCGCCCAGGGCCGCCGTACGCCGCCCCAGCGCCGCTCCTCCCGGGACCGGGGCCGCACCCCGCTGTTCGATCAGTACGCGGACGGCGACGACCGTCCGCGCGCCGCCAATGAGTGACGCGCTCCGCCGGCCCCGGCGGCTCTTGTGACCAGCGAAGGAACGGATTTCCAAGCACCCCGGAGGGGATGCTAGAGTTTCACTCGTTGCAAGGGCCTGTGGCGCAGTCTGGTAGCGCACCTCGTTCGCATCGAGGGGGTCTGGGGTTCAAATCCCCACAGGTCCACCCTGCAACGGTTCCCGGTAGCTCCGGGGATCGCTGACGAAATCCCGTCCGATCGTAGAGATCGGGCGGGATTCCGTCGTTTCAGGGGCTGTTCGTCCTGTGCCGTAGGGTGCTGTCCCGACGGGCCCCGGCCGGGGCCCGAACGGCGTCAGGCCAGCGGCTTGACGTAGCAGCGGCTGTTCTCGTACTCGCGGTAGTGGCCGAACTTCCTCTCGGCGGGGGCGTAGCCGGTCGAGGTGTAGAGCGCTATCGCCTCGGGCTGCTGATCGCCGGTCTCCAGCACCATCCGGGTGCGGCCCGCCGAGCGGGCGTCGTGCTCCAGCGCGGTGAGGATCCGGCGGGCGAGGCCGAGGCCGCGCGCCTCGGGGATCACGTACATGCGCTTCAGCTCGGCGTCGCCGTCCGCGTACCCCTCGGGGTTCTCGTCCAGGGCGCGCCAGCCGCCGGTCGCCACCGGATGGTCCTCGTCGTCGTAGGCGATGAGATACAGGCCACTCGGCGGAGCGAACATCGCCGGGGAGAGCGGGGTCTCGTCGCCCTCTCCGTCCCCGTACCGCTCGATGTATTCGAGCAGTACCTGGTCGTTGAGCTTGACGGCGTCGGGGTGGTCGAACGGGGTGGGTCGTACATCCATGCGGTCGATCGTACGGGTCGGCGAAATGCGGGCCTTCGCGTCGGTCGTGGGTATCGTGCCGGGATGCTCACCGTGACATCCGTGAATGTGAATGGTCTCCGCGCCGCCGCGAAGAAGGGCTTCGTGGAGTGGCTGGCCGGGACCGACGCCGATGTGATCTGTCTCCAGGAGGTGCGCGCCGAACCGGAGCAGCTGCCGGAGGGGGTGCGGCGGCCGGAGGGCTGGTTCACGGCGCACGCCCCGGCCGGGACGAAGGGGCGCGCGGGCGTCTCGCTCTACACCCGGCGCGAGCCCGACGAGGTGCGGGTCGGCTTCGGCTCGGCCGAGTTCGACGGCAGCGGGCGGTACATCGAGGCGGATCTGCCGGGCGTCACCGTCGCCAGCCTCTATCTGCCCTCCGGCGAGGTGGGCACCGAGCGCCAGGACGAGAAGATCCGGTTCATGGACGAGTTCCTGCCGTATCTGCGCGAGCTGACCGCGCGCTCGGCGGCGGCCGGCCGGGAGGTCGTGGTCTGCGGCGACTGGAACATCGCCCACCAGGAGGCCGATCTGAAGAACTGGCGCGGCAACAAGAAGAACTCCGGCTTCCTCCCCGAGGAGCGCGCCTGGTTCTCGCGCGTGGTCGGCGAGGCGGAGTACGTGGACGTCGTCCGGGCGCTCCACCCCGAGCAGGAGGGCCCCTACAGCTGGTGGTCCTACCGGGGGCGCGCCTTCGACAACGACACGGGCTGGCGCATCGACTACCAGATCGCCTCGCCGGGTCTCGCCGGGCGGGCGCTCAAGGCGACGGTCGAGCGGGCTGCGACGCACGCGGAGCGATGGAGCGACCACGCGCCGGTGACGGTGGTGTACGAGCAGCCGTAGCGCCGGGGGCCGGGGGGCTTCGGGGCCGCCGGGGCCGGGAGGGCCGGCGGGTCCCGGAGGTCCGGCGCGGGCTCGGCGGGGCAGGCAGGCGGCTCGGTGGATCCGGCCGGTCAGACAGGTTCGGCGGGTCCCGCCGGACCCGCCGGTGCGGGCGCTCCGGGCGCTTCGGGCGGGTCCCGGCGGAGGGCGCGGTCCAGGGCCATGGACAGCTCCGCGTCCACCACGCTTTTGGCCAGCGGGCGCAGCCGCTCGGCGGCCGTCCCCGGTCCGTGCTCGCCGACGACCGCCACGAACAGCTCGGCCAGCGCGTCCGCGTGGACCCGCACCCTGCGGCCCGCCTCCAGCACGGCCGAGAGCGGCACCCCCTCCCGTACCAGCGCGGCCGACACCTCCAGCAGCCGGCGGCTGATGTGCACGATCTCGTCGCCGTCCGTCGCGAGATAGCCCAGCTCCAGCGCGGTCGCCAGATTCTCCGGGGTGACCTCGCCCGCGAAGCGGTCCGCGAGCTGCTCGGGGGTGAGCCGGACCGGGGTCTCCTCGGTCGGCTCGCCCAGCCCCAGGCCCAGCGCCTCGCCCGCGTCCCGGCCGCTCTCGAACACCGCCGCCAGATCGGCGATGCCGTTCAGGGTGTGCCCGCGCTCCAGCAGCGCCGCGATGGTGCGCAGCCGGGCCAGATGGTGATCGTCGTACCAGGCGATACGGCCCTCGCGGCGGGGCGGCGGGAGCAGCCCGCGCTCGCGGTAGAAGCGCAGGGTGCGCACCGTGATGCCGGCCTCCCGGGCCAGCTCCTCCATGCGGTACTCGCGTCCTTCTGCCACGGGGGAAGCCTATGTTGTACCGCCAGTGACTTGGCGGGTCCTGCCTCTACCGCTCGGCGGTGCGGCTGCTCTACGCTCCGAACTGTGCCAGTGATCGCTGGCAAGGTTGTGGCGTTCAGTGGGAGGCGGCGTGAGCCGACGGAAGCAGGAGCACCGACAGCATGTACGAGTCGCGGTCATCGGATCCGGATTCGGCGGCCTCGGAGCCGCCGTCCGGCTCCGCCGCGAGGGGATCACCGACTTCGTCGTCCTGGAGCGCGCCGACTCCGTCGGCGGGACCTGGCGCGACAACAGCTACCCGGGGTGCGCCTGCGACGTGCCCTCGCACCTCTACTCGTTCTCCTTCGCCCCCAACCCCGACTGGCCCCGCACCTTCTCCGGCCAGCGCCACATACGCGCCTATCTGGAGCACGTCGCCGACGTCTTCGGGCTCCGCCCGCATCTGCGCCTGGGCCACGAGGTGCGGATGATGACCTGGGACGCCGACGCGCTGCGCTGGACGATCGAGACCGGCGCGGGCGACTACACGGCCGATGTCGTCGTCTCCGCCACCGGACCGCTCTCCGACCCGAGAATCCCCGAGATCCCGGGGCTCGCCTCCTTCCCCGGCAAGGTCTTCCACACCGCCCGCTGGGACCACGACTACGAGCTGCGCGGCAAGCGGATCGCGATGATCGGCACCGGGGCCTCCGCGATCCAGATCGTGCCCGCCATCCAGCCCCAGGCGGCCGAGCTGACCCTCTTCCAGCGGACCCCGCCGTGGGTGATGGCCCGGATGGACCGGCGGATCACCGGGGCCGAGCGCTGGCTGCACCGGCGGCTGCCCTTCACCGGATCGCTGCGGCGCGGCGCGCTCTGGGGCCTGCGCGAACTCCAGGTCTCCGCCTTCACCAAGCAGCCCGGGCGGCTCGGCCCGGTGGAGGCGCTGGCCAGGGCCAATCTCGCCAAGTCGATCAAGGACCCGGCGCTGCGGGCCGCGCTGACGCCCTCGTACCGCATCGGCTGCAAGCGGATCCTGCTCTCCAGCGACTACTACCCGGCGCTCGCCCGGCCCAATGTGAAGGTGGTGGCCTCCGGGCTCGCGGAGGTCCGCGGCTCGACGCTGGTCGCCGCCGACGGCACCGAGACCGAGGCCGACGCGATCGTCTTCGGCACCGGATTCCGGGTCACCGACATGCCGATCGCCGACCGGGTCGTCGGCGCGGACGGGATCACCCTCGCCGAGGCGTGGAAGGACGGGATGCGGTCGCTGCGCGGCGCGACCGCCGAGGGCTTCCCCAACTGGATGACGATCATCGGACCCAACACCGGCCTCGGGAACTCCTCGATGATCCTCATGATCGAGTCCCAGCTGAACTACATGGCCGACTATCTGCGCCAGCTCACCGTCCTCGGGGGCCGCACCGCGCTCACCCCCCGCCCGGCGGCCGTCGCCGCCTGGAACCACCGGGTGCAGGAGCGGATGAGGCGGACCGTGTGGAACACCGGCGGCTGCACCAGCTGGTACCTGGACGCGGCCGGGCGCAACACCACGGTCTGGCCGGGGACGACCGGCGAGTTCCGGCGGGTGACCCGGGAAGTGAATCTGGCGGAGTACGACGTCCTCCGCGCGCCCGCCGCCGCCGGGGCCGCCTCCGAGTCCGCTTCGACGCGGGAGGGCGCCGTATGAGCGGAGGCGGACTCGACGGACAGGTCGCGGTGGTCACCGGCGCGGCCCGGGGCGTGGGCGAACTCCTCGCCCGCAAGCTCTCCGCGCGCGGGGCCCGGGTGGCGCTGGTGGGCCTGGAGCCCGAGGAGCTGGAGCGGGTCTGCGGCCGGCTGCACTCCGAGAGCCACTGGTGGCCGGCCGATGTGACCGACCACGCGGCGATGGACCGGGTGGCGGCGGAGGTCAAGGAGCGATTCGGCAAGGTCGACATCGTCGTGGCCAACGCGGGGGTGGCGGCGGGCGGCCCGTTCGCCGACTCCGACCCGGCGGCCTGGCGGCGGGTGATCGAGGTCAATCTGATCGGGAGCGCCGTCACCGGACGCGCCTTTCTGCCCGTGCTGACCGAGAGCCGGGGCTACTTCCTCCAGATCGCCTCGCTCGCCGCGATCAGCCCCGCGCCGATGATGACCGCGTACTGCGCCTCGAAGTCCGGGGCCGAGGCCTTCGCGCACAGTCTGCGCGCCGAGGTCGCCCACCGGGGCGTACGGGTCGGTGTGGCGTATCTGTCCTGGACGGACACCGACATGGTCCGGGGGGCCGACCGCGACGAGGTGATGCGCGAGCTGCGCGCACGGCTGCCCTGGCCGGCCGGCCGCACCTATCCGCTCGGCCCGGCCGTCGACCGGATCGTGGCGGGGATCGAGCGCCGTTCGGCGCATGTGTACGCGCAGCGGTGGCTGCGCGGGACGCAGTCGGTGCGCGGGATCCTGCCGGCGCTGATCGCCGCGGTGGGCCGCCGGGAGATGGCCCGCTACGAGCCGCGTCTCAAGGCCGTGGACACCGGTCTGGTGGGCGCGGGCGGCGCGGCGGACGAGGCGTCCAGGGCGTCGTCCGGCTGACCCGGGGCCGGGGACGGGGACGGGGGACGGGCGGGCGGCGCGTGCGCCCGGCGCGCGGCTCTGTGTGGACCCGGCGCGTGCCCCGGCCCCTGCCCCGGCTCGCGTGCCCGGCTCGCGCACCCGGCGCGCGGCTCGGGCGGACGCGCGCCGGGTATCGCCCGCCTGCCGTCTCCCGCTGTCTCCCGCCCGCCGCCGCCCGTTCGCCGTCAGCGGGGCGGCAGTGCCGGCCGTCGCCGGTCCGGTACGCGGTCGTACCCCGGAGGGCTCGCCGCGGGCCGCTCGGCGAGCATCTCCAGCGCGAGGCGCACCGCGTCGTCCAGTCCCGCGTGGCGGCCCTCGGCCCAGTCGAGCGGGGTCCGCAGGGCGTACAGATCCGGCTCCACGCCGTGGTTCTCCACCGACCAGCCGTAGGCGTCGAACCAGGCCGCGTTCATCGGCACGGTGATCACCGTGCCGTCGCCCAGCCGGTGCCGCCCGGTCATCCCCACCACCCCGCCCCAGGTCCGGCACCCCACCACGGGCCCGAGCCCCAGCAGCTTGAACGCCGCCGTGATCATGTCGCCGTCGGACGAGGTCGCCTCGTCCGCCAGCGCGACGACCGGGCCGCGCGGCGCGTTGGAGGCGTACGAGACCGGCTGGGCGTCCCGGGTCAGGTCCCAGCCCAGGATCCGCCGGCTCAGCTTCTCCACCACCAGCTCGCTGATGTGCCCGCCCGCGTTGCCCCGGACGTCCACGATCAGCGCCGGGCGGTCCACCTCCAGCCGCAGATCCCGGTTGAACTGCGCCCAGCCGGAGCCGCCCAGGTCCGGGATGTGGAGATAGCCGCAGGCGCCGCCGCTCAGCTCCCGCACCACCGCGCGCCGTTTCGCCACCCAGTCCTGATAGCGCAGCGGGCGCTCGTCCACCAGCGGGACCACCGCGACCCGCCGCGAGCCGGGGCCGCCCTCGGCGGGCCGGAACGTCAGCTCGACCGTGGTGCCGCCCGCCGCCGACAGCATCGGGAAGGGACCCGCCACCGGGTCGACCGGGCGGCCGTCCACATGGGTGATCGCGGCGCCCTCGCGGATGCCCGCGCCCGCCAGCGGCGAGCGCGCCTTGGAGTCCGAGGACTCGCCCGGCAGGATCCTTCTCACCAGCCACTCCCCGTCCCGGCAGACCAGATTGGCGCCCAGCATGCCCATCGGCCGCTGGTAGTGCGGCGGGCCCTCGTTCCGGCGGGCCGGGGAGACATAGGCGTGCGAGGTGCCCAGCTCGCCCAGCACCTCCCGGAGCAGATCCGCGAACTCGTCGGGCGACGCCACCCGTTCCACCAGCGGCCGGTACTGGTCGAGCACCGCGTCCCAGTCGACGCCGCTCAGCCCCGGGTCCCAGAAGTAGGCCCGGATCAGCCGGCCCGCCTCGGCGTACGACTGACGCCACTCGGACGCCGGGTCCACCTCGTGCAGGATGCGCCGGAGATCGAGCAGGACCGTCGAGTCGCCGTCGCCGGGCTCGGTCGCCGGGACGGCGCTCAGCTCGTCCTCGTCGACGACCACCAGCCGGGTGCCGTCCCCGCTCACCGCGAACCAGTCCAGATGGGCGACGAGTTCGGTCCGGCTCGCCTTGGAGATGTCGAAGTGCTCCAGGGTGGGGCGGCCGGACATGTCCGCCGGATTGGCGAACGTCTCCCCGAGCGCGCCGGAGATCGGCCAGCGCAGCCAGACCAGCCCGCCGCCGCCGACCGGGCACATCGCCGAATACTTGGACGCCGCCACCGGGAACGGCGTCACCCGGCTCTCCAGGCCCTCGATCTCCACCATCACCGGCGGGGCCGCGCCCTCCTCGGGCGACGCGTCGGGCTCCTCCAGCGGATCGAGACCGCCCGCCGCGGGCCGCCCGTCCGGCGACAGCGCGAAGGGGGACGGGGTCGCCGACGACAGCGGTACGAGATAGGGGCGGCAGCCCAGCGGGAAGGACAGATCGCCGGTGTGGACGTCGTACACCGGGTCGAAGCCCCGCCAGGAGAGGAAGGCGAGATAGCGGCCGTCGCCGGTGAAGACCGGGTTCTCGTCCTCGAAGCGGCCGTCGGTGACGTCGACGGTGGTCCGGTCCGCGATCCGGGCCAGCTTGATCTGGCGCAGCGAGCGGCCGACGCCCGGCTGGGACCAGGCGAGCCAGGAGCCGTCGGGGGAGAAGGCGAGATCGCGGACCGGGCCGTTCGCCGAGCGGATCAGCTCGACCACCCGCCCGCCCGGGCCCCCCGCGCCTCCTGTCCCGCCGGTGTCTCCCGTATCTCCCGTATCTCCCGTGCCGTCCGCCGTCCCCTCCGCCGTCCCCTCCGCCGTGCCGTCCGCCGTGCCGTCCGCCGTGCCTTCCGGCGTGGCGTCCTCCTCGCGGGCGTCCAGCAGCAGCAGCCGTCCGTCGTGGGAGGCGGCGGCCAGCAGCTCGCCCTCCGGGTCCGAGACCAGCTCCTGCACCCGGCCCAGCAGCCCCGACGCCAGCCGCCGGGGCTCGCGGTCCCCGCTCGCCCGGGGCAGATAGGCGATCTCGACCGCGTCCTCGCCCTCCGCGTCCGTCACATACGCCACCTGCCCGCCCGTCCCGAGCATCACCGGCAGCCGCACCCGTACCCCCGGCGTGTCCGCGATGGTGCGCGCCGGGCCGTCGCGGTGGGTCAGCCAGTACAGGCTGCCGCGTACGGAGACGGCGCTCGCCCGGCCGGTGGTGTCCACGGAGACCGCGTCCACATGGCTCGCGGCCGGCACCTGGTAGGGGCGGCGGCCGGTCCGGGGGCCGCCGAGCCGCACCTCCAGCCTGCGCGGACGCGCGTTTGGGTCGGTCAGATCCTCGGCGGCCCACAGCTCGCCCGCGCACTGGTACACGACCCGCAGTCCGTCGGTGGAGGCATGACGGGCGTAGAACGCGTCATGGTCGGTATGACGTCTCAGATCGGTCCCGTCCGGCAGACACGAGTACAGATTGCCGACGCCCTCGTGGTCGGAGAGGAAGGCGATCCGGCCCGCGACGAACATCGGGCAGTCCAGATGCCCGTTCAGATCGGGCAGCAGCCGCCGCCCGTGCAGCCAGAGCCGCCCGGTCGCCCCGCCCCGGTACCGCTTCCAGGAGGCGGGCTCGTGCGGCGGCTTCCCGCTGAGCAGCAGGGTGCGCCGCTCCTCGCCCGCGTCGGTGACCGCGATGTCCGAGACCGGGCCCCAGGGCAGCTGTCCGCCGGGGGAGCCGTCGGTGGGGACGCTGTACGCCCAGGAGAAGTACGAGAAGGGCTGGCCGTGCGAGGAGACGGCGAGCACCTGGCCGTCCGGGGTCCAGCCGCAGACCCGGGTGTCGGACGAGCCCCAGTGGCTCAGCCGGTGGGCCGGCCCGCCCGCCGTCGGCACGAGATGGATCTCGGGATCCAGACTGCGCCAGTTCGTGTACGCGATCCGGCGGCCGTCGGGGGAGAAGCGGGGGTGTCCGACGCGGGTCCGGTCGACGGTCAGCCGCCAGGCCCGGCCCGGCCGGCGCCCCGCCGGGACCAGGGGCGCGACCCAGAGATCGTCCTCGGCGGCGAAGCACAGCAGATCGCCGTGGAGATGCGGGAAGCGGAGATAGGCCACGTCGTCGCTCACCCCCCAATGCTTTCCGCGCTCCGGGGACGCGGCAACTTCTGCGGCGGACGACGCCGCGGTCCCGCTTCCCCGCCTCTCCCCCCGCCCCTTCCCCGCCTCTTCCCCCGTACGGCCGTCCGGCGTGACCGAGGACACAAGCGAAACGTTGTCGTTTCGATGAGTGGTGCAGTAAATTCCTAAGTGTACGAAACCGTTTCGTTCGGTTGGTCGCCGATCGGTGGAGGGAGGCCCGTCATGACACGCAGTCCGGCACGCAGCAGGCTGACGCCGGAGCGCGAGGACGAGCTTTTCAGCGCCGTCCTCGATCTGCTGCGCGAAGTGGGGTACGACGCCCTCACGATGGACGCGGTCGCCACCCGCACCCGCTCCAGCAAGGCCACCCTCTACCGTCAGTGGGGCGGCAAGCCCGAGCTGGTGGCGAGGGCGCTGCGCCACATGTCGCCGCACGGCGACGGTGAGATCGACACGGGCTCGCTGCGCGGTGACTTCCACGCGATGGTGTGCCGGGGCGACGACGCCGAGATGGCGCGGGACACCGCGTTGCTGCGCGGGCTGTTCCAGGCCATCCACACCCATCCGGATCTCCACCGCGCGCTGCGGGAGCAGCTGGTCGAGCCCGATTCGGGTGAGTTGCAGACCGTGGTGCGGCGTGCGGTCGAGCGGGGGGAGATCCGTGAGGACAACCCCGCGAAGGAGTTTCTTCCGCACATGCTGCTCGGTGTGTTCTTCGCCCGGGAGGTGGTCGACATCCGGCCTCCCGACGTCGAGTTCCTCCGCCAGTACGTGGACGCCGTCGTCCTTCCGGCGCTGGAGGCCTGATGCGTACGCGTACACCCGGCCGTCGAGGCGTGGGCGGCTGCCCGCACTGTCGGCCCTGCCGCGCACCTGAGCCGTCCGTGACCCGCTGACCGACCTTCCGACCCGCCTTCCGACCCGCCTGAGACTTCAGGGCCCCTTCCCCAGCGGGCCCGCGGCTTCCCCCGAGCCCTTTTCGAACCCCGGCTCTCCCCACGAGCCTCCTCCCCACCCCGCTCAGCACCGCCCCCGCACCTGACGCGCGCCGCTCTCGTCCGTCGGGCCGACTCCCCATGTCCTGTTCGTCTTTCAATAACGGGAGTACGCCCTCGTGGCCACGTTCCTCTACAAGCTCGGCCGGCTCGCCTTCCGGCGCCGCCGGCTCGTCGCCCTGATATGGGTGGCGCTGCTGGTCCTCGCCGGTGTCGGCGCGTCCAGCGCGTCCACCCCCAAGGACCCGGGCTTCGCCCTCCCGGGCACCGAGTCCCAGCAGGCCTTCGACGTCCTGGAAGAGCGATTCCCGGGCGCGAGCGCCGACGGCGCCACCGCCAGGATCGTCTTCAAGGCCCCCGACGGCCAGAAGATGACCGACCCCGCCAACAAGGACCGGGTCAACAAGACCGTCGCCGAGCTGACGGGCGGCTCCGACCAGGTCGCCTCCGTCGTCGACCCGTACAGCGCCAAGGCCGTCTCCAAGGACGAGCTCACCGCGTACATCTCGGTGACCTACAAGGTCAGCACCATGGAGCTGACCGACGACACCCGTGAGGCGCTGACCAAGAGCGGCGAGAAGGCCCGCGACGGGGGGCTGACCGTCGAGATCGGCGGTGACGCCGCCATGGCGGAGGTGGACCCGTCCTCCTCCGAGATGATCGGCATCGCCATCGCGGCGATCGTGCTGGCCATCACCTTCGGCTCGCTGATCGCCGCCGGACTCCCGCTGCTCACCGCCATCATCGGCGTCGGCATCGGCATCTCCTCGATCACCGCGCTGGCCAATGTCTTCGATCTGGGCACCACCACCGGCACCCTGGCGATGATGATCGGCCTCGCGGTCGGCATCGACTACGCGCTCTTCATCGTCTCCCGCTACCGGGCGGAGCTGGCCGAGGGTCACAGCCGCGAGGAGGCGGCGGGCCGGGCGACCGGCACCGCGGGCTCCGCGGTGGTCTTCGCCGGTCTGACCGTGGTCATCGCCCTGGTCGGCCTGGCCGTCGTCAACATCCCGATGCTCAGCAAGATGGGCTTCGCCGCGGCGGGCACGGTCGTGATCGCCGTCATCATCGCGATCACCCTCATCCCGGCGCTGCTCGGCTTCGCGGGCGACAAGGTGCTCGGCCGCAAGGCGCGCAAGGCCGCGAAGGCGTCCGGCGCCGAGGGCCACGCCCAGGAGCCGGCGAAGGTCAACATGGGCACCCGCTGGGCCCGCTTCATCCTGCGCCGTCCGATCGCCGTGCTGCTCGTCGGCGTGGTCGGTCTCGGCGTCGCCGCGATCCCGGTGGGCTCGCTCCAGCTGGGTCTGCCCGACGAGGGCTCCTCGGCCCCGTCCTCCAGCCCGCGCAAGGCGTACGACCTGCTGTCCGACGGTTTCGGCCCCGGCTTCAACGGTCCGCTGACCCTGGTGGTCGACGCCAAGGAGAGCAAGAACCCCCAGGCCGCCGTCGACGAGGTCGCCGAGCGGATCGGCGAGCTGGACGGCGTGGCCGTGGTCGTGCCCGCCCCGCTGAACGAGGCCCGCAACACCGGCATCGTCACCGTGGTCCCCAAGGACCGCCCCTCCTCGGTGAAGACCGAGAACCTGGTCCATGACATCCGTGACTCCGGCAAGGACATCGCCTCCGACACCGGTGCGAAGGTGCTGGTCACCGGCACCACGGCGCTGAACATCGACTTCTCGCAGAAGATGAACGACGCGCTGGTGCCCTATCTGGCGCTGGTCGTCGGCCTCGCCTTCCTGCTGCTGGTGCTGGTCTTCCGCTCCATCCTGGTGCCGCTGAAGGCGGCCCTCGGCTTCCTGCTCTCCGTCCTCGCGGCGCTGGGCGCGGTCGTCGCGGTCTTCCAGTGGGGCTGGCTCGGCGAGCTGTTCAATGTGGAGCAGCCCGGTCCGATCATGTCGATGATGCCGATCTTCATGGTGGGCGTGGTCTTCGGTCTGGCGATGGACTACGAGGTCTTCCTCGTCACCCGGATGCGCGAGGCGTATGTCCACGGCGAGCGGCCGGGCGAGGCCGTCGTGACCGGCTTCAAGCACGGCGCGCGGGTCGTCACCGCCGCCGCGGTGATCATGGTGGGCGTCTTCGCGGGCTTCATCGGCTCCGGGGAGCAGATGGTCACGATGATCGGCTTCGGTCTGGCGATCGCGGTGATCTTCGACGCCTTCGTGGTCCGGATGGCCATCGTGCCCGCGGTGCTGGCGCTCCTCGGGCACAAGGCCTGGTGGCTGCCGCGCTGGCTGGACCGGGCGCTGCCCAATGTGGACGTGGAGGGTGAGCAGCTCCAGAAGCAGCTGGCCCACGCGCCCGAGGACCCGGACGGCGACCGTCAGCTCGCCCGTGTCTGATTGCGCCGAACGGGTGCGCGCCCGGGGCGGGAGACCGCCCGGGCGCTGACCCGGCGCGCACGGCCGGTGGCCGCACTCCCTGCCCGGGGGTGCGGCCACCGGCCGTTCGGCGCGCTCTTCTCAGCCCGCGGGGGCCGCCGGTGCGGCGGGGGCGGCGGGGGCCGCCGGCGCCGGGGCGGTCGCGGCCGCCGCGTAGGTGTGGCGCAGGAACCGGCTGAGCGCCTTGGCGTCGAACTGCACCACCGAGACCCCGTCGGCCGTGTGGTACTCGACCACGGCCTGTACCCGGCCGCACGGCCAGACCTCCACATTCCCGCTGCGGACCGGGGCGCGCAGCCCCGTCTCCAGCACCTCGCGGGGGAAGGTCCACTCGCGGGGCACGTCCTGCCCGCCGGGGAAGGAGAACCGCACCGAGCGGGGATCCTCGGCCGGTTCGTAGCTGAGTGCGACGCGTACGGGACGCTCCTGGGGAGCGTCGGTGACTATCCGGCCCCAGGCAAGATCTTCGACGGCGGCGGCGGACATCGGACGCTCCTCACACTCGTCTTATTTGTCCTCTAATGTCCCATATTTCATGGGAGGGATCGATTCCATATCGCGCATGACCCCTTTCTGTGACCGGTCCGCTCTTGCGAGCGATGTGCAACAGGCCCACTATCGTCGGGCGGCCAACAGTCGAACAGTGGTCGTCTGTCCGATACGGAGCGTGCCATGCATGTGCCTGACGGATTCATCGACGCACCCGTGTCCCTCGCGGCCGGGGCCGTGGCCGCCGCGGCCGTCGCGATCAGCCTCAAGGGCGCCCGCCGCGAACTGGGCCCGGCCCCCGGCGTCATCGGCCGGGCCGCCGAGCGCACCGCCCCGCTCGCCGGACTCGTCGCCGCGTTCGTCTTCGCCGTACAGATGCTGAACTTCCCCGTCGCCGCGGGCACCAGCGGACATCTGCTGGGCGGCGCGCTCGCCGCGATCCTCGTCGGACCCTTCGCCGGGGTGCTCTGCGTCTCCGTCGTCCTGCTCGTCCAGGGACTGCTCTTCGCCGACGGCGGTCTCACCGCCCTCGGCGTCAATGTCGTGATCATGGGCGTGGTCACCGTCGTGACCGCGTACGCCGTCTTCCGCGCGCTGCTCGCCGTGCTGCCGCGCGCCCGGCGCTCGGTGACCGCCGCCGCCTTCGCCGCCGCCCTGGTCTCCGTACCGGCGTCCGCCGCCGCCTTCACCCTGCTCCACGCCGTCGGCGGCACCACCGAGGTGCCGTTCCGCACCGTCCTCGCCGCGATGGTCGGCGTCCATGTGCTCATCGGCGTGGGGGAGGCGGTGATCACCATGCTCACCGTCGGCGCGGTGCTCGCGGTGCGCCCCGACCTCGTGCACGGGGCCCGGGGGCTCGCGCCCGCGCTCAAACTCCGTGTCGACGGCCGCCTGATCGACGCCCCGCCGCCCCCGCCCGCCGATCCGCCGCCCGCCTCCCCGCCGCCTCCGGCCCCGCCCGCCGAGCCGTCACCCGCGCCCCAGACACCCCGCTCCCCGCGCCGGATCTGGCTCGCGGGCCTGGCCGCCGCGCTCGTCCTCGCCGGAGGCGTCTCCTTCTACGCCTCCGCCAGCCCCGACGGCCTGGAGAAGGTCGCCGCCGACCAGGGCATGGACGAACGGGTCCGCGATCACGCCGCCGCCGACTCGCCGCTCGCCGACTACGGCTTCGGGGACCTCGCCGACGCCCGGCTCTCCGTCGGCCTCGCGGGCGTCGCCGGCGTCGGCGCGACCGTCGCCGTGGGCACCGGGCTCTTCCACCTCACCGTCCGCCGACGCCGCCGGGGCCGACACGCCGGCGCCGGCCGCGCGCCGAACGCCTCCTGACATGGGCGGCGGCCACCCCGTCCTGCACCGGCCCGGCGACTCGCCGGTCCACACCCTGCCCGCGCACTGCAAACTTCTCGCCGTCCTCTGCTTCGCTCTCGTCGTCGCCGCCACCCCGCGCACCGCGGTCTGGGCCTTCGGCCTGTACGCGCTGCTGCTCGCCGCCGTCGCCGCCCTGGCCCGGATCCCGGCCGGCTTTCTGCTGCGGCGGCTCCTCATCGAGATCCCCTTCGTCGCCTTCGCGCTGCTCCTGCCGTTCGTCGTCCCCGGCGAACGGACCGCCGTCCTCGGGCTCTCCCTCAGCCTCCCCGGGCTCTGGGGGGCCTGGAACGTCCTGGCCAAGGGCACCCTCGGCGTCGCCGCCTCCCTCCTCCTCGCCGCCACCACCGATCTGCGCGCCCTGCTCCTCGGCCTCCAGCGGCTGCGACTGCCCCAGCCCATGGTGCAGATCGCCTCCTTCATGATCCGTTACGGCGATGTGGTCGCCGGGGAGCTGCGCCGGATGTCGATCGCCCGCAGATCACGCGGGTTCGGGGCCCGGGGGATACGGCAGTGGGGCGTCCTCGCCAAGTCGGCGGGCGCGCTCTTCATCCGCTCCTACGAACGCGGGGAGCGGGTCCATCTCGCCATGGTGAGCCGGGGATACACCGGCGTCCTCCCGCTGATCGACGACTCGGGCGCGACCCGCGCCCAGTGGGCGGCGGCGGCCGCCCTGCCGACCGCCGCGCTCACCGTCTGTCTGCTGGGGTGGACGCTGTGACCGCCCGCGCGCCGCTCTCCCCGGGGCCCCCGGGCGGGGGACGGACGGCCCCGTCGCTGGAGGTCCGGGGCCTCGCCTACGCCTATCCCGACGGCCACCAGGCCCTCTTCGGGGTCGATCTGACCGTCGCCCGGGGCGAACGCGTCGCCCTGCTCGGCCCCAACGGCGCGGGCAAGACCACCCTCGTCCTCCATCTCAACGGCATCCTGACCGGCGGGGCCGGGACCGTCGCCGTCGCGGGCCTCCCGGTCGCCGAGGAGAACCTCGCGGAGATCAGACGCGCCGTCGGCATCGTCTTCCAGGACCCGGACGACCAGCTCTTCATGCCCACCGTCCGCGAGGACGTCGCCTTCGGCCCCGCCGCCGCCGGGGTGCGCGGGGCGGCCCTCCGCTCCCGGGTGGACCGCGCCCTCGAACGCGTCGGCATGGCCGAGTACGCCGAACGGCCGCCGCACCACCTCTCCTTCGGCCAGCGCCGCCGGGTCGCCGTCGCCACCGTCCTCGTCATGGACCCGGAGATCCTCGTCCTCGACGAGCCCTCCTCCAACCTCGACCCGGCCGCCCGCCGCGAACTCGCCGACCTGGTCCGGGAACTGGACGTCACCCTGCTGATGGTCACCCACGACCTGCCCTACGCCCTGGAGCTGTGCCCCCGGTCCGTCGTCCTCGGCGAAGGAGTCATCGCCGCCGACGGCCCCACCGCCGCGCTCCTCTCCGACACCCGCCTCCTCCGCGCCCACCGCCTCGAACTCCCCTACGGCTTCGACCCGGGCTCGGTCCCGGCCGCCCCGGGCCGTCGGACCTGATCCGGCCTGATCCAAAAGAAAGACCCTAGCGCAGCTCGCCCTCCAGCAGACCCATGGCGAACTGGTCGTACCAGCGGCCGTCGCGGCGGAAGACCGAGCGCAGCCGGCCCTCTTCCACGAAGCCGACCTTCTCGTAGACCCGGCGTGCCGCGTGGTTCTCGGTGACGACGGTGAGGGAGATCTTGTGCAGACGCATGTCCTCGAAGCCGTAACGGCAGGCGCGGCGCATCGCGTCGGTGGCGAAGCCGCGCCCCCAGTACTCCTTCTCGCCGAGGTAGACGTCCAGATCGGCGCAGCCGGTCTCCGGCTCGGCGTCGCGCAGCCGGATCAGGCCGATGAGCCGGGCGTCCTCGGTCGCCTCGATGCCGAGGAGGACGTCGCCGTAGGCGTTGCGGGGCCTTTCCTCCAGGGACGCGCGGGTCCGGGCCAGGGACTGGGGGTGGCCGTCGTCCATCCAGCGCATGACCTCGGGGTCGTGGTTCCACCGCCACAGCGCCTCGGCGTCCGACGGCTCCAGGGCGCGCAGCCCCACCAGCTCTCCCCGCATCATGATCTTCCCCCGCGAACCCGTTCCGACAGCAGCCCGGAAGTAGTAGCACGGGCGATCTTGCCCGCTCAAACGCATTTCCGGACCGCCGCTTCCCGCCCCGGAAGAGAGCGCCGATCCCCGTCGTTGCACCATGGGGGAGGTCGACGGAAGCGGGAGAGTGCACACAGTGGACGTCCAGGGCACGGTGGCGGAGGGCTTTGAGGCGGTACGCGACGCGTTCGTCCGCAACTTCGAGGAGCGCGGCGAACGCGGGGCGGCCGTCGCCGTCTACCGGCACGGCAGCAAGGTGGCCGATCTGTGGGCCGGCGCCCGGGACGTCGACGGGGAGGAGCCCTGGGCGGTGGACACCGCGCAGGTCGTCCGCTCGGTCACCAAGGGCGTCGCGGCGGCCGTGGTCCTGCTGCTCCACCAGCGCGGCCAGATCGACCTGGACGCCCCGGTGGGCACGTACTGGCCGGAGTTCAAGGCGGCCGGCAAGGAGCGCGTCCTCGTACGCCACATCCTGTCGCACCGCGCCGGGCTGCCCGCGCTGGACCGGCCGCTCACCCCCGCCGAGGCGATCGACACCGTCAGCGGCCCGGCCGCGCTCGCCGCGCAGCGCCCCGCGTGGGAGCCCGGGACCGACCACGGCTATCACGCGCAGACCTACAGCTGGCTCACCGCCGAACTGGTCCGCCGGGTCACCGGCCGCACCATCGGCCGCTGGGTCGCCGAGGAGATCGCCCGCCCGCTCGGGCTGGACTTCTGGATCGGACTGCCGCCCGAGGAGGCCCACCGGGTCGGCCGGCTGGGGCCCGTCGAGGAGCCCCCGACCGCCCCCGGGCTCACCCTGCGCCCCAAGCGGGCCGTCTCCGACGCCTATCGGAACCGGGACTCGCTCACCCGCCGCGCCTTCGGCGCGATCGACCCGCTCCCGGACGAGAACGACCCGGACTACCGCGCCGCCGAACTCCCCGCCTCCGGCGGCATCTCCACCGCCCGCGCCCTCGCCCGCTTCTACGCGGCGACGATCGGCCCGGTCGACGGCGGACGGCGGCTCTTCGCCCCGGCGACGCTGACCCTGGCCCGTACCGAGGAGTCGACGGGCCCCGACCGGGTCCTCATCGTGCCCACCCGCCTCGGGCTGGGCTTCATGCTGCACGGCGCGGCCGCCCCGCTGCTGGGCCCGGGCTCCTTCGGCCACCCCGGCCGGGGCGGCTCCCTCGGCTTCGCCGACCCCGAATCGGGCGTCGCGCTGGGGTATGTAACCAATGGCCTTCGCAAGGGAGTTACCGCTGATCCGCGTGCTCAGGCCTTGATCCGCGCTGTACGTTCGGCGCTATGACTGATTCGCTGAAACGTTTCGAGGGACATGCGGTACTGGTCACGGGCGCGGCCCGGGGGATCGGCGCGGCCACCGCGCGCCGGCTCGCCGCCGAAGGGGCCCGGGTGCTGGTGAGCGACCGGGACGCGGACGAGGCGGCGAAGACCGCCGCGACGATCCCCGGCGCGGAGTCCGTCGGCTGCGACGTCGCCGACCCGGCGCAGGTGGAGGCGGCGGTGGCGTACGCCGTCGAACGCTTCGGCCGGCTGGACGTCCTCGTCAACAACGCCTTCTCGGCGGCCGAGGACACCCCGCTGATCGAGGACCAGCCGGACGACACCTGGCAGCGCGATCTCGACGTCTGTCTGACCGGCGCGTTCCGCTGTGTGCGGGCCGCGATGCCGCATCTGGAGGCGTCGGGCCGGGGCGCGATCGTGAGCATCGGTTCCGTCAACGCGGAGATGGACTTCGGCGGCCACTCCTACAGCGCCGCGAAGGCGGGTCTGGCCTCGTTCACCCGTACGCTCGCGGGCGATGTCGGACCGCGCGGGGTACGCGTCAACCAGATCAACCCCGGGACCGTGCGCACCCGCGCCTGGGAGGGCAACGACCAGGGCCTGGAGGCCGTGGGGCGGCGGCTCTACCCCCTCGGCCGGGTCGGCGAACCGGAGGACGTCGCGGCGGCGGTCGCCTTCCTGGCCTCCTCCGACGCCTCCTGGATCACGGGCGCCACCCTGCGGGTGGACGGCGGTCTCACGGCTGTGAACATGGCGTTCCGCGAGGTGCTGGCGTCGGCCGGCGACGGCGCGTAGCGAGGACCGGGCCGGTGGGCGTCACACCCGCCGACCCGGATCCTCCCGGCGCTAACGGACGTCGACGTAGTCGCCGCCGTTGGTGACCGGGGCGGTGGTGGAGGTGCCCGCGAAGTTGTAGCGGTAGGTGCCGTCGGCGGTGGCCTTGACGGTGGTCCTCAGGGCGCCCTTGGCGTCGGTCCTGACGGTTTTGACCGTGGTGAAGGTCTTGGCGCCCTTCTTGCGGAACTGGAGCTTGACGGGCTGCTTGGTGTAGCCGGTGTATGCGCCGGTCTCCCAGTCGGCCCGCTTCAGCGATCCGGTGACGGTGAGCTTCTTGCCCTTCTTCACCGGCTCCGGGGCCGCGTTGACGGAGATCCTCGCCTCGCGCTGGAGGCTGATGGTCTTCGCCTTGGTCTTCAGCGCGAAGTCCTGGTCCTTGGCGTCCGCGCCGACCGCGAGCTTCCACGCCCCGGCCATGGAGTTCCGCAGTCGCATGTCCGGGTCGAAGGCGAAGGTGAGCTTGCACGTCACCCTGACCCCCGCACCGCACGGGACCTCGCCCTCGTCGGTGTCGAACGTCGACGTGGGGTTCCCGATGTCCGTGCCCCGCCAGAGGCCGGCGACCCCGGACTTGATGCCGGACGGGTCGGCGGCGGTGAAGGCGACCGTCGCCCTCCTGCTCTTGGCGGCCCCGATCACGACCGGCTTGCCCGCGTTGAAGACGACGTTCGAGATCTTGGTGTCGCCCTCCGTGATGTCGTCCGACGGCTTCCTCGCGCCCGCCGCCGCGAACGCCGAGGAGCCGCCCGCCGCCTTGAACGCCGACGCGCCGGACGGCTTCTCGTCGGCCTGGACGGCGGGAGCGGCGAACCCGGTGAGGGCGACCGCGCCGGTCACGACGACGGCGGATATCCGTAAGCGCATGTACTTCCCCGTTCAGAAGTGGCTCCCGGGGATTCTGTGTCGCCCGGGGGCCCTGTGGTCGTTGAGTCTGCCGACTCAATGATCCAGACCGGGGAGCCGGTCGAAAGGTTGTACGGATACGGCGGATGCCCGCGCCTGGCGGGCGCGGGCATCCGAAGCGGAACTGCGGTGTACGGCTGAGCCGCCGCCTCAGCGGACGTCGACGAAGTCGCCGCCGTTGGTGACCGGGGCGGTCGTGGAGGTGCCCGCGAAGCTGTAGCGGTAGGTGCCGTCGACCGTGGCCTTGACGGTGGTCTTCAGGTCACGGCTGGTGCTGCTGGTCTTCACCGTCTTGACGGTGGTGAAGGTCTTCGCGCCCTTCTTGCGGAACTGGAGCTGCACCGGCTGCTTGGTGTAGCCCACGTACTTGCCGGCCTCCCAGTCGGCGCGGGTCAGCGTGCCGGTGACGGTGATGTTCGCGCCCTTCTTCACCGGCTCGGGAGCGGCGTTGACGGAGATCTGCGAACCGCGCTTCAGATTGAAGGTCTGCGCCTTCTCGATGAGGCGGACGTCGCCGTCCTTGGCCACCGCCACCACGGCGACCTTCCAGCCGCCGCCCGCGTAGGAGTTGATCAGTTCGCTGCGCGGGTCGATGGTGAAGCTCACCTTGCAGGTGGCCTTGGAGGTCTTGCCGCTGCCGCTGCACTTGACCTCCTCCTGGTCGGCGAGGATGCCGGCGGTGGCCGTGTCGATGTTGTCGCCGCGCCACAGGTGGGCGGCGGCGAGGTCGATGCCGGAGGGGTCGATCGCCTTGAAGGTCGCGGTGACCTTCTTCAGCTGGGTGGTGCCGACCAGCACCGTCTTGCCGGTGCTCAGCGAGACGTCCGAGATCTTGGTGTTGCCGTACGAGATGTCGAACGCGCCCGCCGCCGCCTTGAACGCCGACGCGCCGAACGGCTTCTCGTCGGCCTGCGCGGAGGGAGCGGCGAACCCGGTGAGCGCGACGGCTCCGGTCACCACGGCGGCGGATACACGAAAGCGCATGTACTTCCCCGTTCTGAGGGGGGTCCCTGGGACGAATGAGATGTCCGGGAACCCTGAGATCCATGAGTCTGCTGACTCCTCCCGTACAGACAAGCGACTCATGTGAATGGTTGTACGAGTTGGGGGAAGAATCTTTCGCCCCCGCGCACCCTGGCGCCCGCCCCCGCGCGCCCGCCCCCGCGCACCCCGGCGGACGGGCCCGCCCTCAGCCGAAGAACTCCAGCACCGCCGCCGTCAGCTCGGCCGGCGCGTCCTCCTGGACGAGATGCCCCGCGCCCGGCAGCAGCCGGAGCCGGGCCCCGGGGATACGGGCGGCCAGCTCATGCCCCTTCGCCACCGGGATCCAGGAGTCCGCCTCGCCCCAGCACACCAGCACGGGCGGCTCGATCTCCCCGTAACGCCCCTCGATCTCGTCGGTGTACCGCTGATCGGCCTGGGCGATCTGCCGGTAGAAGGCCCCCTGGCCCGGCTCGCCGAGCCAGGGAGCCGTCAGCCGGTCCAGCGTCTCCGGGCGCAGCCCGGGGCCGCTCGCCGAGGAGATGTACTCCCGCACCAGCGCCCGGTGCAGCGCGGGCGGCAGCTGCTCGAACACCTCCGCGTGCCCGCCGACCAGCCGGAAGAACGGCGAACCCCAGGGGGCCAGCGCCACCGGGTCCACCAGGACCAGCCGCCGGTAGCGCGCGCCGTGCAGCAGATGGGCGCGCAGGGCGACCGCGCCCCCGAAGTCGTGCGCCACGACCAGTGGATCGGACAGCCCCCAGTGGGCGAGCAGCTCGTGGAAGACCCGGCCCTGGGCCGCCAGCGAGACGTCCTGGCCCTCGGCCATCGCGGACGCGCCGTAGCCCGGCATGTCCCAGACGTACACCTGGAAGCGCTCCGTGAGCGCGCGGGCGACGCCCCGCCAGACGTAGGAGGAGAAGGGGGTGCCGTGCAGCAGGACCACCGGCGGGGCCGCCGGGTCGCCCAGCCGCTGCCAGCGCACCTCGCCCGAGGAGCCGGCGAAGGTCCGGGGCAGCTCCCAGCCGCTCACGCGGTGCTCTCCCGTACGTCCACGAGCGTGCCGCGCGCGTACTCGATCAGCGTCTTCGGGTCGAGCGGGAACACCGTGTGCGGGGTCCCGGCCGCCGCCCACACCACCGGGTGGTCCAGCAGGGCCCGGTCGGCCAGCACCCTGGTCCGGGTGAGGTGCCCGAAGGGCGGTACGCCGCCGATCGCGTAGCCGGTGGTCCGCCGCACCAGATCGGCGTTGGCGCGCTTGACCGTGTCCGCGCCGAGTTCCTCGCGCACCCGCTCCAGATCCACCCGGGAGGAGCCGTCCAGCAGCACCAGCACCGGATCGCCGTCCACCGCGAAGATCAGCGATTTCACGATCTCGCTGACGTCGCAGCCGATCGCGGCGGCGGCCTCGGCGGCGGTGCGGGTCGCGTCCGGGAACTTCCGTACGGGCACATCGAGCCCCAGCTCGCGCAGGGCCTCGGCGAATCGGGGGTGTGCTTCGGTGTGTTGAGCGCTCATGCCTTGTCACGCTAGTGGCAGCCCCGCGCCGCGCGCGAGAAGGATTCCGTGCGCCGCCGCGCCGGGCCCCGCCCGCCCGCGCCCCCGGGGCCTGCCCGGATCCGCGCTCGCGTCCACCGTGCGGCTGTACGGCCGTCCCCCGCCGGGTTCGCCCCATCGGGCGACCCGGCCGAACGCGTGTCGGCGTGCGGGGTCTGTCGCGGGCCCGGCCCCGCCGGGTCTTGTCGCGTACGGGCTCAGCGCGCGTTGAGGACCTGGGCCACCACCGGGCCCGCCGCGTCGCCGCCCGAGCCGCCGGACTGGACGACGGCCGCCGCGGCGAGGTCGTCGGCGTAGCCGGTGAACCAGCTGTTGGACTTGCCCTGGCCGTCGACCTCGGCGGACCCGGTCTTCGCGCCCTTGTCGCCGCGCACCGTCGCCATCGCCTTCCGGCCGGTGCCCGCGCCCTCGGCGGTCGCGCCCATCAGGTCCCGCAGGCCCGCGGCCACCCGGCCGGGGAGGGGCTCGGCGCGGGCGAGTTCACGGTCGTCGAGGGAGGCGGGGACGAGGACCGGCTGCTTGAAGGAGCCGCTCTTCGCGGTCGCGCTGACGGACGCCATGGTGAGCGCGTTCATCGTGATCTTTCCCTGGCCGATGTACGAGGCGGCCGTCTCGGTCCCCGTCGACGCGGGCACGCTGCCGTCGAAGCTCGCGACGCCGGTCTTCCATTCGAGGCCGATGCCGAAGTACTTCCTCGCGGTCTCGCCCAGCGCGGTGTCCCGCTCCCCGCTGCCGAGCGGGGTGACCGCCTTGATGAAGGTGGTGTTGCAGGACTTGAGGAACGCCTGCCGGAAGGTGGCCTTCGGGATGTCGAACTTGTCGAGGTTCTGGAAGTTCGCACCCGCCCATCCGACGGTCGCCGGACACTCCACCTTCGCGTCCGGGCCCTTGACGACGCCCTTGTCGAGCATCATCGCCGCCGTGACGATCTTCATGGTGGAGCCGGGGGCCTGGGCGCCCAGCATGGCGGTGTTGTAGCCGCCCGCCGGGCTGTTGGCGATGGCGCGGATCTCCCCGGTGCTGGGCCGGACCGCCACCGCGGACGCCTGCTTGTGCCGCTTCACCGCCCGCTCGGCCGCCGCCTGGACGTCCGCGTCCAGGGTGGTCCGCAAGGTGCCCTCGGTGCCCTTGCCGAGGGTCAGCAGGGTCTGGTCGGCCACGCCCTCCCGGGTGGAGGAGAGCACCAGCTCGGAGGCGGGCGTGCCGCCGGCCTCCTTGCCGTACCGCTGGCGCAGGGCGTCCAGGACGGGGCCGAGCGAGGGGTGCTTCTCCTTGGTGAGCGGCCGGTTCCGGTGGTCGACGGCCTTCATCGGCGGGGCGGCGGTCTCGTCCGCCAGGAGCGTGGTGGTCGCGGTCAGCTTGGGGTGGAGCACGGAGGGCTTCCAGTCGACCACCGGCCGGCCGGTGGTCGTGCCGCGCACCACGGTCAGCTCGGAGGAGTACGACCAGGGCTTCTCGCCCTCGGCGTGCTTCACGGTCGCCTCGACCGTGAACGGCACCTTCGCGCCGACCGGCGTTCCCGGGGTGATGACCGACCGGGAGACCTTCGCCTTCGCCCGGTAGTCGGTCAGCCGGGGCTCGGCGTCCACCGGCTTGTTGGTGAGCTGGGCGGCCTCGGGCGCGCGGCCCTCGGCCCAGGCGGCGAGGAAGTTCGCGCTCGTCCTCGATATCTCCTCGGCCGTCGGCGGCCCGGTCCTGATCTTCTCGGCCTTCGGGCGGTCCTCGGTCTTCCCCTCGCTCAGCACGGTGTAGCCGCCGTAGCCGACTCCGCCGGCGACGACCAGAAAGACGCCGCCGATGATGGCGACCTTCGCTCCACTGCGCATCGTTCGCAGCTCCTCCTCCGCGGCCCACCCTTCTTGAACACGTTCAAGAAGGCAATCGCAGAGAACCCTACGGGACGGGGGCGGCCCCGGGACAAGCTTGTTACGGGACCGGGACGTATGCGGCGGCCCGTGTTCGGCGTGCCTGACCGCCCGTCATCCCGCAACTGTCGGAATATGGCCGAATGGCGAAAACAATGACGAAGGGCGAGTGGCACACGTTCGTCTCCGAGGGCACCCGCACCGCGAAGATCTCGACCGTACGGGCCGACGGCAGCCCGCACATCGCGCCGGTGTGGTTCCTTCTCGACGGGGACGAGCTGGTCTTCAACACCGACAAGGAGACGGTCAAGGGCCGCAGTCTGATCAGGGACGGCAGGGTCGCCATCTGTGTGGACGACGAGACTCCGCCGTTCGCCTTCGTGACGCTCCAGGGGCAGGCGGAGGTGAGTGAGGATCAGGAACAGGCCCGGCACTGGGCCACCCGGATCGCGGCCCGCTATCTGGGCGAGGACGTGGCCGGGGCGGTCGGCGAGCGCAACAGCGGCCCGGGGTCGATCACCGTACGGGTCAGGGTCGCCAAGGCCGTCGCGGTCGCCGGGCTCACCGACTGATCCCCGGCCCGCCGTTCACCGGCCCGGCCCGATCCGGGGCCCGCGCCGGGCCGGCGAACGGCGCCGGACCAGGTGCCCGCTCCGGCCCGGCGGACCGCGCCGGACCAGGGCCGCCCCGGCCCGGTGAACCGCGTCAGACCCAGGTGTCCAGCCACATCCGGTCGCGCCACTCCTCCACCGGGATCGGCGTCCCCGTGTACAGCGGATGGAAGTAGATGAAGTTCCAGACGATCAGCAGCACCAGCACCCCGGCGCCGATCGCGCCGATCGCCCGCCGCCGTTCGTCCGACCCCGCCGGACCCAGCATCGCCCCGATCATCATCGCGACCGCCAGACACAGGAACGGCACGAACACCACCGCGTAGAACAGGAAGATCGTGCGCTCCTGGTACAGGAACCAGGGCGCCCAGCCCGCCGCGATCCCGCAGGCGATCGCGCCCGCCCGCCAGTCCCGGCGGAAGGCCCAGCGCCACAGCACGTAACAGACCGCGAAACACGCCGCCCACCACAGCAGCGGCGTGCCCAGCGCCAGCACCTCGCTCGCGCACTTGTCCGCCGCGTCGGCGGGACAGCCGTCCTGTCCCGCGGCCGGGTCCTCGTAGTAGTACGAGACCGGCCGGCCCAGGACGATCCAGCTCCAGGGGTTGGACTCGTAGGTGTGGCCGGACTTCAGATTGACGTGGAAGTTGTAGACCTCGGTCTCGTAGTGCCAGAAGGCGCGCAGCGCCTCCGGGACCCAGGTCATCGAGAACTGCGGCAGATCGATCTGCCCCAGCAGCGGCAGCGTCACACTGTCGGGGGAGAGCCCCTCACGGCCCTTCGCCCAGTCCCGGTAGAAGCCCTTGCCGGTGGCGAACCAGCCCGCCCACGAGACCATGTAGGCGGCGAGCGCCACCGGCACCGTGGCGAGGAACGCGGGCGTCAGATCCTTGCGCAGCACCGCCCGGTACGGCCGCACCGCGCCCGCCGTGCGCCGCGCGCCGACGTCCCAGAGCACCGCCATCAGACAGAACGCGGCCATCACATAGAGGCCGTTCCACTTGGTGCCGGCCGCGAGGCCGAGCATCACCCCGGCGGCGATCCGCCAGGGCCGCCACCCGAGCCGCAGGGTCCGGGCGATGTGCGCGTCCGGCCGCAGCACCCCGCCCTCGTCCTCGGGCAGCGCCGCCGCCAGTCTCCGCCGCGCCCAGTCCCGGTCCGCCACCAGACATCCGAAGGCGGCCAGCACGAAGAACATCAGCACCAGATCGAGCAGGGCGGCCCGGCTCATCACGAAGTGCAGCCCGTCGACGGCGAGCAGCAGACCGGCCAGACACCCCAGGAAGGTGGAGCGGAACAGCCTCCGGCCGATCCGGCAGAGCATGAGCACCGAGAGCGTGCCGAGCACCGCGACCATGAACCGCCAGCCGAAGGGCGTGAAGTCGAAGAGCTTCTCGCCCAGACCGATGATCCACTTGCCGACGGGCGGATGGACCACATAGCCGGGGTCGGTGGGGACGGCGACGGCGGACGGGTCCTTGAGGATCGACTTGTCGATGTCCTTGGGCCAGCTGCCCTCGTACCCCTGGTTGATCAGCGCCCACGCGTCCTTCGCGTAGTACGTCTCGTCGAATATCACCTGGTCCGGCTTGCCCAGGTTCCAGAATCGGAGCAGTCCCGCGATCAGCGCCACCAGCAGCGGCCCCAGCCAGGCGGAGGCCCGCAGCAGCGGACCCACCGCCGAGGGGGCGATGCCGAACACGGGCCACAGCCGTTCGGAGGGGCGGGTGTAGGGCGGGACCAGGCGTTCGCGCAGCCCGATCACGGACGGGGGCGCATAGCCGAATCTGCGCAGCCGCTGCTGCCAGCCGGGGGGCTGCTGCTCTGCGTCCCTGCCCTCTAGGGTCTGTGGCGCGGTACTGGTCACCGCGCCATCGTAGGGAACGTATGTATGCGAGGTGTGCCTCCGGCCCCACGACGGCCCCCGGGCGTCGCCCGCGACGGCCCCCGGCGGCCCCCGGCCCAGGCCCGCGACGGCTCGAACCGGGCCCCGCCCGCCGGTACGGGACAATGGCCGGTGTGACCACTGAGCCGACCCGCGACACGCCCCCCGGCCCCCTGACCTCAGCCGACCGCTCCGGTCTGCTGATCCTCGCCGGGACCCCGATCGGCGACGTCGCCGACGCCCCG
This sequence comes from Streptomyces sp. NPDC014894, assembly GCF_043080985.1. Classification (NCBI taxonomy): domain Bacteria; kingdom Bacillati; phylum Actinomycetota; class Actinomycetes; order Kitasatosporales; family Streptomycetaceae; genus Streptomyces; species Streptomyces sp. NPDC014894. Next base: position 189,131 of record NZ_JBIBWD010000010.1, read on the forward strand.
CCCCGCCTCGCCGCCGAGCTGGCCTCCGCCGACGTCGTCGCCGCCGAGGACACCCGCCGGCTGCGGCGGCTCACCCAGGCGCTCGGCGTCCAGACCACCGGGAGGGTCGTCTCCTACTTCGAGGGCAATGAGTCCTCCCGTACGCCGGAGCTGGTCGAGGCGCTCACCGGCGGCGCGCGGGTGCTGCTCGTCACCGACGCCGGGATGCCCTCCGTCTCCGACCCCGGTTACCGGCTGGTCGCCGCCGCCGTGGAGAAGGACGTCCGGGTCACCGCCGTCCCCGGCCCCTCCGCAGTGCTCACCGCGCTGGCGCTCTCCGGGCTCCCCGTGGACCGCTTCTGCTTCGAGGGCTTCCTGCCGCGCAAGGCGGGCGAGCGGCTGACCCGGCTCCGGGAGAACGAGTCGGAGCGCCGCACCCTCGTCTACTTCGAGGCCCCCCACCGACTGGACGACACCCTCACCGCAATGGCCGAGGTGTTCGGCGCGGACCGCCGGGCCGCCGTCTGCCGCGAGCTGACCAAGACGTACGAGGAGGTCAGGCGCGGCGGTCTCGGCGAGCTGGCCGCCTGGGCCGCCGAGGGGGTGCGCGGCGAGATCACCGTCGTCGTCGAGGGCGCCCCCGCGCCCGCTCCCGGCGATCTCGACGCCGATGAGCTGGTGCGCAGGGTGCGGGTGCGCGAGGAGGCGGGGGAGCGGCGCAAGGAGGCCATCGCGGCCGTCGCCGTGGAGGCGGGCGTGCCCAAGCGCGAGGTGTTCGATGCGGTCGTGGCGGCAAAGAATTCGGCTCCGCCGATCCCCTGAGACGGTAAAGGGATACCGTTGAAGGCAAAGCGCAGACCGGGTCCGGGGCCCTTTGGGCATGGGAAGGCCAAAGAGCACTCCATTATTCGACAGCGCTGATGCGCTCCCGCCGGAATGGGCGTCCACTGGGTCAGTGGAGAGGAGCAGGCATGAGTGAGATCACAGGCACCGCCAAGGTCCACGAGGCATACGCCTTCGCCTGTATGCGCTGCGGGCACGGCTGGGAGCAGTCGTACGACATCGAGCACCACCGTGACCCCGCCGGTCACGAGTACGTCGTCTACCGGGCGAACGGGGAGCGGGTCCCGTCCCCGCTGTCGAGCCCCAGCTGCATGAACTGCGGGGGGCACGTCGTACGGATCATGCGGGCCGGGCAGGTCTCCTCCGTACTGGATCTGATGGCCCGGACCGCCTCCCCGGCCCGGATCGCCCATCCGACCCGGGATACGGCCGGGAAGACGCCCCTGGCGGGTGCGGGTGCGAGTGCGGGGAGCGAGTCGGCCGGCGCCGCCGGGGAGGAGCCGCCGGCCGCGAAGCCGGCCCACCACTGGCATCTCTCGGACCTGCTCCACCCCTTCCAGCGCAGGTAGGCCCGCCACCGGTGACGAGGCGATGGGCGCGGGCCTCGTAGGATCGCGCCCATGACCTCGAAGTCCGACCCGCCGCCGCTGCCCGAACCGCTCCGGGTCCCGGTCGCCGATTCCCACACCCATCTGGACATGCAGCAGGGGACCGTGGAGGAGGCGCTCGCCCGGGCCGCCGCCGTCGGCGTGACCACCGTCGTCCAGGTCGGCTGCGACATCGAGGGCTCCCGCTGGGCCGCCCGGACGGCCGCCGAGCACGCCGGAGTGCACGCGGCGGTCGCCCTGCACCCCAACGAGGCCCCCCGGATCGTCTTCGGCGACCCGGAGGGCGCCGCCCGCCAGGGGGTGCGCGAGCCGGGCGGCGAGGGCGCGCTCGACGAGGCCCTCGCCGAGATCGACGCGCTGGCCGCGCTGGCGCAGGTCCGCGGGGTCGGCGAGACCGGGCTGGACTATTTCCGTACGGGCCCGGAGGGCGTAGCCGCCCAGGAGCGATCTTTCCGCGCCCATATCGAGATCGCCAAACGTCATGACAAAGCGCTCGTCATTCACGACCGGGACGCGCACGCGGACGTTCTGCGGATACTCGCGGAGGAAGGCGCGCCGGAGCGCACGGTGTTCCACTGCTTTTCCGGCGACGCGGAAATGGCGCGGGTGTGCGCGGGCGCGGGCTATTACATGTCGTTCGCGGGAAATGTGACCTTCAAGAACGCGCGGCCGCTGCGGGACGCGCTCGCGGTCGCGCCCAGGGAACTCGTCCTGGTCGAGACGGACGCGCCCTTCCTCACCCCGATGCCGTACCGGGGACGGCCGAACGCGCCCTATCTGATCCCGCTCACGCTGCGCGCGATGGCCGAGGTGAAGGGCCTGGACGAGGACACCCTCGCGGCGGCGGTGGCGGCGAACACCGCCGCGGCGTTCGACTACTGACCGGGCCGGGCCCGCGCCGACCGCGCGGGTGTGCGGGGCGCGGATGTGCGGGTCCCCGAAGGTGACACCGGGTGGGCGAACGGCTTTGGAGAGTCACCGCGACTGCCGATAGCGTCGGTGCCGCAGGGCCACCGCCGGCGGGCCGGACCGGATCTCCGGGCCGTCCGGGCCGGCCCGGACCTTACGGAGCGCCGTGAGCCATCTCAGCCATCCCGGCCGTCGGGGACACGCCGACGACTCCTACGCCGCCTACGACGTCCACGCCGCCGCCGGGCCCCACGACCGCCAGGCCCACCCCTGGACGTCGGACGACACCTTCGTGCTCCGGCGCCAGGGCGGCCCCGCGGTCTTCCCGGGCGCCCGCACCGCCCCCGACCAGCACCCCGTCTACGCGGCCCCCGCCGAGCCCCGGCCCGCGTACACCGCGGTCAATCCGTACGCGGGGCCCGTCGGGTACGCCGGATACACCGGATACGCCGGGCGCTCCGATGACGAGGGCTACGAGGGCTACGAGGGTTACGCGGGTTACGCCGCCGAGCCGCACCCCGCGTACGCGCCCGCCGCCCCGTACCCCGGGCCCGCCGACGAGCGCCCCGCCCACGCGCCCGCCGATCCGTACGCCGGCCTGTACGCCGATCCGTACGCCGATCCGTACGCCGACTCGTACGTGGATCCCCGCGCCGGGCGCCCCGTGTACGACCCCGTCCCCCGGACCGGCGGCGGAGGCGGCGGGCGGCGGCGCCGGGGGACCGACCCGGCCGACGGCGGGCTGCGCAGGCTCGTCCCGCGGGCCCTGGTGGTCGTCTTCCTGGCGGGCGGCACCTCCGCCTTCGTCGCCGGGGACAAGGCGGTCCGGCTCACCGTCGACGGCGAGCCGCGCACCCTCCACACCTTCGCCGACGACGTCCGGGAGCTGCTGGCGGACACCGGCGTCGACACCGGCGTCCACGATGTGGTGTCCCCCGCCCCCGGCGAGGAGCTGACCAGCGGCGACGATGTCGTCGTCCGGTACGGCCGGCCCGTCGCCCTCACCCTCGACGGCGAGCGCCGCCGGATGTGGACCACCGCCCGGACCGTCGGCGGCGCGCTGCGCGAACTGGGGGTGCGGGCCCAGGGCGCGTATCTCTCGGCCTCCCCCTCGGCGGCGATCTCCCGCGCCGGGCTCGCCCTCGACGTCCGCACCGAGCGGACCGTCACCTTCATGGCCGACGGCCACGAGCGCGTCATCCGCACCAACGCGGCGACCGTCGGCGAGGCGCTGGCCCAGGCCGGGATCACCCTCGGCGCGCAGGACACCACCTCCGTGCCGGCCGCCGGCTTCCCGCGCGACGGCCAGACCGTCACCGTCATGCGGATCACCGGCACCCGGGAGGTGCGCGAGGAGCCCATCCCGTACGACGTGGTCAGGGTCGAGGACGCGACCCTCTTCGAGGGCACCGAGATCGTCGTCCGGCAGGGCCGGCCCGGGGCCCGCCGGCTCACCCATGAGCTGCGCACGGTCAACGGGGTCCGCCAGCGCCCCCGGAAGATCTCCGACGAGGTGGTGCGGGAGCCGGTCGCCCAGCGCGTCCACGTCGGCACCCGGCGGCGGCCCGAGGCGGTGCCCGGCGCGGACGGGCTGAACTGGGAGGCGCTGGCGCGCTGCGAGTCCGGCGGTCGGGCGGCCGCCGTGGACGCCGCCGGGCTGCACGGCGGGCTCTATCAGTTCGACGCCGGGACCTGGCAGGCGCTGGGCGGCCGGGGCCGCCCCCAGGACGCGGCGGCGGCCGAGCAGACCTTCCGGGCGAAGAAGCTGTACATCCAGCGGGGCGCGACTCCCTGGCCGCACTGCGGCCGAAGCCTGTACCGGTGACCCGTACGCTGTATCGGTGAGCACCACTGAGCCCTCCGACAACCTCCTCGGCCCCGCCGACATCCGCGAACTCGCCTCGGCGCTGGGCGTCCGCCCCACCAAGCAGCGCGGACAGAACTTCGTCATCGACGCCAACACCGTCCGCCGGATCGTCCGCACCGCCGGGGTCCGCGAGGACGACACGGTCGTGGAGGTCGGCCCCGGGCTCGGCTCCCTGACGCTGGCGCTGCTGGAGGCGGCCCGGAGCGTCGTCGCCGTCGAGATCGACGATGTGCTGGCCGCCGCGCTGCCCGCCACGATCCTGGCCCGGATGCCGGAGCGCGTGACGCGCTTCTCGCTGGTGCACTCGGACGCCATGCAGGTCCAGGAGCTGCCCGAGGAGCCGACCGCGCTGGTCGCGAACCTCCCGTACAACGTCGCCGTGCCCGTGCTGCTGCACATGCTGGACCGTTTCCCCACGATCGAGCGCACGCTGGTGATGGTGCAGGCCGAGGTCGCGGACCGGCTGGCCGCCGCGCCGGGCAACAAGGTGTACGGAGTGCCGTCGGTGAAGGCGAACTGGTACGCGGAGGTCAAGCGCGCCGGGTCGATCGGCCGGAATGTGTTCTGGCCCGCGCCCAATGTCGACTCCGGTCTGGTCTCCCTGGTCCGCCGGGAGCCGCCGCGGACCACCGCCACCAAGGCGCAGGTCTTCGCGGTGGTGGACGCGGCCTTCGCACAGCGCCGCAAGACGCTGCGCGCGGCTCTGTCCGGCTGGGCGGGCTCCCCGGCGGCGGCGGAGGCCGCGCTGGTGGCGGCGGGGATCTCGCCGCAGGCCCGGGGGGAGTCGCTCACGGTCGAGGAGTTCGCCCGGATCGCGGAGGCGAAGGCGGCCGCGGACACGGGCGCCGGTAGGGGCGCTGGTACGGACACGGGCGCCGGCACGGGCAAGGGCGGCCCGGCCGCGGACACTGCCGCCACGGACACGGCGGGCACGGACACTGCGAACACGGATTCCGCGACCACGGACACGGAGAGCACGGCATGAGCGGCGTCACCGTACGCGTCCCGGCGAAGGTCAATGTGCAGCTCGCGGTCGGCGGCGCGCGCGCTGACGGCTTCCACGACCTGGCCAATGTCTTTCTCGCGGTCGATCTGTTCGACGAGGTGACGGCCCGCCCCGCCGCCTCCCTGACCGTCACCTGCGAGGGCCCGGACGCGGACCTGGTCCCGCTGGACGCGAGCAATCTCGCGGCCCGGGCGGCGATCCTGCTGGCCGAGCGCCACGGCATCGCGCCGGACGTCCATCTGCACATCGTCAAGGACATCCCCGTCGCGGGCGGCATGGCGGGCGGCAGCGCGGACGGCGCGGCGGCGCTGCTGGCCTGCGACGCCCTGTGGGAGCTGGGCTCCTCGCGGGAGGAGCTGCTGGAGATCTGCGCCGAACTCGGCAGCGATGTGCCCTTCAGCCTCGTCGGAGGCGCGGCGCTGGGCGTCGGGCGTGGCGAGCGGCTCACCCCGCTGGAGGTCGGCGGCTCGTTCCACTGGGTGTTCGCGCTCGCGGACGGCGGACTCTCCACCCCGGCGGTGTACGGCGAGTTCGACCGGCTCACCGAGGGCGTCCGGGTCCCGGACCCGGTCGCGTCCCCGGTGCTGCTGGCCGCCCTGCGCTCCGGCGATCCCGTCGCCCTGGCCGGGGCCCTCGCGAACGACCTCCAGCCCGCGGCCCTCTCGCTGCGGCCGTCCCTGGCCGCCGTCCTGGAGACGGGGCTCGCCGCGGGCGCGCTCTCCGGACTCGTCTCGGGCTCGGGCCCGACCACCGCCTTCCTGGCCAAGGACGCCGAATCGGCCCGCTCCGTCGCCGAGGCCCTCACCGCCTCCCCCACCTGCCGCACCGCCCGCACGGCCCTCTCCCCGACCCCGGGCGCGACGATCCTCGCGTAGCCCTGCCCGAGGTCCCGGGCCGGGCTTCCCGCCCCCCGGCGGGAAGCCCGGCGGCGCCCCCCCCAGCCCGAAGGCCCCGGCCTCCGGCCGGAAAGCCCCTGCCCGCGGCCGGACCGCTCAGCTCACCGCCTTCCGCACCAGCGCCGTCAGCGCCCTCTCCGCCTGGTCGCTCACTTCGGTCACCGCGTACGACGTGGGCCACAGGCCCACATCCCCGAGGTTCGCCTCCGGGGTGAAGCCGAAGGTCGAGTAGCGCTCTTTGTCGACATGTCCGCTGCGGAAGAAGCACACGACCTTCCCCTTCCTGGCGTAGGCCGGCTGGCCGTACCAGAGCTTGGGGGACAGCTCGGGGGCGGCGGCGGTGACGATCGCGTGGACGCGTTCGGCCACCGCGCGGTCCGGCGCCTCCATCTCGGCGATCTTCGACAGCACGTCGAGTTCGGCGGCGGCCGCCTTGTTCCCGCGGCCGCCGCTCGCCTCCTTCCTCAGCTCGGCCGCGCGCGCCTTCATGGCCGCGCGCTCCTCCTCGGAGAAGCCGCCCGCGCTCTGCTCGCTCATCTCTGTCACTCTCCTGGCCGTGATCGGGTGCGGTGGCCCGGGTCCCGGGGTGCGGGCCGACTCCGACGCTAGCCAGCCCCGCTCCCCGGCGCTTCTCCATTCGTGATCGATGCCCGCCGGCCCGCGCACCGGCCGCCCGTGGCACGATGGCGCTCATGGGCCCGGCACAGGCGGAGGAGCGGCGTCTGCGCGACATCGTCGCGATGCGCAGGGTCCGCGACCGGATCGACCGCGAGTACGCCAAGCCGCTGAACGTCGAGGCGCTGGCCCGCGGCGCGCACATGTCGGTCGGCCATCTGAGCCGGGAGTTCCGCCGGGTGTACGGCGAGTCCCCGTACGCGTATCTGATGACCCGGCGCATCGAACGGGCGATGACGCTGCTGCGCCGGGGCGACCTCAGCGTCACCGAGGTCTGCTTCGAGGTGGGCTCCTCCTCGCTGGGCACCTTCAGCACGAGATTCACCGAGCTGGTCGGCGTGCCGCCGAGCGTCTACCGCCGCGACCACTCCCGGGCCGGGGCGGGCATCCCGCCCTGTCTGGCCAAACAGGTGACCAGACCGGTCAGGAATCAAGAAGCGCGCCCCCGGTAGCCCTGCCTACCGTGAGAGACATGAACATCAGCATTCACTACGCCTTCCTCCCGCACACCGACGCCGAGGCCGCGCTGGGCTTCTACCGCGACGTCCTGGGCTTCGAGGTCCGCAACGACGTGGGCTACGAGGACATGCGCTGGATCACCGTCGGCCCGGCCGGCCAGCCCGGCACCTCCATCGTGCTGCACCCGCCGGCCACCGACCCGGGCATCACCGACGAGGAGCGCCGCACCGTCCTGGAGCTGATCGCCAAGGGCTCCTACGGCGCGGTCACCCTGGCCACCGACGACCTCGACGGGCTCTTCGAACGCCTCCAGGCAGCGGGCGCCGAGGTCGTCCAAGAGCCGATCGACCAGGACTACGGAGTCCGCGACTGCGCCTTCCGCGACCCCACGGGCAACCTCATCCGCGTCAACCAACTCCCCTGACCACCAGCCCACCACCGGCCCAAACCAAGCCCCGCCGGCGATTGAGGCGCAGTCCCGGCTCAGCCTGGCCGCCGGCACCAGCACCAATCCCAGCCCGGCCCCGGCGGGCTGCGCCGGCCAAAACCAAGCTTCGCCGCCCACTTCCAGCCTGGCCCCGGCGGGCTGCGCCGGCCAAAACCAAGCTTCGCCTCCAGCCCGGCCCCGGCGGGCCCCGCCGCCCACCTCCAGCCCCGCCGGCGATTGAGGCGCAGTCCTGGCTCAGCCTGACCGTCGGCACCAGCGCCAATCCCAGCCTGGCCCCGGCGGGCTGCGCCGGCCAAAACCAAGCCCCGCCGCCCACTTCCAGCCCCGCCGGCGATTGAGGCGCAGTCCTGGCTCAGCCTGACCGTCGGCACCAGCGCCAATCCCAGCCTGGCCCCGGCGGGCGACGCCGGCCAAAATCAAGCCCCGCCGGCGATTGAGGCGCGGGGGCCTCGGGGGCAGCGCCCCCGACAAGTCCCCGCACCCCACGCCCGACCCGGGCCCCGCCCCACCCCCCACCCCCGGTGACCGGTGGTCTCTGCAACCACCGCAGTACAGTCCAACCTTCCGATTTCATACCTGAGATGTTCGGTTCTGATCCAATGGGTTGATTCTTCCGACAGTTCCGGCCGACAGAGTTGATCGCGCCTAGGAACGCCGATCGGAAGGATCTTCCCTGTGCGCAGTCGACGGTTAGTGCCACTGATCGCGGTGAGCGTCTTCGCCACCCTGACTCCGGGGCTCGCCACCGCCGCCCCGGCGGCGCCCCCCGCCCCTGCCTCGCCCGTCGCGACCCCGGCGGCCCAGTACCCCCAGCAGAAGCCCGTCTGGAAGAGATGCGCCGCCGACGAGCCGGCCTCCTTCCAGTGCGCGACGATCCGCGTACCGCTCAACTACGCCAAGCCCGGCGGCAAGAAGATCGGCGTCGAGATCTCCAGGATCAAGGCGACGAGCCCGTCGGAGCGCCGGGGCGTGCTGCTCTTCAACCCGGGCGGCCCCGGCGGCGAGGGCCTCGGCATGTCGCTGGACATGTCGAGGGAGTTGCCCGCCTCCGTCAGGGCCCGCTACGACCTGATCGGCTTCGACCCGCGCGGCATCGGCCGCAGCACGCCCGTCCGCTGCGGCCTCGCCGACAGCCAGAAGTCGTGGCCCCGGCCCTACAAGGCCGACACCTACGCCCAGGACGTCTCCTGGGCCAAGTCCGTCGCCGACAAGTGCCGCGCCAAGGTCGGCGACACCCTCAAGCACATCACCACCCGCAACACCGCCCGCGACATGGACGTGATCCGCGCCGCCCTCGGCGAGAAGAAGCTGAACTACCTGGGCTACTCCTACGGCACCTACCTCGGGTCCGTGTACACCCAGATGTTCCCGAAGCGCGCCGACCGCTTCGTCCTCGACAGCGCGGTCGACCCCGAGAAGGCATGGCGGGAGACCTTCCGCATCTGGGGCCCCGAGGTCGAGCCGGCGTTCGACCGCTGGACGGAGTGGACCGCCGGGCGCTCGGCGGAGTATCAGCTCGGCGACACCCCCGAGAAGGTCGCCAAGACCTTCTGGGACCTGGTCGCCCACGCGGACCGCAAGCCCATCGTCATCGGCAAGACCGCCTACGACGGCGACATGCTGCGGTACGTGATGCGCTCCGCGTTCTTCAGCGTCCGCGTCGCGGCCGAGTCGACCGTGATCCTGCGCGACGCCGCCGCCGGGAAGCCGGTGCCGGAGCAGCCGGACTTCGGCCCGATACCGGACAACCACATATCGGCCCAGTGGGCGGTCCTCTGCGGCGACACCCGGTGGAACAGCTCCGCCGAGACCTACCGCAAGGAGGCCGCCCGGGACGCGGCCCGCTACCCGCTCTTCGGCGACCACTCCGGCAACATCACGCCCTGCGCCTTCTGGGGCAGGACCGCCGAGCCGAGGACCAAGGTCGACAACAAGGCCGGCGCGCTGATCGTCCAGAACGAGTGGGACTCGCAGACCCCGCTCTCCACCGCGCGCGGAATGCACCGGGCCATGAAGGGCTCCAAGCTCGTCACCGTGGACGAGGGCGAGGGCCACGGCGTCTACCTGTACGGGAAGAACGCCTGCGCCGACAAGGTCGCCAACGCCTATCTGAACACCGGCAAGCTGCCCGCCAAGGACGTCACCTGCAAGGCCGCCGCGGGCAAGCGGGGCTCCCAGCAGACGGTCGTCCCGGCGCCGAAGCCCCCGCTCCAGCTCGACCGGGGCTGAGCGGGAGGTCCGGGTACTCAACCCGTGATCTGAGTACCCGGACCCTGACCGCACGGCGGCGCGGCTCGCGAACATGAGTCCATGAGATCGACCGTTCGAGAGCTGGCCTCGGCCACCCCCGGGACCCGGGACCGCTACATCGACCTGCTTCGTGTCGCGTCGCTCGCGACCGTGGTCCTGGGGCACTGGCTGATGGCCGCCGTCGGCGACGACGAACGGATCGGCAATCTCCTCGCCGTCGTGCCCGAACTCCAGCTGCTCACCTGGGTCTTCCAGATCATGCCGGTGTTCTTCTTCGTCGGCGGCTTCTCGCACGCCCTCTCCTACCGCTCCCTGAGCCGCGCCCGCCCCGGCGCGACCACCCTCTACCCCGCCTTCCTGCGCGCCCGTCTCCAGCGGCTGCTGAGGCCGACGATGGTCTTCATCGTGGTCTGGGGTCTGCTCGCGCTGCTGATCCAGCTGTACGGGGCCGACGGCGGGCTCACCGGGGCGGCGCTGCGGCTGGTCACCCAGCCGCTCTGGTTCATCGGGATCTACCTCGCGATGGTCGCCTTCACCCCGCCGCTGCTGAAGCTCCACGAGCGGTACGGGTGGGGCGCGTTCGCGCTGCTGGCCGCCGGGGCCGTCGCGGTCGACGTCGCCCGGTTCGCCCTGGGCGTCCCGTACGTGGAGTTCCTCAACTTCGCCTTCGTCTGGCTCGCCGTGCACCAGCTCGGCTTCCTCCGCGCCGACGGCCGTATCCGCCTCCCCGCCGCGCTCGCCGCCGGCGGTCTGCTGAGCGCCGCGGCCCTCGTCGCGTACGGCCCGTATCCGCTCTCCATGGTCGGCATGCCCGGCGAGAAGGTCTCCAACATGGCCCCGCCGACCCTCGCCCTCCTCTGCCACGGCCTCTGGCTCGTCGGCGCGGTCGAACTCCTCAGGGCTCCCGGCGCCCGGCTCGTCCAGCGCCCCCAGGTGTGGCGCGGAGTCATCGCCGCCAACGGGATCGCCATGACCGCCTTCCTCTGGCACCTCACCGCCATGCTCGGCGTGTACGGGGCCCTCCTCGCCCTGGACGTCCCCCTCCCCGAGCCCGCCTCCGCCGCCTGGTGGTCCCAGACCCCGCCGCGCCTCCTCGCCGCCGCCCTTCTCACCGCCCTCCTCGTCACCCTCTTCCGCCGCTTCGAACACCCCTCGCCCCCCGACCCGACCCGCCCCGACGGATCGGCCCCGCTCGCGGCGCTCGGCATCACCCTCTGCCTCCTGGGCGTCCTCGCCCTCTCGATGACGGGCCTCGGCGGCCTCCTCGAAGGCCACTCCGCGATGCTCATAGCCGTCCCGGTGACGGCTCCCGCGGCGGTGGGGACGGCGTTGACCGGATGGGTTCTCGTGGAACGGGCCGGGAACGCGTTCGCCGCCCGGTAGGTGACTGCCGGGCGGCGAGGGAGGGGCGGGGGTTCGCTCAGACGCCGGTGAGGAAGGCGGTCCAGGCGGTGGCCGGGAGGGTGAGGTGGGGGCCGTCCTGGACTTTGGAGTCACGGATGTGGACGGTGTCGGGGCAGGTGGCGACCTCGACGCAGTCGTCGCCCTGGGTGCCGCTGTAGCTGGACTTGTGCCAGGACAGGGCGACCTCGACACAGCTGTCGCCCTCCGTGCCGCTGTAACTGGACTTGAACCAAGCGAGTTCAGTGCTCATAGCGCTCCTCGGATTCGTTCCAGCAGACCCCGGGACTCACCGGGGGTGAGGGCCTGCGAGCGCAGTGTGCCACAGCGCTGTCGGGCCGGGAACGCGTTCGCCGCCCGGTAGGTGACTGCCGGGCGGCGAGGGAGGGGCGGGGTTCGCTCAGACGCCGGTGAGGAAGGCGGTCCAGGCGGTGGCCGGGAGGGTGAGGTGGGGGCCGTCCTGGACTTTGGAGTCACGGATGTGGACGGTGTCGGGGCAGGTGGCGACCTCGACGCAGTTGTCGCCTTGTGAGCTGCTGTAGCTGGACTTGTGCCAGGACAGGGCGATCTCGACGCAGCTGTCGCCTTGGTCGCTGCTGTGACTGGACTTGAACCAGGTGAGTTCAGCGGTGCTCATAGCGCTCCTCGGATTCGCTCCAGCAGGACCCGGGACTCACCGGGGGTGAGGGCCTGCGAGCGCAGTGTGTCATAACGCTGCTGGAGTGGGATCACCTCCTTCAGGTCACTAATCAGACGCCCGTTCTTCTGCCCCTCGGAGTAGGCGAACCGCTTCCCGTCCGGCCCCTCCAGCAGTGCGAGTGGACCTTCGAGGCAGGCGTGCAACTCACAATCAGTCGGCATGACGTGGAGCGTCACGTTTCGCATCTCGGCACCAGCCAGGACATGGTCGAGCATGCCCCGCGTCACCTCTGTGCCACCGATCCGTTGTTGAAAGACGTACTCGGAGACGATGAAGCTGAATGGGACGTTGGGGCGGTCCCGCAACAGGTCCCGTCGCTCCAGCCGGGCGCTGATCTGGATTTGCAGCTGATCGTCCGAGAGGGGTGGAACCGCGTTCTGGAACAGGGCTCGTGCGTAGGGCTCTGACTGCAACAGCCCCGGCACGGTACGGCACTCGTACGTACTCAGACTCACGGCCGTCTTCTCACGCCTCGCCCACTCCTTGAACCACGCCGCCAGGCCCGGGTTCCGGTTCAGGTACTGGAACGCCTTCCTCAACGCCCCTGTGTTGTCGAGGGCCTGCTCGGCCAGCTCCACGAACGCCTTGTCGGGCATCCGGCGGCCGAGTTCGATCGAGGCGACGGTGTGCTGGGAGAACTGCACCAGGCGCGCGAACTGCTCCCGGGAGATCTTCTTGTGCTCGCGCATGCCCTGGACGAACGCGCCGAACGTTCTCATGCTGTCGGAGGGGGCGGGATTTCCCCCGGAACCTCCGGACCCTCCGGAGCCCCCGGAGCCGCCGCCCGAGGAGCCCTCCTCGGGCCCGGAGTCCTCGGACTCGGGCTCCTCGGGCCCGTCGTCCACTTGGGGCTCGTCGTCCCAGTCCTCCGCCTCGGCCATGTGCGGCCACCTCCTGGTGCGTGCTGGATCACCCTGCGTTGGGGTCACCCAGAGTGGCCGAGCGACTACAGGCGCGTCCACCCTGCGTACGCGTACGCTGCCGGACCGTACGCGTACGCGGGGCCCCGCCGGGCCCGTTCGGCCGCCGGAGTCATGGGCCGCGTGACCGCCGTACGCTGGCCTCCGGACCGCGAACCCCCGGAGCAGGAGAAAAATGGCCGTCAATCTGGTCAATGTCGAGGCTGTCAGCAAGGTGTACGGGACCCGTGCACTGCTCGACGGCGTATCCCTCGGCGTCTCCGAGGGGGACCGCATCGGCGTGGTCGGCCGTAACGGCGACGGCAAGACCACGCTGATCCGGATGCTGGCGAAGCTGGAGGAGCCGGACACGGGCCGGGTCACGCAGAACAGCGGGCTGCACCTGGGCGTGCTGACGCAGCACGATTCGCTCGATCCCGAGGCGACCGTGCGTCACGAGGTGATCGGTGATCTCGCCGACCACGAGTGGGCGGGGAACGCGAAGATCCGGGATGTGCTGACGGGGCTCTTCGGCGGACTGGACCTGCCCGGGTTCCCGCAGGGGCTGGACACGGTGATCGCCCCGCTCTCGGGCGGCGAGCGCCGCAGGATCGCGCTGGCGAAGCTGCTCATCGCGGACCAGGACCTGATCGTCCTGGACGAGCCCACCAACCATCTGGACGTCGAGGGCATCGCCTGGCTCGCGGAGCATCTGCGGGCCCGCCGTTCCGCGCTCGTCTGCGTGACCCACGACCGGTGGTTCCTGGACCAGGTCTGCACCCGGATGTGGGATGTGCAGCGGGGTTCGGTGTACGAGTACGAGGGCGGCTACAGCGACTACGTGTTCGCGCGGGCCGAGCGGGAGCGCATCGCGGCGACGGAGGAGGCCAAGCGCCAGAACCTGATGCGCAAGGAGCTGGCGTGGCTGCGGCGCGGCGCGCCGGCCCGTACCTCCAAGCCCCGTTACCGCATCGAGGCGGCGAACGAGCTGATCGCGGACGTGCCGCCGCCGCGTGACACCAGCGAGCTGATGAAGTTCGCGAACGCGCGGCTGGGCAAGACGGTGTTCGACATGGAGGACGTGACCGTGCAGGCCGGGCCGAAGGTGCTGCTGAAGCATCTGACCTGGCAGCTCGGGCCCGGTGACCGGATCGGTCTGGTCGGGGTGAACGGCGCGGGCAAGACCTCGCTGCTGAAGGCGCTGGCGGAGGCGGCCCGCAGCGGCGGCGAGACGCAGCCGGCGGGCGGGCGGATCACGGTCGGCAAGACGGTCAGGCTGGCGTATCTCTCGCAGGACGTGACCGAGCTGCCGGGATCGCTGCGGGTGCTGGAGGCGGTGCAGCAGATCCGGGACCGGGTGGATCTGGGCAAGGGTCGGGAGATGACGGCGGGGCAGCTCTGCGAGCAGTTCGGCTTCGGCAAGGAGAAGCAGTGGACGCCGCTCTCCGACCTGTCGGGCGGTGAGCGCCGCCGGCTCCAGATCCTGCGGCTGCTGATGGACGAGCCCAATGTGCTGTTCCTGGACGAGCCCACGAACGACCTGGACATCGAGACGCTGACGCAGCTGGAGGATCTGCTCGACGGCTGGCCGGGGTCGATGGTCGTGATCTCCCACGACCGGTTCTTCATCGAGCGCACCACGGACCGGACGTTCGCGCTGCTGGGAGACGCGACGCTGCGGATGCTTCCGCGCGGCATCGACGAGTACCTGGAGCGCCGCCGCGCCATGATCGACTCCGCCGTCCCGGCCCCGGCGAAGCCCGCCGAGCCGACGGTGCGGGCGAAGTCGGCGGGGGAGGCCCGCGCGGCGCAGAAGGAGCTGTCCCGGATCGAGCGCCAGCTCGACAAGATCTCCGACAAGGAGACGAGGCTCCACGATCAGATCGCCGAGCACGCCACCGACTTCGCCAAGGTCGCCAAGCTCGACGCGGACCTCCGCGCCCTGGCCACCGAGCGCGAAGACCTCGAAACGCGCTGGATGGAGCTGGCCGAGGACTCCTGAGCCTCTCAACCCTCCGGCCGGGCCCATGCGCTCGGCTTCGGCCGATTTGCTCAGCCATGGAGGGGCCGATGGCGGGCGGAAATGGACACCTGTACCCATTTACGCGACGAGATTTGGCCACGGTCGCTGCCGAAGCGCCTGGTCGGGCCGCCTTCTTCGCCTCATCATGGCCGGTGCAGCGACCAGCGAAGGAGGCCCTTTCATGGGTAAGCACGAGAAGCCGCCCGCCGACCCGTCCAAGGGGAAGCCGCCTCCGGGAAACTCGGACGGGCAGGTGCCTCCCCCGCCGCCTTCGGATGGAAAGCGAAAGAAGTAGGTGGACTCCCTGACGGCCCGGCGGGCGCGGCTCGACGCGGTGATGGAGGCGCGGGGGGACTGGCCGGAGCGGTCGCCGTGGATCCGGGAGGCCGTGGGGCGGCTGCCGCGTGACCTGTTCGCGCCGGACCGGCTGTGGCGCTGGGACGGGGAGGCGTACGCGCCCGTCGACCGGGCGGCGGACCCGGGGGCCTGGGCGGACGAGCTGTACGCCGATCCCGACGCCGCCGCCGTCACCCAGGTCACCGACGGGTTCGCCACCTCCAGCCTCTCCTGCCAGGCCGTCGTGGTGGACATGCTCGACTCCCTCCGGCCGGAGCCCGGACACCGTGTGCTGGAACTCGGGGCCGGCACCGGCTGGAACGCGGCCCTCGTCTCCCTCCGCACGGGCGCGGACACCGTCACCTCGGTGGAGGTGGACGCCTCGCTGGCCGCCGCCGCCCGCGCCCGGCTGGCGGACCGCGCGCCCGGTGTCCGGGTCCTGGTCGGCGACGGGGCGCACGGCCTACCGGGGCACGCTCCCTACGACCGGGTCGTCGCCGCCTACGCGGTGGACCGCGTCCCCTGGGCCTGGGTCGCGCAGACCGCGCCGGGCGGGCGGATCGTCACCCCGTGGGGGCGGCTCGGACATGTGGCCCTGACCGTCGCCGACGACGGGCGCTCGGCGAGCGGATGGATTCAGGGCCTCGCCCAGTTCATGCCCGCCCGCGCCGCCGGGGCCACGACCGGACAGGCCGATCAGACCGGACAGACCGGCTTCGGCGCGGTCCGGGCGGGCGTCCCCCGGGAGAGCGAGCGGCCCTGGACGCGGGACCTCGCTCCGCTCCGGGACGACTGGGACCTCGTCTTCGCCCTCCGGGTCGCCCTGCCCGAACTCCGTTTCACCGTCGACGCCGACGGCCTCAGCGCCCGGGTCCACGACGGAGTCTCGTCCTGGGCCGTGCTCGCCGCGCCGGACGGCCGTTCCGCCGTCGCCCAGCAGGGCGGCCCCCGCCGGCTCGCGGACGAACTCGACCGCGCCTGGGCGGCCTGGACGGAGACCGGCTCGCCCAGCCGCTTCGACCACGGGCTCACCGTCACCCCCGACCGCCAGTACGCCTGGGCCGTCGACGCGGAGACCGGCCCCCGTTGGACGCTCGGCTGAAGCGCGGCCGGGTCCCGTGCCGGAGCGTGGGCCGGGGCCGTGGCGGTCCTGTGCGGGTCTCGTAACAAGGGGATGACGGGCCGGTCCTCCCTTGGGCACAGCCGTGGACCGGACCGGTCGGTAACTGACTCGGGTGATAGAAAGAAGCCCCGCTCAGTGTCGCGAATACGCGGGAACCTGTCCGAAAACGCTCCTTCCCGGGCCGTGGCACCCGCTCAGAAGTGCCCACCGGGAATGCGGGGGAGGCCGGTTCGGACGGGGGACCGTAGGAAAGGGGCCGCGCTGATGTCTCAGCCGCCCAGCCAGCAGCCGGAGGGCTTCGGTCCTCCCCAGGACCGGCAGCCGGATCCCCGGCAGGACCCGTGGGCCGCCGCCCAGGCTCCGGACCCGTCGGCCGATCCCCGCCAGGGCATACCCCCGCAGGGGATACCCCAGCAGCCCGGCCACGCTCCGCAGACGCCCCCGGCCCCGCCCGGGCCTCCGGGACAGCACGCACAGCCCGGACCGTCCGGATATCCGGGACCTTCCGGACCTTCAGGCCCCCAACCCGGGTACGGATACCCGCAGCAGCCGCCCTCCCCGCCGTCGCCGGGCCCGTACGGCGCACCCGGCCCGTACGGCGAGCAGCAGGCCCCGGGCCCGTACGGCGCTCCCGGCCCGTACGGGCAGCCGCAGCAGCCGCCGGCCCCGTACGGCCAGCAGCCCCCGGCCGCGTACCAGCAGCAGTACGGTCAGCAGCAGGCCCCGTACGGCGGTTACCCGCCGCAGGGCCGGCCCCCGTACGGCCCCCCGCCCGGCGGCGGCGGCCCGGGCGGCGGCGGGTTCCTCAAGCGGAAGCCGGGGCTGGTGATCGGCGCGGCCGCCGCCGCGCTGCTGGTGATCGCGGGCGGGACCTACTTCGTCGTCAGCGACGGCGGAGGCAAGGACGACAAGAAGAAGAACGTCAGCAAGAGCGAGGCCCCCGGACCCGCCGGCTCCCCCTCCGCCGACGGCACGGACGCCGACGCGGACACCGATCGCGACGCCGACGCCGGCCCCGACTCCGAGAAGAACGGCGACGCGAACGGCGACCTGAACGCCGAACGCCAGGACGGCGAGGCGAAGATCGCCTTCGTCACCACCAACGACGTCGACCTGCCGCGCAACGGCGTCGACGCCTTCGGCCCCTGGGCCGTCGGGGACACCGTCGTACGCGCCATGTACAAGCAGGTCGTCGGCTACTCCGCCGCCGACGGCAAGAAGAAGTGGACCGTCCCCGTCGCCACCGAGGTGTGCTCCGCGACGCTGGAGCCCTCCGCCGACGGGAAGATCGTCGTCGGCGTGAAGGACGGCCACGGCGAACGCGCCGAGTGCCTCGACGTCCAGATGATCGACCTGAAGACCGGCAAGGTGGGCTGGAAGAAGACCCTCAAGACCGGCTCGGGCTTCAACTCGCTGACCGACTTCACCCTCACCATCAGCGGCGACACCCTCGGCGCGGCCGGGCTCGGCAACTCGATCGGCCTCTCGATGAAGGACGGCGAGGAGCTGTTCAGGGGCCCGACCAGCGGCTGCAAGCCCTTCGCCTTCGCGGGCGGACCCAAGCTGCTCGCCGCCGGCCAGTGCCCCACCACCGACTGGAACAAGCCCAAGCACCAGCTCCAGGAGGTCGACCCCGCCACCGGCAAGGCCAAGTGGACCTACAAGGCCCCGGAGGGCTGGGAGGTCGAGAAGGTCTTCTCGGTCGATCCGATCGTCATCTCGCTCAAGCAGTCCAAGGAGAAGAAGTGGGGTGTCGTCGCGCTCAACGCGAACGGCACCGAGCGCTCCCGGATCGAGGGCGGCAAGGACAAGTTCCAGCCCCGCTGCGGCGGCTCGTTCGTGATCATGGGCGAGAACCTGGAGGGCTGTGTCGGCGTCGCCGCCGACGCGGACACCTTCTACATGGCCACCCAGTCGGCCCGCCCCGGCGGAGCCAACGAGGTCGTCGCCTTCGACCTCGACAACGGCAAGGCCAAGTGGCGCTCCCCGTCGGGCGGCGAGAGCACCATCGTGCCGCTGCGGATGGAGGGCGGCGACGTCCTCGCGTACCGGGAGCCGACCTGGGACAAGGGCGGCGCGCTCACCACGATCGCGCCCTCGGGCGGTGCGCCGAAGACGCTGCTGAAGTTCCAGGACGCCACCGCGCAGGCCGAGAACACCTTCTACTCCTCGCGCATGGTCTACGACGGCGGCCGGTTCTTCATCGGCAGCGGCCGGGTCAGCGCCCGCAATGACGCGGAGGAGCTGAAGACGCGGACCATGATGGCCTTCACCAAGTGATATCGGCGGAGTCCGCGCCCCCGTCCCCTCCCGTTCCCAGCTCCCCCGAGGTACGCACGCCATGACACAGCCGCCACCGCCCCCGCCCCCGCCGAACCAGCCTCCGAACCAGCCTCCGCCGGGGTTCGGCGCGCCGCAGGATCCCCCGCCCGGTCAGGGCGGCTTCGGCGCACCCCAGCCGCCCGAGGGCCCGGCCGGTCCCGAGGGCCCCGCCGGTCCCGGCGGATTCGGGGCCCCGGCGCCTTCGCCGCAGGGCGGACAGCCCGGGTACGGCTATCCGCAGCAGGGCCCGCCGCCCGGCTACGGATACCCCCAGGGCGCTCAGCCCGGGTACGGCCAACCGCAGGGCCCGCCGCCCGGCTACGGGCACCCGCAGGGCGCTCAGCCCGGATACGGCGCGCCCCAGCAGCCGTACGGATACGGCGGTTACGGGCAGCCCCCGACCCAGCCCATGCAGGCCGGGCCGGGGCAGAAGGGTCCCGGCGGCGGCAAGAAGTCCGCCACGACGCGGATCGTGATCGCGGCGGTCTGCGCCGTCGCGCTGATCGTCGGCGGCGGTGTCTGGTACGCCGCCACCACCGGCGACGACGACAAGGCCGGGAGCAGCGCCGGGCAGAGCACGGGCGGCGGCGAGCAGGGCGGGGACGGCGGCGACAAGTCCAAGGGCGGCGACGGCGCGGGGAAGGGCGAACCGGCCGCCGACGGGCCCGGCAAGGAGAAGGCCCCGGCCGACCCCACCGCCCGGACCGCGTTCCAGCACCCCGAGCCCAAGGTCGAGGACATCACCTTCCTGCGGGGCTCCTGGGTCTCCGGGAAGACCTTCGTCAAGCCCGGCCTGAACTCGGTGGTCGGCTTCGACGCGGAGAGCGGCGCGACCTCCTGGACGCTGAAGCTCCCGGGCCAGGTCTGCGCCTCCTCCCGGCACCAGTCCGACGAC
Organism: Streptomyces sp. NPDC014894; assembly: GCF_043080985.1. Lineage (NCBI taxonomy): Bacteria > Bacillati > Actinomycetota > Actinomycetes > Kitasatosporales > Streptomycetaceae > Streptomyces > Streptomyces sp. NPDC014894. The sequence goes on from NZ_JBIBWD010000010.1 coordinate 208,770, forward strand.
GGCAAGGCCGCGATCGTCTTCGAGGCCGCCAAGCGCACCGGGCCGCGCTTCTACCAGCCGTGCACCGAGGTCGGCGTCGTCGACCTGACCAGCGGGAAGCTGCTCTGGAGCGAGTCCGTCACCGGCGGGACCGGCGGCGACGGGAAGATCAAGTTCGCCGAGGTCACCCAGAGCGGCGATGTGGTCGCCGCGGGCGGTCTGGAGGGCGGCGCGGCCTTCGACCTCGACAGCGGCAAGGTCCGCTGGAAGCCCAACTCCGCCGACACCTGCACCGACCGGGGCTACGGCGGCGGGGCGGCGCTGGTCGCGGTCCGCCGGTGCGGCTCGATCTCCAGCCCGCACATCGTCATCCAGGCGCTCGACACCAAGGACGGGCGGCCGCTGTTCTCGTACAAGATGCCGGAGACGGTGGAGTACGCGAGCATCGTCTCCGCGAAGCCGCTGGTCGTCGCCGCGGATGTCGGCGACACCGCGGGGGTGGCCGGATTCTCCGACCTCTTCTCGCTGGACGACAAGGGCGCGCTGCGGGCCCGGATTCCGGCCACCGGCGACCTCTACGAGGCCAAGTGCCGGACCACGGAGGTCGAGAACTGCAGGAAGATCGCGGTCGGCAACGGCCGCGTCTATCTGCCGACTTCCGCGCGGGAGAGCTCCTCGGGGTTCAAGGACACCAATGAGATCGTGTCCTTCGATCTGGCCACCGGAAAGCCGACGAGCGACCGTACGGAGGCCGGCGCGCGGCACTTGCTGCTGCCGCTGCGCATGGACGGCGGCAATCTCATCGCCTACAGGACAGCCGCATATGACACTGGCGGACAGGTGATCAGTATTGACGGCGGGACATTCGAGCAGACGGTGCTGATGAAGAACCCCGGGGACAAGAAATCCAGCACGGTGGAGCGGAGCTTCACCGCCGACGGGGACGACATGCGCTACGACGGCGGACGGCTCTTCCTGAGTGCGGGGCTGGTCAGCGAGGACAGCTACTCGGAACGGCAGCTGGTGGTCGCCTACGCGACCGGTTGATCCATAGCGGTATCGGCCATGGCCCGGCATTTCGGCAGACCGAAATGCCGGGCCATGGTCATGTGTTGGTCATGGTCGAGTCATAAGGAGCCCTCTTTGGCGAAGAATTCGGCACTCTGGGGGACTTCTGCCGGGATAGTGACGCGCGCAGTCGAACAAGCGTGTAACTTGCCGGGGCAGGGCCGGGGTTCAGCGCAGCTGGGGATGGGGGTTTCTCGATGGGCGTGCGGCTCATGGTGGTCGACGACCACCGACTGCTCGCCGAGGCACTCGCCTCGGCCTTGAAGCTGCGGGGGCATCGGGTGCTCGCCGCGGCGGCGCCGGCCGCGGGCGCGGCCGATCTGGTCGTCAGCAGAGCGCCCGAGGTGTGTCTGCTGGGGACGGCGAGCCCGGCCGAGCCGGGTGTCTTCGATCCCGTGGTCAAGATCAAGCGGGAGCGGCCGCAGGTCGCGGTGGTGGTCCTGGGCCCGGTGCCCAGCCCCCGGGGGATCGCGGCGGCCTTCGCCGCGGGCGCCTCCGGATACGTCCGCCACGACGAGCGCATCGAGGGCGTCGAGCGCGCCATGATGAAGGCCCGGGCGGGGGAGGCGGTGGTGGCCCCCGCGCTGCTCCAGGGCGCGTTCGCGGAACTGCTCAATCCGGTCGCCCAGCCGGACGACGAGGGGCAGCGGCTGCTGCACCTCCTCACCCCGCGCGAGATCGAGGTGCTGGTCCGCGTCGCCGAGGGGGAGGACACCCGGCTGATCGCCGCGGGCATGGGCATCGCGCCGAGCACGGCCCGGACGCACGTCCAGCGCGTGCTGATGAAGCTCTCCGTCGGCTCCCGCCTCGAAGCCGCCGCCCTCGCCGCCCGCACCGGCCTCCTCGACCGCGCAACCCTGGCCGCCTCCAGAGGGTAGTCCCCTCCCCCCGCCCGCCACCGCCACCCCTGCCCCGCCCGGTGCCTGGTGCCGTCATCCCTCCTCCGCCCGGTGCCTGGTGCCGTCATCCTGCCTCCGCCCGGTGCCGGAGCCGCATTTTCAGCCTCGCCGGCGTTTGAGGCGCGGGGGTTTCGGGGGCAGCGCCCCCGACAGGAGCCCGAGCCCTGCCTCGGCCCCCAGGGACAAGCCCCCCGCCCGGTGCCTGCGCCGCCATCCCGCCTCCGCCCGGCACCTGCGCCGCATTTTCAGCCTCGCCGGCGTTTGAGGCGCGGGGGCTTCGGGGGCAGCGCCCCCGACAAGTGCCCGAGCCTCACCTCGGCCCCCAGGCACAAGCACCCTCTGCCCCGCCCGGCGCCCAAGCCGCACCCCCCCCGGCGCGCCGCGCCGCCCCCACCCACCCGACCGCTTCCGGTAGATATGCAGGTGAATGTGTGCAGAGGCCGTGTGGAGCGCTCCCATTGACGGTGCTGTTGGCTCATGATTTGTTGTGTTGAATTATGTTGGGGATGGTGAGGGGGCTCCACCGTGAAGAAGACGTCGACCCGGCTCGCCGACGGCCGTGAGCTGCTCTACTACGACTCCCGCGACGACACCGTGCGCGACGCCGCCGACCTCCGCTCCCTCCCACCGGTCGCCACCAGACCCGAACTCCGCCACGACCCCCTGCTCGGCGACACCGTCGCCGTCGCCGCGCACCGCCAGGACCGCACCTACCGGCCGCCGCCCGGCGAATGCCCGCTCTGCCCCTCCCGGGACGGCCGCCTCAGCGAGATCCCGGACGCCGACTACGACGTGGTCGTCTTCGAGAACCGCTTCCCCTCCCTCGCCGGGGACTCCGGCCGCTGCGAGGTCGTCTGCTTCACCTCCGACCACCACGCCTCCTTCGCCGATCTCGGCGAGGAACGGGCCGCCCTCGTCCTCGCCGCCTGGACCGACCGCACCGCCGAACTCGCCGCGCTGCCCCAGGTCGAACAGGTCTTCTGCTTCGAGAACCGGGGAGCCGAGATCGGCGTCACCCTCGGCCACCCGCACGGCCAGATCTACGCGTACCCCTTCGTCGCCCCGCGCACCGAGCTGATGCTCCGCTCCGCCGCCGCCCACCGCGCACGCACCGGCCGCGGCCTCTTCGACGACGTCGTCGCACGCGAACGCGCCGAGGGCGAGCGGGTGGTCCTCGCCGCCGACCACTGGATCGCCTTCGTGCCGTACGCCGCGCACTGGCCGTACGAGGTCCACCTCCACCCCCGCCGGCGCGTGCCCGACCTGCGCGCGCTCGACCCGGCCGCGCGCGCGGAGTTCCCCGGGGTCTATCTGGAGCTGCTGCGGCGGTTTGACCGGCTCTTCGGCGCGGGCGGCCCCCCGACCCCGTACGTCTCCGCCTGGCACCAGGCCCCGTTCCGGGCCGCCGGACGCGAGGAGTTCGGACTCCACCTCCAGCTCTTCACCATTCGCCGGGCTCCCGGCAAGCTGAAGTTTCTCGCGGGTTCCGAGTCCGGCATGAACGTGTTCATCAACGATGTGCCGCCGGAGGCCGCGGCGTGCCGACTGCGGGAGGCGGCGAGCGAATGAGCAAATACCTGGTGACCGGCGGGGCCGGATACATCGGCAGCGTGGTGGCGCTCCATCTGCTGGAGGCGGGACACGAGGTCACCGTCCTCGACGATCTCTCCACCGGCTTCCGCGACGCGGTCCCGGCGGGCGCCGAATTCATCGAGGGCGATGTCCGGGACGCCGCGAAATGGCTCGACGCGAGCCATGAAGCGGTACTGCACTTCGCCGCCTTCTCGCAGGTCGGCGAGTCCGTCGCCCACCCGGAGAAGTACTGGGAGAACAATGTCGGCGGCAGCATGGCGCTCCTCGCCGCGATGCGCGACGCGGGCGTCCCCGCCCTGGTCTTCTCCTCCACCGCCGCGACCTACGGAGAGCCGGCCCGCACCCCCGTCACCGAGTCCGACCCGACCGCCCCGACCAGCCCGTACGGAGCGACCAAACTCGCGGTCGACCATATGATCACCGGCGCGGCGGCCGCCCACGGACTGGCCGCGGTCTCCCTGCGGTACTTCAACGTCGCCGGGGCCTACGGCGGCCGGGGCGAGCGCCACGACCCCGAGTCCCATCTCATCCCGCTCCTCTTCGAGGTCGCCCTCGGCCGCCGCGACGCGATCTCGGTGTACGGCGAGGACTACCCCACCCCCGACGGCACCTGCGTACGCGACTACATCCATGTCGCCGATCTCGCCGAGGCCCATCTGCTCGCCCTGGCCGCCGCCGCCCCCGGCGAGCATCTGATCTGCAACCTCGGCAACGGCCAGGGCTTCTCGGTGCGCCAGGTCATCGACACCGTCCGCGAGGTCACCGGCCGTCCCGTCCCGCAGACGCTCGCCCCCCGCCGCCCCGGCGACCCCGCGGTGCTGGTCGCCGCCGCCGACACCGCCCGCGAACGGCTCGGCTGGCGGCCCCGGCGGCCCGAGCTGACCGGGATCGTCGCCGACGCCTGGGAGTTCGCCCTCGGCGGGACCCGATGAGCGGGGGAGTGTGGGCCGCCCCCGGCCGGGTCAATCTCATCGGGGAGCACACCGACTACAACGACGGGCTCGTCATGCCCTTCGCGCTCTCCCGGACCGTGGTGGCCACCGCCGCCCGGCGCGACGACGGAGTGCTCCGGCTCAGCTCCGCCGACGCCCCCGGCGGCCCGGTCGAACTGCGCGTCGCCGACCTCGCCCCCGGCCACGGCCCGCGCGGCTGGACCGACTACGCCGCGGGCGTCGTCTGGGCGCTGCGCGAATCGGGCCACCCGGTGCGCGGCGCGGAACTCCACTACGAGTCCACCCTCCCGGCGGGCGCGGGCCTCTCCTCCTCCGCCGCGCTGGAGGTCGTCACCGCGCTCGCCGTCACCGAGCTGTACGACGTGGAGCCGACCCGCCAGGAACTCGCCGTGATCTGCCGCCGCGCCGAGAACGCCTACGCCGGAGCGCCCACCGGGATCATGGACCAGACGGCCTCCGCCTGCTGCGCCGAGGGCCACGCCCTCCTCCTCGACACCCGCGACCTCTCCCGCGCGCAGATCCCCTTCGACCCGGCGGCCCACGGGCTCGCCCTGCTGCTGGTCGACACCCGGGTGAAGCACGCCCACAGCGACGGCGCGTACGGGGAGCGCCGTGCGGGCTGCGAGTCGGCCGCGGCGGCGCTGGGCGTCGCCGCCCTGCGGGACATCGGGTACGAGGAGCTGCCCGCCGCCCTCGACCGGCTGCCCACGACCACCGACCGCCCGTCCGCGACCACCGACCGCCCGCCCGCCGCTCCCGGCCCGGAGTCCGCCGGCCCCGCCCGTACCGCCCGTCCGTCCGCCGCCCCCGGCCCCCGCGCCCTGACCCGCCATGTGGTGACGGAGAACCGCCGGGTGGAGCGGGTCCGGGAGGCGCTGGCGGCGGGCGATCCGCGAGCCGTCGGACCGATCCTCACCGAGGGCCACGCCTCGCTCCGCGACGACTTCGCCGTCTCCTGCCCCGAGCTGGACCTCGCCGTCTCCGCCGCCCTCGCCGCCGGCGCGCTCGGCGCGCGGATGACCGGCGGCGGCTTCGGCGGCTCGGCGATCGTGCTCACCGAGGAGCGGGACCGCGAGCGGACGGGCGCCGCCGTGGCGCGGGCGTTTGCGGAGGCGAGCCTCGGCGAACCGGAGATCTTCGCCGTGACCCCGGCCGCCGGAGCGCGCCGGCTCTCCTGACCGGGGCCCGTTCCCGCTGCGCGGAGCCGTTGCTCTCTGTCGATTTCCGTCTCACTGTGACACTTTCGGCACTCCATGAACACCGTGAGCCATCAGTTCTGCAAATAGGCTTCCCCTCCCGCGCCCCGCCCGTACGCTGATGCTCAGCACCGGTGGGGGCCGGTGTTGATCAGGGGGCGAGACCCGTCGGGTACGACGCCCGGTGCGGGATGTCAGTCACAGCGCGGCGGCGGCCGGGCGGGGGCGGATTCCCTCCGCCGGGCGGCGTGCCCGCGTCGGTCAGCTCTCCGAGCCTGGGGGTGTCTGTGGTCCGTATCCGGGTCCTGGTGGTGGATGACCACCGAATCTTCGCCGAGTCGCTCGCCGCCGCTCTCGCGGCCGAGCCCGACGTCGAGGTCGCGGCGGCCGGCAGCGGCCCCGCCGCGCTGCGATGTCTGGAGCGGGGGGTGGCCGAGGGGCGCGTCTTCGACGTGATGCTCGTCGACGCCGACCTCGGCGGCAACGCGGGGCAGCAGAGCGCTCGCGCGTCCGTCGCCCGTGCCGTCCCCGACGACGGCGACGACGGTCTGGTCGACGGGATCTCCCTGGTCTCCGGGGTCCGCATCAGCCAGCCCGGCGTCCACACCGTCGTACTCGCCGAGAAGGACGACCCCCGCCGGGCCGCCCTCGCGCTCCAGGCCGGGGCCTCCGGCTGGGTCGCCAAGGACTGCTCGCTGCAACGGCTGCTCGCCGTCATCCGGGGCGTGCTCCGGGACGAGACCCATCTGCCGCCCGCGCTGCTCACCGGCGTACTGCGGGAGCTGACCGCCGCGCGCAAGCACCGCACCGAGAGCGAACGGCTGGTGGAGTCGCTCACCCCGCGCGAGCGGGAGGTGCTGCGGTGCATGGTCGCGGGACTGGGGCGCAAGGCCGTCGCCGAGCGCCTCTTCCTCTCCCCGCACACCGTCCGCACCCATATGCAGAACGTGCTGGGCAAGCTCGGAGTGCACTCCACCCTCGCGGCGGTCGCCCTCGCGAGACGGGCGGGCGTCGGCCCGGTCGACCTAACCGGGAATGTTGTCGAACGGGGCGGTCAGCTGGCGTAGCAGCGCGGCCAGCTCGGCCCGCTGAGCCCGGGACAGCTCGGAGAGGATCGCCCGCTCCTGATCGAGCAGACCCGCCAGGGCCTGATCCGCCCGGTCCCGGCCCTCGGCCGTCAGCCGCACCAGCACCCCGCGCCGGTCGCTGGGGTCGGGCAGCCGCTCGACCAGGCCCTTCTTGGCGAGCCGGTCGATCCGATTGGTCATGGTGCCCGAGGTGACCAGCGTCTGGGTGAGCAGCTGGCCGGGGGAGAGCTGATACGGGTCGCCCGCGCGCCGCAGCGAGGTCAGCACATCGAACTCCCACGGTTCGAGCTGATGCTCGGAGAAGGCGAGCCGCCGGGCGCGGTCGAGATGACGGGCGAGCCGGGAGACCCGGCTGAGCACCTCGAGCGGTTCCACGTCGAGGTCCGGGCGCTCGCGGCGCCAAGCTGCGACCAGTCGATCGACCTCGTCCTCCATGACGATCAGTGTAGAGGGTCTGTCGACATGAAGTCTCTTGACGTCAAGATATCTTTTCCCTCACGATGTACGGCATGCTCTCCGCACCCAGCTGGGACCCCCAGCAGTATCTGCGCCACGCCGGGCATCGCACCCGCCCCTTCCTCGATCTCCTCGCCCGGATCCCCGGACTTCCCCCGGGGAAGGGAAGCGGCCCCCGGATCGCCGACCTCGGCTGCGGCGCGGGCAATGTCACCGCGCTCCTCGCCGAGCGCTGGCCCACGGCCCGGATCACCGGCTTCGACAACTCCCTGGAGATGCTCGCCCGCGCCGGCGAGGACCACGCGGGCCCCACCCCGGGCGGCGGCAGCCTCGGCTTCCAGACGGCGGACGCGGTCCACTGGACCCCGGACGAGCCCTACGACCTCATCGTCTCCAACGCCCTCCTCCACTGGGTGCCCGGACACGCCGACTCCTTCGCCCGCTGGATCGGCGGGCTGACCCCGGGCGGGACCCTCGCCTTCCAGGTCCCCGGGAACTTCGCCGCCCCCAGCCACACCCTGCTGACCGGCCTGTGCGAATCCCCGCGCTGGCGCGAGCGGCTCGGCGGCGACCAGGGGCGCTCGTACACCAGGGAGCCGGCCGACTATCTGGACCGGCTCACCGGGCTGGGCTGCGAGACCGATGTCTGGGAGACCACCTACCTCCAGCTGCTCACCGGCGAGGACCCCGTCCTGGACTGGATCAAGGGGACCACCCTGCGGCCGGTGCTCACCGCGCTGGAGGGGGATCCGGCCGCGCTGGAGAGCTTCCTCGGGGAGTACCGGGCGCTGCTGCGCGAGGCGTATCCGCCGGGCCCGCACGGCACGGTCTTCCCCTTCCGCCGGATCTTCGCCGTGGCCCGCCGCCCGGCCTGAGCCGCACCGGCGGCCCCGGGGCGTACGGGGAAGGGCCCGCGCACGGGAGGGGCCCGTACAGAGCAGGCCGCACAAGGGAAGGGCCCGCCCCGCGTCTCGCGGTACGGGCCCTTTCCGGCGGCGTCGCCGTCCCGCTCAGTTCTTGCGGTGGCCTATCAGCCGGGGCTTGGGCTCCAGCCCGTCCAGCCCGTGCCAGGCCAGATTCACCAGATGCGCGGCCACCTCGGCCTTCTTCGGCTGCCGGGCGTCCAGCCACCACTGACCGGTCAGCGCCACCATCCCCACCAGCGCCTGCGCGTACAGCGGGGCCAGCTTCTGGTCGAAGCCGCGGTTCTTGAACTCCATGCCGAGGATGTCCTCGACCTGGGTGGCGATATCGCTGATCAGCGAGGCGAAAGTGCCCGTCGACTGGGCCACCGGGGAGTCCCGGACCAGAATCCGGAAGCCGTCCGTGTACCGCTCGATGTAGTCCAGCAGCGCGAAGGCCGCCTGCTCCAGCAGCTCCCGGGGATGACCCGCGGTGAGCGCGCCCGTCACCCCTTCGAGGAGCTGGCGCATCTCGCGGTCGACCACCACCGCGTACAGCCCCTCCTTGCCGCCGAAGTGCTCGTACACCACCGGCTTGGACACCCCCGCCTTCGCGGCGATCTCCTCCACCGAGGTGCCCTCGAACCCCTTGTCGGCGAAGAGCGTCCGACCGATGTCCAGCAGCTGTTCCCGGCGCTCGGCGCCCGTCATCCGCACCCGGCGGGCACGCCGGCTCGGCCGGTTCTTCTCCGTACTGCTGCTGCTGCCGTCGGTCGCCACGTCTTCCATCATGCCGTGTCGGCGGGTGTGGTACTGCGGCGGGCGTCGATCCGCGAAGCGCTCGGCCAGCGCACGTCGGAGGCCCAGCCCAGCTGCTCGAACCAGCGGATCAGCCGGGCGCTGGAGTCCAGCTGGCCGCGCAGCACCCCGTGCCGGGCGCTGGTCGGGTCCGCGTGGTGCAGGTTGTGCCAGGACTCGCCGCAGGACAGCACGGCCAGCCACCAGACATTGCCCGAGCGGTCCCGCGACTTGAACGGGCGCTTGCCGACCGCGTGACAGATCGAATTGATCGACCAGGTCACATGGTGCAGCAGCGCCACCCGCACCAGCGAGCCCCAGAAGAACGCCGTGAACGCACCCCACCACGACATCGTCACCAGCCCGCCGACCAGCGGCGGGATCGCCAGCGACAGGATCGTCCACCAGATGAAGTCACGCGAGATCCGCCGGATCGCCGGGTCCTTGATCAGGTCCGGCGCGTACTTCTGCTGCGGTGTCTGTTCCTCGTCGAACATCCAGCCAATGTGGGCCCACCACAGCCCCTTCATCAGCGCCGGCACCGTCTCGCCGAACCGCCACGGCGAGTGCGGGTCGCCCTCCGCGTCCGAGAACTTGTGGTGCTTGCGGTGATCGGCCACCCAGCGCACCAGCGGGCCCTCCACCGCCATCGACCCCGCGATCGCGAGCGCGATCCGCAGCGGGCGCTTCGCCTTGAAGGAGCCGTGCGTGAAATAGCGGTGGAAGCCGATCGTGATGCCGTGGCAGCCGAGGTAGTACATCGCCACCAGCAGGCCGAGGTCGAGCCAGCTCACCCCCCAGCCCCAGGCCAGCGGCACCGCCGCGAGCAGGGCGAGAAAGGGCACCGCGATGAACAGCAGCAGGGCGATCTGCTCGACCGACCGCTTGCTGTCCCCGCCGAGCGTCGCCGAGGGCAGCTCGGCCACACTCGATTCCGGGACGTCGTCCATCAGCTCGGGGCTTGTTGTCATAGTGGGGTCCCCTGGGGGGTGAGAGAGGAGATGATCGCGCCAGGCTACGCATGCGTAACCTACGGCGACGTAAGTATGTCAGCGTGCGGCCGCACGGCAAGGGCCCTGTGGATAACGTGGGAGAGCCGGGCCCCTATCCTGGGTCTCGTCGGACAGCGCGGTCCGCAGCCTCCAGTACCCCTCCAGACGTGCTCAAACACTGCAAGGAGCCGCACCTGTGAGCAGTGCCGACCAGACCCCGACGGCCAGCGCCGAACTCCGGGCAGACATCCGCCGACTGGGCGATCTCCTGGGCGAGACCATCGTCCGCCAGGAAGGCCCCGAACTGCTCGACCTCGTCGAGCGCGTCCGCGCCCTGACCCGCAGCGACGGCGAGGCAGCGGCCCAGCTGCTGGGCGACACCGACCTGGAGACCGCCGCCAAGCTCGTCCGCGCGTTCTCCACCTACTTCCACCTCGCCAACGTCACCGAGCAGGTGCACCGAGGCCATGAGATGCGCGAGCGCCGGGCCGCCGAGGGCAGCCTGCTGGCCCGCACCGCCGACCGCCTCAAGGACGCCGACCCCGAGCATCTGCGCGAGACCGTGCGGAATCTCAACGTACGGCCCGTCTTCACCGCCCACCCCACCGAGGCCGCCCGCCGCTCGGTGCTCAACAAGCTGCGCCGGATCGCCGCCCTGCTGGACGAGCCGGGCAGCCCGGCCGACCGCAGGCGCTGCGATCTGCGGCTCGCCGAGAACATCGACCTCATCTGGCAGACCGACGAGCTGCGCGTGGTCCGGCCCGAGCCGGCCGACGAGGCGCGCAACGCGATCTACTACCTGGACGAGCTGCACGCCGGCGCGGTCGGCGACGTCCTGGAGGACCTCGCCGCCGAACTGGAGCGCGTCGGCGTCGAACTGCCCGCCGGCACCCGCCCGCTGACCTTCGGCACCTGGATCGGCGGCGACCGCGACGGCAATCCGAACGTCACCCCCGCCGTCACCCGCGAGGTGCTGATCCTCCAGCACGAGCACGGCATCACCGACGCCCTCGAACAGATCGACTCCCTGCGCGGACAGCTCTCCAACTCCATCCGCTACACCGGAGCCACCGAAGAGCTGCTCACCTCGCTCCAGACCGATCTGGAACGGCTCCCGGAGATCAGCCCCCGCTACAAGCGGCTCAACGCCGAGGAGCCCTACCGGCTCAAGGCCACCTGCATCCAGCAGAAGCTGGTCAACACCCGCGAACGGCTCGCCCGCAACACCCCGCACGAGCCCGGCCGCGACTACCTCGGCACCGCCGAGCTGCTCACCGACCTCACCCTGATCCAGACCTCCCTGCGCGAGCACCGCGGCGGCCTTCTCGCCGACGGACGCATGGACCGCACCATCCGCACCCTCGCCGCCTTCGGCCTCCAGCTCGCCACCATGGACGTGCGCGAGCACGCGGACGCCCACCACCACGCGCTGGGACAGCTCTTCGACCGGCTCGGCGAGGAGTCCTGGCGCTACTCCGACATGCCGCGCGAGTACCGGCAGAAGCTCCTCGCCAAGGAGCTGCGCTCCCGCCGGCCGCTCGCCCCGTCCCCCGCGCCGCTGGACGCCGCCGGCGAGAAGACCCTCGGGGTCTTCCTCACCGTCAAGGAGGCCTTCGAGCGGTTCGGGCCCGAGGTCATCGAGTCGTACATCATCTCGATGTGCCAGGGCGCGGACGACGTCTTCGCGGCGGCCGTGCTCGCCCGCGAGGCCGGGCTGATCGACCTCCACGCGGGCTGGGCCAAGATCGGCATCGTGCCGCTCCTGGAGACCACCGACGAGCTGCGCGCGGCCGACGTCATCCTCGACGGGATGCTCGCCGACCCCTCGTACCGGCGGCTGGTCTCGCTCCGCGGGGACGTCCAGGAGGTCATGCTCGGCTACTCGGACTCCTCCAAGTTCGGCGGCATCACCACCTCGCAGTGGGAGATCCACCGGGCGCAGCGCCGGCTGCGCGACGTGGCCCACCGCCACGGGGTGCGGCTGCGGCTCTTCCACGGCCGGGGCGGCACCGTCGGCCGCGGCGGCGGCCCCTCGCACGATGCCATCCTGGCGCAGCCGTGGGGCACGCTGGAGGGCGAGATCAAGGTGACCGAGCAGGGCGAGGTCATCTCCGACAAGTATCTGATCCCCTCCCTGGCCAGGGAGAATCTGGAGCTGACGGTCGCGGCCACCCTCCAGGCGTCGGCGCTGCACACCGCGCCCCGCCAGTCGGTGGAGGCGCTCTCCCGCTGGGACGCGGCGATGGACACCGTCTCGGACGCGGCCCACGCCGCGTATCGCGGACTGGTCGACGACCCGGATCTGCCCGCGTACTTCTTCGCCTCCACCCCGGTGGACCAGCTCGCCGATCTGCACCTCGGCTCGCGCCCCTCGCGCCGCCCGGACAGCGGTGCGGGCCTGGACGGTCTGCGGGCCATCCCGTGGGTGTTCGGCTGGACCCAGTCCCGGCAGATCGTGCCGGGGTGGTACGGGGTCGGCTCGGGGCTCAAGGCGCTGCGGGAGGCCGGGCTCGACACGGTCCTCGACGAGATGCACGAGCACTGGCACTTCTTCCGCAACTTCATCGCCAATGTCGAGATGACGCTGGCGAAGACGGATCTGCGGATCGCCCGGCACTATGTGGACACGCTCGTGCCGGACGAGCTGAAGCATGTGTTCGCCGGGATCGAGGCCGAGCACGCGCTCACCGTCGCCGAGGTCCTCAAGGTCACCGGCGGCCGGACGCTGCTGGACTCCAATCCGGCGCTCCAGCAGACGTTCGCGATCCGTGACGCCTATCTGGACCCGATCTCCTATCTCCAGGTCTCGCTGCTGGCCCGCCAGCGCGGGGCGGCCTCCCGGGGCGAGTCCGCGGACCCGCTGCTGGCGAGGGCGCTGCTGCTGACGGTGAACGGCGTGGCGGCCGGGCTCCGCAACACCGGCTGATCCGCTCTCCGCACCACCGCCGCTGCCCGGCGTCCCTCCGCGGACGCCGGGCAGCGGCGCGTCCGGCGGCCGTATCCGCGGCTCAGAGGGTGACGAAGGTGCCCACCAGGAGTACGCCGCCCACCGCGGCGCTCGTCCACGCGACCCTGGGCAGCCCGATCCCGCCGCCGATGACCAGCGCCGCGAGCAGCAGCGCCCCGCCCAGCGGCAGCCAGGCCTGGAAGATCCCGCCGGGGCCGCGCCGGACCACCTCGGAGGTGCCGGGCTTCACCACGACGGAGAGCTTCGCGCCCTTCTTCACGGCGACCGACCGGTCGATCGTCATCCCGGGCCGGGAGGCGGACGCGTTGTCCGGGGCGAATCGCCCCGAGCAGGTCTCCGCGCCGCATCCGGAGACCGTGATGGTGCCGTGTTCCCGGCCCTTCGCGAGCATGACGTGCTGGGCCGTGCCCCATGACGACCAGACGCCCGCCACCAGGAGCAGCAGCGCGACCAGACCCATGGCCGCGCGGCGGCTGTAGAGGAGCATGCGACTCATGGGGCGCGATCCTTGGGCATGGGAGTGCGCCCGGTCAACCCGGTGCGGCGACTTGCCACGACCCGTCAGGAGTTGTACGCCCCCTGGGCCCGCTCCAGACCCTCGGTGACCAGGGACTCCACCGCGTCGGCGGCCCGGTCCACGAAGTAGTCCAGCTCTTTGCGCTCGGTCGGGGAGAAGTCCTTGAGGACGAAGTCCGCGACCTGCATCCGGCCGGGCGGGCGGCCGATGCCGAAGCGCACCCGGTGGTAGTCGGGGCCCATCGACTTGGTCATCGACTTCAGTCCGTTGTGCCCGTTGTCCCCGCCGCCGAACTTCAGCCGCAGCGCGCCGTAGTCGATGTCCAGCTCGTCGTGGACCGCCACGATGTTCGCGGTGGGGATCTTGTAGAAGTCCCGCAGCGCGGTGACCGGACCGCCGGAGAGGTTCATGTACGACAGGGGCTTCGCCAGCACCACCCGGCGGCTGCCGGGTCCGGGCGGGCCGATCCGCGCCTCCACCACCTGGGCCTGGGCCTTCGGGGCGCGCTTGAAGGCGCCGCGGACGCGCTCGGCGAGCAGATCGGCGACCATGAAGCCGACATTGTGCCGGTTGGCGGCGTATCCGGGGCCGGGGTTGCCGAGCCCCACGATCAGCCAGGGGGCGTTCGCGTCGGTCGTCGTCATCGGAGCGTCTCCATCCGGACATTCGACCGCCGCCCGACACCGTGCGGTGTCGGGCGGCGGCCGAAAAGGCTGTGGCTGAGGGCGAGGATCAGGCCTCGGCGGTCTCGGCGCCCTCGGACTCGGCGGCCGGCTCCTCGGCCTGCGCGGCCAGGACCTGGAGGACGACGGCGTCCTCGTCGATGGCCAGGGTCGAGCCGGAGGGCAGCGGGATGTCCTTCGCGAGGATGGAGGCGCCGGCCTCCAGGCCCGCGATGGAGACCGTGACGGCCTCGGGGATGTGGGTGGCCTCGGCCTCGACCGGCAGGGTGTTCAGCACGTGCTCGAGCAGGTAGCTGCCCGGGGCCAGCTCGCCCTCGGTGTGGACGGGGATCTCGACGGTGACCTTCTCGCCGCGCTTGACCACGAGCAGGTCGACGTGGACCAGGCTGCCCTTGATCGGGTTGCGCTGGACGGCCTTCGGGATGGCCAGCTCGGTGCGACCCTCGACGTCCAGGGCGATCAGCACGTTGGGGGTACGGAGCGCGAGCAGCAGCTCGTGGCCCGGGAGGACCACGTGGACCGGGGCGCCGCCGTGGCCGTAGAGAACGCCGGGGACCTTGTTGTCACGGCGGACCCGGCGGGACGCGCCCTTGCCGAAATCGCTGCGGACCTCTGCGGCAAGCTTTACCTCGGACATGTGCACTCCTCGTAGAACAGACGGATCTGGTGGTCACCCGGCCACGAATGGCCTGCTACGCCTGCTGCGAAGAGCGCGTCGATAACGGACCGCCGCACCTGAAGTGCGACCTCCCTCGCCGAGCAACTCGGACAGTCTACTGGGGCCCGCCCCGGGCACCCAATCGATCACCCGGAGGCGTACGGGAGATCACCCGGAGGCGTACGAAAGGCCGCCCGGCGGCGGACCGGGAGACCGCTTGGAGCCGTACGAGGGGGCCGCCCCGCGACGGACGGGAGGGCCGTGCCCCGGGCGGGGTACGGCCCTCCGTCACGCGCTACGCCCCGAGGGGCGCTCCGCTCAGAACTGCTCGTCGAAGAGGCTGGTCACCGAGCCGTCCTCGAAGACCTCGCGCACCGCGCGGGCGATCGTCGGCGCCATCGACAGCACCGTGATCTTGTCGAGCTCCAGCTCGCTGGGGGTCGGCAGGGTGTTGGTCAGCACGAACTCGCTGACCTTCGAGTTCTTCAGCCGGTCGGCGGCCGGGCCGGAGAGCACACCGTGGGTCGCCGTGACGATCACGTCCTCCGCGCCGTTGGCGAAGAGGGCGTCGGCGGCGGCGCAGATCGTGCCGCCGGTGTCGATCATGTCGTCGACCAGGACGCAGACCCGGCCCTCGACATTGCCGACGACCTCGTGGACGGTCACCTGGTTGGCGACGTCCTTGTCCCGGCGCTTGTGGACGATGGCCAGCGGCGCGCCCAGGCGGTCGCACCAGCGGTCGGCGACGCGCACCCGGCCGGCGTCGGGGGAGACGACGGTGAGCTTGGTCGGGTCGACCTTGGCGGCGACGTAGTCCGCGAGGATCGGCAGCGCGAAGAGGTGGTCGACCGGGCCGTCGAAGAAGCCCTGGATCTGGTCGGTGTGCAGATCGACGGTGAGGATGCGGTCCGCGCCGGCCGTCTTCATCAGATCGGCGACGAGACGGGCGGAGATGGGCTCGCGTCCGCGGTGCTTCTTGTCCTGGCGGGCGTATCCGTAGAACGGCACGATCACGGTGATGCTGCGGGCGGAGGCCCGCTTCAGCGCATCGATCATGATCAGCTGTTCCATGATCCACTTATTGATGGGGGCCGTGTGGCTCTGCATCAGGAAGCAGTCGGCGCCGCGGGCGGACTCCTGGAAGCGGACGTAGATCTCGCCGTTCGCGAAGTCGAAGGCCTTCGTCGGCACCAGGGTGACGCCCAGTTGATGTGCGACTTCCTCGGCCAGCTCGGGGTGGGCGCGGCCGGAGAAGAGCATCAGCTTCTTCTCGCCGGTCGTCTTGATCCCGGTCACAGCACTGTCTCCTCAGAGGGTGTTCTCTGGCCGCGCCGATGGGGGGAACGCGCGCCAGCCGAATTTGTGTGCATGTATCACGGTACGCCGAGTTCGGCATACCTGTTTCCGGTCAGTTCTCGCCGGTGGCCCGTTCCGATGCCGCCTCGGCGGCCTGCGCGGCGGCGCTGCCGGGCCGCTTCCTCGCGACCCAGCCCTCGATATTCCGCTGCTGGCCCCGGGCCACGGCGAGCGAACCCGCCGGGACGTCCTTGGTGATGACGGAGCCGGCCGCGGTGTACGCGCCGTCCCCGACCGTGACGGGCGCCACAAACATGTTGTCCGAGCCGGTGCGGCAGTGCGATCCGATCGTCGTGTGGTGTTTGGCCTCTCCGTCGTAGTTCACGAAGACGCTGGCCGCGCCGATGTTGGTGTGGTCGCCGATGGTCGCGTCGCCGACGTACGACAGATGGGGGACCTTGGCGCCGTCGCCGATCGAGGCGTTCTTCATCTCGACATAGGTCCCCGCCTTGGCGCGGCTGCCGAGCCGGGTGCCGGGGCGCAGATAGGCGTACGGGCCGACCAGGGCGCCGTCGCCGATCTCGGCGGACTCGGCCACGGAGTTGTCCACCCGGGCGCCGTTGCCCACGGTGGTGTTCCTCAGACGGGTGTTGGGGCCGACCTCGGCGCCTTCGCCGAGGTGGGTGGCGCCCAGGAGCTGGGTGCCGGGGTGGACGATGGAATCCGGCTCGAAAGTGACGGTGACATCGATCAGGACCGACGCCGGGTCGACGATGGTGACCCCGGCGAGCATGGCCCGCTTCAGCAGCCGCTCATTGAGCAGCCCGCGGGCCTCCGCGAGCTGGACGCGGTTGTTGATGCCCAGGATCTCACGGTGATCGCCCGCCACGGAAGCGCCGACCCGGTGTCCGGCCTCGCGCAGTATGCCGAGGACGTCGGTGAGGTACTCCTCGCCCTGGCTGTTGTCAGTGCGCACCTTGCCGAGGGCGTCCGCGAGCAGCTGTCCGTCGAAGGCGAAGACGCCGGAGTTGATCTCCCGGATGGCGAGCTGGGCGGCGGTGGCGTCCTTGTGCTCGACGATCGCGGTCACCGCGCCGCCGCCGTCGCGCACGAT
Organism: Streptomyces sp. NPDC014894; assembly: GCF_043080985.1. Taxonomy (NCBI): domain Bacteria; kingdom Bacillati; phylum Actinomycetota; class Actinomycetes; order Kitasatosporales; family Streptomycetaceae; genus Streptomyces; species Streptomyces sp. NPDC014894. The sequence goes on from NZ_JBIBWD010000010.1 coordinate 225,930, forward strand.
CCGGCCGTAGCCGGTGGAGTCGGGGACCTCGGCGGTCAGCACGGTGACGGCGTTGCCGTCGGCGGCGTGGGTGGCGGCGAGGGCGGTCAGGGTCTCGCCGGAGAGCAGCGGGGTGTCTCCGCAGACGACGACGACGGTGCCGTCCACGCCCTCCGCGAGCTGGTCCAGGCCGGTCCGGACGGCGTGCCCGGTGCCCTTCTGCTCGGCCTGGAAGGCGGTGCGGGTGCCGGGGTACACCTCGGTGAGGTGGCTCTCGACCCGCTCGCTGGCGTGGCCGACGACGACGACGAGCTGCCGGGGCTCCAGCTCGCGGGCGGCGCTGACGACATGTCCGACGAGCGAGCGCCCGCAGATGTCGTGCAGCACCTTGGGGGTCTTCGACTTCATACGGGTGCCTTCACCCGCTGCGAGAACGACGACGGCTGCCGGGCGGTTGGCGCTCACGGGAATGCCCTTCGGCTTCGGGTGGTGGACATCCGAAGGATACCGGGGGGTTTACCGGGGGAAATAAAGGGCGGGCCGGGCATCCGGGCTGGACCGCCGGTCCGTGACCGGGGCCGCGGCCGCCGGTCTGTGATCGAGGGGCCGGGATCGAGGGTCCGCGGCCGGGGCGGCGACCGGGGGGCGGCGACCGTGCGGCGCAGGCCGGGCGTCTGGGGCGAGAGGCTCCCCCGCCAGGACTCGAACCCGGACAAATGGCACCAAAAGCCACTGTGCTGCCGATTACACCACGGGGGACAGCAGGGTCGGCGGGACCGGTCGTGGTGACCGGGCGCTCCGACCAGCAACCCACACTATGCCGTACCACCCCCCTCTCCCGCGACGGTACTTGTCCACGGCCTGCCGACGGGGGCCGCTCCGGCCGCCGCCCCCGGTCCGCCGCCGGTCCGCCGCCGGAGCGGCCGCCGCGCCGCTCGCGCGCCGGGATATCTGCCGCGAAATCCACTCGCGCGCGCCCGTAGGCTGAGAACCATGACCACAACGGGGGCACACCAGGAGGCCACGGGTGCGACCGCCCGTGCCTGGCTGTGGTGGGGTCGGCGACGCAGTGCCGCGCTGGACGTGGGACTCGCGCTGTTCTCCGCCTTGGAGTGCGCTGTCGAGGGGGCCGGATTCGCGGACAGGACCGCGATCCCGGTCCCCCTCGGAGTGCTGTTCGGACTGCTCGTCGGATCCGTCCTTGTCGTACGGCGGCGCTGGCCGATCGCCGTCGTGCTCGTCTCGATCGCCGTCACCCCGGCCGAGATGGGCTATCTGATGGCCCTCGTCGGGCTCTACTCGCTCGCCGCGTCCGAGGTGCCGCGCCGGATCATCGCCACGCTCACCGGGATGTCCCTGTCCGCGACCCTGATCGTCAGCTTCGTCCGGGTCGGCCAGGACGTCCGCGCCTCCGACCTCGCCGAGCCCGGCGACTGGTACGTACCGCTCATGGCCTGCTTCATAGCGGTCGGCGTGGTGCTGCCGCCCGTCCTCTTCGGCCTCTACATCGGGGCCCGCCGCCGGCTCATGGAGAGCCTGCGCGAACGCGCCGACAGCCTGGAGCAGGAGCTGCTGCTGCTCGCCGACCGCGCCGAGCAGCGGGCCCAGTGGGCGCGCACCGAGGAGCGCACCCGGATCGCCCGCGAGATGCACGACGTGGTGGCGCACCGCGTCAGCCTGATGGTCGTCCACGCGGCGGCGCTCCAGGCGGTCGCGCCCAAGGATCCCCAGAAGGCGGTCAAGAACGCGGCGCTCGTCGGCGACATGGGGCGGCAGGCCCTCACCGAGCTGCGCGAGATGCTGGGGGTGCTGCGCACCGGCGACGGGGAGCAGCGGCGCAGCGCGCAGGTGCCGCTGGCCGCCGTCGGGGCCGCGGCCGCGGCCGCCGCCGCGGCGGCCGGGGGAGGGGCCGGGCCGGCCATCGCCGATGTGGAGGATCTCGTCGGGCAGTCCCGCCAGACCGGGATGGTCGTGGAGCTGGCCGTCCAGGGGGAGGCGCGCGCGTACGCGCCGGAGGTCGAGCAGACCGCCTACCGCGTGGTGCAGGAGGCCCTCACCAACGTCCACAAGCACGCCGCCGGGGCCAAGGTGATGGTGCGGCTCGCCCACCGTGAGGGGGAGGTCGCCATGCAGGTGGAGAACGGGGCGCCGGACATGGGGGGCGCGGGGGCGGGGGCGGGGTTGCCGAGTGGGGGGAATGGGTTGGTGGGGATGCGGGAGCGGGTGCTCGCGCTCGGCGGCGTCTTCGTCTCCGGCCCCACCGACACCGGCGGCTTCCGCGTCTCCGCCGTCCTCCCCACCACCCCTTGATCCTCGCGCCCCGCGGCTGCCCCGGGTGGTCTTGGCCCGGGTTCCTGGGGTGCGGGTTTGTCCTCAATCGCCGGACGGGCTGGGGTTGGCGGGCTTGGTGTGGGGCGGGTCTGTCCGGTTCTGGCGGCGGGGAAATCTCAGCCTCGCCGGCGTTTGAGGCGCGGGGGTTCGGGGGCTGGTCCCCGACGGGGGGTTGGGCTTGGCGAGGGGGTGGTGGTCTTGCCCTCGGGCCCATTCAGCCTCGCCGGCGTTTGAGGCGCGCTGGTGGCTTTGCCCCGGGGCCCCCGGGGTGCGGGTTCGTCCTCAATCGCCGGACGGGCTGGGATTGACGGTCTTGCCTTGGCCCGGGCCCCCGGGGTGCGGGTTCGTCCTCAATCGCCGGACGGGCTGGGATTGACGGTCTTGCTTTGCCCCGGGTTCCTGGGGTGTGGGTTCGTCCTCAATCGCCGGACGGGCTGGGGGTGGCGTCTTGGTGGCGCGCTGGTGGGGGTGGGTCAGGGGTGGGAGGTGGTGAGCCGGGGGGGTTGGAGGCCGGTGATGAGGGTGGAGAGGGCGCGGTCGATGTCGGCGCCGAGATACCAGTCCCCGGTGTGATCCACCCCGTACACCCTCCCCTCCGCATCGATCGCCAACACCCCCTGCCCCTCGCCCTCCGCCCCCAGCGGCGCCACCTCCGTCCCCAGCGCCCTCCCCAGATCCGCCAGCGTCCTCGCCAGATGCAGCCCCGCCAGCGGATCCATGTGCACCACCGGCGGCGCCGTCTGCCGCCCGGGCCCCAGCGCGGCGATCCGCAGCCCCCCGAACTCCGCCCACGCCTCCACCGCCGCCGGGAAGACCGCGTGCCGGTGCCCGGCGGGCGACTCGAAGGCCCGCAGGGTGTCCGCCCAGTGCTCGGCGAGCTTGATGTCCCAGCGGCCGGGCTGCCATCCGGCCTCCTGGAGCGCCGCGTCGACGGCGACGGGGAACCGGGTCGTACTGAGATTCTCGGGCATCGCTGCTGGTTCAGCCATTCGTGGAGTCCGTCGCGGTCGGGTCCACTGCGCGGACCCCGAAATGGTCGAGCATCGCCGTACAGGAACGGCACGGCGGGGCGTAACTGCCGTGCAGCGGATCCCCGTCCTCACGGATCCGCCGCGCCGTCAGTTTCGCCTGCTTCAGCGAGCGTTTCGCCTCGCTGTGCGACAGCGGCCTGCGCCGGGCCCGCTTGGAGCGGTTGCCCTCCGCCGTCGTGAGATGGCGCGAGAGCAGGATCGCCTCCGGGCACCGCCCGGTGAAGCGCTCCCGCTGCCCGCTGCCCAGAGTGTCCAGGAAGTCCTGTACGAGAGGGTGGAGGACCGGCGCCCGGTCCCCCTTCCCCGCGGTCGACTTGAGCGTCTCGCCGCGTACGGAGAGTGCCGCGGCGACGGCGGGCAGAATGCCGTCCCGGCGGTGGCTGAGCGTGGGCGGGCCGGGCTCCTCGGTACTGCTCCAGCTGAGACGAGGATCACCCGTCGTGCCCGGAGTCCCTGGTTGCGCTGTGTGCATGGTGCTTTTGTCCCTCCCCGCACTCCCCCGAAGTGAATGAACAGCGTGCCAAATGCAAAGCAGTGTGTGGAAGCTGGGTAGCTGAAACGTGTGGCTCCGTCGGCATACGGTCACCCGTTTGTGACAGTTGGTGACCGTCGGGGCGAGGTCGCGAGGAGGCGGCCGACGACCGGCGCTCCCCGGGTCCCCACCGCTTAGGCTGTCCCGAACAGTCAGAAGCCAGCAGGGGGCGGATCGCCATGACGACAGGTCGGCAAGGGCTGGGGACGCCTCCCGGCCCCCAGTCCGCGGGAGCCGGGGGAACCGTCGCGCCACCGGACGGCCCCGGACGGCCGCCGAACGCGGCCTACGCCGGTCAGACCGTCCATTTCCCGGACCCCGTACGGGCCGCCCGCCACCCCGGCGGCGTCCGCGTGGACGCCGAGGGCTACCCGGACTTCTCGGCGTACGCGAGGGCCGCCGCCGAGATCGCCGAACCCCCGGAGGGCTTCGGCGTCGACGAACTCCGTCTCACCGACTACGTGTCGGCCAACGCGGCGCTGCACGCCGCCGGCCACGCGCTCTGGGACACCCTCCCCGCCGTCGCCACCCCGCACGGCTGGACCTGGCACCATGTGCGCGGCACCCGCCGGCTCGAACTGGTCCCGGTCGAGGTGAAGGCTCTGCTGAGGCACCACGGCGGTCTGGCGACGACCCCGGTCGACCAGGACAAGCGCGGCACCCGCCCGCTCCAGGAGACCCGGCCGGTCCACTTCGGCCTGCCCCGGGGCGCGCTCTCCGTCGCCGAACAGCAACTGCTCGGCGCCGAGGAGGACCTCGGCTACCGGCTGCCCGGCGCGTACCGCACCTTCCTCAAGGCGGCGGGCGGCTGCGCCCCCGTCGGCGCGGCCCTCGACGCGGAGCTGGGGCTGCTGGTGGACCAGCCGTTCCTGACCGTCCGCGACGAGGCGGCCGTCAATGACCTGGTGTACGTCAACAAGTGCCTGCGCGACCATCTGACCAAGGACTATCTGGGCGTCGCGTTCGTCCAGGGCGGCATCCTGGCGGTCAAGGTCAGAGGGACGGCGATCGGCTCGGTCTGGTTCTGCGCCTATGACGACGGGCGCGACCGCGACGGCTGGAATGTGCAGCAGCGCGTCGACCGGCTGCTGCTGCCCTGCGGCGACGACTTCGACGACTTCCTCCGGCGGCTGGCGGGCAATCCCGCGGAGCTGGAGACCGTGGCGAATCTGATGGTGGACGGCGGCTTCGCGCGCGCCGTTCCCGTCTCCGGCGAGGAGTGACGCTCCGATGGTGACCTTCGCACAGGCGCAGGAGCGCGCGGAAGAATGGGTGAACGGCGATGTGCCCCCGTATCAGCACCGTGAGGTGCGGGTGCGGGAGTTCGATCTGGGCTTCGTCGTCTGGGCGGAGGACCGCGAGAGCGGGGCGCGCCCGGACGGCGGCGAACAGCGCCTGGTGATCGCGCGGGACGGCGGCGAGGCGTCGCTGTGGCCCGGGCTGCCGGTGGGCGAGGTGATCCGGCGGTACGAGGAGGAGTACGGCGCTCCCGTCGCCGCGGGCCCGGCCGCGGCCGAGCCGCCCCAGCGGATCGATCTGCACCAGACGTCGTTCCTGCTGACGCCGCCGGAGTGGCTCCAGGACGCGGCGGACCGGATCGGCGCCGAGGAGCCGGAGGAGCCCGCGGGACCCGAGGGAGCCGAGGAGGCCGGGGGGCCCGGGCGGTCCGAGGGGCCCGCGCGGTCCGAGCGGGCGCGGGAGCCGGAGCCGGCCGCCCCGCCCGAGGACGACTGGCCCGTCGCGCCCCCCGCCCCCGCCGCCCGGGACCACGCTTCCCGGAGCGCCTCGCAGAACGCCTCCCAGGCGGGCGGGGGATCGCGCGGCGGCGACTCGGCCTGGTCCGACTCGCTGGGCGCGGGCCTGCCCGCCCCCGCCGCGCCGCCCGGGCCCCCGGCTCCCGCGCCCTCCGCACCCGTACCGCCGTCCGCGTCGCCGACGCCCCCGCCCGCGCCCGCCTTCCCGGGCGCGCCCGGAGCCTCGGCCGCGCCGACCCCGCCGCCCGCGTCCCCGGCCCCGCCGGCCGCACCGCCCGCCCCCGCCGGGTCGCGTACGCCGTCGAGCGGCGGCGGGTCCACGTCGTGGACGGACACCAGCGCGGTGGACACGGACGACGCCTCCGTACCCCTGCCCGACACCGTGTTCTCCGCGCCGCCGGTCGGCCGGGACGGCGGGAGCGCGGACCCGGCGGCGGGCGCGGACGCGCCCACCGCGCTGATGGCGGGCGGCAGCCAGTTGCCGCCCACAGCCGTGCGGCCGACGCTCAAGGAGACGGCCCCCGGCTCCGGCGGGGCGGCCGACATCGCCGACGCGGCGACCAGCAGGGCCCAGCCCCCGGGACGCCCCTCGCGCGGCGGCGGTCCGACGACCCCGCCGCCCCCCGGTCCGCCGCCGGGCGTGCCCGGCGCGCCCGCCGCCCGTCCGCCGGGGGCGACCCCGCCGCCGTCCGGACCGGGCGCCCCCGGCGCGCCCGCGGCCGGATATCTGCCGACCCAGCTGAGCCCCCAGGTCCCGGCCGGCCTCCCGGGGCAGTCCGCCCCGACCCCGCCGCCGCCGGCCCCGCCCGCACCGCCCGGCTCGACCCCGCCCCCCGGCGGAGTCCACCAGGCGGCGACGGTGCTGTCCGACCCCGGCCGGATGGGCTCCGGCCCCGGAGTCCCGCCGCCGCCCGGCCCGCCCGGCCCGCCGCCCGGAGCCGTACCGCCGCCCGGAGCCGTACCGCAGGGCGGCCCGCCCCCCTCGTACGGCTATCCGCGCCCCGGCGTGCCCACGGTGGGGCCCGGCTACCAGGCCGTACTGCGCTATCGCGCCCCCGACGGCTCCGAGGCGCAGATCATCCGCAGATCGGCCCCCGGCACCCCGCACCCGGAGTGGCAGATCCTGCACGAGCTGCGCGCGCTCAATGTGCCGCCGCAGCAGGTGCTGGAGCTGCACACCGAGCTGGAGTCGTGTCTGCTGCCGGGCGGATACTGCGCCCGGATGATCGGCGAGACCTGGCCGCAGGCGCGGATCACCCATATCGCCCCGTACGGCACCGACCACGCCGGACGGCAGCGCGGGATGAGCCAACTCCTCACCCATCAGGGCGAGTTGCACCAGGTCGCCGACGGGCCGGCCCGCCCCGCGCCGGTCCGGGCCCCGCTGCCGCAGGTGCAGCAGGCCCCGCCGGTGCCGCAGCAGGCGGTCGCCCAGGAGCTGGTGTCGGCGTTCGGGCCGCAGGGCATCTGCCGGTTCGACCAGCGGGCCGTCTCCCGGCAGGGGGTGCCCGAGACGGTGGCGGCGACCCTGGTGTGGGCCGGTCTGCCGGGCGACTTCAACCCGTTCTTCTGGGCGCAGCCCGCGCACCCGGTCGTCCCGACGCTCGCCGAGCTGGCGGCGCAGCGGCAGGTGCAGGCCGCGATCGACGCCAGTTCGTATCTGGTCGTGGGCAATGACTTCGGCCGGGCCATCTGCGTCCAGTACGGGACCGCGCACATCGTGGCGGTCCCGGTGGAGGCCGGCCCCGGCGGTCAGCCCACCCCGCCGCAGTTCGTGAACAGCGGGCTGCCGGAGTTCGTGCGGTGCATGGCGCTGCTCGGCCGGATGTGGCGCTTCCGGTACGGCCTCAATCCGGAGCAGGCCGGCCGCTGGACGGTGGACTTCCAGGCGCAGCTCGCGGCCCTGGACCCGGCGGCGCTGTCCTCCCCGGACACCTGGTGGTCGGTGCTGCTGGAACAGATGTGGGACGGGCTGCTGTAACGCCCGCGCCTCTCGCGCACGCCCCGGGGCGTCCGGTCCACGACGGTGGACCGGACGCCCCTTCCGCTGTCTTCTTTCGCCTGATGTCACAGTGTCGCGTTATGAGCGTTTGTTTTGGGTCCGGAAGGATATGAGCACAATCGCGTAATGCGTCGTTGTGGATCTGGAAGGGACTCGAAGGATGAGTGCAGCATCGGTTTCGCCTCATGGCTTCGCCGTCGTACGCCGCGGCTATCGCATGGAGGAGGCTGACGCCCATGTCGCCGCTCTCGCGCGAGGCCGCGACGACGCGTGGGAGCGCGCGGCGCGGCTGACCGTGCTCGCCAAGGAGATGGAGGCGGAGGCGGCCCGGCTGCGCGAGGCGGTGGCGGCGCTGAGCCCCCAGACCTACGAGGTGATGGGTCCCCGCGCCCAGGAGCTGCTCGCGCTCACGGAGGAGGAGGCGGAGTCGGTACGGTCCACGGCGCGCGGTGACGCGCTGGCCGCGCTGGAGGAGGCCAAGGCCGACGGGCGGGGCGTGCGCGACGCGGCGCGGGCCGAGACCGACGCGGTGCTGGAGGCCGCCGAGGCGCACGCGGCGGAGGTGCTGGCCACGGCCGGGGCCGCCGCCGAGGAGCGTCTCGGCCAGGCGCGGGCCGAGGCGAAGGTCCGGCGGGCCGACGCGCTGACCGTCTGGCAGGAGACCCGGCTGCGGGCGGAGGGCCTGCTCGCCGATCTGGAGTCGGAGCAGGCCGAGCGCTGGGAGTCGCAGGGGCGTGAACTGGACGGCCGGCGTACGGAACTGGACACCCGCCACACCGAGCTGACCGCCTTCGCCGAGAAGGCCCTCTCGGAGGCCGAGCGCGCCCTCGCCGAGACCCGGGAGCAGGCCCGCCACGGCCAGGAGGACGCCGAGGCCCGGGCGGCGGAGCTGCTCACACAGGCGCGTCTCGCGGAGGAGCGCACCGTCCGGGAGACGGAGCGGATCCTGCGGGAGCACGAGGAGGCCCGCGAGGAGATGAACGCGCACATGGCGCACATCAGCGACAGCCTCGCCGCCCTGACCGGGCGCGCGCCGGCGGACGACTGACCCGCCCGTCGGGGGCCGGGCCGTCCCGGTCCGCCCGTGCTGCCTCGCCGCCCCGCCGCCCCGCCGCGCCCCGGGCGCCGTCCCGCCCCGCCGCGCCCCGCGCGCCGTCCCGCCCCGGCGCGCGCCCTCAGCCGTCGCCGTCCTTGAGGGCGGGCGCGGGGGCGGTCTCGTCGACCACCGGGAAGTGCCGGGGCGCCAGCAGCAGCAGGGCGAGCAGCGCGGCGACGGCCGCCGCGGCCGCCCCGATGTAGACATGGTCGACCGCCGCGTCCACCGCGCGGCGGAGCCGGTCGGCGGATTCGGCCGTGAGGGCGGCCGGGTTCTCCAGGGACTGGGCGACGGATTCGAGGTCGCCCGCGCCGCCGAGCCGGGAGGTGAGCACCGTGTTGGCCACCGCGCCGAAGAGGGCCGCGCCGACGCTCTGGCCGATCTGGCGGTAGAAGAGTATGGAGGCGGTCGCCGTCCCCCGCTCCGACCAGCCCACCGAGGCTTGCACGCCCACGATCAGCGGCAGCTGGAAGAGGCCCAGCGCCGCGCCGAGCAGCAGCATGATCAGGGCGGGCTGCCAGGGGGAGGCGGGGTAGGGGAGCAGGGGGAAGGCCGCCAGGATCAGCGCGGCGAACGCGATGCCGATGGCAGCGGTCCTGCGGATGCCGATCCGGTTGTAGAGACGGCTGGAGAGGGCCGCGCTGATGGGCCAGCTGATGGTCATCACGGAGAGGACGAATCCGGCCGCCACCGGGCCGAGTCCCAGCACCGACTGGGCGTAGGTCGGCAGGAAGACCATGGGGGCGATCATCAGCAGACCCAGCGCGCCGAGCGCGAGATTGACCGCGGCGATGGTGCGCCGCCGCCAGACCCAGCCGGGCAGGATCGGTTCGGCGGCCCGCCGCTCCACGACGACGGTGGCCGCCGCCAGGAGCGCCCCGCCGCCCAGCAGCGCCAGGGAGGGCGCGGAGAGCCAGGGCCAGGCGACGCCGCCCTGGACGAGCGCGGTGAGCAGCGCGGCTCCCGCGCCGAAGACGGTCAGCGCGCCCGGCCAGTCGATGCGGGACCCGGGCCCGCGCGTGCCGGACGCCGTACCGGGCCTTGTCCGCGACTTCGTGCCGGGCTCGCTACGCGACGTCGCGCCGGGCTTTGTGGGCGGCTTCGCCGCGGGCGCTCGCGGCCGGTCCGGCTCGCGCAGATGGCGCGCGATCAGCCACAGGGCGACCGCCCCCACCGGAAGATTGATCAGAAAGATCCAGCGCCAGTCGGCGTAGGTCGCCAGCAGCCCGCCGACCGCCGGGCCCGCGACGGCCGACACCGCCCACACCGTGGAGAGCCGGGCCTGGATCTTCGGGCGCTCCTTCGGCGGATAGAGATCCGCGGCGATCGTCTGGACCGTGCCCTGGAGCGCCCCGCCGCCCAGGCCCTGGACGATACGGAACGCGATCAGCGAGGCCATGTTCCAGGCGACGGCGCAGAGCAGCGAGCCGATGAGGAAGAGGACGATCCCCGCGATCAGCACCGGCTTGCGGCCGAGGGTGTCGGAGAGCTTCCCGTACACCGGCAGAGTGACGGTGACGGCCAGCAGATAGCCGGAGAAGAGCCAGGAGAAGACGGCGAATCCGCCGAGGTCGCCGACGATCTGCGGGACGGCGGTCGACACGATCGTCCCGTCGAGCGCGGCGAGCGCCATCCCCGCCATCAGCGCGGCGACCACCGCCTTGCGGGCCCGTGTCTCATCGGCCTGCGGGGCTTGGCGCTCCGGTTCGGACAGTCTCGGTTTCTTCGGCACGCCGAATTCCTTTCCCCCTGCACCTATTTGCCCCGGGGACACCCTCTCACCCGAGGTCGCCCGGTGGGAGGGCGCGCGAACCCGACCGGGAACCCCGGCGGAAGGCGACGGCACCCCTAGGGGCTCCTCCCTACGAACGGCCGGGGCGCGTTCGTCCCGAGGGACGACGTGTCCGGCGGGGCCGACTCCTTAAGTTGTTCTTACGCGGCGCCGGGGGGCCGAGGGCCGCACGACGGGGGTGGGGTAAACCCCCGGCTCGAACTGCGCCGGGCACCAGTGCGCCGTCCCGCCCCCCTCGACAGACTCGAATGGCCGCGGCGACACTCGCGCGGATCGACCGACATAGGAGACATCACGTGACAACGGCTGTGACCATTCCCCAGCACGGGGGCACCGGAGGGCGCACGGCCGTCGCCGCGCGTGGACGTCAGATCGTCAAGGCGTACGGCGCCGGGGAGACCCGGGTCGTCGCCCTCGACCATGTCGACGTCGACATCGCCCGCGGGCAGTTCACCGCGATCATGGGCCCCTCCGGCTCCGGCAAGTCCACCCTGATGCACTGCCTCGCCGGACTCGACACCGTCACCTCCGGCAGCATCCACCTGGACGACACCGAGATCACCGGTCTCAAGGACAAGAAGCTCACCCAGCTCCGAAGAGACCGCGTCGGCTTCATCTTCCAGGCGTTCAACCTGCTGCCCACGCTGAACGCCCTGGAGAACATCACCCTCCCCATGGACATCGCGGGCCGCAAGCCCGACGCCGCCTGGCTGAACCGGGTGGTGTCGACGGTCGGCCTCTCCGAACGGCTGAAGCACCGGCCCACCCAGCTCTCCGGCGGCCAGCAGCAGCGCGTCGCCGTCGCCCGGGCGCTCGCCGCCCAGCCCGAGATCATCTTCGGCGACGAGCCCACCGGGAACCTCGACTCCCGCGCGGGCGCCGAAGTCCTCGGCTTCCTCCGCCGCTCCGTGGACGAGCTGGGCCAGACCATCGTCATGGTCACGCATGACCCGGTCGCCGCCTCCTACGCCGACCGGGTGCTGTATCTCGCCGACGGCCGGATCGTGGACGAGATGTTCCGGCCCACCGCCGAGGCCGTGCTCGACCGGATGAAGGACTTCGACGCCCGGGGGCGTACCTCGTGACCGTCCTCAAGACCTCCCTGCGCAACTTCCTCGCGCACAAGGGGCGCATGGCGCTCTCGGCGATCGCCGTACTGCTGTCCGTCGCCTTCGTGTCGGGGACGCTCGTCTTCACCGACACCATGAACACCACCTTCGACAAGCTCTTCGCCGTCACCGCCAGCGATGTCAGCGTCAAGCCCAAGGAGTCCGGCGACGGCGACGGGACGGCGTCGCAGACCGGCAAGCCGGACTCGCTGCCCGCCTCCGCCCTGGCGAAGGCCAAGGCCGTCGACGGGGTCGAGTTCGCCGAGGGCGCCGTCAACAGCATGAGCGTCACGGTCGTCGACGCCGACAACAAGGACGTCGGCGCGACCAGCGGCGCCCCGACCATCGCCGGCGACTGGACCAGGAACGACCTCAAGTCGATGGAGATCACCTCGGGCCACGCGCCCCGGGCCCCCGCCGAGTCGATGATCGACGCCGACACCGCGAAGAAGCACAAGCTCGCCGTCGGCGACGAACTGCGCGTCATAGCCGTCACCGGGGACCTCCGGACCACCATCTCGGGCATCGCCTCCTTCAAGGTCACCAACCCCGGCGCGACCATCGTCTACCTGGAGTCCGCCACCGCGCAGCGCGCACTGCTCGGCGAGGAGGGCCGCTACAGCTACCTCTCGATCACCGCGGCCGACGGGGTCTCCGACGACCGGCTCAAGAAGGACGTCGCCGCGGCGCTGGGCGCCGGCTCCTACAAGGTCAGCACGGCCGCCGAGGCCACCGACGAGGGCCGCGAGGAGCTGGGCGAGTTCCTCAACGTGATGAAGTACGCGATGCTCGGCTTCGCCGGAATCGCCTTCCTCGTCGGCATCTTCCTCATCGTCAACACCTTCTCGATGCTGGTGGCCCAGCGCACCCGCGAGATCGGTCTGATGCGGGCCATCGGCTCCAGCCGCAAGCAGGTCAACCGCTCCGTCCTGGTGGAGGCGCTCTTCCTCGGCGTCGTCGGCTCCGTCACCGGCGTCGCCGCCGGGGTCGGGCTCGCCATCGGGCTGATGGAGCTCATGGGCGCCATGGGCATGAACCTCTCCACCGACGATCTGACCGTGCGGTGGAGCGTGCCCGTGATCGGGCTCGTCCTCGGGGTCGTCGTCACCGTCCTCGCCGCCTACGTCCCCGCCCGCCGGGCCGGCAAGGTCTCCCCGATGGCCGCCCTGCGCGACGCCGGGACCCCGGCCGACGGCAAGTCCGGCCGGATCCGGGCCGCCCTCGGCCTGGTGCTGACCGGCGCCGGAGCCGCGGCCCTCATCACCACCTCCCAGGTCGACAAGGCCGCCGACGGCTCCCTCTTCCTGGGCCTCGGAGTGCTGCTGACCCTGCTCGGCTTCATCGTCATCGGGCCGCTCCTCGCCCAGGTCGTGGTCCGGGCGATCGGCGCGCTGGTGCTGCGGATGTTCGGCCCCGTCGGCCGGCTCGCCGAGCGCAACGCGCTGCGCAACCCGCGCCGCACCGGGGCGACCGCCGCCGCGCTGATGATCGGCCTCGCGCTGGTCGCCGCGCTCTCCGTGGTCGGCTCCTCGATGGTCGCCTCGGCCACCGACGAACTGGACCGGAGCGTCGGCGCGGACTTCATCATCCAGACCGGCAACGGACAGCCGATCGTCCCGCAGGCCCACCGGGCCGTGGAGAAGGCCGGCGGCCTCACCCATGTGTCCGAGTACAGAATGGTCAAGGCCAAGATCACCGCGCCCGACGGCACGACCGCGGACGAGGCGCTCTCCGCCACCGACCCGTCCTACGCGACGGACCTGCGCCGCGAGATGGTCGAGGGGGAGCAGTCCGCCGCGTACGGCAAGGACGCGATCTCCGTCGGCGACGACTACGCCCGCAAGCACGGGGTGAAGATCGGCGACACCCTCGCCGTCGCCTTCGACGGCGGCCGCGCCGCCCGGCTCAAGGTCGCCGCGATCACCTCCGACGACGCGGCCCTGGACCAGGGCGCGAAGTACCTCGCCATCGACACCGTCGCGCGGTACCTCCCCGCCGACCGGATGCCGCAGAACCAGATGCTGCTCGCCACCGCCGAGAAGGGACAGGTCAAGGAGGCCAAGGCCGGGCTCAGCGCGGCGCTCGCCGACTATCCGCAGTACAAGGTGCGCGATCAGAGCGACTACAAGGCGGAGCTGAAGAAGCAGATCGACCAGATCCTGAACATCGTCTACGGCCTGCTCGGGCTCGCGATCATCGTCGCCGTGCTCGGCGTGGTGAACACGCTGGCGCTCTCGGTGGTGGAGCGCACCCGGGAGATCGGGCTGATGCGGGCGATCGGGCTCTCGCGCAGGCAGCTGCGGCGGATGATCCGGCTGGAGTCGGTGGTGATCGCTCTCTTCGGGGCGCTGCTGGGGCTGGGGCTGGGGATGGGGTGGGGGGTGGCGGCGCAGCAGCTGCTCGCGCTGGAAGGGATGAAGTTGCTGGAGATTCCGTGGTCCACGATCACGGTGGTGTTCGTGGCGTCGGCGTTCGTCGGGCTCTTCGCGGCGCTGGTGCCCGCTTTCCGCGCCGGCCGCATGAACGTCCTCAACGCCATCGCCACCGAATAGCCCTCCTTCCCCCTCCCCCTCCCGGGGCCCGTGCCCCCGCATCCCTGCGGGCGCCCGGGCCCCGCGTCCGTCCTCAAGCGCCGGACGGGCTGGGTGTGGGTGGTGTGTTTCAGCCTCGCCGGCGTTTGAGGCGCGGGGGTTCGGGGGCTGGTCCCCGGCGGGGGCCGGTATTGGTGCGGGGGCCTGTGCTCCGGGTTCGTCCTCAAGCGCCGGACGGGCTGGGTTTGCCGGGTGCGGGGGCCTGTGCTCCGGGTTCGTCCTCAATCGTCGGACGGGCTGGGTTTGCCGGGTGCGGGGGCTTGTGCTCCGGGTTCGTCCTCAATCGTCGGACGGGCTGGGTTTGCCGGGTGCGGGGGCCGGTGCCTCGGGGGGCGGGGGTGGGGAGGGCGGGCGTACGCTGGAGGACCCCGGCCCGTTCAACGTGTCGGGCCGTTCGCGTTGCCCGCTCCGCCTTCCCGGGAGGGACCCCCTTTCATGAGCCTGCACGGTCTGCTCGACGCCGTCGTCCGTGACCCCGCGCTCGCCGAGGCGGTGCGCGTCGCCCGGGACGCGGGCCGTCCGCATGTCGACCTGGTCGGGCCCCCCGCCGCGCGCCCCCTCGCCCTGGCCGCCCTCGCCCGCGACAGCGGCCGCCCGGTGCTCGCCGTCACCGCGACCGGCCGTGAGGCCGAGGACCTCGCGGCCGCCCTGCGCTCGCTGCTGCCCGAGGAGGGCATCGTCGAGTACCCCTCCTGGGAGACCCTCCCGCACGAACGCCTCTCCCCCCGCTCCGACACCGTCGGCCGCCGCCTCGCGGTGCTCCGCAGGCTCGCCCACCCCTCGGCGGACGACCCTGCCGCGGGCCCCGTCTCGATCGTCGTCGCGCCGATCCGCTCCGTACTGCAACCGCAGGTCAAGGGCCTGGGCGAACTGGAGCCCGTCTCGCTGCGCACCGGCGCGCGCGCCGATCTCAACGAGGTCGTGGACGCGCTGGCCGCCGCCGCGTACTCCCGGGTGGAGCTGGTCGAGAAGCGCGGCGAGTTCGCCGTGCGCGGCGGGATCCTCGATGTCTTCCCGCCGACCGAGGAGCACCCCCTCCGGGTGGAGTTCTGGGGCGACGACATCGAGGAGATCCGCTACTTCAAGATCGCGGACCAGCGCTCCCTGGAGATCGCCGAGCACGGACTGTGGGCCCCGCCCTGCCGTGAGCTGCTGCTCACCGACGAGGTCCGGCAGCGCGCCGCGACCCTCGCCGAGGCCCACCCCGAGCTGGGCGAACTCCTCGGCAAGATCGCCGAGGGGATCGCGGTCGAGGGCATGGAGTCCCTCGCCCCGGTGCTCGTGGACGAGATGGAACTGCTGCTCGACGTGCTCCCCGAGGGCTCCATGACCGTGGTCTGCGAACCGGAGCGGGTCCGCACCCGGGCCGCCGACCTCGTCGCCACCAGCCAGGAGTTCCTGCACGCCTCCTGGGCGGCGACCGCGGGCGGCGGCGAGGCCCCCATCGACGTCGGCGCGGCCTCCCTGCGGGGGATCGCGGACGTCCGGGACCGGGCCCGTGAGCTGGACATGATGTGGTGGTCCATCTCCCCGTTCGCCGCCGACGAGGAGCTGACCGACGAGACCCTCAAGCTGGGCATGCACGCCCCGGAGTCCTACCGGGGCGACACCGCCCGGGCCCTCGCCGACACCAAGGGCTGGCTCGCGGACGGCTGGCGCACGGTCTTCGTCACCGAGGCGCACGGCCCGGCGACCCGCACCGTCGAGGTGCTCGGCGGCGAGGGCGTGCCGGCCCGGCTGGACGCCGACCTCGCCGACATCTCCCCGTCCCTGGTCCATGTGGCCTGCGGATCGATCGACTTCGGCTTCATCGACCCGGCCCTGAAGCTGGTCGTCCTCACCGAGACCGACCTCTCCGGCCAGAAGGCGGCCGGCAAGGACGGCCGCCGGATGCCGACCCGCCGCCGCAAGACGATCGACCCGCTGACCCTGGAGACCGGCGACTACATCGTCCACGAGCAGCACGGCGTCGGCCGCTACGTCGAGATGGTGCAGCGCACCGTCCAGGGCGCGACCCGTGAGTATCTGGTCGTGGAGTACGCCGCGGCCAAGCGCGGCCAGCCCGGCGACCGGCTCTACATCCCCACCGACCAGCTGGAGCAGATCACCAAGTACGTGGGCGGCGAGGCCCCCACCATGCACCGGCTCGGCGGCGCGGACTGGACGAAGACCAAGGCGCGCGCCAAGAAGGCCGTCAAGGAGATCGCCGCCGATCTGATCAAGCTCTACTCGGCCCGGATGGCGGCCCCCGGCCACGCCTTCGGCCCGGACACCCCCTGGCAGCGGGAGCTGGAGGACGCCTTCCCGTACATGGAGACGCCCGATCAGCTCTCCACGATCGCCGAGGTCAAGGAGGACATGGAGAAGACGGTCCCGATGGACCGGCTGATCTGCGGCGACGTCGGCTACGGCAAGACGGAGATCGCGGTGCGCGCCGCCTTCAAGGCGGTCCAGGACGGCAAGCAGGTCGCGGTCCTGGTCCCCACCACGCTGCTGGTGCAGCAGCACTTCGGCACCTTCTCCGAGCGGTATTCGCAGTTCCCGGTGAAGGTGCGGGCGCTCTCCCGCTTCCAGTCCGACACCGAGTCCAAGGCGACCCTGGAGGGGCTGCGGGACGGCGCGGTCGACATCGTCATCGGCACCCACCGGCTCTTCTCCTCGGAGACCAGGTTCAAGGACCTGGGCCTGGTCATCGTGGACGAGGAGCAGCGCTTCGGCGTCGAGCACAAGGAGCAGCTGAAGAAGCTGCGGGCCAATGTCGATGTGCTGACCATGTCAGCGACCCCCATCCCCAGGACGCTGGAGATGGCGGTCACCGGCATCCGCGAGATGTCGACCATCACCACCCCGCCGGAGGAGCGCCACCCGGTGCTCACCTTCGTCGGCCCGTACGAGGAGAAGCAGATCGGCGCGGCCGTCCGCCGTGAACTGCTCCGCGAGGGCCAGGTCTTCTACATCCACAACCGGGTGGAGTCCATCGACCGGGCCGCGGCCCGCCTCCGGGAGATCGTCCCCGAGGCGAGGATCGCCACCGCGCACGGCCAGATGTCGGAGTCGGCGCTCGAACAGGTCGTGGTGGACTTCTGGGAGAAGAAGTTCGATGTGCTGGTCTCCACGACGATCGTGGAGTCGGGCATCGACATCTCCAACGCCAACACGCTGATCGTGGAGCGCGGCGACAACTTCGGCCTCTCGCAGCTGCACCAGCTGCGCGGACGGGTCGGCCGGGGCCGGGACCGGGGCTACGCGTACTTCCTCTACCCGCCGGAGAAGCCGCTCACCGAGACCGCGCACGAGCGGCTCGCGACGATCGCCCAGCACACCGAGATGGGCGCGGGCATGTATGTGGCGATGAAGGACCTGGAGATCCGGGGCGCGGGCAATCTCCTCGGCGGGGAGCAGTCCGGCCATATCGCGGGCGTCGGCTTCGATCTGTATGTACGGATGGTGGGCGAGGCGGTCGCCGACTACCGGGCCTCGCTGGAGGGCGGGACGGAGGAGGAGCCGCCGCTGGAGGTCAAGATCGAGCTGCCGGTGGACGCGCATGTCCCGCACGACTACGCCCCCGGTGAGCGGCTGCGGCTCCAGGCGTACCGGGCGATCGCCGCCGCGAACACCGAGGAGGACATCAAGGCGGTCCGCGACGAACTCGTCGACCGTTACGGCAAGCTGCCGGAGCCGGTGGAGAATCTGCTGCTGGTGGCGGGGCTGCGGATGCTGGCGCGGGCCTGCGGGGTCGCCGAGATCGTGCTTCAGGGGAGCAATATCCGGTTCGCTCCGGTGGAGCTGCGGGAGTCGCAGGAGCTGCGGCTGAAGCGGCTGCATCCGCGTACGGTCGTCAAGCCGGCGGCCAAGCAGGTGCTGGTGCCGAGGCCGACCTCGGGGAAGATCGGCGGGAAGCCGGTGGTGGGAAGGGAACTGCTCGGCTGGACCGGGGAGTTCCTCACCACGATCCTGGGCTCCTGACCCGCCCGGGCTGGTCCGCCCGGTCCGCCCGGTCCGACCTCGTCCGCCTCGCCCGCCCCGTCCCGGCCCGCCGTCGCGCGGCCGGGGCGCGGGGGCCGGCGCCGATCAGCCCTGACGGCGGGCGGTCTGAGGCCCGGTCAGTAGGCTGCGCGGGTGAACGATGCCCGGATCCCAGGACCCCGTACGATCGTCGGCTGCCTGCTGGCCCTGGCCGCGACGGCCGCTCTCGTGGGATGCGAGGCCGACGGCTCCGCGCCCCGGGACTCCGCTTCCTCCTCCTCTTCCTCCTCGGGCACCAGCCCGCTCGCCAACCCCGACGGCACCGGGCCGGGGCTCGCGCCGCTCACCTCCGACGCGGACCGGGCGGCGGCCCGCCGCCTGATCGAGAAGGTGACGACCAAGGGCCGCGGACCGAGGACGGGGTACGAGCGCGATCGCTTCGGGTACGCCTGGATGGACTCGGCCGACGGGGTGCCGCTGGCCCGCAACGGCTGTGACACCCGTAACGACCTGCTCGCCCGGGACGGCCGGAAGCTGGCGTACCGCTCCGGCTCCGACTGTGTGGTCACGGCCCTCACCCTGGACGACCCCTATACCGGGACCTCCATCGAGTGGCGCAAGCGCAAGGCCGCCGCGGTCCAGATCGATCATGTCGTTCCCCTCTCGTACAGCTGGCAGATGGGCGCGGCCCGGTGGACCGCGGAGAAGCGGCGGCGGCTCGCCAACGACCCGCTGAATCTGCTGCCGGTGGACGGTCCGTCCAACAGCTCCAAGGGCGATTCCGGGCCGGCGTCCTGGCTGCCGCCGAACAAGAAGATCCGCTGCTCCTACGCGGTGCGGATCTCCCAGGTGGCCGTCGCGTACGACATGCCCGTGACGGCGGCCGACAAGGAGGCGATGCTCGCCCAGTGCCGCTGACCGGCGTTCGCTCGCGGCCGGTACGGGTGATACGGGCGGTACGGGCGGGGCCGCCGCGCCCGGGGGCAGCGCGGCGGCGGTACGGGGCGCTGCCCGTCAGACCGACAGCTCCCACACCGAGGCGTCCAGCAGGATGCCGGGGCTGACCTCGATCATGAGGGTCTTCGCGTCGGCGGGCGCGGAGTAGGCGTGGCGGACGGTGGACTTCTTGCCGGGGAGGACCGTTCCGGTGAGACCGGAGCCGACCTTGTCGTCGAAGATCTGCTCGGCGGTGACGCCGTCGGCCCCGGCCCGGCCCTCGGTGGTCAGCAGCCCGGACTCGAACTTCTCGTCGCCGGTGTTCTCCACGGTCACGGAGATCTCGTACGCCTTGTTGCCCGCGGTGTGGCCGGCCGCGTACTCGCTGGGGGAGTAGCTCTTGGCGGCGGAGACGGTGATCTTCACACCGTTCTTGTAGACGGCGCTCTCCCCGGCGGCGAGCGCTCCGGAGGAGTCGCTTCCGGAGCCGCCGCCCGCGCCCTTGCCCTTCCCCTTCTTCTTGTCCTTGCTCTTGGCGTCGGAACCGCCATCGGAGTCGCCGCCGGAGTCGCCGTCCGATCCGGCGGCGGGCTCCTTGCTCGCGCTCATCGAGCTGTCCAGCTCGTTCACCGCGTCGTCCACGGCCTTGAAGGTGATCACCGCGCCGACGGTCGCGCCGATCATCGCGAGGAGTCCGAGGACCGCGCCGACGGTGGTCACGCCCTTGTTGCTCGCCTCGCCGCGCTTCACCCGGCCCCGGCCGACCAGGCCGAGGATCAGGGCGATCAGACCGAGGGTGCCGCCCAGCCAGAAGATCAGCGGGATCGGGCCGGTGATGACGCCGAGGATGCCCAGGATCAGCGCGGCCGTACCGAGCCCGTTCCGCATCGGCCGGGGGGCCGGCGCGTGATGTCCGTACGGCTGTTGGTGCTGCCCGTGGGGCTGAGGGCCGCCGCCGTACTGGGGCTGGTGCGTGGAGTGGGACATGTGTCCTCCCGGACATGGCGTGTGATCGGGCCCGATGAGGAGCCCCCGTGGTGACGGGTTAATAAGACCAGAGCCTGTGAACCGAGTCAACACTGTTCACGGGATTTTGGTTCACTCGCACTGTGAAGTGGGGTCCCGATGTGCTGCCGCTATGCTCTGCGACACAACACACCGTTCTGACCAGCGGCGACGGATGACGGAGGCGGCCAGATGCCGGAGAACGCAAGCGAGGTGACCGCGGCCGGGATCGCCCGGCTGGCGGGCGTCGGACGGGCCGCGGTCAGCAACTGGCGGCGGAGGCACGCCGACTTCCCCAAACCCGTCGGCGGCACCGAGACCAGCCCCGCCTTCGCCCTCCCCGAGGTCGAGCGCTGGCTGCGCGCCCAGGGCAAACTCGCCGAGGTCCCGCTCCGCGAACGGGTCTGGCAGCAGCTCGCCGACCACCCCGCGACCACCGCGACCGCCCTGATCCGCACCGGCTGCGCCCTGCTCCTCGTCCACGAGCGGCCGGCCCGCTGGCGGGAGCTGGCGGCCGCCCCCGACACGGAGCTGGCCGAACTGCTGCCCACCGCCGTGGAACCGGTGCTGGCCGCCCGCTTCGGAGCGGACCGTACGGCCCTCTTCCGCACGGCCCTGCCCCGCGCCGCCGCCTCCGGGCCCCCGGCCTCCGGAGCCCCGAACTCCGGATCCCTGAACTTCGGATCCCTGACCTCCGGGGCCACCGACCCGGCTCCCGACGCCGGATCGGCCGCCGCCGGAGCGCTCGGTTCCGCCGCCCTGCTGCGCTCCGCCGTCGAACTCGCCGCCGAACTCGGCCCCCGCGACACCTTCGAGTTCCTGCTCGGCCGCTTCCTCGACGCCAACCTCCGTCAGTACACGCTCACCCCGCCCGGGCCCGCCGCCCTGATGGCCGCGCTCGCCGCCCCCCGCGAGGGCGCGACCGTCCTCGACCCGGCCGCCGGAGCCGGCGGCCTGCTCGCCGCCGTCGACCGGCCCGCCGCCCTCCACGCCCAGGACGCCGACCCCGACCTCGCCGCGCTCACCGCGCTCCGGCTCGCCCTGCGCTCCGGCGCCGCCGTCCGCGCCCGGGCCGGCGACACCCTGCGCGCCGACGCCTTCCCCGCCGACGCCGCCGACGCCGTCCTCTGCCACCCGCCCTTCACCGAGCGCAACTGGGGCCACGACGAGCTGGCCTACGACCCGCGCTGGGAGTACGGCTTCCCGGCTCGCACCGAATCCGAACTGGCCTGGGTCCAGCACGCCCTGGCCCGGCTGCGGCCCGGCGGCACCGCCGTGGTCCTGATGCCGCCCGCCGCCGCCTCCCGCCGCTCCGGCCGCCGCATCCGGGCCGGGCTGCTCCGCCGGGGCGCGCTGCGGGCCGTCATCGCGCTGCCCGCGGGCGCGGCCCCGCCGTACGGCATCCCGCTCCACCTCTGGGTGCTGCGCAAGCCCGAACCGGGCCGGGCCCCCGCGCCCGAACTGCTCCTCGTGGAGACCGCCGAACTCGCCGGCGCGGGCGGCGGACGCGACCGGCTCGACTGGCCGGCCGTCCGGCAGGCCGTGCTCGACGCCTGGCACTCCTTCGACCGTGACGACCGCGACTACCGTGACGACCGCGACCGCGACCGTGACGACCGCGACCGCGGCGGCGACCGTGACGACAGCCCCGGCGGCGCCCCGGGGGACACCGCCGCCGAGGGCGGGATCGGCCGCGCCGTCCCCGTACTCGAACTCCTCGACGACGACGTCGACCTCGCCCCCGCCCGGCACGTCCCGCCGCCGGACTCCGCCGTCGGCGCGGACGAACTGCTGCGGGTGCGCGACCGGCTCGGCGACACCCTCCGGCTCACCGCCGAACTCACCCCGCCGCCGCCCGCGTCCGACCGGCCCGCGCCCTGGCCCGCCACCACCGTCGGCGAACTCGCCCGCGCCGGGGCCCTGCTGCTCCGGGCCGGATCGGCCTCCGCCGCCCCGGGCGGCCACAGCGGCCCGGGAGCCGTCCTCACCGAACAGGACGTCCTCACCGGAACAGCCCCCTCCGGCACACCCGCCGAGGGCTCCGACGGCTCCGAGGCGGAACTCGTCCGCGTCGAGACGGGCGACGCCGTCGTGCCCGTCCTCGGCGGCGGCTCCGTCGTCCGGGTCGTCGACGAGGCCACCGCCGGGGCCGTCCTCGGCCGCAATCTCCATCTGCTGCGGCCCGACCCGGCCGCGCTCGACGTCTGGTTCCTCGCCGGATTCCTGCGCGGCACCGCCAACACCCGGCAGGCCAGCAGCTACGCCTCCACCGCGACCCGGCTCGACGTCCGCAGGCTCCAGATCCCCCGGCTCCCCCTGGCCGACCAGCGCCGCTACGGCGACCGCTACCGCGCCCTCGCCGCCTTCGAGGACGCGCTGAGGCTCACGGGCCGGCTCGGCGAACAGCTGGTGCAGGGCCTGTACGACGGGCTGGCGGACGGCACCGTACGCCCCGACTAGCCACCGGCCCCGGCGGCCAGGGGCGTGACGCACGGGACAGCCGCGCCGTGCAACCTGGGAGCCCTCGTCCGTGTCGGTGTATACGCTCGTCCCCTACTCAGCCTCGTCCCCAGGCCATCAGGAGCAGGAATGCACGGCCACGGCTATGCCTCGCCCCCCGCCAGACGACCGGCCACGGCGACGCTCGTCACGCTGCGCGTGGTCTTCGTGGCGATCTCCCTGGCCGGCCTCGGCCTGTTCTCCTGGGCCGCCCTGCTGAGGCTGGCGATCGTGCGCGGACGCCGTCTCGACTGGGTGCTGTTCGGGCTCGCCCTCGCCGCCGCGATCGGGATCCTCGTGGTCTTCGGCGAGGTCCAGGACCCGGACGCGCCCGCGAAGCCGGAGGAGCCCGGGACCACGCCCGCGGGCGTCGCGGGCTCGCTGGCGATGGTCGCGATGGCGATCGGGGTCTCGGTGCACTATCTGGTGGCGGACATCCGCCACTACCAGCGGCCGGGCCCGCAGCCGCCGGCCGGGCCCTCGCCGTACTCCGTGACCGTGCCCGTCGCCGGACCGCCCGTGCCGCCGGGGCCCCCGGCCCCGGGCTACGGCTACCCGCCCGCCCGGCCCGGGGCCGCCGCCTACGGCTACCCGCCCCCGGCGCACCCGCCCGTTCCGCCGCCGGCCCGCTCCCCGTACACCGCGCCGCCGCGCCCGCCCTCCCCGTACACCGCCCAGGCCCAGCCCCAGCCGCAACCCCAGCCCCAACCCCCGCAGCCGTCCCCGTACACCGCCCCGGCCCCCGCCCCCGGCGCCCCCCGGATCGAGCAGGTCCGCGCCGAACTCGACGAGCTGAGCGACTACCTCCGCAAGGAGCAGGGCCGGTGAACGGACGCGTCATCGCGGACCGGTACGAACTCTCCACCGTCATAGGCCAGGGCGGCATGGGCCAGGTGTGGACCGCGTACGACGGACGGCTCGACCGGCGCGTGGCCGTCAAGCTCCTGCGGCCCGACCGGATGGCCGCCGCCACCGGGGCCGACGAGATACGCCGCCGCTTCGTCCGCGAATGCCGGGTGACCGCCCAGGTCGCCCACCCCGGACTCGTCACCGTGCACGACGCCGGCAAGGACGGCGACGACCTCTACCTCGTGATGCAGTACGTCGAGGGCGCCGACCTCGCCGACCATCTCGCCGAACACGAGCCCTACCCCTGGACCTGGGCGGTCTCCGTCGCCGCCCAGCTGACCGCCGTCCTCGCCGCCGTGCACGCCGTCCCGATCGTCCACCGCGACCTCAAACCCCGCAATGTGATGGTCAAGCCCGACGGCTCCGTCACCGTCCTCGACCTCGGCGTCGCCTCCGTCATCGACACCGACACCACCCGCCTCACCCACACCGGCTCCCCCATCGGCAGCCCCGCCTACATGGCCCCCGAACAGGCGATGGGCGGCGCGGTCGGCCCGTACACCGATCTGTACGCCCTCGGCGTGCTGATCCACGAACTCCTCAGCGGCCAGGTGCCCTTCGCCGGCTCCACCGCCCTCGGCGTCCTCCACCGCCATCTCTACGAACCCCCGCTCCCGGTCCGCAGGCTCCGCCCCGAGATACCCGAGCCGCTCGAAGCGCTCGTGCTGCGGCTGCTCGCCAAGGACCCGCAGCACCGGCCCGCCGACGCGCAGGAGGTGTACGCGGCGCTCGCCCCGCTGCTGCCCGCGCACGGCGCGCCCGGCGGACCGCTCGACCCCACCCGGCCCTTCCTGCGGCCCTCCGCCCCCTGGCCCGACCGCGCCGCCGCCCCGCAGCCCGCCGCCGCCCGGCCCGACCACCGGTCCGCGGCCCCGTCCGCGCCCGAGTCCGCGCCCCGCGTCGACGTCGCCGCCGCCGTCGACGAGGTCAAACGCCTCCTCGGGGAGGGCGGTGTCACCCAGGCCGTCGACATCCTCGGGGGGATACTCCCGGCCGCCGCCGCCGAGCACGGCGAGCACTCCCCGGTCGTCAGAATCCTGCGCAAGCAGTACGCCACCACGCTGATGGACGACGGCCAGTACCGCCGCGCCCTGCCCGAGCTGCGCAGACTCGCCGACGACCGGGCCGCCGAGGCCGGCCCCGGCGACCCGCAGACCCTCCAGTTCCGCTACGACGCCGCCCAGTGCCTGGAACAGCTGGGCGAGGCCGCCGCCGCGATCGCCGAATACCGCGCCCTGCTGCCGTACCACGGCGACGGGACCGACCCGGCCCGCGCCTTCGACGTACGCCGCCGGATCGCCGGACTCCTCCTCGCCGTCGGCGACCACACCGCCGCCGGCCGGCAGTTCCAGGCCCTGCTGTACGACGCCGAGCGGGCGTACGGGCCCTACCACCCGCTCGCCGTCGAGGTGCGCAGACAGCTGGAGCGCCAGCGCCAGTTCCGCGGACCCTGAGCGCCCCGGCCGGATCCGGGGCGACGGGTGTGGCACGCTGCTGGAGACCGCCACAGCGCAGGATCCGTACGGGGGAGTGAGCGAGACGATGACAGTCCGGGGCCAGCTGGTCAGATTCGCCCTGGTGGGAGCCGTGAACACCGGAACGTACTACGGCCTCTACCTGATCCTGCTGAACTGGCTGCCGTATGTGGCCGCCCATGTCGCCGCCTTCGCGCTCAGCATGATCGGCTCCTTCTTCCTGACCTCCTACTTCACCTACCGGACCCGGCCCACCTGGCGGAAGTTCCTGCTCTTCCCGCTCACCAACGCGGCCAACTTCGCCGTGACCACCGCCGGGGTCTATCTCCTCGTCGACGTGCTGGGCCTCGGCAGCCGCTACGCGCCGCTGATCGCCTCGGCCGCCGCGATCCCGATCACCTTCGTCGTCTCCCGGACGATCATGCTCAGGCCCGAGCCCGGGCGGCGGGGGGCCGAACCGGAGCCCGTATCGGCCGAATCAGTGTCCGCGAAGTAGTGGCCCCGCCACCCCGGACTGCCTAACATCGTTCCCGCAGGCTTGTGAAGCGCAGCACAATCATGCCGGGAGGCTCCTTTGCACCGCCGCCGTCGCACCGCGATCACCGTCTCCGCCGCGCTGCTCTTCGCCGCGCCCCTGCTCAGCGCCTGCGGCAATGAGGCGCACCCCGGGGCGGCCGCCGTCGTCGGAGGCCAGCGGATCGACGTCTCCGCCCTCCAGGCCGGCGTGAAGGACGTCCGCACCGCGCAGCGGAGCTCCCCGCAGTCGGCGCAGCTCGTCAAGGACAGCGGCCAGCTCAGCCGCGCCAAGCTCTACGACCTGATCGTCAGCCGGGTCGTGGAGCGCGCCGCCGACGACGCCGGGGTGAGCGCGAGCCGCAAGGAGGTCGAGGACGGCCGGATCGCCCTCGCCCAGCAGTCGGGCGGCGAGGAGCAGCTCACCGCGATGTATCTCCAGCAGCGCGGGGTCGCCCCGGACCAGGTGGACGACGTGGTCCGGCGGGACATCCTCGTCGGCAAGCTCGCCGAGTCCATCGGCGCGGCCAACACCCCCGACGGCCAGCAGCGGCTGAACGCGGCCTTCACCGCCGCCGCGAAGTCGCTCGACATCGACGTCAATCCGCGCTTCGGCAGCTGGAACGACCAGAAGCTGGAGCTGGGCGACTACAAGGCCCCCTGGATCACCCAGGTCACCAAGGCCGCCCAGCCCGCCGAGCCGGACGCCGTCTGACCGGAGGGCCGCGCCCCTCGGCCGGGAGGTAGGTTCGAGGGGTGACCACAGAACACCCCGCCACCGGCCGCATCGTCCTGCTCACCGCCAGCCATCGCGTCGCCCCGGGGCTGCTGTCCTGGCCCGCGTGGCAGACGCTGCGCACGGCCGGGCGGGTGCTGTGCGCCGACGCCGCGCACCCCCAGCTCCCCTATCTCCGTGAGGCGGGCGTCGAGGTCGAGATCGCCGCGCCCTCCGCCCGCGAACTGGTCGACGCCTGCGCCGGGGGCGTGACCGTCGTCGTCATCGCCGCCGGCGAGGGCGACGGGCCGCTCACCGACGGGCTGGCCCGGCTCGCGGGCTCGGGCCGGGAGCGGATGCCCGACCTGGAGCTGCTGCCCGGCTCGTACGACCTCCCCGGGGCCCGGCTCCTCGATCTCGTCCAGATCATGGACCGGATCCGCGCGGAGTGCCCGTGGGCCTCCGGGCAGACCCACCAGGGCCTCGCGAAGTACGGCATCGAGGAGGCGTACGAACTGGTCGAGGCGATCGAGGACGGCGACCGCGACGAGCTGCGCGAGGAGCTGGGGGACGTTCTGCTCCAGGTCGTCTTCCACGCCCGGATCGCCGAGGAGGACGGCGAGGAGCCGTTCTCCGTCGACGATGTGGCCGGGACGATCGTGGAGAAGCTGATCCACCGGCATCCGCATGTCTTCGGCGACGCGCGGGCGGAGACGCCGGAGGAGGTGCGGGAGCAGTGGCTGCGGATGAAGGCGGTCGAGAAGGAGCGGGAGTCGGTGACGGACGGGGTGCCGCTGGGGCAGCCGGGGCTGGCGCTGGCGGCGAAGCTGGCGTTCCGGGCGCGGGCGGCGGGGCTGGAGGTGCCGCTGCCGGAGGGGGAGGGGGTGGGGTACGAGCTGCTCGCGCTGGCGGTGCGGGCCGAGGCGGCCGGCGTCGACCCGGAGGCCGCCCTTCGCGCCGCCGCCCGTGCCTACCACACCGCCATCCGCACCGCCGAACCCCACCCTTCCCCCTCCTGATCCCCCTCGCCCCACCCGTGCCACCGCCGGGCACCCTGCCCCCGACCCCCCGCGCCTCAATCGCCGGCGGGGCTGGGTTTGCTTGAGCCTTCGCGCCTCAATCGCCGGCGGGGCTGGGTTTGCTTGAGCCTTCGCGCCTCAATCGCCGGCGGGGCTGGGTCTGCCTGAGCCCCGCGCCTCAATCGCCGGCGGGGCTGGGTCTGCCTGAGCCCCCGAACCTCAATCCCGGCTGGCCAGGTTTGCCCGGCCTGTGGCGCAAGTTCCAGCCCGTCCGGCGTTTGAGGACGGACCTGTGCTGTGGGGTGCTGGCTGTCGTGGGGGCCTGTGGCCCATGTTCCAGCCCGTCCGGCGTTTGAGGACGGACCTGGTCCCGTGGGTGCGGGCCGTTGTCGGGGGCCAGCCCCCGAGCCCCCGCGCCTCAATCGCCGGCGGGGCTGGGTTTGCCTGAGCCCCGCGCCTCAATCCCGGCGGGGCCAGGTTTGCCCGGCCTGCGGCGCAAACGCCGGCGGGGCTGAGTTCGCTTGAGCCCCGCGTCGGCGAGGCCCCGCGCGGGGCGGATACGGTCGGGGGGTGAGCAGCCCCCCGCCCCCCACCCCCACCCCCACCCCAGAACTCTTCACGTGGGAGTTCGCCACCAACCCCTACCCCGCCTACGCCTGGCTCCGCACCCACGCCCCCGTCCACCGCACCCGCCTCCCCAGCGGGGTCGAGGCGTGGCTCGTGACGCGGTACGCCGACGCGCGGCAGGCGCTCGCGGATCAGCGGCTGTCGAAGAATCCGGCGCATCATGACGAGCCGGCGCACGCCAAGGGCAAAACCGGTATTCCGGGGGAGCGCAAGGCCGAGCTGATGACTCATCTGCTCAATATCGACCCCCCGGACCACACCCGGCTGCGCCGGTTGGTGTCCAAGGCATTCACTCCACGCCGAGTGGCCGAATTCGCACCCCGGGTCCAGGAGCTGACCGACACCCTCATCGACGGCTTCATCGAGCGCGGGGAGGCGGATCTGATCCATGAGTTCGCCTTTCCGCTCCCCATCTACGCCATCTGTGACCTGCTGGGCGTCCCCCGGGAGGATCAGGATGACTTCCGGGACTGGGCCGGAATGATGATTCGTCACGGCGGCGGCCCGAGAGGCGGTGTCGCGCGCTCGGTGAAGAAAATGCGCGGCTATCTCGTCGAGCTGATTCACCGTAAACGCGAGAACCTGGGCGACGATCTGATCTCCGGGCTGATCCGGGCCAGTGACCACGGCGAGCATCTCACCGAGAACGAGGCCGCCGCGATGGCCTTCATTCTTCTCTTCGCGGGCTTCGAGACCACCGTCAATCTGATCGGCAACGGCGTCTACGCGCTGCTGCGCGAACCGGCCGAGCGCGAGCGCCTCCAGGCGTCCCTGGCGGCGGGCGAGAGCGGGCTGCTGGCGACCGGACTGGAGGAGCTGCTGCGGTACGACGGGCCGGTCGAGGTGGCCACATGGCGGTTCGCCACCGAGGAACTGGTCCTCGGCGGCGAGCGGATCGCGGCGGGGGATCCGGTGCTCGTGGTGCTGGCCGCCGCGGACCGCGATCCGGAGAGATTTTCGGAACCGGACGTACTCGACCTTTCCCGGCGCGACAACCAGCACTTGGGGTACGGGCACGGCATCCACTACTGCCTCGGCGCGCCGCTCGCCCGGCTGGAGGGGCAGACGGCCATCGCCACCCTGCTCAGAAGGCTGCCGGACCTTCGGCTGGCCGCGGATCCGGCGGATCTGCGATGGCGCGGAGGGCTGATTATGCGTGGATTGCGGACCCTGCCGGTGGAGTTCACGGGGCGTTGAATTGACGGTCCGTCAGGATTGTGACTTTCGCGTGATCTCCGCTGCATCGACTTGTGACGCGTGTTCGAGTGCGGCTACGTTCACCCCGTCTCAAGCAGTCAGGCGAAAGGCAACCGTATGCTCTCCGGGAATGGGCGACATCGCCGACCCCGCCAGGTTCCGGCTCTCGTCGTCGCGGCGGGGGTGACGGGATCGGCCATCGCGATCCCCCTGCTCGGCGCGGGTTCGGCGGCCGCGGTCGAGTCCACGACATGGGACCGGGTCGCGGAGTGCGAGAGCGGCGGCGCGTGGAGCGCCGACACCGGCAACGGCTACTACGGCGGGCTCCAGTTCTCCCAGGAGACCTGGGAGGCCTTCGGCGGTACGGAGTACGCCTCCCGCGCCGACCTCGCGAGCCGCTCGCAGCAGATAGATGTGGCCGAGAAGGTACTTGCGGCACAGGGCGCGAAGGCTTGGGCCTCCTGCGCCGCGATGGCGGGTCTCACCCTCGGGGCCGACGCCGGCGGCACGGAGCCGTCCTCCTCCCCGAGCCCGGCCGAGAAGGCCGAGCGCGCGGCGAAGGAGTCGAAGGCTCCGGCCCCGGGTCCGACCCAGGGCGTGGGCAGCGGCGCGGACAGAGCCGGCGGCACCGGCCCCGGCGCCGACCGGGAGGTCGCCAAGAAGACGGAGAAGGCCGCCGAGGAGGCGGGGAAGGCCACGGAGAAGGCGGACAAGGCCACCGAGAAGGCCGAGAAGGCCGACAAGGCCGCCGAGAAGCCCGCCGGGAAGCCCGAGGGCTCCGGCAAGCACCGGGGCGAGCCCGCCGAGGAGCCGGCGACCGGCTCGAACCGTACGGACGACGCCAAGGCGGGGAACGGGTCGGACGGCGCCCCCGCCGCCGGCGGACCGCCCCGCTCCGACGGGCAGGACGAGACGGCCGTACCCGAGGACGGGACCGCGACCGGCGATCCGGTCGCCGAGCGCGAGGCGGACGCCGGACACCCCTCCCGGGGCGAGTCCCCGGCCCGTGACGCCGTCGAGAAGACGGCGGACGAGGCCGCGGAGGGCAAGGCGGAGGAGAAGGACGGCGCGTACACCGTCCGGCCCGGCGACAGCCTCTGGGCCATCGCCCAGGCGCAGAAGCTGGACGGCGGCTGGAACGCCCTCTATGAGGAGAACCGCGAGACCGTGGGCTCCGACCCCGATCTCATCCACCCGGGCCAGAACCTCGACCTCGCCTCGAAGTAGGGGCAGTTCGATGCCCTCTGTCCTAGTTTGCTCAAATGAGACAAGGGTCTCTTTGCGGTAACTGGCCCACATAGCCTTCCGGAATCTCGCATTCCAGGCCCGACCTGCGGAAACGCAAGGTACCGGAGTGGCGCGATGGGCGATTTCTCCCCGATGTTCTCCTTTGAACATCGGGGAGAGGTGCGCTTACGGTCTGAACCGCTCGCCACCGCGGGCACCACGACCGTCACGCCGAATCCTGCCGTCGGTCGGGGGAACACGACGCTCAGTGCGCCGAAGGCAGGAGCGGGGGACCCAGGTAAGCGCCGGGCGCCGGCCGTCGAATCCGACGGCGGGAACCGGCTAGGGGTGAAGTCGCGCGCAAGGACGCGTGACCGGGCAACTCACTTGGCCCGAACCCGACAGCTCACCTCGTAGGCGTCGGTGAGGAGACGTTCCATGCTGTTTTCCGGCAAGGGCAAGCACCGCCGCCCGTCCAAGGCTGTCCGTATCGTCACGTTCGCCGGTGTCACCGGTGCGGCCGTCGCCGCCCCGCTGATCGGCGCCTCCACCGCCTCCGCGGCCACCGCCGCCGAGTGGGACAAGGTCGCCCAGTGCGAGTCCGGCGGCAATTGGTCCATCAACACCGGCAACGGCTACTACGGCGGCCTCCAGTTCTCGGCCTCCACCTGGGCCGGTTACGGCGGCACCGCGTACGCCTCCACCGCCGACAAGGCGTCCAAGGCCCAGCAGATCCAGATCGCCGAGAAGGTCCTCGCCGGCCAGGGCAAGGGCGCGTGGCCGAGCTGCGGCGTCGGCCTGTCCAACGCCGCGTACGGCGGCGGCTCCGCCGAGGCGGCCCCGCAGCCGAAGACCCAGCCGAAGGCCGAGCAGGCCCCGCAGCAGCAGGCCCCGCAGCAGGCCCAGCCCGAGCAGCGCACCGAGGCCCCGACCACCCGCTCCGAGCGCACCGAGGCCCCGGCCGCCGCCCCGCAGCCCGCGCAGCAGCCGCAGTCGAAGCCCGCCGGCGGCTACCAGAAGGGCGACGGCGAGTACGAGGTCAAGGCCGGCGACACCCTCAGCACCATCGCCGCGGCCGAGAAGGTCGACGGCGGCTGGTCCAAGCTCTTCGAGCTGAACAAGGACATCGTCGACGACGCTGACGTCATCTACGTGGGCCAGCAGCTCGACCTGAGCTGACGCACCCCGCCGGCCCTCGCGGCCGGCGCCCCGGGCCGCCCCGCCCGACCGTACGACCCGAGCCGTGGCCCCGCCCCTCCGCGGGTCGCGGAACGCCCCGGTCCGCGCGCTTCCCCCGAACGCGCGGACCGGGGCTCTCTTGTGTTACCAGTCAGTAGGCAGGGTCGGTCCGTCCCCGGGAGCTGGACTTCACCCCCTTTTTCGTCCCAGGGGGCGGGCATCCGCAGGGCGGGACCCGCCCGCCGGTTAGGCTCTTGTCGCAAGGCCAAAGAGACCCTGCACTTCACGCGTCACATCCCAGAAGGAGATGCTCGTGCCGTCCATCGACGTCGTCGTAGCCCGGGAAATCCTGGACTCCCGAGGCAATCCCACGGTCGAGGTCGAGGTTGGCCTCGACGACGGCAGCACGGGTCGTGCTGCAGTGCCGTCCGGCGCCTCCACCGGTGCCTTCGAAGCCATCGAGCTTCGCGACGGCGACCAGAACCGCTACCTCGGCAAGGGCGTCGAGAAGGCCGTCCTCGCCGTCATCGAGCAGATCGGCCCCGAGCTGGTCGGCTACGACGCCACCGAGCAGCGGCTGATCGACCAGGCCATGTTCGACCTGGACGCCACCGACAACAAGGGCTCGCTCGGCGCCAACGCCATCCTCGGCGTCTCCCTCGCGGTGGCCCACGCCGCCTCCGAGGCCTCCGACCTGCCGCTCTTCCGCTACCTCGGCGGCCCGAACGCGCACCTGCTGCCCGTTCCGATGATGAACATCCTGAACGGCGGCTCGCACGCCGACTCCAATGTGGACATCCAGGAGTTCATGATCGCCCCGATCGGCGCGGAGTCCTTCTCCGAGGCGCTGCGCTGGGGCACCGAGGTCTACCACACGCTCAAGAAGGTCCTGAAGCAGAAGGGCCTGTCCACCGGCCTCGGCGACGAGGGCGGTTTCGCGCCGAACCTCGACTCCAACCGCGCCGCGCTCGACCTCATCCTCGAGGCCATCAAGGAGGCCGGCTACACCCCGGGCACCGACATCGCGCTCGCGCTCGACGTCGCCGCCTCCGAGTTCTACAAGGACGGCGTCTACGCGTTCGAGGGCAAGTCCCGCTCGGCCGCCGAGATGACCGAGTACTACGAGGAGCTGGTCGCGGCCTACCCGCTGGTCTCCATCGAGGACCCGCTCTTCGAGGACGACTGGGACGGCTGGAAGGCCCTCACCGACAAGCTGGGCTCCAAGGTCCAGATCGTCGGCGACGACCTCTTCGTCACCAACCCGGAGCGTCTGGGCCGCGGCATCGAGGAAGGCGCCGCCAACGCCCTCCTCGTCAAGGTCAACCAGATCGGCTCGCTGACCGAGACCCTGGACGCCGTCGAGCTGGCCCAGCGCAACGGCTTCAAGTGCATGATGTCCCACCGCTCCGGCGAGACCGAGGACGTCACCATCGCCGACCTGGCCGTCGCCACCAACTGCGGCCAGATCAAGACCGGCGCCCCGGCCCGCTCCGAGCGCGTCGCCAAGTACAACCAGCTGCTGCGCATCGAGGAGATCCTCGACGACGCCGCGGTGTACGCCGGGCGGAGCGCGTTCCCCCGCTTCAAGGGCTGATCCGCCCCGGGGGCCGGCGGCGGCCCCCGGGACCGGCCCGGACGGCGGGGCGGCCCGTCGTCCAGCCCCGTCGTCCACACGTCCCCGGCCGCGGTCCCGTACCGTGTCCGGGGACGTATGTACGTGAGGACCGCGCACCGAGCGGGAGCAGGGGAGGCGGAACGACATGGCCGGGAAGAACCGCGACCGGTTCTCCACCGCGACCAGGCTGCGGCTGCTCGGCGAGCAGACCGCCGCCCGTGTCTACCGCTCCCAGACCCGCCGCCAGGCCCGCCGCTCCCGGCTCACCGGGCGCGCGGCCTTCCTCGCGCTCATCGTCTGCTCGCTGGTCGTGGCCCTGGCCTACCCCATGCGGCAGTACGTCTCCCAGCGCGGCGACATGGCCGAGCAGCGCGAACGGATGGCCGACGCCCGGGAGCAGGTCGAACGCCTCCGGGACGAGAAGGCCCGGCTGGCGGACGACCAGTACGTCCGGCGGCTCGCCCGGGAGCATCTGCACTATGTGCTGCCCGGGGAGACCGGATACACGATGATCGACCCGGACGTCGTGGAACAGCGGCGCACCGAGGACGGTTCGGCCGACCGGCCCTGGTACTCCAACGTCTGGGACGGCGTCGACGACGCGGACCGCCGCTGACGCCGCCGGGCCCGGCCGCCGGCCGGACCGGCGACACCGCACCACACCGGCGGCACCGCCGGGCAGAATCACGGAACTGTTAGAGCCAAGGCAGGCATGGAAACCCCTCCTCCCCACACCGCACCCACCGAGCCGACCGACGCGGACATCGCGGCGTTCAAAGAGCAGCTCGGCCGCCCGCCGCGCGGGCTGCGCACCATCGCGCACCGCTGCCCCTGCGGGCTGCCGGACGTCGTCGAGACCGCGCCCCGGCTGCCCGACGGCACCCCCTTCCCCACGCTGTACTACCTGACCTGCCCGCGGGCCGCGTCGGCGATCGGCACGCTGGAGGCGAACGGGGTCATGAAGGAGATGACCGAGCGGCTGGCGACGGACCCGGAGCTGGCGGCGGCGTACCGCGCGGCGCACGAGGACTACATCGCGCGCCGCGACGAGATCGAGGTGCTCCAGGGCTTCCCCAGCGCGGGCGGCATGCCCGACCGGGTGAAGTGTCTGCACGTCCTGGTCGGCCACTCGCTGGCGGCGGGCCCCGGGGTCAATCCGCTGGGCGACGAGGCGATCGCCATGCTGCCCGAGTGGTGGCGCAAGGGCCCGTGCGTGACGCCGTGCGCGCCCGTGGAAGCCTGATCCCCCGATCCCTCCCCGAGGAGCGCGTATGACCCGGGTCGCCGCCGTCGACTGCGGTACCAACTCCATCCGGCTGCTCGTCGCCGACGCCGACCCGGCCACGGGCGGACTGGTCGAGCTGGACCGGCGGATGACCATCGTCCGGCTCGGCCAGGGCGTCGACCGCACCGGCCGGCTGGCCCCCGAGGCGCTGGAGCGGACCTTCGCCGCCTGCCGTGAGTACGCGGCGGTCATCAAGGAGCACGGCGCGGACGCGGTCCGCTTCGTCGCCACCTCCGCCTCCCGCGACGCCGAGAACCGCGCGGAGTTCGTCGACGGGGTGCTGGACATCCTCGGCGTCGAGCCCGAGGTCATCACCGGCGACCAGGAGGCCGAGTTCTCCTTCACCGGGGCCACCAAGGAGCTGCCCGGCCACGAGGAGCGCCTGGTCGTGGACATCGGCGGCGGCTCCACCGAGTTCGTCCTGGGCCGGGCGCACGTCGAGGCCGCCCGCTCCGTCGACATCGGCTGCGTCCGGCTGACCGAGCGCCACATCCGCGGCGATCCGCCCGCCCCCGCCGAGCTGGCCGCCGTCCGCGCCGACGCCGACGCCGCGCTGGACCTCGCGGCGGAGTCGGTGCCGCTGGACGGCGCCCGCACCCTGGTGGGCCTGGCCGGGACGGTCACCACCGTCGCCGGGATCGCCCTGGGTCTGGACGCGTACGACTCGGCCGCGATCCACCACGCGCGGATCCCGTACGAGCGGGTCGCGGAGATCGCCCGGAGCCTCGCGGCCGCCACCCACGCCGAGCGCGCGGCCATCCCCGTCATGCACCCGGGCCGGGTCGACGTCATCGTCGCGGGAGCCCTCGTACTGCTCGCGGTGATGGAGCGGACCGGCGCCGCGGAGGTCGTCGTGAGCGAGCACGACATCCTCGACGGGATCGCCTGGTCCATCGCCCGCTGAAGAAGTTCGTGAAGTTCTTCACAAGGAAAAGAGCCCTGATGGGCGCTCTGGGAGGCCGAAAGCCCCTCTCCGGGGGGCCGTTCGGCCCTCCGGCGGGGGGATCGGACGGTCCGGGGGAAATGTCGGTCGGCCGCACCCTGGGTGTGGTTCCTTTGTAAGGAAGGGTTAAAGGCCAGCTCACAAGGGGTTCACCGGGCCGGGGGAAGGCTTCTGGTTCCTTCGCGGAGCCATGATCCCCGGGACGGGGGCCGCGTAGTGTAGCAGAGGTCACCCCACTCCTTGTGAAGGGGCTCACGAGCACCCCCTACCGACGGGGTGGATACTCGATGGCATGAGCACCACGGAGCGTCCCAGGATCCTCGTCGTAGGCGGTGGGTACGTAGGCCTGTACGCGGCGCGCCGCATTCTGAAGAAGATGCGGTATGGCGAAGCGACCGTCACGGTCGTCGACCCGCGCTCGTACATGACGTACCAGCCCTTCCTGCCCGAAGCCGCCGCCGGCAGCATCTCGCCTCGGCACGTCGTCGTCCCGCTGCGACGCGTGCTCCCGAAGGCCGAGGTGCTCACGGGCCGGGTCACCACCATCGACCAGGACCGCAAGGTGGCCACCGTCGCCCCGCTGGTCGGCGACGCCTACGAGCTTCCCTTCGACTATCTGGTGGTCGCCCTCGGTGCGATCTCCCGGACCTTCCCGATCCCCGGACTCGCCGAGCAGGGCATCGGCATGAAGGGCATCGAGGAGGCC
The DNA here is from genome assembly GCF_043080985.1 of Streptomyces sp. NPDC014894. Taxonomy (NCBI): domain Bacteria; kingdom Bacillati; phylum Actinomycetota; class Actinomycetes; order Kitasatosporales; family Streptomycetaceae; genus Streptomyces; species Streptomyces sp. NPDC014894. The sequence goes on from NZ_JBIBWD010000010.1 coordinate 261,963, forward strand.
ATCGGCCTGCGGAACCACGTGCTGGAGCAGCTCGACAAGGCCGACTCCACCACCGATGAGGAGGTCCGCCGCAAGGCCCTGACCTTCGTCTTCGTCGGCGGCGGCTTCGCCGGCGCCGAGACCATCGGCGAGGTCGAGGACCTGGCCCGCGACGCGGCCAAGTACTACAACAACGTGAAGCGCGAGGACATGCGCTTCATCCTGGTCGACGCGGCCGACAAGATCCTTCCCGAGGTCGGGCCCAAGCTCGGCGCGTACGGCAAGGAGCACCTGGAGGGCCGCGGCGTCGAGATCTACCTCTCGACCTCGATGGACTCCTGCGTCGACGGCCACGTCGTGCTGAAGAACGGCCTGGAGGTCGACTCCAGCACCATCGTGTGGACCGCCGGCGTGAAGCCCAACCCGGCGCTCGCCCGCTACGGCCTGCCGCTCGGCCCCCGCGGCCATGTGGACACCGCCACCACCCTTCAGGTGCAGGGCACCGACTACGTCTGGGCCGCGGGCGACAACGCCCAGGTCCCCGACCTCGCCGCCCGCAAGGCCGGGGTCGAGAACGCCTGGTGCCCGCCGAACGCCCAGCACGCGCTGCGCCAGGCCAAGCTCCTCGGCGACAACGTCATCTCCGGGATGCGCGGCTTCCCGCAGAAGGACTACAGCCACGCCAACAAGGGTGCGGTCGCCGGTCTCGGCCTGCACAAGGGCGTCGCGATGATCGTCATGGGCAAGATGAAGATCAAGCTGCGCGGCCGGCTCGCGTGGTACATGCACCGTGGCTACCACGGCATGGCCATGCCGACCTGGAACCGCAAGATCCGGGTCTTCGCCGACTGGACGCTCCAGATGTTCCTCAAGCGCGAGGTCGTCTCGCTCGGTGCGATCGAGTCGCCGCGCGAGGAGTTCTACGAGGCGGCCAAGCCCGCCCCGGCCCCGGTCTCCACTCCCGCTCCGGAGAAGGCCAAGGCCTCCTGACCAGCCAGGAAACCTGACCGAAGGGCCGTCCGCCATCCGTGGTGCGGACGGCCCTTCGGCATGTCCGCACCAGATCGGGAGTGCCGGCCGCTGTCCGGAAACCGTCGCCCGGTCCACCCGGCCGGTCGTCTCGGCAACCGCCGTGCGAGGGGCTCGCCCAGAAATCTGTGCGAGATCGTGTCCAGACGGGAAGCACGCACAGTGCCCGACTTGTTGTCCCCAGTGAGCGGGGCATGGAACCGAGGACCCCGAGGCAGCGGAATCACCACCACGGAGGTGTGCGTCATGGCCGACGCCGCACTGCGGCTGACGACCTTAGCCGAAGAACTGCTCAACACTCCCTTCCCCGTCCGCCTGCGGGCGTGGGACGGCTCCGAGTCGGGCCCGCCCGACGGACCGGTGCTGGTCCTGCGGCACCGGCGGGCGCTGCGGAGGCTGTTGTGGCAGCCGGGCGAGCTGGGACTCGCCCGGGCCTGGGTCGCCGGGGACATCGACGTCGAAGGCGATCTGTACACCGCCCTGGACCGGCTCTCGGGCATCGTGTGGGAGCGGGACGGCGACGGCGTCTCGCCGCGCGACCCGAGACTGCTCGCCGCGGCCCGCACCCTGATCGAGCTGGGCGGCGCGCTGCCCCCGCCCCGGCCGCCCGTCGAGGAGGCCCGCCGCCGAAGAGGCGGCCCGCACACCAAGTGGCGCGATCGGCAGGCCATCAGCCACCACTACGACGTGGGCAATCCCTTCTACGAGCTGGTCCTCGGCCCGTCCATGGTCTACTCCTGCGCCTACTGGGACGAGGCCGCGTCGCTGGAGGACGCCCAGCGGGAGAAGCTCGATCTCGTCTGCCGCAAGCTCGGCCTCCGCGAGGGCGAGCGGCTCCTCGACGTCGGCTGCGGCTGGGGCTCGATGGCCATGCACGCCGCCCGTGAGTACGGCGTCACCGTCACCGGCGTCACCATCTCCCGGGAGCAGGCCGCCTACGCCCGCAAGCGCATCGCCGAGGCCGGGCTCACCGACCGGATCGAGATCCGCGTTCAGGACTACCGGGACGTCAAGGACGGCCCGTACGACGCGATCTCCTCCATCGGGATGGCGGAACACGTGGGCGCGGTCCGCTATCTGGAGTACGCCCGGCTCCTCCACGGGCTGCTGAAGCCCGGCGGGCGGCTGCTCAACCACCAGATCGCCCGCCGCCCCGAGAAGGACGAGGGCGCCTATCGGGTGGACCCCTTCATCGACCGCTACGTCTTCCCCGACGGGGAGCTGTCCCCCCTCGGCCGGACCGTCTCCCTGCTGGAGGAGGCGGGCTTCGAGGCGCGGGACGTGGAGTCGATCCGTGAGCACTACGCCCTGACCCTGCGCCGCTGGGTCGCCAATCTGGAGACGAACTGGGAGCAGGCCGTACGCCTCACCTCCTTCGGGCGGGCCCGGGTCTGGCTGCTGTACATGGCCGCCTGCGCGCTCGCCTTCGAGCACAACAGGATCGGTGTGAACCAGATCCTGGCCGTGAAGACCGCGGAGGGCGGGGACTCCGGGCTGCCGCTGCGGGCCCGTACCTGGAACTGATCGCACCCGCCCGTGCGAAGGGCCCCGCGGGGGAGAGCCGTACAGCTCTCCCCCGCGGGGCCCGTCCGCCGCCGGGGCGGCTACTCCGTCTTGATGGCCGTCAGCATGTTCAGCCGGGCGGCGCTGCGGGCCGGCCACATCGCGGCCAGCACCCCGACCACGCCGGCGAGCAGCAGGAAGAGTCCCAGCCGCTCCCACGGCAGCACGAGGGTGTACTCGGGGATGCTGCTGCGGAGCGTCTCGCCGATCGCCCAGCCGAGGAAGCCGCCGAGGCCGACGCCGATCAGCGCGCCGAAGAGCGAGATCACCACCGCCTCCAGACGGATCATGCGCTTGACCCGGCCGCGGTCGAGGCCGATCGCCCGCAGCATGCCGATCTCCTGCTGACGCTCGAACACCGACATCGCCAGGGTGTTGACGACCCCGAGCACCGCGATGACCAGGGCCATGGCCAGCAGCCCGTACATGATGTTCAGCATGTCGTTGATCATGCCGCCGAACTCGTCGCGCAGCTCCTGCTTGTCCATGATGTTCATGCCGGGGTTGTCGCCCAGCGCCTTCACCAGGGCCTGCTCATTGGCGGCGGTCTCGCCGCCGTCCATCGACACCCAGATCTCGCGGATGTCCGGGGTCGGGTCGTACGCGGCGACCACGGCGGCGGAGACGACGAACGGGGAGACGAACTCGTTCTTCTCGTAGACCGCGCCGACCGTCAGCTTCCGCTGCTCGGTCTTCTTCGGGTCGCCGTCCCGGGCGAAGCTCGCCGACAGGGTGTCGCCGGGCTTCCAGCCGTTCTTCTCGGCGGTCTCCTCGGCGACGGCGACCTGGCCGTCGGCGAGGGAGTCGAGCGAGCCGGCGACGGTCTTCAGCCGGAGGACCTCGTCCACATCGGTGGGGCTGACCGCGGAGACGGCCCGCTCCTCGCCGCCGATCTTCAGGAAGAACGCCTGCTGGCCGGAGACCGCGCTGACGCCGTCGGCCTTCTCCAGCGCGGCGAGCGCCGAGCCGTCCAGCGGGTCGCCGCTGGCCATGGTGACCACATAGTCGGCGCGGACGTGGTCGGTGGTCATCTTGTCGATGGCCTGGCCCACGGTGACGCCGATGACGGTGAGACCGGTGACCAGGGTGAGCCCGATGGCCAGCGCGGAGGCGGTGGCCCCGGTGCGGCGCGGGTTGCGGACCGCGTTCTGCCCGGCGAGATTGCCGGCGACGCCGAACACCCGGCGCAGCCCCGGCCGGACCAGGGCGATCACGGGCCGGGAGAGCAGCGGGATCAGCACGATCACACCGATCAGCGCCAGGAAGGCGCCGGCCCCGATCAGCATCCGGCCGTCGCCGCCCTTGGCCGCGGCCCCGGCGAGGATCGCCGCCGCTCCGGCGAGGGTGATGACGCCGCCGATGGAGTTCCGTACGACCAGGGACTTGGTGGTGGCCACCGCGTGGGCGCTGCCCATCGCGGCCATCGGGGCGATGCGGGCGGCCCGGCGGGCGGGCAGCCAGGCGGCGAGGACGGTGATCAGCACACCGACGCCGAAGGCGGCGAGGACCGCGGTGGAGGAGATGACCAGCCGCCCGGCGGGCAGCTCCATGCCCAGCGAGCCCATCACGGCGCGCAGTCCGGAGGCGAGCCCGAGGCCCAGCAGGAAGCCGACGGCGGAGGCGATCGCGCCGACCACCGCGGCCTCGGTGATCACCGAGCGCTTGACCTGGCCGCGGGAGGCGCCGACGGCGCGCAGCAGCGCCAGCTCCTTGGTGCGCTGGGCGACCAGCATGGTGAAGGTGTTGGCGATCAGGAAGACCCCGACGAAGAGCGCGATCGCGGCGAAGGCGAGCAGCATCGTGTTGAGGTGGTTGAGGCCGCTCTCGATCTCCTTGGCCTGCTTGTCGGCGAGCGCCGCGCCGGTCTCGGCCTTGGCGCCCTCGGGCAGCAGCGGCTCGACGGCCGCGAGCACCTTCTCGTCGGAGGTCCCGCCGGCGGCGACGACGTTGATCTCGCTGAAGTGGCCGGGCTTCAGATAGAGCTTCTGGGCCACCCCGGTCTCGAACAGGACCAGGCTGCCGCCCGCGTTCACCGCTCCGTCGTCGGTGGTGAAGACGCCGGAGAGGGTGAAGTCCTTCGCCGGGCCGTTGGTGGCGACGCGTACGGTGTCGCCGACCTTGTACTCGCCCTTGTCGGCGGTGGCCCGGTCGAGGGCGACCTGGTCGGCCTTCACCGGGCCGGAGCCGTCGGCGAAGTCGTACGCGTCGTCCTCGCCGTCCTTGCCGGGGGAGTGGTTGGCCCCGGTGTTGGTCCAGCCGCTGCCGATCAGCTTCCCCTTCTGATCGGCGACTCCGGCGAACCCGGAGACCCGTCCGGTGGCCTCGGCGACGCCGTCCGCGCCCTGGATCTTCTTGAGGGCGGCGGTGGAGAGCCCGGTCTCGGTCGGGCCGCCGCCGCTGTCCCTGGTGGGGCTGGAGACCACGACGGCGGTGCTGTCGAAGCTCTTGGCCGTCTGTTTGCGGAAGGCGTTGCCGAGGGTGTCGGTGAAGACCAGGGTGCCGGAGACGAAGGCGACGCCGAGCATGACGGCGAGCACGGTCATCAGCAGCCTGGCCTTGTGCGCGAGCACATTGCGCAGGGCGGTACGGAACATGTCAGTGAGTCCTGGGGTGAGAGCCGGAGTTCTGCTGGGCGGCCTGGGTCAGCTGGTCCGGCCCTTGGCGTCGAACGCCTTCATCTGGTCGAGGACGCCGTCCGCGGTGGGGTGCAGCATCTCGTTCACGATCCGGCCGTCGGCGAGGAAGATCACCCGGTCGGCGTAGGAGGCGGCGACCGCGTCATGGGTGACCATCACGACGGTCTGGCCCAGCTCGCGCACGGAGTTGCGGAGGAAGCCGAGCACCTCGGCGCCGGAGCGGGAGTCCAGGTTTCCGGTGGGCTCGTCACCGAAGATGATCTCCGGCCGGGAGGCGAGGGCGCGGGCCACGGCGACGCGCTGCTGCTGTCCGCCGGACAGCTCGGTGGGGCGGTGGCTGAGCCGGTCGCGCAGTCCGACCATGGAGATGACCGTCTCCAGCCACTCCTTGTCGGGCTTGCGCCCGGCGATGTCCATGGGGAGCGTGATGTTCTCCAGCGCGCTGAGCGTGGGGAGCAGATTGAACGCCTGGAATATGAAGCCGATCTTGTCCCGGCGCAACTGGGTGAGCTGCTTGTCCTTGAGGGAGCCCAGCTCGGTCTCGCCGATGCGGACCGAGCCGGAGCTGAAGGTGTCCAGTCCGGCGACGCAGTGCATCAGGGTGGACTTGCCGGAGCCGGACGGCCCCATGATCGCGGTGAACTCGGCCTGCCGGAAGTCGACGCTGACCCGGTCCAGAGCGACCACCTGGGTCTCGCCCTGTCCGTACACCTTGGACAGATCCGTGGCGCGGGCGGCCACGGCGGTGGCGCGGTGTGCGAGGGGCGTGGTGGTCACGAGGGGGCACTCCTGTTCACAGTGGGGTGAGCTGTGGGGACGGTTTCCATCCTGGCCGGTTCGTGTACCCGATTCGTCAGCCCGCGTGCCCGTTCCCGGGGCCTTCTTTGGTCGCACCGGAGGGCCCGTCCGTCCTCCTCTGGTATGACGGCGTCCCCGAGAGGGTCGTCGGCGGGGGTGTGGCGGGGGGTGTGGCGGGGGGTGTGGCCAAAAAGCGGCCCCGGAGCCGGTGGCAACGCTGTGTGACAGGGCGGCGGGGATCTGGTGAGAGTTTTGTGCGGGTTCGATAGCTGCGGGTGTGTGCCGGGTAGCACCGGGTCGCAGGTGCCGTAAAAAGCGGTCCCTCGTCCGGTTTGACCCCGCCCCGGCGCCCCGCAGGGCCTCGGTGCGACGAGTTTCCGTCAATCACGCCTGACGGCGTTCCCGCCCACCTGTTGGGACAGCCCCGCCGGCAGGTTCTGCCACCTGGGCTGACGCACCCTCAAGCGGCAATAAAATAAGACAACATCGGGCCAAGGGCCGACTGGCCGATGGATCTCCCCGGATAGGCTCCTGCTGCTTACGCGGAGCCACGCACCTGGCCCGGATGGTGGAATGCAGACACGGCGAGCTTAAACCTCGCTGGCCTTCATGGCCGTGCCGGTTCGAGTCCGGCTCCGGGCACTCTCAGTGACCGGTTGTCCCTCGACGGTAGTTGAAAGCTTGACCGTCGCTTCTCTCCCATAGTGACAGCCCGCGGCCCCGCCGCCCACCCCTGAGCGCACCTCGAACCGATCCCGGAGACGGGCCGCCCCGACGCGCCCGGGGTGCGGAGGCCGCCGGGCGGACGATCGGCGCGGGCGGGCGGTGCGGTCGGCGCGCCGAGGGGTGCGGACGGGTGCGGGCGGGTGGCCGGCGTCGGCGGGTGCGGGCGGTGCGGTCGGTGCGCGGCTCCGACGGGTGCGGGCGGCGGGCGCGCGACACGCACGGCCCATGCGTCGCGTGGCTCACACCCCCTTCACCCGAAACCGTGATCCGAGGTCACAATCCGGAAAGATCCTCCCCAGGCACTAGGGTGCTTCCTTTGCTCCCGCATTACTCTTGACGCAAGGCCGCGCAAGGTGGCCATGGAGGAGTGAGATGAGGAGCAGTAACCCGGTCTTCTCGCGACGGGGGTTCAGCCGCGACAACGGCTATGCGGGCTTCAACGCGCAGCCGCAGGCCGGGGGACCCGTCGCAGGAAACCCCTACGCCCAGGGCACCGGCAACCCGTACGCGACCAATCCGTACGCGCCCGCCGATCCCCAGCTCGCCACGGGCCCCGAGGCGCCCGCGCGCGCGAATGTGATGACGATCGACGATGTCGTGTCGCGCACCGCGATCACGCTCGGCACCGTCGTCCTCACCGCCGTACTCTCGTGGGTCCTGCTGCCCGTCGACGGCGCCAACCTGGCCAAGTCGTACGGCATCGCCATCGGCGCCTTCCTGGTCGCCATGGTCCTGTCCCTGATCCAGGCGTTCAAGAGCAAGCCGGTCCCGGCGCTGATCCTGGCGTACGCGGCCTTCGAGGGCGTCTTCCTCGGAGTGCTCTCCAGCGCGGTCACCACGCACATCAGCGCGGGCGCCGTCCCGCAGGCGGTCCTCGGCACCATGGCGGTCTTCGCCGGCGTGCTCATCGCCTACAAGATGCGCTGGATCCGCGTCAACCGCCGCTTCTACGGCTTCGTGATGGCCGCCGCCCTCGGCTTCGTGCTGCTCATGGCGGTCAATCTGCTCTTCGCCCTCATCGGGGGCGGCGACGGCCTCGGCTTCCGCAGCGGCGGCCTCGGCATCCTCTTCGGTGTGATCGGCGTCATCCTCGGCGCCTGCTTCCTCGCCCTCGACTTCAAGCAGGTCGAGGACGGGCTCACCTACGGCGCTCCGCGCGAGGAGTCCTGGCTGGCCGCCTTCGGCCTCACCATGACCCTGGTGTGGATCTACCTGGAGATGCTGCGGCTGGTCTCGATCATCACCGGCAACGACTAGCCGGTACCCGGCCCGGCGCCGGCGGTCTTCGACCGGCGGCCGACGGCTGACGAAGGGCCCGCGGGCGCACCGCCCGCGGGCCCTTCGTGTTGTTCCGGTCTGCCCGGTCTGCCCGGTCTGGCTGGTCTGCCCGGTCGTCGGGGGTGCCCGGGTCCGCCCGGCAGATCCGGTCCTCGGCTCCGGTCGCCCGGTCCGCCGGGGTCGCCGGTCCGCCGGGTCGCCGGTGTCGCGCGCGGACCTACAGCAGCTTGCGGGCGGCCCGCCTCAGGTCGTACTCGTGGACGATCGCCTTGGCGTGGCCGTACGACAGATCGTGCTCGCTCCGGAGCCAGCTGACCTTCTCCTCGAAACGGAAGAGGGACGGGCCGTCCTCGACGGCGCGGAGCCAGTCGGAGATCTCACGACCGGTGCACTGGGGGATACGGGAGAGCAGATTTCGATGGGTCTCTTCGGAGAAGACTGGGGACATCGGCGCCTCCGGACGCGTCGCGCGTGTGCTCCTTCAGGCCACCGTGCCTGAGCGTTCGCGTATTGGCAACACTCCCCGGCGTGCGCATAAGGTCGCGGTGTGCTTGATACGACGGATCTGACCGCTGCCGTGGAACGCCTCGCCGACCGGCTGCGCGCCGCGCCGCAGAGCCGCCTCCAGCGGGGCGCGGCGGCGGAGGCGCTCGGGCTGGCCAGGGAGTTGGCACTCCGTGCCCAGCGCGTCGAAGCCCCGGACGAACCGCCCAGGATCATGCCCGACGCGGGTGTGTTCGCCGTCGCCGACCAGCTGACTGTGGCCGCCGAGGATTTGGCCGAAGCGCTCAGAACGGCCCCGTCCCGCCGTCAGGCGGAGGTGGACGAGGCCGCGCGTCTGGTACGTACGGCGGCGGAGCGGACCGGGCTGTAGCCGGGGCGCGAGCGCTCGCGGCCCGCGCGCTCCGGCGCGCTCAGAACGAGGCGATGACGCGGTCCGCGAGGATGTAGACGGTCTCCTCGCCGCAGACGAACGTCAGCGCGTACGCGCCCGAGATGCTGGAGCCGCCCAGCAGCACCGGGATGTCGCCGCGGCGCAGCGCGTCGGCGAGCAGCTCGGCGGTCTCCCGGTGGCCCGGGGTCATGCACAGCGTCGTCCCGTCCGTGAAGACATAGACGTCGAGCGTGCCCAGCGGGCCCGGCCGCACATCGGCCAGCTCGGTGTGGGCGAGCGCCAGCTCCTCCAGCCGGCGGACCGTCCGCTCGTGGTCGGTGACCACCGGGGTCTGGACCGGGACGAAGTCCGGGTGCGAGGGGTGCCGGCGGCGGGCGGCGGCCAGCTCGGGGGAGTCCTCGGCGAAGCCGGTCACCTCCGGCAGGTCGGCGGGCTCGTCGAGCGCCTCTATCGCGTCCAGGTCCATCGACTCCAGCCCCGCGAAATCGGCCTGCCTCGGCACATAGAACGGCAGCTCGTCGCCGGGCGCGCCCACACCGCCGCCGCCCAGCGGCGTCAGCGGGGCGTCGCCGCCGAGACGGGCGGAGGCGTCGGCCGCGTCGCGCGTCTCCTGCGCGGCCCAGAAGGCGCGCGCCTCGGCCAGCTCGCGCTCCCGCTCCTCGGCGAGGGCCTCGGCGACGGCGGCGCGTATCTCGGCGGCGGGGGTGGGGCGGGCCTGCGGTACGGCGGCGACCGGGCGGACACCGGCGGCGGTCGCGGCGGAGAGTTCGGTGCGAAGGGCCGTGACCTGCTTACGGAGCCCGTACGCGGCGTGCAGGGCGGCGGCTCCCACCACCGTGGCCGCGGCGGTGGTCAGCAGCAGGGCAAGAGACATGGCGCTCACTGACGTACTCCCGGTTTCATTCGACACCCCCGACTTCCTACATCAGCTTGCGGGGAGCCCGCTCCTCCTGGCAGTGCATTACGTCATGAAATGGACAGGACTTTTGGCCTGGTGTTTACCGCTCCAAGGGTTTGAGCTGGGGAAATAGCGCCACCCCGGGGGGCAGGTCACATCCTGGGCGAGTTTCGGTCACGACTTGGGCTCCACCCCCTGCGCCGGGGGTCCCGGGGGCTCTCCGGGCCCGGCCCGTCGGGCCGCCGCCCGGGCCCGCGCGGCCCGGCGGCCGCGCCCGGCTCGCGCCCGGCCCGGTCCGCCCGCGCCGGCACCCGCCCGACGCGTTGTCCGCCGTCGGCCCGGCTCGGACCGCAGCGGTCCGGGGCCGGGCGGGCCGGGAGGCGGGGGCGGGTGCCCGAGGGGTTCAGGCGGGTGCCCGACGGGTTCAGCTGAGGCGTTCGAGGACCATGGCCATGCCCTGGCCGCCGCCCACGCACATCGTTTCGAGGCCGAACTGCTTGTCGTGGAACTGGAGGCTGTTGATGAGGGTGCCGGTGATGCGGGCGCCGGTCATGCCGTAGGGGTGGCCGACGGCGATCGCGCCGCCGTTGACGTTGAGCTTGTCGAGGTCGATCCCGAGGTCGCGGTAGGAGGGGATGACCTGGGCGGCGAAGGCCTCGTTGATCTCGACCAGGTCGATGTCGCCGACGGTGAGCCCGGCGCGGGAGAGCGCCTGCCGGGACGCCTCGACGGGGCCGTATCCCATGACCTCGGGGGAGAGGCCGGAGACCCCGGTGGAGACGATCCGGGCGAGCGGGGTCAGGCCCAGGTCGCGGGCCTTGGTGTCGCTCATGATCACCAGGGCGGCGGCGCCGTCGTTGAGGGGGCAGCAGTTTCCGGCGGTCACCAGGCCGTCGGGGCGGAAGACCGGCTTGAGCCCCTCGACGCCCTCCAGGGTCACCCCCGCGCGCGGGCCGTCGTCGGTGCTGACGACCGTGCCGTCCGGCGTGGTGACCGGGGTGATCTCCCGCTCCCAGAAGCCGTTCGCGATGGCCTGCTCGGCGAGGTTCTGCGACCGTACGCCGAACTCGTCCATCTCCCGGCGGGTGACGCCCTTGAGCCGGGCCAGATTCTCGGCGGTCTGCCCCATGGCGATGTAGGCGTCGGGCAGCAGCCCGTCCTCGCGCGGGTCGTGCCAGGAGTCGGCCCCGCCCTCGGCGGTCTTCGCGGTCCGGGCCGCGGCCTCGGCGAAGACCGGGTTCTGGGTGTCGGGCAGACCGTCGGACGAGCCCTTGGCGAAACGGGACACCATCTCGACGCCGGCCGAGATGAAGACATCGCCCTCGCCTGCCTTGATGGCGTGCAGGGCCATCCGCGAGGTCTGCAGCGAGGAGGAACAGTAACGGGTGATCGTGCAGCCGGGCAGATGGTCCATCCCCAGCTGTACGGCGACGATCCGCCCGAGGTTGAAGCCCTGCTCCCCGCCGGGCAGCCCGCAGCCCAGCATCAGATCGTCGATGTCCCGGGGATCGAGCCCGGGCGCCTTGTCGAGGGCGGCCCGAACGATCGTCGCGGTCAGGTCGTCGGCGCGCAACTCCTTCAGCGAGCCCTTGAAGGCCCGTCCGATGGGGGAGCGGGCGGCGGAAACGATGACGGCTTCAGGCATCACGGCTCCAGGAGGGGAGAAGGTGGACTCGCTGGGAAGTTACCTGTAGGTAGCGGCGGGGTCACGGGGCTCGGAGTGTGACTCGGGCCTCAATTCTAAGCGAGCGCTCACTTGGGCGGGGCTCGTTCGAGCGCTCACTGCGCCGTGGTCTCCGGCGGCGAGCCCGGTGACGGCGACGGCGACGGTGACGGCGACGACGACTGGTCCGGCGGCGGTGACTGGTCCGGCGACGCGTCCGGCAGCCGCCGACGCCGGCGGTGCTTCAGCAGGGCCCAGGGCGCACGGGCCCCCGTGACCTCCGTACCGGCCTCCTTCGCCGCCGTCACCGCCGCCTCCGCCACCGGCAGCATCCCCTCGTCCCGGGCCGCCTCCGGCCGGTCCGACTCCGGCCACACCCCCAGCGCCGCGCAGACCGTCGGCAGCAGGGCCATCGCCGCCGTCGCGTACCCCTCCGCCGACGGGTGGTAGTTGTCCGCCCCGAACATCTCGCGGGGATTCGCCGCGAACTCCGGCCCCAGCAGATCCCCCAGCGACACCGTCCGGCCCCCCTGCTCCACCGCCACGATCGTCTGCGCCGCCGCCAGCTGCCGCGACACCCGCCGGGCCAGCCACCGCAACGGCTGATACACCGGCTCGATGGTCCCCAGGTCGGGGCAGGTCCCCACCACCACCTCCGCCCCCGCCGTCCGCAGCCGCCGCACCGCCGACGCCAGATGGCGAACGGACTGCGTCGGCGGCATCCGGTGCGTGACATCGTTGGCACCGATCATGATCACGCAGACGTCCGGCCGCCGGGAGGCGTCCGCGAGCAGCAGCGTCGTCTGGCGCGCCAGATCGTCCGACTGCGCCCCCGGCAGCGCCACATTGCACACCTCCACCGGCCGCTCGGCCACCGCCGCCAGCCCCGACGCCAGCAGCGCCCCGGGCGTCTGGCCCGCCCGCCGCACCCCCTGGCCCGCCGCCGTGGAATCGCCCAGCATCCCCAGCAGCATCGGGTCCGTCCGCCCGAAGACCAGCCCGTACAGCCCGTCCGCGCGCGGCGGCAGCGGGGCCGCGCCGCCGCCCACCGACCGCTTCGCGAGCTGGACCTCCGCGAGCACCACCCCGACGGTCGCCGCCCCGAGCAGGCCGATGCCGCCGCCGCCGTAGGCCGCGCCCGCCGCGATGCGCCGTGCCACTCTCGCCCTCGACACCGTCCGCTCCTCCGCTCCTCGGCCGTCCGCTTCTCGTCCGCCGCGCCCGGCGGGTCACGGCCGGGCGGGCCCCGGCCGCCGCGCCCCGTCGGGCCCGCCAAGCCGGTCATGACCTAACTGCCCCGAAGCGACCGTCGCCCAATCCCGCCCGGGTCCGCATACTCTGACCGCATTCACTACGGAGACCCCGGAGAAGCATTGTGCGCATTCATGACTCGATGATCAGCCTCGTCGGCAACACCCCGCTGCTGAAACTGAACAGTGTCACCACCGGCATCCAGGCCACCGTGCTGGCCAAGGTCGAGTACTTCAACCCCGGCGGCTCGGTCAAGGACCGCATCGCCCTGCGCATGATCGAGGCCGCCGAGGAGAGCGGAGCGCTGCTGCCCGGCGGCACGATCGTGGAGCCGACCAGCGGCAACACGGGCGTGGGCCTGGCGATCGTGGCCCAGCAGAAGGGCTACAAGTGCGTCTTCGTCTGCCCCGACAAGGTCTCCACCGACAAGATCAATGTGCTCCGTGCGTACGGGGCCGAGGTCGTCGTCTGCCCCACCGCCGTGGACCCCGAGCACCCGGACTCGTACTACAACGTCTCCGACCGCCTCGTCCGTGAGATCGCCGGAGCCTGGAAGCCGGACCAGTACTCCAACCCGAACAACCCCCGCTCGCACTACGAGACCACCGGTCCCGAACTGTGGGAACAGACCGAGGGAAAGATCACCCATTTCGTCGCGGGCGTGGGCACCGGCGGCACCATCTCCGGGACCGGGCGCTATCTCAAGGAGGTCAGCGGCGGAGGGGTGAAGGTGATCGGCGCGGACCCCGAGGGCTCCGTCTACAGCGGCGGCTCGGGCCGCCCGTATCTGGTCGAGGGCGTCGGCGAGGACTTCTGGCCGACGGCGTACGACCAGAACGTCACGGACGACATCGTGGCCGTCTCCGACAAGGACTCCTTCCAGATGACCCGCCGGCTGGCCAAGGAGGAGGGCCTGCTCGTCGGCGGCTCCTGCGGGATGGCCGTGGTCGCCGCGCTGCGGGTGGCCGAGCCGCTCGGGCCCGACGACGTGGTGGTCGTCCTGCTCCCGGACAGTGGACGCGGATACCTCTCCAAGATCTTCAACGACGAGTGGATGGCGGACTACGGCTTCCTGGAGGACGCGGGCCCCTCCGCCTCCGTCGGCGACGTGCTGCGCCACAAGGAGGGCGGCGCGATCCCCAGCCTGGTGCACATGCACCCGGAGGAGACCGTCGGCGAGGCGATCGAGGTGCTGCGCGAGTACGGCGTCTCCCAGATGCCGATCGTCAAGCCGGGAGCCGGACACCCCGATGTGATGGCCGCCGAGGTCATCGGCTCCGTCGTGGAGCGGGAGCTGCTGGGCGCGCTCTACACCCAGCGCGCCTCGCTGGGCGACCCGCTGGAGAAGCACATGTCCGACCCGCTGCCGCAGGTCGGCTCCGGTGAGCCGGTCGGCGATCTGATGACCGTCCTCGGCGCGGCCGACGCGGCGATCGTGCTGGTGGAGGGCAAGCCGAAGGGCGTGGTCAGCCGTCAGGACCTGCTCGCGTTCCTCGCCAACGGCGCCAAGTAGCCGTACGGGGGTACGGGTCCCGCCCCCGGGGGCGGGGAGCCGTTCGCGCGATCGGTACGCGTATGTCACACGCGCGCAGTACCGGCTTAACACGCGTCCCGCAGAGTGGTGCGTGTCGGCAGGGGCCCCTTCCGGGCCCCGCTCCGACGCCTGAACGGCGTCTCCCGCCTTCCGGAGCGGCTCCCGGAACCGAGGGCGTCACGGGCGCGGCGACCGGTCCTCCGACCGGTCGCGTGTCCCTCGCGGGGGCCGCCGTCGTCCCGCCCTCCGGCCCCGGCCGGGGGTGCGGCGGCCCCCGCCCCAGCCTTCCCCACCGTGTCCCCCGCGCCGGACCGCCCCCACCCGGGCCCCGCGCCCACCGTCCCGCCCGACGGCCGCATCCACTCCACCTCCCGAGCCTGGGCCTGCTGCCTGGGGTCCCTGTCGGGTGGCGGGGTGCCCGAGCCCGGGGTTCGTCCTCAATCGCCGGACGGGCTGGGGTTTGGGCCGTGGACCCATGTCGGGTGGCGGGGTGTCCGAGCCCGGGGTTCGTCCTCAAGCGCCGGACGGGCTGGGGTTTGGGCCGTGGGCCCATGTCGGGTGGCGGGGTGCCCGAGCCCGGGGTTCGTCCTCAATCGCCGGACGGGCTGGGGTTTGGGTTACCGGGCGGGGTGAATGTGGACCACTTCAGCCTCGCCGGCGTTTGAGGCGCGGGGGTTTCGGGGGCTGGCCCCCGACGTGGGGCCGCGCGGGGTAGGGGCCTAGCCTGCCGGTGCTGCTGTCCGGGGCTTCCCGAGCCTGCCCTGCCCCCCGGGGCCTCCGTCGGGTGGCGGGGTGCCCGAGCCCGAGGTCCGTCCTCAAGCGGCGGGCGGGCTGGGGTTTGGGCTGCGGGCCTCCGTCGGGTGGCGGGGTGCCCGGGCCGGGGTTCGTCCTCAAGCGCCGGACGGGCTGGGGTTTGGGCCGTGGGCTCATGTCGGGAGGCGGGGTGCCCGAGCCCGAGGTTCGTCCTCAAGCGGCGGGCGGGCTGGGGTTTGGGCTGCGGGCCTCCGTCGGGTGGCGGGGTGTCCGTGCTGGGGTTCGTCCTCAAGCGGCGGGCGGGCTGGGGTTTGGGCTGCGGGGCTCCGTCGGGTGGCGGGGTGTCCGGGCCGGGGCTTGGGCAACGGCGGTGTTCAGTCCTGCCAGTCGGAGGGAGCGCGCCTCTTCCTGGCCCGCGCCAGCGAAAACCCTCCTGCCGCGTGCACCGCGTTCACCCCCACGATCCCCGCCCAGGCCACGACCAACCCCGGGAGGTCGGCGTTCGTGACGCCGATCGCCGAGAGGGGGACGGCCAGGATCAGCGAGACGACGCCGAAGCCGAAGCGTTCGCCGAAGTTGGGGTCGTCGGCGGGCCGCGCCGGTGAGCGAGTGCCGCGGGCGACCGTCATCTGCTGTTCGGCGAGCCGGCGGCGCAGTTCCCGGTCCACCGTCCCGTCGAGGCGCTGCTCGACTTTGGCCAGGAAGGACTCGACGAGCGCGGACTCGTACTCCTCGCCCAGCTCGCGGCGGGCGTGCAGGGCGGCGTCGAGCTCCTTCTTGAGCTCTTGGTCGTGAGCGTCCATACCGGCACGCTACGGATCCCGGCCGCCCGCGTCAGTGGGGGTATCCCCCCATTCCCCGGACCGGTTCCCGCCGCCCGCCGCACCCCGCCCGCGAGCGCCCGGGACCACCCCTCCCTTGCTCCTCTGCATATGGGCATGCAGAGTTCTCGGTGGCTGAATAGGTTGTCCGTGCCACCGTGCGGGACCGCGTGGCCGAGCCATGACGGTGCGAGTGACGAGGATGAGGTGGACGGCGTGAGCGACAGCCCGGCCGCACGACTGCAACAGCTCTTCGAGGGCCACCGGCTGACCCCCACCCAGCGGCGGATCGCCCACAGCATGGTGCGCCGGGCCGCCGATGTGCCCTTCCTCTCCAGCGTGGAGGTCGCCGAGGTCGCCGGGGTCAGCCAGCCGTCCGTCACCCGCTTCGCCGTCGCCCTCGGCTTCGACGGCTACCCCGCGCTCCGCCGCCATCTGCGCGAGATCACCCCCGCGCCGAGCGAGCCCGCCGACCCCGCCCCCAACGAGTACCAGCAGGCGGTGCGCGCCGAGATCGAGAATCTGCGCCGGCTCGCGGAGCTGCTCGCCGATCCCGCCCCGGTCGAGCGCGCGGGCCGGCTGCTCGCCGCCTCCCGCCCGCTGCCGGTGCTCGGGCTGCGGGCCGCCGCCGCGCAGGCCCGGGGCTTCGCCTACTTCGCCGCCAAGGTCCACCCGGATGTGCGGCTGCTCGACGAGGGCGGCTCCCTGCTCGCCGACCGGATCGACGCCGCCCGGCGCGCGGGCGCGAGCGCGCTGCTCTGTTTCGCGCTCCCCCGGCACCCGAAGGAGGTCGTGGAGGCGCTGGCGTACGCCCGTACCGCCGGGCTGACGGTGGTGACCGTCGCGGACTCGGCGTTCGCGCCGGTCGCCGGGGAGAGCGATCTGCTGATCCCCGCCGCCGTCGGCACCGGGCTCTCCTTCGACACCGTCTGCGCGCCGATGCTGCTGGGCCGGGTGCTGCTGGAGGCGATGTGCGACGGACTGCCGGACGCGCAGTCGCGGCTGGAGGAGTTCGACGCCCGGGCGGCGGCCCGCGGCCTCTTCGCGGAGTGACCGCCCGCCCCTCGGGCCCTCGCCTTCGCGGCCGTTCTCAGACGGCCCTCAGAAACCGCGGCTAATCTCCGCCCGCGAGAGGACGGACCGACGGTCGGGGAAGCGGAAAGGGAGTGCTGACGTGGGACGCGGGGCACAGGCGCTGGCGAGAGTGGCGGTCGTGGTACGAGCCGGGGCAGCGCCCCTGTGGTGGCTGGGGCTGACGGCCGCGGCGATCGGGGCGCTGCTCCCCGGGCTCACCGGGCGCCGGATCGGGCTGCTGACCGGAGCGGCTCTGCTGCTGGTGACGGCCGTCGTGACCGCGCTGGCCGGGCGCGGGCGGCACACCCGGCTCGCGGACGGCGCGTCCCGCGCGGGCCGGGGCGACTTCCTCCAGGACCGCCGGGTCACCCTGCGCACCTGGCGGCGGGCCCGCCGGTGGCCCCTGCTGATCGCCTTCCTCGCCGCCCTGGGCTCCTCCTTCGCGCTGCCCGCGGCGGGCGGGATGCTGATGGCCGGAGCCGGGGCGGGGCTGTGGGCGAAGGCCGTGTGGCTCGGCCGCCGGGAACGCGACACGGAGACCCTGTTCTGGCTGCCCGCCGACCGGATCGTCTCCGGCCCGGCCGGGCGGGCGGCCGAGGGCTTCCGTACCACCGGGGTCGCGGCGGGCGACGCGGCGCCCGGCGGGGCCCGCCGCCGCTGAACCCGGTCCCGTCGCCGCTGAGCCCGGCCGTCGCCCGGCGCGCCCCGGCAGCACCCGGCCCTGCACCCGGCCCGGGCACAAGGCCCTGCGTCCTGCCCGGGCACCAGGCCCTGCCCCCGGCCCGGGCACCAGGCTCCGCTACGGCTTCGGGTCCCCCGCCGCCTCGCGCGGGGCGTCCTCCCCGCGCGCCTTCATGACCGCCCGGTTCACCGCCCACAGCGCGACGCCGATGGCCACCAGCACGCCCGCCCGGATGTAGACCTCGGCGTCCCGGTCGGCCAGCGGGCTGGCCAGCACCAGCGCCGTGATCGCGCCGAGCACCGGCAGCGCGGTGGGCGTACGGAAGTGCTGGTGCGCCACCGGGTCCCGGCGCAGCACCAGCACCGCGATGTTGACCACCGCGAACACACAGAGCAGCAGGAACGCCGTGGTGTCGCCGAGCCCCTCGATCTCGCCGGTGAGCACCAGGCCGATCGCCAGCACGGAGACGAAGACGATGCCGACGACCGGGGTGCACCGGTTGGGCAGCACCCGGCCCATGGCCTTCGGCAGGATGCGCTCATTGGCCATGCCGTAGCAGAGCCGCGAGGCCATCATGATGTTGATCAGCGCCGAGTTGGTGACCGCGAACAGCGCGATCAGCGCGAAGAGCTTGGGCGGGATGGCGATGCCGCCCGCCTTGACGACCTCCAGCAGCGGCCCGCTGGAGCCCGCCAGCGTCCGGTGGTCGACCAGCAGCGACGAGACCAGGGCGACCAGGACGTAGACGGTTCCGGTGACCGCGACCCCGATGAAGATCGCCCGGGGGAAGGTGCGGACGGGGTCCTTGGTCTCCTCGGCCATGTTCACCGAGTCCTCGAAGCCGACGAAGGCGAAGAAGCCCAGCGCGGTGGCCCCCAGCACGCTGGTGATCAGCGCGTATCCGGTGCCGCCCGACTCCAGCTGGGTGAGCCGGGAGGCGTCGCCGTCGCCGGAGAACACCGCCCACGCGCCGATCGCGAGGATGATCGCGAGACCGGACAGCTCCACGATGGTCAGCACCACATTGGTCTTCACCGACTCCGAGACCCCGCGCAGATTGAGCGCGGCGAGCACGAGGATGAAGAGGACCGCGATCAGCGTCGCCGGTACGGCGTCGGTGAACTCCAGGAAGTAGTCCCCGCTGAAGGCGCGGGCCGCGGCGCTCGCGGACGCCAGCCCGGAGCACATCACCATGAAGGCGACGATGAAGGTGAGGAAGGGGACCTTGAACGCCTTCTGGGTGTAGAGCGCGGCCCCGGCGGCCTTGGGGTACTTGCCGACCAGTTCGACATAGGACGCGGCGGTCAGGATCGCCACCAGGAAGCCGATCACGAACGGCAGCCAGAGCGCGCCGCCGACCTTGCCCGCGACCTTGCCGGTGGTGGCGTAGATGCCGGTGCCGAGGATGTCGCCGATGACGAAGAGGATCAGCAGCTTGGGCCCGATGGCCCGCTTCAGCGGGCCGTCCCCGTCGGGGGCTCCGGGGCTCTTGTCGGTGGCGGTCGTGGTGGTCAAAGGGCTCTCCCCCGGTCGTCGCGCGGTGCTCGCTCGTGCGGTACGGCTGATGTGCGTAACGCTGGTGTGCGGTACGGGAGGAGGACTGCCCGGACGGCCGCCGGTGATGCCTCGGGGATGTGGAGGTAATGCGGCCGTCGCGCCCCGCCGGGCCCGCCGGAGCCGTACGGAACGGCGGTACGGAACGGTCTCCGGCGGCCGGCCGCGGGCGGTACGGAGGGAGGCGCCGGGCCCGGCCGGTACGGGAGGTACGCCGGGGCCGGGAGGACACGGGAGGGACGCCGGGGCCCGGCGAGTACGGGAAGCACGGGCGCTGCGGGGCACGGCCCGGCGTGCGGGCGGGAGCGGGGGCGCTCGGCCGGGGCCGCGATCCGGCGCGTGGGCGACCGGGTGCGCGCCGGGGCTCAGCCGCCGCCCGGCGGCCCCTCCCGCTCCACCGAGGCCGCCACGTCCTCGAGATCCTTGGCGATCGCCCTGGCCACCGCCCGCGCGCCCAGCCCGCCGAGGAGCCTGGCCGCCAGTCCGGCGGCCCCGCCCGGGGGCACGGCCGTGAACGTCATCCGGACATCGGTCGCCGCGGGCCCGGCCGGCCGCAGGGCGAAGTCCGAGACATAGCGCGCGCCCCGGGACGCGGCCTCCACCACATAGCCGAGCGGCGGCTCGCTCGCGGTCACCCACATCTCCTCGGTGGCCCGCTTCCCCAGCATCCGCCGGGTCTCGCGCCAGCGGGTGCCGACGCCGAAGGCCCCTTCGGACAGCAGCTCGACCGACTCCACCGCGCTCAGCACGGCGGGCGCGCGCTCCAGATCGGTCAGCGCCCGCCAGACCCGCTCGGCGGGGGCCGCGATCCGGCGCTCGACGACCACGCTTCTGTTCGCCATGACTCCAGGAAAGCAGCCGGGCGCGGCGACCGCCCCCGGACGCCCGCCCCGCCCGCCCGGACGCTCACCCCAGCAGCGCGTCCGCCCGGTCGCCGCCCGCCTCGGCGACGATCTCCGCGACGCTCTGCGCGGCCCGCACCGGCGAGAACTCCACCGCGCCGGCCCGCACCCCGAAGCCGTACACCGCGGGCCGGGGCAGGCTGTTGTAGCCGTAGTGGCTGGAGAAGTAGTACGCCCCGGTGTCCAGCGCCGCGATCACATCGCCCTGTTTCAGCCGGGGCAGCGACCGGCCCTCGGCCAGCAGATCGCCCGCGAAGCACGCGGGCCCCGCGATGTCCTGCACCGTTTCGGGGGCGGTGCTGGGCAGGCCCTTCCCGTCGTACGCGGCGATCCGCAGCGGCCAGGAGACCGGGTCGTACACCGTACGGGTGGCGACCTGGACGCCCGCGTGGGTGACCGCGATGGGGCGGGAGCCCGAGACCTTGGCGTACTCCACCCGGGCCAGGGTGGTGCCGTGCTTGGCGATCAGCGCCCGGCCGAATTCGGTGACCAGCCCGTACCGCCCGTCCAGCAGCCCCGGGACCCGCTCCTTCAGCAGCCGGGCGTACGCGGCGAAGGTCGGGTCGGTCTCGTCGGAGGCGAAGTTCACCGGCAGCCCGCCGCCGATGTCCACGGTGTCGATCTGCTGCCGCCCGGCCGCCGCGTTGATCTCCTCGGCCAGCTCGTAGACCGCCGCCACGCCCTCGGCCATCCGGGCCAGGGGTATGCCCTGGGAGCCGGAGTGGGTGTGCAGCCGGGTCAGCCAGGGCCGGTCCAGATACATCCGGACGACCGCCTCGCGCGCGCCCTCGTCGCGCAGGGCCACGCCGAACTTGGAGGTCGCGGTCGCCGTCGACAGCGCGCCGATCGACCCGGCGCCGATCTGCGCGTTGACCCGCACCCCGACCGGGGAGGCCACGCCGTCCGCCGCCAGCGCGTCGATACGGGCCAGCTCCTGCGGATTGTCGGCGTTGACGGCGATGCCGAGCGCGAACGCCTCGCGCAGCTCGGCGGTGGTCTTGGCGGGGGAGTCGAGGACCGTGTGCTCGGGGCGTACGCCCGCGGCGCGCGCCAGCGCCAGTTCACCGGGGCTCGCCACCTCCGCGCCGATGCCCTCCGCGTTCAGCAGGGCGAGCACGGGCACCAGCGGGGTGGCCTTCACCGCGAAGGCGTGCAGCACCGGGGCGTCGGTGACGGCGGCGAACGCGGCCCGCAGGGCGGCGGCGGACTCCCGGATCCCGGCCACGTCCAGCAGGGCGGCGACGGGCTGGTCCTCGCTGAGCAGCCCTTGTTCGACAGCGGCTCGTACGGCTTGATTCCGACGTTCGACAGTCATATGTGCCAGCCAACCATCCCGGGCGTGCCCCGCGCAGCTGTTGACTAGGAGTATTCATGTGTTCAGGATGTGAATAGGCAACCCAACACACTGAGGGCCCGCCGCCGTCCCCCGGCCCCGCCGCGACGGGCGGCGCGCCGTCGCGAGGAGGCACCGCCCATGTCAGGACCACGCCCCGTACGCTCCCCGCGCGGTACGGAACTGAGCGCCCTGGGATGGCAGCAGGAGGCCGCCCTGCGCATGCTCCAGAACAATCTGGACCCCGAGGTCGCCGAACACCCCGACCGGCTGGTGGTCTACGGCGGCACCGGCCGCGCGGCCCGCGACTGGCGCTCCTTCGACGCGATGGTGCGCACCCTGAGGACCCTCAAGCAGGACGAGACGATGCTCGTCCAGTCCGGCCGGCCGGTCGGGGTGATGCAGACCCACGAATGGGCCCCGCGTGTGCTCATCGCCAACTCCAACCTGGTGGGCGACTGGGCCAACTGGGAGGAGTTCCGGCGGCTGGAGGCCCTCGGCCTGACGATGTACGGGCAGATGACCGCCGGGTCCTGGATCTACATCGGCACCCAGGGGATCCTCCAGGGCACCTACGAGACCTTCGCCGCCGTCGCCGCCAAGCGGTTCGGCTCCACCCTGGCCGGGACGATCACCCTCACGGCGGGCCTCGGCGGCATGGGCGGCGCGCAGCCGCTCGCCGTCACCATGAACGACGGCGTCGCGATCTGCGTCGACTGCGACCCGCGCGCGATCGAGCGGCGTATCGAGCACGGCTATCTCGACGTCCGGGCCGACTCCCTCGACCACGCCCTGGCCCTCGCGGTCGAGGCGCGCGACGCCCGGCGGCCGCTCTCCGTCGGCGTCCTCGGCAACGCGGCCGAGGTCTTCCCCCGGCTGCTGGCGGCCGGCGCGCCCGTCGACATCGTCACCGACCAGACCTCGGCCCACGATCCGCTCTCCTACCTCCCGGCCGGCGTCGCCTTCGACGAGATGGCCGACCGCGCCGCCGAGGACCCGGCCGACTTCACCCTGCGGGCGCGCGAGTCGATGGCCCGGCACGTCGAGGCCATGGTCGGCTTCCAGGACGCGGGGGCCGAGGTCTTCGACTACGGGAACTCCATCCGGGGCGAGGCGAAGCTCGCGGGCTACGAGCGCGCGTTCGACTTCCCCGGCTTCGTGCCCGCCTACATCCGGCCGCTGTTCTGCGAAGGGAAGGGCCCCTTCCGCTGGGCCGCGCTCTCCGGCGAGGCGTCCGACATCGCCAAGACCGACCGCGCCCTGCTGGAGCTGTTCCCGGAGAACGAGTCGCTGCGCCGCTGGATCACCCTCGCGGGCGAACGGGTCCGCTTCCAGGGCCTGCCCGCCCGTATCTGCTGGCTCGGCCACGGCGAACGCGACCGCGCGGGCGAGCGCTTCAACGACATGGTCGCCTCCGGGGAGCTGGCGGCCCCCCTCGTCATCGGCCGCGACCACCTCGACTGCGGCTCGGTGGCGTCCCCGTACCGCGAGACCGAGGCGATGCTCGACGGCTCGGACGCCATCGCGGACTGGCCGCTGCTCAACGCGATGGTGAATGTGGCCTCCGGGGCGTCCTGGGTCTCGATCCACCACGGCGGCGGCGTCGGCATGGGCCGCTCCCTCCACGCGGGCCAGGTCACGGTCGCGGACGGCACCCCGCTGGCCGGCGAGAAGATCCGCCGGGTCCTGACGAACGACCCCGGCATGGGCGTCATCCGCCATGTCGACGCGGGCTACGAGTCCGCGAGCGCCGTCGCCGACCGGCGCGGCGTCCGCATCCCCATGCGGGAGGAGTCATGAACGGGCCCCTCCCCAGGGACCCGCGCCCGCGGCCCGTGCCCGGGGCGTCGTTCCACGAGATGTGGCGGGAACTCGCCCCCGTCGGGCGGGACGCCACCACCGGCGGCTACCGGCGCTACGCCTGGAGCGGGCCCGACGCCGACTGCCGGGCCTGGTTCCGGGAGCAGGCGCTCGCGCGCGGCCTGGCGTACGAGACGGACCGCAACGGCAATCAGTGGGCCTGGCTCGGCGACCCCGCCCAGGGGGACGCCGTGGTCACCGGCTCCCATCTCGACTCCGTCCCCGACGGCGGCGCGTTCGACGGCCCCCTCGGCGTGGTCTCCGCCTTCGCCGCCCTCGACGAGCTGCGGCGCAGAGGCGCACGGCCCACCCGCCCGCTGGCCGTCTCCAACTTCGGCGACGAGGAGGGCGCCCGCTTCGGCGTCGCCTGCGTCGGCTCCCGGCTCACCGCGGGCCGGCTCACCCGGGAGCAGGCCCACGCCCTCCGGGACGCCGACGGCACCCCCCTCGCCCGGGCGATGGAGGCCGCCGGACACGACCCGGACGCCATCGGACCCGACCCCGAACGCCTCGCCCGGATCGGCGCGTTCGTGGAACTCCACGTCGAGCAGGGCCGGGCGCTGGACCTCTCCGGCGACCCCGTCGGCATCGCCTCCGCCATCTGGCCCCACGGCCGGTGGCGGTTCGACTTCGCGGGCGAGGCCAACCACGCGGGCACCACCCGGCTCACCGACCGCCGCGACCCGATGCCCACCTACGCCGAGACCGTCCTCGCCGCCCGCCGCGAGGCGGAACTCCTTCGCGCGCTCGCCACCTTCGGCAAGGTCGCCGTCGAACCGAACGGCGTCAACGCCATCCCCTCCCTGGTCCGCGGCTGGCTCGACTCCCGCGCCGCCGACCAGACCACCCTCGACACCGTCGTCGCCGCGATCGAGCGCGCCGCCCGGGAGCGCGCCCGCCGCGACGGCGTCGACCTGACCGTCGTACAGGAGTCCTTCACCCCCGTCGTGGAGTTCGAGCACGCGCTGCGCGACGAGCTGAACCGCCTCCTCGGCGGCCGGATCCCCGTCCTCGGCACCGGAGCGGGACACGACGCGGGAATCCTCTCCGCCTCGGTGCCGACCGCCATGCTGTTCGTGCGCAACCCCACCGGCGTCTCGCACTCCCCGGCCGAGTCCGCGGGCGAGGACGACTGCGTGGCCGGGGTGCTCGCGCTCGCCGACGTACTGGAGGGTCTCGCGTGCCGCTGACGACGACGTACTGGGCCGAACACGCCTGGCTGGACACCCATGTCGAGCCCGGCGTCGCGCTGGAGGTCCGCGACGGCCGGATCGCCGCCGTGCGGACCGGGACCGGGACGCCCCCGCCCGGCGCCGAGGTGCTGCGCGGACTGACGATCCCCGGCCTCGCCAACGCCCACTCCCACGCCTTCCACCGGGCCCTGCGCGCAGCCGTCCAGGTCGGCGCCGGGACCTTCTGGACCTGGCGGGACGTCATGTACCGGATCGCGTCCCGGCTCACCCCGGACTCGTACCACGCGCTCGCCCGCGCGGTGTACGCGGAGATGGCGCTCGCCGGGGTGACCTCGGTGGGCGAGTTCCACTATCTGCACCACGGACCCGGGGGCGTGCCGTACGACGACCCCAACGCCATGGGCGAGGCGCTGATCGCGGCGGCGGCCGACGCGGGCGTCCGGATCACCCTCCTCGACACCGTCTATCTCCACGGCGGCCTCACCCGCGACGGCCACCAGCCCCTCGAAGGACCCCAGCTCCGCTTCGGCGACGGCACCGCCGACCGCTGGTACGAGCGCTTCTCCCGGCTGCGGCCGAGCGAGCACGCCCGGATCGGCGCCGCGATCCACTCGGTCCGCGCCTTCTCCGAACGCGACGGGTACGCGCGGTTCGCCGAGCGCACCGACGGACTGCCCGTCCATGTCCATCTCTCGGAGCAGCCCGCCGAGAACGAGCTGTGCCGGGCGGTGTACGGCGACACGCCCGCCGCGCTCCTGGAGCGGTCCGGCTTCTGGAAGCCGACCGTCACGGCCGTCCACGCCACCCATCTCACCGAGGACGACATCCGGACGCTCGGCTCGCGCGGCGCCGCCGTCTGCTTCTGCCCCACCACCGAACGC
Organism: Streptomyces sp. NPDC014894; assembly: GCF_043080985.1. Taxonomy (NCBI): domain Bacteria; kingdom Bacillati; phylum Actinomycetota; class Actinomycetes; order Kitasatosporales; family Streptomycetaceae; genus Streptomyces; species Streptomyces sp. NPDC014894. The sequence continues at coordinate 287,266 of NZ_JBIBWD010000010.1, forward strand.
GATCTCGCCGACGGCATCGGCCCCGGCGTCGCCCTCGGGCGCGCGGGCTCCCCGCTCTGCCTCGGCAGCGACAGCCACGCCGTGATCGACCTCCTCGAAGAGGCCCGCGCCCTCGAACTCGACGAACGCCTCCGCTCCCGCACCCGGGGCCACTGGACCGCCGCCGCCCTGCTGCGCGCGGCCACCGCCTCCGGTCACGCCTCCCTCGGCTGGCCCGACGCCGGCCGGCTCGAAGCGGGCGCCCTCGCCGACTTCGCCTCCGTCAGCCTCACCTCCGTCCGCACCGCGGGCCCGCCGCCCCGGCTCGCCGCCGAGACCGCCGTCTTCGCGGCCACCGCCTCCGACGTCCGCGACGTGGTGGTCGGCGGCCGCCGGATCGTCCGCTCCGGCGTCCACACCCTGGTCCCCGACGTCGCGGGGGAGCTGGCGGCGGCGATCGCCGCGCTCCGGGAGTAGCCCGGCACGGACCCCGCGTGGGACCCGCCCCGGCCCGTCGGTCATGGTGGCCGTGGGCGGGCCGTGTTCCGTGCGGCCCGGCCGTCCTCGGGAGGGTGCGGAATGAAGCGGCTGGTCGCGCGTGCGTGGCGGAAGGTACGGGGATCCTGGCAGTGGCGGATCCTCTGGCTGACCCAGGCGACGTTCATGGTGGGGGTGACCGGCGTCGTCCGCGACGGCGAGGGGCGGGTGCTGCTGCTGAAGCACCGGATGTGGCCCGAGGGCCGCCAGTGGGGGATGCCGAGCGGATACGCGGTCCGGGGCGAGGAGTTCGGCGGCACGGTGGTCCGCGAGGTCCGCGAGGAGACCGGCCTGGAGGTGCGCGCGGGGCGGCTGCTGGTGCTCAACAGCGGATTCAGGCTCCGGATGGAGCTGGTGTACGAGGCGGAACTGGTCGGCGGGACGATGGAGATCGACTCCTTCGAGATCCTGGAGGCGGGATGGTTCTCGCCGGACGATCTCCCGGACGGGCTGCGGGACGCCCACCGCCGGCTGATCCGGGGTCAGGACCCGGAGCCGGAGGAGAGGCCCTAGGACAGCTCGTCCGGGCCGGTCAGGTCAGGAGCCAGCGCGGGCCCGTCTCCTGGTCCAGCGCCCAGGCGTACTGGCACTCGGCGGACTCCACGGTCAGCCCGAACTCGTACAGATCGGGGCTGCCCGCCTCGAGCCAGCCGTCCCAGGCCTGTTCCAGCTCGTCGGCGAGCCGTCGCGGGCCGCCCTGGAGGGCGGTGACGGGGCGTCCGGACCGCGCGGAGAGCGCCGCCCAGGACGAACGGCCGTCGTGGAGCCGGGCGGCGGGCCCGTCCGCGTCGGCGAGGACGGCGATCCGGACGTCGGGCAGCGCCACCCGCAGGGCGAACCGCAGATGGCGGTCGTCGCGCAGGGCCGCCGGATCCCGCCCCCACGGCCGCTCCCCGACGGCCGGACCGGCCCCCCGGACCCGGGCGAAGTCCTCCAGACCGGTGCGCGCGCCCCGGGCGGCCGGGAAGCGGGCGAGCCCCCGCACCCAGCCCCCGGCCGAGCGCCCGTCCGGGGCGACGGTGAGCGCCACGTGCCCGAGCCGCCCCCACGGGGTGACGATCCGGCCGCCCGGCCGGGTCTGGGCCACCCACGCCCAGGGGATCCGGTCCACCGCGTACGTCGCGATCACCGCGTCGTACGGGCCCGATCCGGGCCGGCCCGCCGCGCCGTCGCCCACCTCCACCGCGACCCGCGCCCCGGCGGCCGCCAGCCGCCGCCGGGCCGCCGCGGCCGGCTCCGGGTCCACCTCCACGCTGGTCACCAGGTCCGGGCCGGTGCGATGGGAGAGCAGGGCCGCGTTCCACCCCGTGCCGGTGCCCAGTTCGAGCACCCGCTGACCGGGCTTGGGGCCCAGCGCGTCGAGCATGTCCGCCACGATCCCCTGGCCGGGCAGCGAATCCGCCTCCCGGCCCCGGACGACCTGGGTGACCGTCGCCGTCTCCGGGTCCGGATAGACCGCCTCCGCCCAGCGGAAGGCGTCGGCCTCCCGGTCCACCGGCGTGAACACCCCGCCGTGCGGCCGCCACAGCCGGTCGGGGGCGAACAGATGACGCGGGAACGCGTCCATGGCCTCCCGGATCCACGGGGAGCGCCCGGGCCAGGCGCCGGACCGGTCCATCGCGTCCGCCAGTCGCCGATGCCGCTCGGCGAAGAGGGCCGCCACCGCTACTTCTTCCGTTCGCGCATGTGCTTTCCCCTTCAACAGAGGTCTGTGAGCACATGGTGGCGCACGGTGACCGGGGCGGGGTAGACGGCCATCCGGGTGACACCGGCGCCCGCCGCACCCTCGGACACGGCCTCCGGAACGGCCCGGAGCGGCCCGTACCGTGGGGCGGACGGGCCCCGGACCTCCGGGCGTCCGGGCCGGCCGCTGCCACGGAGAGGAACCCATGAGCACCACCACCCTCATCACCAACATCGGCGCTCTCGTCACCAACGACCCCGCGCTCGGCGACGCGTCCCCCCTCGGCGTCGTCCCCGACGCCGCCCTCCTCATCGAGGGCGAGACGGTCGCCTGGGTCGGCCCCGCCCGGTCCGCGCCCGCCGCCGACGCCGTCCACGACGCGCGCGGCCGCGCCGCGATCCCCGGCTTCGTCGACTCCCACTCCCACCTCCTCTTCGGCGGCGACCGCACCCAGGAGTTCAACGCCCGGATGTCCGGACGCCGTTACGAGGCCGGGGGCATCCGCACCACCGTCGCCGCCACCCGCGCCGCCTCCGACGCGGCCCTGGAGGCCAATCTCGTCCGCTATCTCGACGAGGCGCTGCGCCAGGGCACCACCACCTTCGAGACCAAGTCCGGGTACGGGCTCACCACGCACGACGAGGCCCGCGCCCTGGAGATCGCCGCCCGGCACACCGACGAGGTGACCTACCTCGGGGCGCACATCGTCCCCCCGGACTTCGCCGACGACCCGGCCGGCTACGTCGGTCTGGTCACCGGCGAGATGCTCGACGCCTGCGCGCCGTACGCCCGCTGGGTCGACGTCTTCTGCGAGAAGGGCGCGTTCGACGAGGACCAGGCCCGCGCCGTGCTCACCGCGGGCCGGGCGAAGGGGCTCGTGCCGAGGGTGCACGCGAATCAGCTCGGCCACGGGCCCGGGGTCCGGCTCGCCGTCGAGCTGGAGGCGGCCAGCGCCGACCACTGCACCCACCTCGACGACGACGACGTCGACGCGCTGGCGAGCGGGAGCACGGTCGCCACGCTGCTGCCCGGCGCGGAGTTCTCCACCCGCGCCGAATGGCCCGACGCCCGGCGGCTGCTGGACGCGGGGGCGACCGTGGCGCTCTCCACGGACTGCAACCCGGGGTCCTCGTTCACCTCCTCGATGCCGTTCTGCGTCGCCCTGGCCGTACGCGACATGGGCATGACCCCGGACGAGGCGCTCTGGTCGGCCACCGCGGGCGGGGCCGCCGCCCTGCGCCGCACCGACGTCGGCCGCCTCGCCCCCGGGGCCCGCGCCGACCTCGCCCTTCTCGACGCGCCCAGCCATGTCCACCTCGCCTACCGCCCCGGGGTGCCGCTGGTCACGGACGTCTGGCGGCGGGGCCGCAAGAGCCGCTGACCGGGCGGGACCCGGACCGGGGCGGGCGAAACCCGTCCGGACCCGTCCGGGGCGGTTCACTCTTCGAACGCGATCGCCCCCCGAGGCCCTCTGGGAGAACCGGCCGCGCCCCTGCCACCCTCTGGAGGAACGTCCCGTCTCAGGAGGTTTTATTGCTGTTCGCAGCAGGCTCATGACCCTTGCCGCCGGTGTCGCGCTGACCGTCGGGCTGACCACCGGCGCCACGGGGCCCGCCGCCCAGGCCGCCCCCGCCCAGCGGGCCGAGGCGGCGAACGCCGTCGCGGCGGCCCCGCCCCCCGCCTGGCACGCGACGACATCCCGGGGCGGCAAGATCAGGAAGTGTTACCGCACCTCCTGCACCGCCGTCATCGGGACCTACGCCGGCGAGGCCATCCACTGGAGCAAGTACGCCAACAGCCCCGAGGGACGGCGCTGGTACTACGTCCGCGACAGCATCGGCGAGAAGGGCTGGATGGACTGCCGGCACGTCAGGGCGGGCTGCTAGGGCCTCCTCGCCCCCGACGGCTCTCCGGGCGCTCGGCCTCGGCCGCCCGGGGAGCCGTCGGGCCGGGCCCGCGGACGCGCGTACAGGGGCCGTGCCCACGCCTCCGGCGTCACGTCAGCAGATGCGCGTACGCCTCCGGATTCCCCTCCAGGAACTCCGCGAAGTCCGTCGCGGGCCGGCCCGCGAGCCGGGGGACCGCGTCCGACACGGCGGCCATCTCACCGGTCGCGATGGCCTCGTACGAGGTGACCCAGCCGGCCAGCTCCCACGCCTCCGCGCCGTAACCGGCCCGGGAGGCGTACGCCTGCTCCCGGGTCTCGGGCTCGTAGACCACCTCGCGCTTCGCGAACCGGCTCAGCTCCTCGGCGGCCTCCGCGAGAGTCAGCGCCGTCGGCCCTGTGAGTTCGTAGGCCCGCCCGTCGTGCCCCTCGCCCAGCAGCACCCCGACGGCCGCGTCGGCGACGTCGTCATGGGCGACGGCCGAGACCCGGCCCGCCCCCGCCGGGCCCCGGATCACCCCGTCGGGTCCGGCCATCCCGGCCAGCGCGGCGAGATAGAAGCTGTCCCGCAGAAAGGTGTGGCGCAGACCCGAGGCGCGGACGTACTCCTCGGTGTGCCAGTGGTCGCGGGCGAAGGTGAAGGTGGCGTCGGGCGCGGCGCCCAGGAACGACACGTACACGATCCGCTCCACCCCCGCCGCGACCGCCGCGTCCACGGCCGTCCGGTGGTCCGACACCCGGTCCGGGGCCTCCCGGGCCGAGACGAGGAAGAGCGTCCCCGCGCCGTCGCACGCCCGGCGCATCGCCTCCCCGTCCCCGTACGCGGCGCCCGGCGCGAGCGAACTCCCGGCGAGCCGCGGCAGCCGGGCCGGATCCCGGCCCAGCAGCCGGGGCGCGGCCCCCTCGTCGGCGAGACGGCGGGCGATCCGGCCGCCGACGCGTCCGCTCGCTCCGGTGACGGCGATGACTGGGCTCATGGGCTTGCTTCCGCTCTGCTCGGCGACGACCTGCGCGTACGAGGGAGAGTCTGGACCCGCCGGCGCCCGGACGCGCGCTCCGGCGGGTCGCTCCCCGTACGGCGCGGCGACGGCGGGCCGGCGGATCCCCCGGCCGCTCGGCGATCACCGGCGCACGATCACTGGCGCGCGCCCGGGCCCGCACGCCCGGGCTCCCCAGCTCCCGTCAGGGCGACAGCCGGACCGGCAGCCTCCCCACGCTGTTGCCGACGAAGCTCCCGTGCCGGGGCAGTTCGGCCTCCGGGACCGCCAGATCCAGCTTCGGGAAGCGGGTGAAGAGGCCCTCCAGCGCGATCGCCGCCTCCATCCGGGCCAGCGGCGCGCCCAGGCAGTAGTGCGCGCCGTGGCCCAGCGACAGATGCCGGGTCTTGTCGCCGCGCGCGATGTCGAAGCGGTCCGCGTCCGGGCCGTGCGCCGCCGGGTCGCGGCCCGCCGCCGAGTAACCCGCGAGGACCGGGGTGCCCCGGGGGATCACCGTCCCGCCGACGGTGATGTCCTCGGTGGGATAGCGGAACGGGAAGTAGCTCACCGGGCTGTCCCAGCGCAGGGTCTCCTCCACCGCGTCCGCCCAGCCCGCCCGCCCCGCCAGGACGGCCGCCAGCTGCTCGCGGTGGGCGCACAGGGCCCGTACCGCGTTGGTGATCAGATTGAGCGTGGTCTCGTGCCCGGCGACGATCATCAGCAGCAGGGTGCCGATCAGCTCCTGATGGCTGAGCCGGTCGCCGTCCTCCTCCCGGGCGGCGATCAGCGCGCTGGTCAGATCCGTCCCGGGGCGCTCGGCCCGCTCCCCGGCGATCGCGGCCAGCAGCCCCGCCAGCTCCCGATTGGCGGCGATCGCCTCCTTCGGCCCTATGGCGGTGCTGACCACCTGGTTCGACAGCCGGTGCAGCCGGTCCTGGTGGGCCTCGTCCACACCGAGCAGTTCGCAGATGACGCCCATCGGCAGCGGCAGGGCGAAGTGCTCGCGCAGATCGACGACGCCGTCGTCCCCGGCCGCCCCGGCGAGCCGGTCCAGCAGCGCCTCGGTCACCGTCTCGATCCCCGGGCGCATGGCCTCCACCCGCCGCCCGGTGAGCGCCTTGGTGACCAGCGACCGCAGCCGGCGGTGGTCGTCGCCGTCCGCGGTGATCATCCCGGGGACGGTGGCGAAGGTGAGCAGCGGCCAGCCCTCGGGGATCCGGCCCTCCCGCAGCGCCGTGAAGTGCGCGGGGGCCTTGGCGACGTCTGGGCGGGAGAGGAAGTCCCGCAGCGCCTCGTGGCCGAGGACGGCCATACCGGGGACCTCGCCCGGCAGGACGACGTCGGCGACGGGCCCTCGGCCGAGCAGCCGGGCGTTGGCGGCGTGCGGGCAGCCGCCGTCCGGGTCCAGGCGGTGGGGCGGGACGGCGCTGGTCAATTCGGCTCTCCTGACGTCGGGTCGTGACGGGAGGTCCCGGCCGGGCACCCCGCCCGCGCGGACGGCTCGGCCGCCCCGGCGGGCGGCGGCAGCTGGGGCCGGGTGAAGCGCACCGGCAGCGCCGCCAGTCCCTTGCTCCAGGGCGATTTCACCCAGGACAGCTCGGACTCGGGCACCGTCAGCTCCAGATCGGGCAGCCGGTGGCGGATGGTGTCCACGGCGGTACGGGTGATCAGCCGGGCGGGGTCCTGCGCCGGGCAGGCGTGCGGACCCGCGCCGAACGCGAGATGGGAACGGTTGCCCACCACCGGAGCGCCGTCCTCCGGCAGTACGGCGGGGTCCTGGTTGGCTCCGGCGAGCCCCAGCAGCAGCATGTCCCCGGTACGGATCCGCTGACCGCCGAAGTCCAGGTCCCGGGTGGCGTACCGGGCCGGGAAGTTCTGCGTCGGCGGGTGCCGCCACAGCACCAGGTCCAGGGCGTCGTCCACGCTGAGATGGCCCACCGCCAGCGAGGAGCGGAACGCCGGGTCGCAGAGCAGCACCCGCAGCGTGGTGGAGATCCAGTTCACCGTGGTCTGCTGGCCCGCGACGAACATCACCACCAGGTTGTGCAGCACCTCCTCGTCGGTCAGCGACGCCGAGTGGTTCAGCAGCGCGGAGGTGACGTCGTCGGCGGGGCGCTGCCGCTTCTCCTGGATCAGCGCCTGGAGGATCGCGTTCATCCGCCGGCTGGCGTTGACCGAGTCGGCGTTGGCGACCACCATGCCCGTGATCGCCTGCGCCAGCCGCTGCCCGGTGGCCTCGTCCAGCCCGAGCAGCCCGATGATCACCCGCACCGGCAGCCGCCGCGCGTAGTGCGCCACCAGATCGGCCTCGCGGCGGTCGGCGAAGGAGGCGATCAGCTCCTCGGCGGCGGCCCGTACGGTACGCCGCAGCTGATGCCCGTTGATCTCGGCGAGGGCGTCGGAGACGGCCGTACGCATCCGGCGGTGCTGCTGCCCGTCCGCGAAGAGCAGCGCCGGACGCCAGCCGATGATGGGCATGATCGGGGAGTCGGGCGGCACCCGGCCCTCCCGCAGCAGGGTCCAGCGGCGCGGGTCGTGCGAGAAGTCCTGCTCCTCCCGGGTGAGCCGGAGCAGCTCCCGATGGCCGATCACCAGCCACGCGCCGACGCCGGGCGCGATGGTCACCGGGGCCACCGGTCCGTGCGCCCGCCGCAGCCGCTCGTAGAGCGCGGGCATGGCGTCGCCGTCCAGTTCCGCCCCGTACAGCGCGGTCGGGGCGGGGCGGCGGCCGCCGCCGTTCCGGGGCGGGGCCGGGTGGGGCGTACGGGTCACGAGGACTCCCCGGCGGTCGAGTTGACGGGGGCGTGCGCCGGAGCGGGCGGTGCGGGGCGCGCGTCGGCGGCGGCGGGCGCGGGGCGCGGCTCGGGCACGGCCGGTGCGGGGCGCGTGTCCGTGAGGGGCGGCGGGTCCGGCGGCGCGGTGTCGATCAGATGCCCCAGCAGGGCGATCAGCACCTGCACCGAGGAGCGCAGATTCCGCGCGTCACAGGCGACCAGCGGAGTCTGCGGCAGCAGATCGAGCGCGGACCGCAGCTCGCTCTCCGAGTAGCGCGGGCTGCCGGGGAAGACATTGACGGCGACCGCGAACGGCAGCCCGAGATCCTCCAGATTGCCCAGCGCGTCGAAGGACGCGGCCAGATCGCGGGTGTCGACCAGGGCCAGCGCGCCGAGCGAGCCCTTGGCCAGATCCCGCCAGGCGGGCAGAAAGCGCTGCTGGCCCGGGGTCCCGAAGAGATACAGCACCAGCGCGCCGTCGATGGTGATCCGGCCGAAGTCCAGGGCGACGGTGGTGGTGGTCTTGCCCGGGGTCAGGACCGTGTCCACCCGGGCGCCCGCCTGCGTCATCATCGCCTCGGTGGAGAGCGGCTCGATCTCCGAGACGGTGCCGATGAACGTGGTCTTGCCGACCCCGAGGGGCCCCACCACCAGGATCTTCGCCGCGCCCACGACGCCGGCGCTCACATACTTCCCGGGCTGGGCGCCGGAGCCGGGGGTGTCCCGGGCCCGGTCCCCGTGCGGGCCCGGTTGTCCCGACGCCCGGTCCGGGGCGTCAGAGACGGCTTTCGAGGCCATGGAGGACCTTTCTGAGCATGGTCACATCGGTGTGTTCGGCCGGGGGAATGGGCGGGCGGATCACGATCAGCCCCCACCCGATGAGGTCGGACAGCAGCACCTGGACGACCGAGGGGGGCTGACCGAGATGGGCGGCCACCTCGGCGACCGACAGCAGGCCCTGACAGTGGGTCAGGATCTTGTGGTGCTCCGGCTGGAGGGACGGCGGAAAGGCGGCGTCGGTCGCCATCACCAGGGTCTCCCAGGCCAGCGGCTCCCCGCCGGTGTCCGAGCGTCCCCTGGTGATCACATAAGGGCGTACCGCCGATGGGGTCCGGTCCTCCGGACGGTCCGTCATGAGGAGTCGGTCACCGGGTCCCTCGGCTGACTGCTCAGATGCGCGCCGATCTTCGCCACCAGCAACTGCATCTGCTGCGCCACCAGCCCGACGTCGGCCTCGGTGTCCGTGGCCACGCCCAGGTGCGCGCCGACTCCCGCGTGGGTGAAGAGCACGAAGCCGTGCTCCGACTCCAGCATCAGCTGCCGTACGCCCGCGCCCCGGCCGAAGAGCAGCGCGGCGGTGGAGCGTCCGGTCATGGTCATCGCGGCGCAGGCGGCGGAGAGCGCCTCGGCCTCGGCGACGCTGAGCGAGGAGACCGGTCCGCTGAGCCTCTCGGCGGAGGCGTGGCCGAGCCGCAGCCCGTCCTCGGAGACGACCACGGCGTGCCGGACGCCCGGGATCTCGGTCAGCGGGCGGAGCATCCAGCCCAGGTCGGGGAGTCTGGTGATGGTCCCGGTCACGGCCGGCCTCCATGGTGCGCGTCGGTGTGGTCGGGGCGGGGTGCGGCTCCGGTGTCGGAGCCGGTGTCGCTCACGGCGTCGGCGTCGGCGTCCGCGTCGGCCAGGGCCGCCCGGCCGCGCCGTGAGCCGGACACCACGCTGGCGACCGAGGCCCGCGCCGCCTCCGGGGTCCAGGCGGGCCGGTCGGCCGGGAGGGCCGGGGCGGCGGGCGGCTGAGGGGTGAGCGCCGTCTGGGCGGCGGCCTCGACGGCGGCCCCCCGGCGGCTGCGGCGGCGCGGCAGCGCGACGGGCCGGTCCGCCCGGCCCGGCGCCCCGGCCGGATGGTGCTGGGCCGCGCCGTGCGGAGCGTCGGACGGCGCGGCCGCCTCCGCCGCCCGGTGCGCGGCGGTGTGCTGGGGGGCGTCGGAGTGGGGGCCGGAGTGCGGGGGCGCGCCCCGGTAGCCGTCGGCGTACGCGCCGGGGGCGGGGGCCGTGCCCGGCCGGCCGCCGGAGACCGGCACGCCGGCGTCCCGGTACAGACTCGCGCCGGGCGGGGCGTCGAAGGCTTCGGCCCGGCCCGCCCGCTCGCGCTGGTCCGGCTGTTCCCGCCGTTCCGGTCGGCCGGTCCGCTCGGGGGCGTCCCGTCCGCCGTCCGGCAGGGGCCGGGAGGGGGCCGCCGGTCCGGGGACGCCGTGCTCGCCCGCGCCGCCGGGGTGCGGTGCGACGCCGTCCTCGTACGCGGCGGAGTGCGGTTCGGCGCGGTCGTCGGGGCGGTCGTCGGCGCGCGGCGCCGAGTACGCGCCCGGGTACGGCTCGGGGTGCCCGCCCATGTGCGAGCCGCCGGAGGGACCGCCGGCGGAGCTGCCGGAGGAGCCGTTGCGCGCGCCGGGGTATCCGTCGGTGTGCGGCGCGGCGCGCGGTCCGGCGTACGCGCCGTTGTACGGGCCGGAGTACCCGCCGGGGTACGGATCGGCGCGCGCGCCCGGGTGCGGTTCGGCGTACGGCTCGGCGGCGTACGCGCCGTGGTGCGGGCCCGGGCCCACGCCGTTGCGCGCGCCGGGTCGCGGATCCGGGCCCGCGCCGCCGGAGCCGCCCGTTCTGGTTCCGCCGGGCCCGGGATCCTCGCCCGCCCCGCCGTCCGGGTACGCGTACCCGCGCGGCCCCGGGCCGGGGTCGCTCCCGCGCCCCGCCGGCTCCGCCTGGCGGCGGCTCCCGCCGGAGAGGTGCGACAGCGGCTCGGTGAGCAGCCGGTACGGCACGAAGGCGACCGCCCGGGTCCCGCCGTACGCGGAGGTCCCCGTCAGCTCGACGCCGAAGCCCAGCTCCTTGGTCCAGCGGCCGACGCAGGCGAGTCCGAGCCGGGGCACCGCGCCCAGCTCGGCCAGGTCCAGCTCGTCGCGGATCCGGGCGGTCGACTGGCGCAGCACGTCCGCGGGCATCCCGAGCCCCGCGTCGTCGATCTCCACCACCGCTCCCGCGCCGACCTCGCGCACGGTGACCACGACCTGGGTGCGCGAGGGCGAGAACACCGTCGCGTTCTCCAGGAGTTCGGCGATGGCGTGCATCAGGCCCTCGACGGCGGCGGGCACGACGTACAGCGTCTGTCCGCCGTGCACCTCGATCCGGTTGAACTCCACGATCCGCGACTGCGCCCCCCGGACGCAGTCGTACAGCGACACCGGCCGGGTCTCCCGTCGGGCGGGCCAGATCCCGCACATCACGAGCAGGGTCTGCGCCTTGCGGGTCATCTGCGCGGCGGCGTGGTCGGCCTTCATCACCTCGGCCATCAGCCGGGGATCCTCGATGGTCCGCTCCACCCGGTCGAGCACCTGCTGCTGGACCGTGGCCATGGCGTGCATATTGCGGGCGACGGACTCGAAGGCGGCCTGGACGGAGTCCCGCAGCACCCGCTCCCTGCTCACCGCCTCGTCCGAGCCGAGGGCCTCCACCACGGTCTCCAGCGCCCGGGCGAACTCGTCGCCGGTGTCGGCGGCCGGCGCGAGCGGGCCGGGCGCGGAGTCCAGACGCCGTCCGGCGCGGAGCAGTTCGGTGATGGCGGGCAGCCGCACCGACGCCAGACGGGTGACTTCGGCGGCCCGGGCGCGGGAGGTCCGGCGCTCCCGGGCGGCGCGGGCGCGCTCGGCCCGCAGCCGCCGGGTCAGCTCGGCCGACCAGCCGACCGCCAGGACGGCCACGGCGGCGCAGGCCCAGGCGAGGATCTGGCGCGGCCCGGCGGCGGTGAACCGGTCGGCGAGGACCGCCCCGCCGGCGACGGCGACCAGCGCGGCCGCGGGCCACCAGGGGGAGGGGCCTCTGTCGCCCGGATCGGCTCCGGCGCCCCTTCCGCTCACCACGAGGGCCCCGGCCCGCCCGGCCGGCCCGCCCTGCCCGACCTGACGTCCGAGGAGACCACTGCGTAGACCACGACCACGAAGACCGAGCCTTTCACGAGGACTTGCACAACGCCCGCGTCCCGTGGGGCACGGGACTCGGGAGACGCGACCGGACTCCCGCAGGAGATTCGAGAGCATTCCGAATCCTACGATCAACAGACCGCGTTCGAATATTGGTTGGTCAACTCGCCTGAGATTGTGCTGCGTTCGGCGCGGTTTCATGCTATGTCTCATGCACCTCGTGAACACCACAAGCACCGCAGGCCCCATGGCTTCACGAATTCGCCACAAGATGGCCGGGGTTCCCTACCCTGGAGGGGTACGGACCGGTACCGTCCTGTCCCGGGGAGAAGACGGGGAACCGCGGGGAAACCGGGAATGCCGGGCAACGGGGCTGAGTTCGGCGGAGGACCGGGGGTGTCGGCAGTGAGCGGCGTTCGGCAGTACGGGGCCAGGCTCCGCGACGGCCTGCGGATCCGGGTGATCACCCCGGCCGAGCTGGACGAGGGGGACCTCGAAGCGTGGCGCCGGCTGCGCGCCCGGACCGAGGCGCCCGCCAGCCCCTTCATGGCCCCGGAGTTCACCCTCACCGCCGGACGGGTCCGCCCCGCCGCCCGCGTCGCGGTGCTGCACCGGGGCGCCGAGCCCGTCGGCTACTTCCCGTACGAGCAGGGACCGCTCGGCCGGGGCCGGGCGATCGCCCTCGGCGTCTCCGACTGCCAGGGCGCGGTCCTCGCCCCCGGCCTCGGGATCACCGCCGCCGAGCTGCTCCGCGCCTGCTCGCTCTCCTCCTGGCGCTTCGACAGCCTCGAAGCGGGCCAGACCCTCTTCGAACCGGCCGCCGCCGAGACCTTCGACTCCCCGGTGATCGACCTCGGCGCGGGATACGAGGCGTACGAGAAGACGCTGCGCGCCGAGTCGGCGAGCTTTCTGCGGACCACCCGCGCCAAGGAGCGAAGACTCGGCCGGCAGCAGGGCGAGGTGCGGTTCGTCCTCGACGAGCGCGACCCCGCCGCCCTGCGCACCCTCATGGCGTGGAAGTCGGCGCAGTACCGGCGCACCGGCCGCAGCGACCGCTTCGCCAAGGAGTGGATCAGCACCCTGGTCCGGCTGCTGCACGAGACCCGCGCCCCCGGCTGCTCCGGCGCCCTCTCGGTGCTGTACGTCGCCGACCGGCCGGTCGCCGCCCACTTCGGACTGCGTTCGCGCACCGTCCTCTCCTACTGGTTCCCGGCCTACGACCCGGCGTTCGGGCGGTACTCCCCGGGTCTGATCCTGCTGCTGCGGATGGCGGAGGCCGCCGCGGCGACGGGCGCCGAACTCCTCGACCTGGGCCGGGGCGCGGCCCGCTACAAGGGCTCGCTCAAGACCGGGCAGCTCAGCGTCCACGAAGGGGCCGCGACCCGGCCCGGGGTGGGGGCCGTGCTGCACTGGGCCGGTCATGAACCGGCCCGCCGCACCCACCGGTTCGTCCGGGACCGGCCCCGGCTCGCGGGGTACGCGCGGCAGACGCTGAACCGCCTCGGCAGACTGCGCGGCGACTGACTCCGGCCTCGCTCCGCCCGGCCGCACACCCCGGGCCGGACCCTCCCGGCCCCGCCGCACCTCCCGATCATCCGCCGTACGCCCGCACCGGCCCCCTCGGCCGGTCGGCCGTCCGGCGCCACACACCCGAGGAACAAGACATGTGCGACCTCGACAAATCCGATAATCCGGTAAACCCACGGAGGCCGGGGCCCATCCAGGTCGCCCAACTCGACCTGGACGGGCCCGAGGGCGCGGTGCTCGCCTTCGGGCCCGCCCTGCGGGACGGATCCGCCGACGGCGAGGACATCAAGGGCGGCGACGTCTACGCCCTGGTCCGGCTGCGCGGACGGCCCGTCGCCACCGTCGTCTGCCGGGTCCCGCCCGGCGAGGACCCGGCGGACGCCGTCGCCGCCGAGGCCCGCGCCGTCCTCGCCCGGACCCCGCACCCCGTATCCGCGCCCGGTCCGGGTCCGTCGGCCGAAACCGGTGGCTCAGCCAACGGCTCAGCCACCGAAGTCACCGACGCCGCCGAAGTCACCGAAGCCACCGACCGGACCGCCCCGCCGCCCCGGACCTCGGTCGTCGTCGCCACCCGCGAACGCGCCGACCAGCTCGCCCGGGCCCTCGACTCGCTGCTCGCCCAGGACCACCCCGACTTCGAGATCGTCGTCGTCGACAACGCGCCCCGCACCGGCGCCACCCGCGAGCTGGTCGAGGGCGCCTACGGCGGCCGGGTCCGCCTGGTCCGCGAGGACGTCCCCGGGCTCGCCGTCGCCCACAACCGCGGGGTCGCCGCCGCCGACGGCGAGATCGTCGCCTTCACCGACGACGACGTCGTCGCCGACCCGCACTGGCTCACCGCGCTCACCGAGCCCTTCGCCGCCGACCCCGGCCTCGGCTGCACCACCGGGCTGATCCTGCCCGCCCGGCTCGGCACCCCCGCGCAGATCCTGCTGGAGAGCCACGGCGGCTTCGCCAAGGGCTTCGCCCCGAAGACCTACGACCCCGCCCGGCCGCCCGCCGACGAACCCCTCTTCCCCTTCACCGCGGGCAGCTTCGGCTCCGGCGCCAACATGGCCTTCCGGGCCCGCGCCCTGCGCGACGCCGGCGGCTTCGACCCGGCGACCGGCACCGGCACCCCCGCCCGGGGCGGCGACGACCTCTACGCCTTCGTCAGCGTCCTGGCCGCCGGCCACCGGCTGCGCTACACCCCCGAGGCGCTGGTCTGGCACCACCACCGGGAGACCTGGCAGGACCTGCGGAACCAGGCGTACGGATACGGCGCCGGACTCACCGCGTACCTCACCGCCCTGCTGGTCCGCCGCCCCGCGCTGCTCCCCTCCCTGCTGCGCAAGCTCCCGCGCGGCCTCGCCCACGCCCGGACCATCACGGCCCACCGCGACTCCGCGGGCGGCGCCGTCCCCGGCGCGCACGGAGCGCAGGACTACCCGTGGCCGCGCTCGCTCTCCCGGCTGGAGCGCCGGGGCATGCTGGCCGGCCCGCTCGGATACGCCAGGGCCCGGAGCCGGGTCCGGGGCGTCCGACCGCCGTGGCACGGCCGTGCGGAGTAGCCGCGCCCCGGGCGCGGACGAGGGCGCGGCCCGGATCCCCGTACTGCTCTATCACGCCGTCATGGACGATCCGCCGGCCTGGATCGCCGAGTTCACCGTCACGCCGAAGAACTTCGCGGCGCAGCTCGACGCGGTGGCGGCCAGCGGCCGCACCCCCGTGACCATCAGCACCCTCGTGGCCGCCCTCACCGGCGCGGGGGAGCTGCCGGAGCGGCCGGTGGCGATCACCTTCGACGACGGGTTCGCCGATCTGCCGGGCCCGACCGCCGAGGAGCTGGTACGCCGTTCGATGCCCGCGACGGCGTATCTGACGACGGGCGCGATCACCCCGGGGCGGCGCAGTCTGCTGCCGCCCGCCCCGATGATGACGCTCTCCCAGGCGCCGAGCCTTGAGCGGCACGGCATGGAGATCGGCGCCCACACGGTGACCCACGCCCAGCTGGACACCCTCCCGGCCGCCGCGCTCCGCCGTGAGCTGCGCGAGCCCAAGGAGGAGCTGGAACAGCTGCTCGGCCACGAGGTGGCGCATCTGGCCTATCCGCACGGCTACAACAGCCGGGCGGTGCGCCGGGCCGCGCTGCGCGAGGGGTACGCCTCGGCGGCGGCCGTCCGGCACGCGCTCAGCTCCGAGCGGGACGAGCTGTACCGGATCGCCCGGCTGATCGTGCGCCGTACGCACACGGTCGCGGACGTCGGGGCGTGGATGGCGGGACGCGGGGCGAAGGCGGCCCCGATGCCCGAGTCGGCGGCCACCGTGGGCTGGCGGCTCTACCGGCGCGCCCGGGCGAGCGTGAAGGGCCAGGTCTTCGCGGGCTGACAAGCCCCCGGCCGGTCAGACCGGCCGACCGGCACCGGCCGGCCGACCGGCTGTCCGACCCGGCCGGGCTCCCCTCCCGGGGGCCCGGCCGGTCCGCCCGCGCCGACCGTCAGGGGCGCGGCTGGTTGAAGTAGGGATCCGCCACGGCGTCGCCCAGGCTCTTCCAGGACGAGTCCCGCGCCAGCGAGAGATCGCAGCCGGGGCCCGGGTCGCGCCAGTTCCACTGGAGCGCGGCCCCCACCCCCTCCAGGGACTTCACCACCCGGGGCACCTCCCGGTACCAGTCGGCCTGCGCCCGGGGCCTCTCCGGATCGTCGGCGGTGCCGAACTCCGGCAGCATCAGCGGCTTGGTGTCCGAGATGTTCTTCCGGATCCAGTCGTGCGGACCGCGCTGGGTCCGCTCGAAGCTCTGCCACTCCGCGTCGTGGCAGCGGAAGTAGTTGTACTGGTTGTAGCCGATCCAGTCGACGTAGTCGTCGCCCGGATAGAGCTTCGGGAACAGCTCCTGATGGCCCGGATAGCCGGTCACGTTCCACACCCACACCGCGTTGGCGACGCCCAGCGCGCGGAACCGGTCGTGGATGTGCCGGTGGGCGGCGACGAAGTCGGCCGGGGAGCCGTCCTCGGGGATCCGGCTGTCCATCTCCAGGTCGAAGGAGAGGAAGACCGGCTTCCCGTACTCCTTGATCCGTTTCGCCTGGACGTCGATCACGGACCGGTCCAGCTTCCCCGCCGCGATCTGCTTCCACCGGGGCTGCCGCTCCCGGCCGCCGCCCCACCACTTGCTCTCCCAGGACAGCAGCAGCATCCGGTCCTGCCCGACGCGCCGCTCCTGCTCGGTCAGCAGCGTCCCCTCCTCGCCGTCCCCGCCCGTGGACATGTCGTGGTACGTGTAGACGATGTCCAGCTGGCGGCCGAGGCGCTTCTCGTAGGCGAGGACCTTCTCCTCCAGATCGGGCTTGTCGTGCCGTACGTACGCGCCGAACCAGGCCCCGCACGGCGGCACCAGCAGCTTCGTGGGCAGGCACCGGGCCTCCGCCGACGGCCCGTCGTCGGAGCCGGACCGCTCGACGGCGACGGCGGTCACCAGCAGCGCCCCGGCGACGGCCGCCGCGAGCCACGGCCCGCGCCGGAGCGGCCGTGCGCCACGGGGGGAATCGGACACGGGGCTCACCCTTCCAGCGGGGGCGGCGCGGCGGGCGACGAGCGGCGTCCGCCGCCCGGGGCCGGCCTCGGGGCGCACACGGCGGCGGTGGTCAGCACGGCGAGCACGGCCAGCACCCGAAGACCGCTGAACGCCTCGGCCGCGATCAGCGCGGTGGAGCAGACGACGGCCGCGCTCAGGCTCAGCCCCACGGCGAGCACCAGCCGTTCGATCCGGTCGGAGTCCCGCTCGAAGCCCTCGTCCCAGCTCTCGGCCGGACCGATCGCGCGATGCCTGCTCAGCGCCGGTCCGCAGAGCCGCAGCAGCGCGGCCCCGGGACCCAGCAGCAGGAACAGCGCCACGGGAGCCACCCGTATCGCGGAAGCGTCGGGCAGGGCGGTGGCCGCCATGGCCAGCCAGCCGCCGGCGGCGGGGAGGGCGCGCAGGGCGAGGGCCCGGTGGCGAGGTGTCATGAGGTCTTCTCCCCAGAGCCGTTGTTCCCGATGCCCGCGGCGGCCGGCTTCAGCCGGAAGACTGAACCCGCGCTGTTGCGGTCCACCTCCTCGAAGAGCGGCGAGGACGCCACCGAGCGCTCGATCCGCCGCAGCTGCTCGCCCGTGAGCATGCCGTTCATCTCCGAGTTGGCGAGCTGCCCCCGGGTCAGCAGCAGATATCCGTGCGCGGGAGCCGACACCCCGCTCATGTCCCGGGCGAGGGTGCCCGCCGGATCCTTCAGGATCTTGTCCACATGTTCCTTGGCGTCGTCCAGGAACCAGTAGTGGTCCACGTCCCAGTACGCGGCGTACGCCAGCGGGTAGTTCCGGTGCGCGGCGACCACCAGCGAGCCCTTGGGAGCCCGGTCGAACAGCCCCTGGACCAGCGAGACCTCCTCGGGCGGGAAGTAGCTCAGCCGGTCCTTGCCCGCGTAGCTGGGCACGAACAGCGCGGTCAGCGTCAGCAGCGCCACCGGCGGCGCGATCGTGTACCAGAGCCCGGTGGCCGGGCGCGGGGCCCCGGTGCCCCCGGGCTCGGCGGCCAGCGGCCGGGCCGCCGGGATCAGCGCGGCGGCGGCGAAGAAGCAGAGCGCGGGCAGCATGAACATCAGCACCCGGAAGATCATTTCGCTGCCGTAGTCATTGGCGACCGCCATCAGCAGCGGCACCCCGGCCAGCAGCAGCAGCGGCCGGGCGCGGTGGCGCAGCAGCTTCCCGCCGCGCAGCACGCCGATCGCGGCGAGCAGCACCACCCCCGCCGACAGCAGCCGCGCCGCCCAGGAGACCACCAGCGCCCCGGTCCCGGTCGGGGTGGCCCCGTAACCGGTCTCCAGATTGTCGGTCACCTTGCCGAACGAGCTGATCATGTCGGGCACCGCTTCCTTCAGGAAGGGCAGCGACGCGGTCAGATTCCAGGCGAGGAAGACCAGGATCAGCGCGATCAGCAGGGTCCAGTCGCGGTAGCGCCGCATCAGCAGCAGCGCGGCCAGCCCGACCGCCAGCATCACCGGGGTGAGCTGGTGCGCGATGACGATGGCGGCGATCAGCGGAACGAGCAGCGCGCACCACACAAGCTGCCGGGAGCGGCGGCCCGGCGCGGGGCGCTCGGCGCGGCGCAGCGCGACGGCGATGACGCCCAGATAGAGCGCGAAGGCCAGCGACTGGGGCGAGAAGTAGTCCTGGCCGACCCAGTTGGCGACGTAGAACAGCCAGACGGCGGTCCAGATCAGCCGGCGGTCCTGGGTGAAGGTCCGGTAGATCAGCAGCAGCGGAGCGAGCAGCAGCAGCGAGGAGATCAGCGGCCACCAGGCCATGAACGCCAGCGCGTTCTCCGCGCCGGTGAGCCGCACCAGCGCGGCCTGCGCGGCGAAGAAGCCGGGCCACTGGTCGTACACGGCCATGTCGCCCAGCTCCGCGCCGCGCTGGAGCCGGCCCGCGGTGAGCAGATGCTCGATCACCGCGTCGTGCTTCCACGCCCAGGCGTAGAGCGGGGTGGGGTAGATCATCGCCTGGGTGGCGCGCTCCATCACCAGCAGCACCAGCGTGTACGCGAGCGGCCAGCGGTTGCCGCGCGCGGGATCGCGGACGCAGAACCAGAAGCCGCAGGTCAGTACGGCCAGGCCGATCCAGTGGGCCGGGGGCAGCGCGGTGAGGAGGCCGTAGTCGCTCAGATCGGAGACGTCGGTGAGGGCGACGGAGACGGCCCACAGGGCCAGGGCGAGTACGAGGGGGGCTGCCAGGAGCGCGAAGGAGCGCCGCCGGGCCGGGTCGGCGCGGCCGGCGCGCAGGGCGGCGAGGAGCGCGCCCGGCGACCGGTCCTGACGCGGGGACTCGGCGCCCGGGGCCGTGCTCGCGTCCGCGCCCGCTTCGGCGTCCGGGCCGGCTTCGGCGTCCGCGCTCGCTTCGGCGTCCGGGTCCCTGCGCGGGGCCGTGCTCGCGTCCGCTTCGGCGTCCGGGCCCGTTTCCGTGTCCGCCGTACGGTCCTGGGCGGCGACCGCGAGGGTCATGGTCGGCTGGTCCACGGCGGGCCCGCCCGCGCCCGGACCCCGTTCACCGGGGCCGGACTGTGCCGGGGCCGCCGAGGATCTCCCGGACTCGGTGGCTGGTTCTTGCACGCTTCACCCCAGATGGCTCAGTTCCTCGACGGCGCGGTGCGCGCCCTGCGTATCCAGACGAATGCCAGCGCCGCACAGGCCAGGGCCAGTTGAAGCGGCAGCGCGACGGGGGCCAGCGGACGCTGGAGCGCCCAGCCGCACACCGTGAGCAGCCAGAGTGCACCCCACTGCGCCGCGACCGGAAGTCCCGTCGTCCGCAGGATGGCCAACACGGCCACGAGGGAGAGCAGTTGGCAGACCGTCGGCAGCCAGCGCAGCAGCGGCTCGGCGCTGTCCAGGCCCCCGGCGGACGCCAGGAACCGCGCCGCCGCCTCGTACCACGCGCCGTCCACCGGCTCCGGTTCCCAGCCGAGCGCCGCCGGGGAGGCGTGCAGCGAGGCGAAGGTGACCAGCAGGCCCGCCCCCAGCAGCGCGGGGCGCGGGCGCAGCAGCGACAGGGAGGCGCTCTGCACCACGATCAGCAGCACCCCCGCCGTGACCGTGATCGGCGGCAGCGCCCGGACCAGCTCGGTGCCCGAGAGGGCGTCCAGGGCGATGTCCGGCACGCTCAGCAGCGGCCCCCAGAAGAGCGCGGCGGCCAGGGCGAGCAGCAGCCACAGCGTGAGCGCGATACGGCTCTCGGAGGCGGCGGGGGCGGCGGACCGGGGCTCCCCCGGGACCGGTTCGGCCGCCGGGAGATACATCGGGATGCCCAGCGCGGGCGTGGTGTCGTCGTGCGCCCCGCGCAGATAGGCCGCCTGCCGCGCCCAGTCCGCGCCGTACTCCCTGGCGTACTCCTCGGCCCGCTCCCGGCGTTCGGCCGCCTTGCGGGCCCAGGTGGTGCCGTACTCGACGCTCTTCCCGGGCCCCCGGCGGAAGAGCGCGACGACCCGGGAGGGGCGCGGCTCGCGGCTGGAGAGGGCGGCCCGCAGCCCCGGCGCGGCGACGGCGGCCATCAGCGTCATCGACCCCAGCATCGCCCAGCCCGCCCCGGCGATCCCGGTCGGTCCCAGCAGCAGCGCGGCGCTCCCCAGCACCAGCGCGCACATCGCGCTCTGGAGCGCGGCGAGCATGCCCGTACGGCCCTGGACGCGCAGTACGCCGATGTACAGCTCGACCACCACCCGGGGCAGCGCGGCGGCGGCCAGCAGCCGCAGCACGGTGGTGCCGTTCTCGGCGTACGCGGCCCCGAACGGCGCGAGGATCTGCGGTGCGAAGACGACGAGCACCAGCACCACCGGCACCAGCAGCACGGCCATCCGGCGCAGCGCCCCGCGCACCCCGGCGGCCAGGGTCTCGGGGCTGTGCGAGGCGTGGGCGGTCAGCGAGGAGGCCATGTTGATGGCCATGAACTCCATCGTGCCGCCGACGGTGTAGGCGATGTAGAAGAAGCCGTTGTCGGCGGCGTCGAAGCGGACCGCGATCATCACCGGCAGCAGATTGATCATCGCCAGCGAGAAGAGCGCGCCGGCCGAGTCCCCGGCGAGGAAGCGGCCGATCTCCCGCATCGCGGGCGGCTCCCGGTCGCGGTCGGCGGCGGACTGGCCGGGGATCAGCCTGCGGAAGATCAGCCAGGCCAGCGGCAGCACCGACAGGGCCATCGCGGCGGCCCAGGAGACGAAGATGCCGAGGACGGGCAGGGCGGTCGCGAACGCGGCGAGCAGCAGCAGTTTGCCGAGGGAGAAGACGGCGTTGCCCACCGGCACCCAGAAGGCCTTGCGCAGCCCGGTCAGCACCCCGTCCTGGAGCGTGAGCAGCGCCCAGCCGACACAGGCCGCGATGAAGAAGAGGCCGGGCCAGAGCCCGTCGAGGGGCTCGTAGGAGGAGCCCCAGAGATCGAGGGTGAGCAGGAAGACGACCGAGGCCAGCGTCACCACCAGGGAGCTGGCGAGATAGGTCCGCCAGACCAGCGGCCCGGTGGCGCGCCCGGCGCGCGGCACGTACCGCACCACCGCGCCGATCATCGTGGTCGCGGTGATCGAGGCGAGCAGCCGCATGGCGGCGATGGCCGCCGAGCCCTCGCCGACGGCCTCCTTGGAGTAGTAGCGGGCCGCGACCAGCCAGAAGCCGAGCCCGAGGGCGGCGGAGACGCCGGTGGAGAGCATCAGGGCGTAGGCGTTGCGGAACATGGAGTCGCCGCCGGAGCCGGTGGTGCTCTCTTCGTTCCCTTCGTTCTCCGGGGGCGGCGGCGGGGGCGGGGGCGGGTCGGCGGAATCCGCGGCTCCGGAAGTCGCCTTCGGGTCGGGTGAGCCGGTCGCGTCGGAGGCGTCGGACGCGGAGGCCGTATCGGTCACGGCTGTGTCGGTGGAGGCGGCGGGGGCCGGGCGGTCGCCGCCGGAACCGGAATCGGAACCGGGGCCCGGCGGATCCGCGTCGGGGCCGGACGGCCCGTGCGGCCGGGTGAGGTCAGCCACCGGTCGTCCGGACGGTCTCGCGCCCGGCGCCGCGAAGGACCGGCCGTACGGGGCCGGCCGCCCCCCGGCTCACGGCGCTCACGGCCCGCACGGCTCTCAGGGCCACGGCCCCG
Source organism: Streptomyces sp. NPDC014894 (assembly GCF_043080985.1). NCBI lineage: Bacteria > Bacillati > Actinomycetota > Actinomycetes > Kitasatosporales > Streptomycetaceae > Streptomyces > Streptomyces sp. NPDC014894. Next base: position 309,225 of record NZ_JBIBWD010000010.1, read on the forward strand.
GCGATCACAGCCTGTACGGCGATTCCGACCCGTACGCCGGTTTCGGCCGGTGCTCCGGTCCCGGCGGACGGGCCCACCGCGTCGGCTGACTCCGCTCGGCGCGCCGGACGGCATGACGGTGCATACACGCGTTCTCTGCCCATGGACCGGCGCACCGGCTCTTCCCTTGCTGTGCGCGCGGACGGGCAGCCCTCCCCACGAGCCATTTTGTCCCCCCGACGGGCCCCCGCTCAATGCGAACCAGCGGCCCGGGCCCGTCAATCACGCCCAGGGGCCCCCTCCATGGCGGAAAGGGCCCGGTCGCGACGGGTTCGCGGGGACGGCGCTCACTCCACCACGGTGAGGCCTTTTCGCAGCTTGATCAGGGTGCGGGTGAGCAGCCGGGAGACATGCATCTGGGAGATGCCCAGCTCCTCGCCGATGTCCGACTGCGTCATACCGCCGACGAAACGGAGGGAGAGAATTTTACGGTCCCGTGGCGGAAGGCCGGCGATCAGCGGCTTCAGGGACTCGATGTACTCGACGCCTTCGAGGCCGTGGTCCTCGTATCCGATGCGGTCCGCGAGCGTGCCCTCGGCGTCGTGGGAGTCGTCGCTCTCGGAGCGGGCGTCGAGCGAGCCGGCGGTGTAGGCGTTGCTCGCGACCATGCCCTCGACCACCTCGTCCTCGGCGAGGTCCAGATGGGCGGCGAGTTCGGGCACGGTGGGCGCGCGGTCCAGCCGCTGCGCCAGCTCGTCGGTCGCCCTGGCCAGCTCGATACGGAGTTCCTGGAGCCGGCGCGGGACCCGCACCGACCAGCTGGTGTCCCGGAAGAAGCGCTTGATCTCGCCGATGACGGTCGGCATGGCGAAGGTGGGGAACTCGACGCCGCGGCTGAGTTCGAACCGGTCGATCGCCTTGATCAGGCCGATGGTGCCGACCTGGATGATGTCCTCCATCGGCTCGCTCCGGGTGCGGAAGCGAGAGGCGGCGAACTTGACCAGCGCGAGGTTCAGTTCGACGAGGGTGTTCCGTACGTACGCGTGGTCGTGGGTGCCCTCCTCCAGCTGTTCCAGCCGGGCGAAGAGGGTCTTGGAGAGGGCCCGGGCGTCGACCGCGCCGATCGTGGAGAGGGGCGGGATCCGGGGGAGGGGCTCCAGGGACCGCCGCCGCGCTTCCGGACCGCCGGGAGCGCCGGTGTCGGCGCCGGTGTCTTCGAGGGCTTCGAGGGCTTCGAGGGCTCCGAGACCTTCGGGGCCGTCGGCGAGTTCGCCGAGTTCGGTGAGATCGGAGGGGGCGGTCAGGTCGGTGAGGCCGGTGAGAGACATGAGGTCGGCGCCTGCGGCGTCCGGGGCGTCCGCGGTCCGGGCGGCCTCCAGTACGCGGGCGGCGCCCGGGCCGTTTCCGGCGGTGTGATGCGGGTAGCGGTGTCGGGACGCGTCGTTGGCGGGGGCGGGGTCCGGCCGGGGTGACATGGGTCTCCTCCATCGTTGTCGGCACATGGCTGCCGATGCCGTGGTCGCTGCGGTGAGCGGCGCCTCCAGAGCCGGTCGTGTGGTGGGCGGTGTTTCTGTGCTCTACCAGCCCTACCCGTTGTCGGCGACCCGTTGCAAGTGGCATTTGCCCGATATAAGGCATTCCTCAGGGACTTCCGCTGGCCCCCGCCCGCGAAGAAGGCGTAATGTTCGACGGAAGTCGCGGCGAGAGCCACCGGGTGATTCCACCCCTGGCGTGCCGCGCCGGACAGGTCACAACAGAGGCACGACACGGCGAAGAGGAACGGGCATGGACCGCGTGACGGTCGGCAGCGCGAATCGTGGCCGACTTCAGGTCGAGGTTCGGACCGAGGGCCACAGCGAAGTGGTGAAACCGGCGGGTGAACTCGATCACCACACGGCCGGTTTGCTGAGCGCTCCCCTGGAGGAGGCGCTCGAACAGGGGCGTTCCCGCCTGGTGGTCGACTGTTCGGAGCTGGAATTCTGCGATTCGACCGGGCTGAATGTGCTTCTGGCCGCCCGGCTGAAGGCGGAAGCCGCCGGGGGAGGAGTCCACTTGGCCGGACTGCTGCCCGTGGTGGCGCGAGTACTGGAGATCACCGGGGCGGAGGCGGTCTTCACCGTCCACCGCTCCGTCGAAGAGGCCCTGTCCGGCTGAGCCGGACGCGTTTTCACGGGGCTACGGGGGTGGCGGGGGGATTCCGCTGGGGGCGTAGTGAGTGTTGTCACCGCGCGCCAGGGCAGGAGAACTCCCACGAGCCCGCGGGAGAGCCGGTCGTCCGGCACTCTGATGTACGAGCGGTGAACGGGTAGGAAGCGGTGCGTTCGCGTGGTGATGCCGGAGAGACGGCGGAGCCGCGACGGCGCTGACATCAATGGCGACTGGTGAATCGGTGAGGTGAGGCGCTGATGAGCACCACCCGGCAGCAGCCGGGCGATCTCGGCCCCGAGCCGAATGGCGTCCTCGGGGGCCTGCCCCCCGGGACACCCGGGGGGCCGGTGCGCAGCCTTGCCCTGGGCAGCGCCAGTGGAATCGTCCCGCTCGCCCGTGACTTCACCCGCCAGGCGCTGTACGACTGGGGCTGGCTGCCCGCCGCCAGCGCCGACCGCCGCGCCGCCGCCGAGGACGTCCTGCTGGTCGTCTCCGAGCTGGTCACCAACGCCTGTCTGCACGCCGAGGGGCCGGACGAGCTGAAGGTCGGCTGCGACGGCAAGGTGCTGCGCCTGGAGGTCACCGACCGCGGCGCCGGCCTGCCCGCGCCGCGCACCCCGCACCGCGCCGGACGCCCCGGCGGCCACGGGATGTTCATCGTCCAGCGGCTCTGCCTGGACTGGGGCGTCGTCCGGGTCGCGGGCGCGCCGGGCAAGACCGTCTGGGCGGAGCTGGCCGCGCCCGTGTGACGCGCGCCGCGCACCCGAGAGATTCCACGGAAGAGCACGCCGACAAGGCGTGCTCTTTGTCTTCCCTCCCCAGGGCCCCCGGCGTACCTTGAGCGCCCGATCTGATTCCCCGTCAGTAAGGTGCCGTGCGGCGTGCCCGCGCGGAACGTCCGGCGGGCGGGCGCCGGCCGGTGTCGCACGGTGTCGCACGGTGTCGCACGGTACGGCGTGGCGCGATACGGAACGGCGCGGCGCGGCAGAGCTACGGCAGGGCACGTACGGCGTGGCGCGATACGGAACGCGCACGGGCACGGCTTCCGGCTTTCGGCTTTCGGCTTTCGGCTGAGGGGAACGCAGAGGTGAGGTACCAGAAACGGACGGCTCTCGCGCTCGCGGCGGCGATGGCGGGCCCGGTGGTGCTGACCGCCGCCCCGGCCGCGCGAGCCGTGGTGGTGGACGTCGAGTACAAGTGCCAGACCCCGATCGGGGTGAAGACCGCGGTCTCGCCGATCGACATCAAGGCGGTGAAGAGCGGTGACTCCCACAAGCTGACGATGTCCTTCCGCAAGGGCGTCTCCTCCAGCCCGGTGGAGCTGGGCAAGGGGGCCATGAGCCCGAGCGCGCTGATCAAGCTGGGCGGCGCGGATTCGGGCACGGTGGCGGTCTCCGGACCGGCGAACGCGGAGGCGATCCCGGCCGACACCCCCATCAAGATCAGCGATCTGTCGGGCACGTACACCCCGAAGAAGAGCGGGAAGGTCGCCTTCACGGCCGGGGTGCTCACCATCAAGGCGCTCGGCACCACGACGACCTGCACCCCGCAGAACAACCCGGGGCCGTCGCTGGAGCTGGAGGTGACCGGCTCCGGCGGCTCGGACTCGGGGGGCTCCGGAGGTTCGGATTCCGGAGGATCCGGGGACTCCGGGGGTTCGGGCTCGGGCGGCTCGGACTCCGGCGGCTCCGGTCAGGAGGAGCTGCCCAAGACCGGACCGATGGACTCCGCGACGGCGCTCGCCCTCTTCGGCGGGACGGTGCTGCTCGCCGGAGCGGCCGGAGTGCTCTGGCTGACCCGGCGCGGCGGCCGGCGCGCCACGGGCTGACCGTGACCGAGGCCCGCCCCCTCGCCCGCCGCGCCGGGCCCCCGCCCCTGCCGGCACGGCCCGCACCCGTGCCCGGACGATCCGTACCCGGACCATCCGCGCCGGGGCGATCCGCGCCGGGGCGTCGGGCCAGGGCGGCCGCCCTGCTGTTCGGCTGCCTCCTGCTCGCGCTCGGGCCGCTCCCGCCGCCCGCGGCCGCCGAGACCGGCCCGGGGACCGCGCTCTCCTCGCCGCGGGCCGCCCCGGGCGAGGAGATCACCGTCAGCGGCGGCGGCTGGCGGCCCGGCGCGCTGCTGATGCTGCTCGTCTGCGGACAGAACATGATCGGCGGCACCGACAGCTGCGCCAACGGCGAGGGCCGGGCCGTCACCACCGACTCCCGGGGCTCCTTCAGCACCAAGCTCCCGGTGGCCGCGCCGCCCCGGCCCTGCCCCTGTGTCGTCCATGTCGCCGTCGTCACCGGCGACCGGGCCGCCGACGACACCTCCTTCACCGTGGCCGGCCACCCCACCGCGCCGCTGCCCCGCCCGCCCGCCGGAAAGCTCGCCCTGCTCGCCGCGCCCCGGCTCCGCGGCGACTCCGGGCTGCTCGTCCGCTTCGGCGCGCCGCCCTCGCGCCGGCTCGTCCTCACGGTCGGCAATCTCGGGGCCGTCCCCGTGAAGGACCCCGTGCTCCGGGTCGGGGCCGCCCGGGGCGTCCACGCGCCCGACTGGGCGGAGCGGCGCTGGCGCGGCACCGTCGAGCCCGGCGGGAGGGCACGGGTCGAGCTGCCCGTGGAACTGCCCGCCGGGGCGCACGGCGACTACCGGATCTCGGTGGAACACGGCGGACGGACGCTGGCGACCCGGCCCTGGGCCGTCGAACGCCCCTGGGGGGTGACCGTCTTCTGGGTGCTGCTCGCCCTCGTCGTGCCGACGGCGGTCTTCCGCGCCGGAATGGCCGTCGTCGACCGCGTCCGGCCGCGCGAGTCGCCCCGTACGCTCACCCCGCCCCCGCCGCCCCCGCCCTCGTGACCGCGCGCCGCGCCGAGAGAGCCCCGGGGGTACGGGAAAGGCCCGCCGCACCGGTACGGAACCGGTACGACGGGCCTCGCGCGGCCTCAGGCCGGGACGGACGTCAGTTGACGCCGCCCATGAGCGCCTTGACCTTCCGGCGCCACATGAAGATCGAGACACCCGCGAGCGCGGCGATCACACCCTGGCTGGCGAACCAGGTCTGGGTGTCCGTCGGCGCGCCGAGCAGCTGGAGCAGGGCGATCACCGAGTTGCCCGCGGTCATCGCGAGGAACCAGACGCCCATCATCTGCGAGGCGTACTTCTGCGGGGCCAGCTTGGTGGTGAGCGACAGGCCGACCGGGGAGAGGCACAGCTCACCCACGGTCTGCATGAAGTAGACCGCCACCAGCCACATCGGGGAGACCTTGGCGTCGCCCGCGGCCAGGCCCTGCGCCACCATCATCACGCCGAAGGAGCCGCCGACCAGCACCAGCGCCATGGAGAACTTCGAGATCGTGCTCGGCTCGCGGTTCCGCTTGAAGAGGGCCACCCACAGCATCGCGAACACGGGCGCGAGCGCCATCACGAACAGCGGGTTCAGCGACTGGAACCACGTCGTCGGGAACTCGAAGCCGAAGAGCGTGGGCTCGGTGTCGTTCCTCGCGAAGAGCGAAAGGACCGAACCGGTCTGGTCGTAGATCGCCCAGAACGCGGCGGCGGCGACGAAGAACCAGACGTAACTCGACATCCGGGCCTGCTCCAGCGACGACAGGTCCCTGTCGCGCTTGATCCGGAACAGGTACCAGGTCGGCAGCAGCAGACCGAGGATCGTCAGCGGCCACAGCACCCAGTCCACGGTGAACGCGCCGGCCAGGCCGACGATCGCGTACGCGGCGGCGGCGACGCCCAGCCAGATCAGACCCCGGCGCACCAGCGCCGTGCGCTCCTCGGCGGGCAGCGGCGACGGGACCTTGACGGACTCCTCGCTCAGGTGGCGGAAGCCGGTGAAGTAGAAGAGCAGACCGATCGCCATACCGACGCCGGCCATGCCGAAGCCGAGGTGCCAGTCGACCTTCTGCCCGACCCAGCCGATGGTCAGCGGGGCGAAGAAGGCACCGAGGTTGATGCCCATGTAGAAGATCGTGAAGCCGCCGTCGCGGCGCGGGTCGTTCTTGTCCGTGTAGAGCTGTCCGACCATCGTGGAGATGTTGGACTTCAGCAGACCGGAGCCGGCGGCTATGAGCGCCAGACCGATGAAGAACGACACGTCCGCGGGGACGGCGAGCAGGAAGTGACCGGCCATGATGATCACACCGGCGATGGCCGTCGCCTTGCGCGCGCCCCAGACCCGGTCGCCGAGCCAGCCGCCCGGCAGGGCGAGCAGGTACACCATGGCGTTGTAGACGGAGTAGATCGCGACCGCCGTCGCGTCCTTCATGCCGAGTCCGCCGTCGGCCACATTGGTCGACAGGTAGAGCACGAGCAGAGCGCGCATGCCGTAGAAGCTGTAGCGCTCCCACATCTCGGTCATGAACAGATTGGCCAGGCCGCGGGGGTGGCCGAGGAAGGTCCTCTCGCCGGCGGCGGGGCCGGTCGAGTCCTTCGTCAGGCTTGACGCCATGGTCGTTCCTTGCTGTCGGGACGCGCTGCTTCGATGAGCGGTACGCGCCCGGTGGGGGTGACCGGCACCGATGGGGAAACAGCCCCACCCCACGCCTGAGGGGCTCGCTCCGGCACGTGCCGGACGCGGAGGACATGTCCACACCGGGATCCACGCCCCGGGCGACTTTGCGCCCGGGGCCCGGCCCACAGGTCATTCACTGTCTGCGGGACCGGAATCTCCGGCCCCGCGCACAGAAGAGACCCTTGGCCGCGCTGCCGCTGCTCGCTGTTCGCGCGGCAGGCCAAAGGTCTCCGTGTAGTGCTACAGGCGTACTCGACACCATACGACACGACAGTGTCGGATATGAAAGGACTTGAGACATGGATCACAGGCCCTCATGGAACCGAATGCCCTGAATCGAAGGTGGTAGTCCTACCGGTCCTGGGACCCGCAGGGCGCAGAGAGAGGGCCCCGGTGTGCGGCACTCGCGGACTACCATCACTGCATGACCCGTGTACTGCTCGCCGAGGACGACGCCTCCATCTCCGAGCCACTGGCCCGCGCACTGCGCCGGGAGGGATACGAGGTCGAGGTGCGCGAGGACGGTCCCGCCGCGCTCGAAGCCGGACTCGCGGGCGGCGTCGATCTGGTCGTACTGGATCTCGGGCTGCCCGGCATGGACGGTCTCGAGGTCGCCCGGCGGCTGCGCGCCGAGGGCCACACGGTCCCCATCCTGGTGCTGACCGCCCGCGCGGACGAGGTGGACACGGTCGTCGGCCTGGACGCGGGCGCCGACGACTATGTGACCAAGCCCTTCCGTCTCGCCGAGCTGCTCGCCCGCGTCCGCGCCCTCCTCCGCCGCGGCGCCACCGAGCCCGCCCCGGCCCCCGCCACCCACGGCGTCCGCATCGACGTCGAGTCCCACCGCGCCTGGATGGGCGAGGAGGAGCTCCAGCTCACCGCCAAGGAATTCGACCTCCTCCGCGTCCTCGTCCGCGACGCCGGCCGCGTCGTCACCCGCGACCAGCTCATGCGCGAGGTCTGGGACACCACCTGGTGGTCCTCCACCAAAACCCTCGACATGCACATCTCCTGGCTCCGCAAAAAACTCGGCGACGACGCCGCCAACCCCCGCTACATCGCCACCGTCCGCGGCGTCGGCTTCCGCTTCGAAAAAAGCTGACCACCCCCTGCCGCCCGCCCCTCCGGCCCGCCCAGGCGGTCATCTTCAACCTCGCCGGGTCGGCCATCCTCAGCCCTCGCGGCCGGGCCTTCCCGGCCTCGCCAAGGCGGCTGACTCCACCTTGCCGGGTGGGGTGACTTCACCCTTGCTGGGCGAGCGACTTCAGCCCCTCCGGGCCGGCCGTCTTCAGCCTCGCGGGGTCGGCCGACTCCCCCCTCGCCCAAGGTGGCTGACTCCACCCTGTCGGTGCGGGTGTCTGCACCTCTGCCGGGTGGGGTGTCTTCGCCTCTGCCCAGGTGGTGATTCTCGGCCTCGCCTGGTGGTCATGTTCAGCCTCGCCGGCGTTTGAGGCGCGGGGGTTCGGGGGCGGAGCCCCTGGGGGTGCCCGCGCCCCGCGCACCCCGCCTGCCGCAGGCCCGACACCTCACCCCGCCCGGACGGGCACCCCCCTCCGGACCGGGCCCCCCGGGCCCGCCCCCCTCGGCAGCCCGCGAGGCATAGGCTCAGCCACAGCACCCCGACCCGCCCCGCCCGGAGGCCCCCGTGCGCCGACGACTCATCAACTCCACCCTCGCCGTCGTCCTCGTCGTCATCGCCGTCTTCGGCGTCTCCCTCGTCATCGTCGAGACCCGCACCATCACCAGCAGCGCCCAGGAGAGCGTCGACTCCGAGGCCCTCCGCCTCGCCAGCATCGTGGACAGCCTCCTCATCGGCGGCGAGAGCGTGAACCCGGACATCCTCGCCGAGCAGAGCGGCGCCAGGCGCTACGCCCTCATCGAGATCCCCGGCCGCCCCGCCATCGAGGTCGGCGACCGCCCCGCCGGCGGCGTGATCCGGGGCAAGGCCACCGGGGAGCAGGGCGAGACCGTCACCGTGGAGGAGCCCCGCTCCTCCATCACCCGGGAGGTCGGCGACAGCCTCCTGATCATCGGCGGGGTCGCCGTGATCGCCGTGATCGCCGCCGTCCTCCTCGCCGTACGCCAGGCGAACCGCCTCACCTCCCCCCTCACCGACCTCGCCGAGACCGCCGAGCGCCTCGGCTCCGGCGATCCGCGCCCCCGCCACCGCCGCTACGGAGTCCCCGAGCTGGACCGGGTCGCCGACGTCCTCGACGCCAGCGCCGAGCGCATCGCCCGGATGCTCACCGCCGAGAGACGGCTCGCCGCCGACGCCTCCCACCAGCTCCGCACCCCGCTCACCGCCCTCTCCATGCGGCTGGAGGAGATCTCCGCCACCGACGACCCGGCGACCGTGAAGGAGGAGGCGAGCGTCGCGCTCACCCAGGTCGAGCGGCTCACCGACGTCGTGGAGCGGCTGCTCACCAACTCGCGCGACCCCCGCACCGGTTCCGCCATCGCCTTCGATCTCGACGAGGTCGTCCAGCAGCAGATGGCCGAGTGGCGCTCCGCCTACCGCAGCGCGGGCCGCGCCCTGGTCAGCTCGGGCAAGCAGGGGATGCGCGCCGTCGGCACCCCCGGCGCCGTCGCCCAGGTGCTCGCCGCGCTGATCGAGAACTCGCTGATGCACGGCGGCGGCACGGTGGCGCTGCGCACCCGGGTCACCGGCAACCAGGCCGTGGTGGAGGTGACCGACGAGGGACCGGGCGTCCCCGCCGACCTCGGCGCGCGGATCTTCGAGCGGAGCATCAGCGGACGGAACTCCACCGGCATCGGACTGGCCGTGGCCCGCGATCTGGCCGAGGCCGACGGCGGCCGGCTGGAGATGCTGCAACAGCACCCCCCGGTGTTCGCGCTCTTCCTGAGCCGGGTGGCCCGCAAGCGCAAGGACGACCGGCCCACCGTCCGCTGACCGCGCACACCCCGGCCCGCGCACCCCGAACAGGCCCCGCGCGCCCCGGACAACCCCCGCGCACCCCGCAGCCCGCTCAGTGACGCGGAGCCACCGCGTCCGGCTCGATCCGCCCCGGCTTCGCCCGCCCCGGCTCCAGGAACGATTCAGCCGGCTCCGCCGCCCCGCGCTCGTCGATCGCCCGGAACACCCACGTCCGGTACGACCAGAACCGGAAGAGCGTCGCCACCCCGATGCCGATGAACTTGAAGACATTGCTCTGGAGCGGCCCGTCCCAGCCGAACCCATAGGTCGCCGCGTAGAGAATCCCGTTCTCGATCACCATGCCGACCACGCTGAACAGCAGAAACAGCGACAGCTCCCGGGTACGCCCGCTCTTGTCGCGGTCCCGGTAGGTGAAGTACCGGTACCCCAGGTAGTTGAAGACGATCGCGACCGCGTTCGCGATCAGCGACGCCCGCACCACGGGCAGCTCGGTGGTCGCGCGCACCAGATTGAAGACCGCGAGATTGACGACGACTCCCGCTCCCCCCACCGCCCCGAACTTGGCGACTTCGCGCATGAGCTGGTCGAACTGCGTGCGCAGCGCTCCGCCACGTTCACTCATAGTGAGAGTCCAGCCCCATCGGTTCGGTGTCGTCGACCCCGTCATGCTAACCAGCGGCCCGCACCCCCGCCCGGGTGCCTGAACGATGGTGTGGCGAGACCGTGACCGGGACCCCGGCGGGCGGTCACGGAGAGTGGCGATCGACCTCGGCCCGAAAAGGCCCCCGCCGTGGCCGATACGCTAGGGGGGTGACGTTCCCGGTAGTCGGCATGGTCGGCGGCGGTCAGCTCGCCCGTATGACCCACGAGGCGGGCATCCCCCTCGGCATTCGTTTCAAGCTCCTCAGCGACACCCCGCAGGACTCGGCGGCCCAGGTGGTCAGCGAAGTCGTCATCGGCGACTACCGCGACCCGGACACGCTGCGCGCCTTCGCCCGGGGCTGCGACGTGATCACCTTTGATCACGAACATGTCCCGGTGGAGCATCTGCGCGCCCTGGAGGCGGACGGCGTCCCCGTGCGCCCCGGCCCCGACGCGCTGCTCCACGCGCACGACAAGGGGGTGATGCGCGCCCGCCTGAGCGAGCTGGGAGTCCCCTGCCCCCGCCACCGGATCGTGGCGGACCCCGACGACGTGGCCGCCTTCGCCGAGGAGGCCGGCGGCTTCCCGGTCATCCTCAAGACCGTGCGCGGCGGTTACGACGGCAAGGGCGTGTGGGTCGTGCGCGGCATCGCCGACGCGGCGGACCCCTTCCGCGCCGGGGTGCCCGTCCTCGCCGAGGAGAAGGTCGACTTCACCCGCGAGCTGGCCGCCAACATCGTCCGCTCCCCGCACGGCCAGGCCGTCGCCTACCCCGTGGTCGAGTCCCGCCAGGTGAACGGCGTCTGCGACACGGTGATCGCACCCGCCCCCGATCTGGACGAGGCGCTCGCCGGCGAGGCCCAGCGGCTGGCGCTCACCATCGCCGCCGAGCTGGGCGTCGTCGGACATCTCGCGGTCGAGCTGTTCGAGACGGCCGACGGCCGCATCCTCGTCAACGAGCTGGCCATGCGCCCGCACAACTCGGGCCACTGGACCCAGGACGGCGCCGTCACCTCGCAGTTCGCCAACCACGTCCGGGCGGTGCTCGACCTCCCGCTCGGCGATCCCCGCCCCCGCGCGCCGTGGACGGTCATGTGCAATGTGCTGGGCGGCGACTATCCCGACATGTACGCGGCCTATCTCCACTGCATGGCCCGGGACCCGCAGCTCAAGATCCATATGTATGGCAAAGACGTGAAGCCGGGCCGGAAGGTGGGCCACGTCAACACCTACGGCGACGATCTCGCGGACGTCCTCGAACGCGCCCGCCACGCAGCCGACTACCTCAGAGGAACGATCACCGAATGAGCAGCACGACCCCGCTTGTCGGCATTGTGATGGGCTCCGACTCCGACTGGCCCGTCATGGAGGCCGCCGCCGCCGCCCTCGCCGAGTTCGAGGTCCCGTACGAGGTCGACGTCGTCTCCGCGCACCGGATGCCGCACGAGATGATCGCGTACGGCGAGCGCGCGGACTCCCGCGGACTCAAGGCGATCATCGCGGGCGCCGGGGGCGCGGCCCATCTCCCCGGAATGCTCGCCTCCGTCACCCCGCTGCCGGTCATCGGCGTCCCGGTGCCGCTGAAGTACCTGGACGGCATGGACTCTCTGATGTCCATCGTCCAGATGCCGGCCGGAGTGCCCGTCGCCACGGTCTCCGTCGCCGGAGCGCGCAACGCCGGTCTGCTCGCGGTGCGCGTCCTCGCCGCCCACGACCCCGAACTGCTCGGCCGGATGAAGGACTTCCAGCAGGAGCTGAACCACCAGGCCACCGAGAAGGGCAAGCGGCTGCGCGCGAAGGTCGAGGGCGCGGGCGCCTTCGGCTTCGGGAAGTAGGGCCCCATGGAGACCGAATCCGGCACCGGCACTGACACCGACACCGAGCCCGGCGCCGTCACCGACCACCTCGGCCGGGCCCGCGAACTCCTCGCCGCCCACCCCGTGGTCGACGGCCACAACGACCTCCCCTGGGCGCTGCGCGAGAAGGCCGGCTACGACCTCGACCGGCTCGACATCTCCGGCGACCGCACCGGCCAGCTGCACACCGACATCCCCCGGCTGCGGGCCGGCGGCGTCGGCGCGCAGTTCTGGTCGGTGTACGTCCGTACCGGAATGACCGGCGACGACGCCGTCAGCGCCACCCTGGAGCAGATCGACGCCGTCTCCCGGCTGCTGGAGCGCCACCCCGGGGACCTGGTCCGCGCGCTGACCGCCGACGATGTGGAGCGGGCCCGTGAGCGCGGTCTGATCGCCTCCCTGATGGGGGCCGAGGGCGGCCACTCGATCAACAACTCCCTCGCCACCCTGCGCGCCTTCTACGAGCTGGGGGTGCGCTATCTGACCCTCACCCACAACGACAATGTGCCGTGGGCCGACTCGGCGACCGACGAGCCCGGCGTCGGCGGCCTCTCCGCCTTCGGCCGTGAGGTCGTACGGGAGATGAACCGGCTCGGCATGCTGGTCGACCTCTCCCATGTCGCGGCCACCACCATGCGGGACGCGCTGGAGACCTCCGTCGCGCCGGTGATCTTCTCGCACTCCTCGGCACGGGCCGTCTGCGACCATGCGCGCAACATCCCCGACGACGTCCTGGCGCTGCTGCCCGGCAACGGCGGCGTCGCGATGGCCACCTTCGTACCGAAGTTCGTCCTCCCCGCCGCCGGACAGTGGACGCTGCGGGCGGACGAGAATCTGCGGGAGCACGGCTTCGATCATCTGGACACCACCCCGGAGGCGATGAAGCTGCACGCCTCCTTCGAGGAGGAGAACCCGCGCCCGGTCGCGACGGAGTCCACGGTCGCGGACCATCTCGACCACATGCGCGAGGTCGCGGGCGTCGACCACATCGGCATCGGCGGGGACTACGACGGCACGGCGTTCACCCCGGCCGGACTCGACGACGTCGCGGGCTATCCGCGCCTGATCGCCGAACTCCTCCGCCGGGGCTGGTCCGAGTCCGATCTCGCCAAGCTGACCTGGCGGAACGCGGTCCGGGTGCTGCGCGACGCCGAGGCCGTGGCCCGGGACGTCCGCTCCCGCCGGGGCCCGTCGATCGCCACCCTCGCCGAACTCGACGGCTGAGCGCCGGGGGTACGGGGCCGGCGCACCGGCCCCGTACCCCTCGGGAAGAGGGCGGGACTACGCGCGCGGGCGGCCCATCGCCCGGTAGGTCCAGCCGGCCTCGCGCCACTTCTCCGGGTCCAGCGCGTTCCGCCCGTCCAGCACGATCCGGCTGGTCACGGCCTTCCCCAGCTCGGCCGGGTCCAGCTCGCGGAACTCGCGCCACTCCGTCAGATGCAGCACCACGTCCGCGCCCCGCACCGCCTCCAGCGCGGAGTCCGCGTAGGCCAGCGTCGGGAAGAGCCGGCGCGCGTTCGCCATGCCCTTGGGGTCGTAGACGGTCACCTGGCCGCCCTGGAGATGGATCTGCCCCGCCACATTGAGCGCGGGGGAGTCCCGTACGTCGTCCGAGTCGGGCTTGAACGTCGCGCCCAGCACGGCCACCCGCTTGCCCAGGAACGAGCCCTCGCCCACGGACTCCCGCGCCAGCTCGACCATATGGCCGCGCCGCCGCATATTGATCGAGTCGACCTCCCGCAGGAAGGTCAGCGCCTGGTCCGCGCCCAGCTCGCCGGCGCGCGCCATGAAGGCGCGGATGTCCTTCGGCAGACAGCCGCCGCCGAAGCCGATCCCGGCCCGCAGGAACTTCGAGCCGATCCGCTCGTCGTGGCCGATCGCCTCCGCCAGCTTCACCACGTCGCCGTCGGCCGCCTCGCAGACCTCCGCCATCGCGTTGATGAAGGAGATCTTCGTCGCCAGGAAGGAGTTGGCCGAGGTCTTCACCAGCTCCGCCGTCGGGAAGTCCGTCACCACGAAGGGCGAGCCCTCCGCGATCGGGGTGGCGTACACCTCCCGCAGGGTCTTCTCCGCCCGCTCGCTCGCCACCCCGACGACGATCCGGTCCGGGTGCAGGGTGTCGTCGACGGCGAAGCCCTCCCGGAGGAACTCCGGATTCCATGCCAGCTCCACCTCGGCGGGGGCCCGCTCCGCCAGCAGCCGCGCCAGCCGGGCGGCGCTGCCGACCGGGACGGTCGACTTGCCGACCACCAGCGCGGGCCTGGTCAGCAGCGGCGCGAGGCTGCCGAACGCGGCGTCGACGTACGACATGTCACAGGCGTACTCACCGTGCTTCTGCGGAGTGTTCACACAGACGAAGTGGACATCGCCGAAGTCCGCGACCTGCTCCCACGAGTCGGTGAAGCGCAGCCGCCCGCTCGATCCCTCGATTCCCGCGACATGCCGGGCGAGCAGCTCCTCCAGGCCCGGCTCGTACATCGGCACCCGGCCGGCCGAGAGCATCTCGATCTTCTCGGGCACGACATCGAGGCCGAGCACCTCGAACCCCAGCTCCGCCATGGCCGCCGCGTGCGTCGCGCCGAGGTAGCCGGTGCCGATCACAGTGATCCTGAGGGCCATACGGAGCTCCAGTGAGGTTGGGAGAGGGCCGCACCGAGCATAGTCGGGCGCTCGGAGGGGCACCCTGTGGCTGTCGTCAAGCTCACGTATGCCCGCCGGGGGCCCGCCCCCTAAAATTGGTTACTTAACGGTAGTTAGCTCTTCTGGGGAGTGAGAGAACGTGGCCTCGACCGGTAAGCCGGACTTCGACCTGTACCGCCCGTCCGAAGAGCACGACGCCCTCCGGGACGCCATCCGCTCGCTCGCCGAGGCGAAGATCCTGCCGCACGCCGCCGAGGTGGACGAGCGCGCCCGCTTCCCCCAGGAGGCGCTCGACGCCCTCGTCACCAGCGATCTGCACGCCGTCCACGTACCGGAGGAGTACGGCGGCGCGGGCGCCGACGCGCTCGCCACGGTCATCGTCATCGAGGAGGTCGCCCGGGTCTGCGCCTCCTCCTCGCTGATCCCGGCCGTCAACAAGCTCGGCTCGCTCCCGGTGATCCTCTCCGGCTCCGAGGAGCTGAAGAACACCTACCTCCGCCCGCTCGCCGAGGGCCGCGCGATGTTCTCGTACGCCCTCTCCGAGCCGGACGCCGGCTCGGACGCGGCCGGGATGAGGACCCGGGCGGTCCGCGACGGCGACGACTACGTCCTCAACGGCGTCAAGCGCTGGATCACCAACGCCGGGGTCTCCGACTTCTACACGGTCATGGCCGTCACCGACCCGGAGAAGCGCTCCAAGGGGATCTCCGCCTTCGTGGTGGAGAAGTCCGACCCCGGGGTCTCCTTCGGCGCCCCGGAGAAGAAGCTCGGCATCAAGGGCTCCCCGACCTGCGAGGTCTACCTCGACAACGTCCGCATCCCCGCCAGTCGCATGATCGGCGCGGAGGGCACCGGCTTCGCCACCGCCATGAAGACCCTCGACCACACCCGTATCACCATCGCGGCCCAGGCCCTCGGCATCGCCCAGGGCGCGCTGGACTACGCCAAGGGCTATGTCCAGGAGCGCAAGCAGTTCGGCAAGCCCATCGCCGACTTCCAGGGCGTTCAGTTCATGCTCGCCGACATGGCGATGAAGCTGGAGGCGGCCCGTCAGCTCACCTACGCGGCGGCGGCCAAGTCCGAGCGCGTCGACGGCGATCTGACCTTCTTCGGCGCGGCGGCCAAGTGCTTCGCCTCCGACGCCGCCATGGAGATCACCACCGACGCGGTCCAGCTCCTCGGCGGCTACGGCTACACCCGCGACTACCCGGTCGAGCGCATGATGCGCGACGCCAAGATCACCCAGATTTATGAGGGCACGAATCAGATCCAGCGGATCGTGATGGCGAGGAACCTGCCGTAGTTGGGTTTTCGCAGGTCAACGGCTGTTTTTGGCGGCTTGCGAGCTGACATCGACTTCCAGTCCTTTCGGGCCCGTTTCGGCTCCTTCTTGGGCGTCATGCTGGGGAAATGCTGGGTCCGCGATGGGTCAGAAGTGGCCTCCGACCTGCACAAACAACACGGCCCCCGGCTCGATGCCGGGGGCCGTCCGCATGGGCTCTGTCAGGCTGCCTCAGTCCGCTCGGTGGGGTCGTCCGCGCCGGGTGTCAGCATCGTGGCGATGGCTGCCCGGCCCCTCTGCTCGGCCCCTTCGAAGATGTAGTGGTAGTGCTCTCTCAGTACGTCCGTACTGAGGTGGCCCATCCAGTCAGCCACGTCGTTCTCGGGGACACCCGCGTAGAGCAGACGCGAGCCGTAGTAGTGCCGCATGGCGTGCGGCTTGCAGTAGGCCACCTTTCCCCTCGTCACAGCCTCAAGCCATATCTGCCGGTAGAAGTACGAGGCGTAGAGGTACCCCGTGCGTGACACGTTGGGGAAGAGTAGGCGTTCCGGCCCCCACACCCCGTGGTTCTTGATGTGCCGTCGCAGCTCGAACGCGACATTGGGCGGGAGGGGGACTCTGAGGTTTCCGCCGTGCGAATGCCCCGACCCCGACTGTCCAGAGCGTACGCCCAGCGAACAGGCCGAACCCCGGGTGGGCAGTCCCGTGCTGGCCACGCTCCGGGCCCGCGTCCGGGAGGATAACGGCCGTCGTGCGTCGAGAAGGGGCGCGAGATGAACAAGCTCCGTCCCTACGCCGTGGCCGTCGGTATGGCCGTCGCCTATGCAGTCTGCGCGGGCCTGTTGATCGCACTCGCCTGGAATGGCCCTGACGAGACTCCGCCCCTGCCGGACACCCACCTATCAGGCTTCCCCAAGCTCGATGGAATCCGGCAGGGGCGGGCAAGACCCCGCCCGACTGACTGCGTGACGGTCGGCGGTCGGGCGGGTTGACTGAACGACAACCGGAAGGAGAAGGGCATGATCCGCAACGCCTTGAGTAACGACGGTGGCGACGGAGGCGACGGCCTGCCGGGCGAGCCTTGGCCTGGACCGCCCGCCCCGCCCACCCCGGACGGCGGACCTGGCGTCCCCAACCCCCCGAAGAAGTGAGGTAGTCACCCCGTGACTGCCAACGCACACCAGGACCGCCCCAGCCGCACCGAGCTGGGGCGTGTCCTCATGTCGGGCGGGGCCCTCCCCTCGGACTGGGCCCCCTCCTTCGCGGCCGTCCCCCGGTCGGCGTTCCTTCCTGAGCTGATGTGGCCCTTCGACATGGGCGCGGGAACGAGCGTCGCCGTGTCCCGGGCGGACGATCCGGCCACCTGGTACGGGTACGCGGACGCGGACGTACCCGTCGTCACCCAGTGGGACGACGGAAAGCACACCGGGACGGAACCCGGCCAGGTCTCCACCTCGTCCGCCTCGATGCCGAGCGTGGTGTTCCGGATGCTCCGCGACCTGGACGTACACCCCGGGAACCGGGTGCTGGAAGTCGGCACCGGGACCGGATGGAACGCGGCCCTGCTCGCCCACCGGACCGGTGCGGAGAACGTCGTCACCGTGGAGGTGGACGGAGCGGTCACCGAACAGGCTCGGGCGTCCCTCGAACGCTTCGGGGCGGGAGTAAAAGTCATCCATGGTGACGGATACGAGGGGTACGCGGAAGGCGCACCGTACGACCGGATCATCGTGACGGCCGGGGTACGCCACATTCCCTTCGCCTGGGTGGAACAGGCCCGCCCGGGCGGGCTGATCGTCGCCCCCTGGGGGACGCACTACGGGAACGGGGACACCGTGGCCCGGCTCGCCGTCGCACAGGACGGAGGCAGCGCGTCAGGGTCCTTTACGGGGCCGGTGGAGTTCATGAAGCTCCGGGCGCAACGGCTCTCTCCCGTCGTCCACAGTGACTACGTGACGGGCGGCCCGGAAGGCCGGGACGCATCATCCACGGACCTCACGGAGGACGTGTTCCTGGGGGAGCGCTTCAGCCCTCAGCGGTTCGCCGTCAGCCTCCGGATCCCGCACTGCCACCACGTGATCGCTGAGAAGCGGGACGGAGCGCGGCCGGTGTGGCTCTACGGGCTCACCGATCGCTCATGGGCGTGCGCGATGTTCCGCGACGGCGACACAGCGCGCGTCTGGCAGTCCGGACCCCGCCGTCTCTGGGACGAAGCCGAAGCCGCCCACCGGTGGTGGGAGAGCGAGGGGAAGCCGGGCCACGAGCGGTTCGGACTCACCGTGACAGCAGAAGGGCAAGCCGCCTGGCTGGACAGACCGGAGGCGTCCTGGCCGGTCTGAGGTCAATGGGCCGCATGACCAACAGAGACTGTCAACGAGTGCGGGCTGACTCAGGGACAGGAACTCTCCGAGTAGTGCACGGAACCTCATGGCGATCATGGGGAAATGCTGGGGAGACACCCCCTCAGAGGGGCATCTGTGCAGGTCAAGTTCGCATGGCCTGTAGAGCACCCAGATCTACGAGGGCACCAACCAGATCCAGCGGATCGTCATGGCCCGCAACCTGCCGTAACGCGACGCGCGCGGATCCCGGCCCCGGGCGGGCCGGGGCCCTCCCCGCGTCAGGGGCGGCGCAGGGGGCACTCCAGCTCCGGCGCCGCCCGATTCGGCGAGCAGCACACCACGGCCAGGGACAGGAACGCGGGCCGCTCCAGATAGAAGCCGTGGGACACATCGCCGCCCCGCGCCAGCCGCCCGGCCGCCGCGACGACCAGACCCGCGACCCGCGCCCCGTCCCGGTCCGCCTCGGCCGCGAACCGGTGCGCATGCTCCGCCAGCCGCTCCCCGAGCCACTCCGCGGCCCCCTTCGGCCCGTCCCAGCTGCCGCGCACCAGCCCCCTCGGCTTGATCAGCCAGTACGCCGTCTCCACCGGCGGCAGATCCACCACGGAGAACCCCGCCCTCACCTCCCGATACCGCCGCCCCGCCTCCGCGCTCCCGCCCTCCACAGGCCCTGCGGGATGCGGCGCCCGCCTCAGCGCCTCCTCGTCGAACCGCTGCTTGGGGCCGGTCCACAGATAGCCGTGATGGTGCACTGTCCCCTCCGGGAACTCCGGACCCGACGACCGCCCCGCCCCGCCCCGCTCTGCCGACGGGCGCGGGCCGCGAGCCGCTGTCCGTCAGGCCGACAGCCCGAACCGCGCCGGGTCGATGCCGGCCGCGCCCAGCTCTGCCGTGGTGAACCTCAACGGCTCGCGCCCCGGCGACTTGCTGTCCCCCAGCGCCCAGGCGTCCGGGCCGATCCTCGCGAGCGTGGCGCACGACTCCCCGTCGGGATGGGTGTTGCCGCCGCACGCCCTCGCGAATTCCACGCCCTGAATGTCGAGCGCGTACAGGTCAATTTCGTTCTGCATCGGTAGGCCCTTCAGGTCGTCGAGCGATACAGGAGAATCATCGACCTGCCGGGGCGGGAGCTCCAGCTTTATTCGCGTTGTCGGGTAAGGGATTCCGAACGGTAGGCGGCAGCCCATTCTCGGAGAAGGTCTCTGGCCTTGTCGCCGAACACGGCATGTCGCTCGTACAGGTCGAACACCTCAAGGTGTTCCGCGACATCCCTGGCGTCCTGGAAGACTATGCGGCCCGTGAAGGTCTCAGCGGTCACCAGCCGCTTGTCGTACACCGTGAACGTGTTCATCGGGCCACGAGTCAAGGGTGTGTCCAACGGGATGACGCCGATTCGTACATGAGGAAGGCAGGACAGGGAGATCAGACGGTCGATCTGCACAGCCATCGCCGTACGGGGGACCACGGCCCATCTGACGGCCTGCTCTGTCAGAAGGAACGTGAACCGTTTTGTGCCGTCATGGAGAACAGCTTGCCGTTCCAGCTTTTTCGCGACCGTCTTGGAAATGTCCACCGGTGAGTGGCCGAGGCTGGCCCTGATGTACTCGGGCGTGGCCAGCAGGCCGGTCACCATCGCGGGGAGGAAATAGCGAAGGGTCGCCGCCTCCGCTTCAAGGCCGGCCAACTCTGTCTGCCGCTTCTCCAGGCCCCGCCGCCACGACGCACGCTTCCCTTGCCATTCCGTGTTGGCCAGCCGCGCGAGGGCGGCCATTTCCGCGACCAGTTCCGAGGGGGCGTCAAGGGCTCTGAGAATCAGCTCGACATCGACCAGGCTCGGTATGATCCGGCCCGTCTCGATGTTGCTGAGCTTCGTTTGTGACATGGCGCAGCGCCGAGCGAGCCAGACCTGTGTTCGGCCGGCTCGTCGGCGCATGTCGCGGAGTGTTCTCGCCAGGTCGGCCTTCGACCGTCCCAGCTGCTCAGGGTCGAACGTCAAGGTCCTTGACGTACTCCTCGAACGGCACGGCGTGCTTCAGAGCTGTGCGCCTCCACTCCCGGTAGGCCGCCGGATCACCCTCGTACGCCTCGCGGTTGATCTGCGTGCCGTCCGGACGGAAGTTGAGATGAGCGACGCGGGTTTCGTCGAACATCCACCAGTCCCGGCCCGAAAGCGGCAGGCCGTGATCGTTCCGCGTCACGTCCAGGACCCGAATGTCCTCACCGGCGGCGATGTTGCCGGGGATGCCCCACGCGAATTGGTACCGCTGGTAGTCGGTCAGCGGTTGCCGGACGATGCGCACTCGACCGATGCGTCTGCCTGATTCGACGTATCCGCGCACCCGCTCGTGCCAGCGGACGTTGTGGTCGGCGGGCCTGCTCTCACCCCGCAGAAAGCGGGCGACGTTCTCCTGTTCCCTGGGCATGGTGTAGGTGGGCTGTGCCTCGAAACGCCATGCTTCCCGCTCGAAGGCGTCGAAGAATCCACGCCAGCTGTCACCATCCAAGAGCACGGACGGCCTCCCTCAGAATGTGCTCGGGGATCTCCACCAGGCCCTCACCGGCGGGCGGAGCGAACGCGTCGGACACCTCCCCCTGGATGACGAACGATCCCGTCCTGGTCCGGTAGACGTTCGGGCAATCGTCGTCGTCGCATTGGGGTTCGCCGGACTTGCCGGTGAGCCGGGTCAGATCCTGACGTGTCATGGTGCCCCCTCCGACACCGGGCAGGGCCGCTCCCCGCCGCTGAGACGAAGCTAGGGCGAAGGGCGAAGGTCCGTCCACGACGGCACAGGGATATTCCCGTAGTGGGGTACTTGATCTTCGAGGCGCCTGCGCACCCCCGACCGCCCGCCGCGCGGTCTGCGCGCGACCGGAAAGTCGCCCCGCCCCGCTCAGCGCCCCGCCGCCCCCAGCAGCACCCTCGCCGCCTCCTTCGCGTGGGCGGCCGGGAGGGGGGAGCCGTTGATGCCGGCGGTGGACATGGCGCCGTTGGCGAGGAGGGTGAGCTGGTCGGCGAGGAGGGCGGGGGCGTCCAGTTCGTCGGTGAGGCGGGCGAAGTACTCGCGCAGCGCGGCCTTGTGCGCGCGGGCGATGTCCGTCACGCCCGCCGAGATTCCGCCCAGCTCACCATGGGTGTTGATGAAGAGGCAGCCCCGGAAGCCGGGCTCCGCGAACCATTCGGCGAGATAGTCGAAGACGGCGAGCACCCGCTCGCGGGGATCGTCGGACCGGGCCGCGCCATGGGCCGCGACGGCCTCGCGCACCTCGGCGTCCCGCCGCCGCAGCACCGCCTCGACCAGGGCGTCCTTCGAGGGGTAGAGCTGGTAGATCCGCTTGAGGGAGACCCCGGCGGCGGTCCGGACGGCGTCCATCCCCACCGCCTGCACCCCCCGCTCGGCGAACAGGGAGCGGGCCGCCTCCAGCACCCGCGGCTCGGCGGTCTCGGCGTCCATGCTCACTCCTCGTCCGTCCGCCCAGGACCCCGGGCGGCCCGGGACCCGGGGA
Source organism: Streptomyces sp. NPDC014894 (assembly GCF_043080985.1). NCBI lineage: Bacteria > Bacillati > Actinomycetota > Actinomycetes > Kitasatosporales > Streptomycetaceae > Streptomyces > Streptomyces sp. NPDC014894. The sequence continues at coordinate 331,021 of NZ_JBIBWD010000010.1, forward strand.
GAACCATCGTTCTGGCACTGTAACAGCGCGCCGAGGGCCCGCCCCGGCGTCCGGAGCGGGCCCTGCGGCGAACGGCGCGTCACGACAGACGGGAAACCGTATGAGCGACGACCGACGGGCGCGTCGCGGACGGATCGGTTGCCCGACACCGTCCGTCGCGGACGGACCGGTTGCCCGACACCGTCCGTCGCGAACGGGTCAGTTCCCCGACACCGTCACCTTCTCGTCCTTCTGGATCTGGTCGACGATCTGGTCGACCTTGGCCTTGTCCCAGACCAGATTGCTGCCCCGGCTCCCGGAGACCGGCATGTTCATCGACTTCCCGTCGCCCCCGGTGACGCCCTTCATCGCGAAGAACATCTGCCCCAGGTCCCACAGGGACATGTCCTTGTCAACGACTAGCGTGTCCAGACCCGCGCCCATCACCGGATAGAGCGTGAACGGGTTGAGGATCGTCCCCGGCGTCGCCGTCTGGCTCGCCAGGGCCGCCAGGAACTTCTGCTGGTTCTTGGTCCGCGCGAGATCCGCCTCGGCGAACGCGTAACGGGTCCGGACGAACGCCAGCGCCTGCTCCCCGTCGAGCGTCTGCTTGCCCGCCTCGAAGTCAGCGCCCGACTTCTTGTCCTTGAACCCCTTCGGGATGTCCATCTCCACCCCGCCTATCGCGTCCACGACATTGGCGAAGCCCGCGAAACCGATCTCCGCGTAGTGGTCGATGCGCAGATGCGTGTTGTGCTCGATCGTGCGCACGAGCAGCTCCGGCCCGTCCTCCGCGTACGCCGCGTTGAGCTTCACCCGGCGGCCCTGGGCCGGGAAGACCTTGCCGGACTGCGAGCCCTTGAACGACGGGATCTCCACATCCGAGTCACGCGGCAGCGAGATCATCGTGGTGCCGCCCGAGCAGTCGGCGAGGATCATCATCGAGTCGGTGCGCTTGCCCTCCGCCGACCCCGTCCGCAGCCGCTTCTTGTCCTCGGAGGACATGCCCTTGCGGCTGTCCGAGCCGACGATCAGATACGTGGTGCAGTCGTCCTCGCCGGGCCGCTCGATGACCTTGGAGAGATCCACCTCGCGGCGCACCTTGCCGTCCGCCCAGAAATAGGTGCCGACGGAGACCACCAGCAGCGTCCCGACCAGCACCAGCGAGCCGATCTTCAGCCGGCGGCGCCAGTCGACGGGCGGACGCGGCGGACCGGCGGGCGGCGGCGGCCCGGCCGGACCGCCGGGGACGCGCTGTCCGGGAGGCCCGGACGGGGGGCCGGCGGGGGAGCCGTAGACCTGGCCCGTGTTGTAGCCGCTGTCGTAGGGGGCGCCATAACGGTCGTCGTGCCCCTGCGACTGCTGCTGGGGGACCGGAGGACGCTGCACATGGCGCATCACGCGGGGGCCGTCGGGCTCCGCGTCCCGGCCGCCGCGTCCGTATCCATCGGGCCAATCGTTCATGACGATAAGTGTGCCGGGTCACAGCGGGACCCCGACAGTGCGGGTGGCGAATCGGGCCGGGCCTGTAGCCAAGCTGATGCAATGCACCGGCCGCGCCCCCGTCACGGCACTCCGGCGACACCCCCACATAGGGTGGAGAGCATGACAGACCAGCCCCGCCATCCGGACCCGGCGACCGAGGGCAGACCCACCTCGGCCTCGCGCACCACGCTGAGCCACATCATGACCGGCAGTGACACCAACCTCCTCGGCACGGTCCACGGCGGCGTGATCATGAAGCTGGTCGACGACGCGGCGGGCGCGGTCGCGGGCCGGCACTCCGGCGGGCCCGCCGTCACCGCCTCCATGGACGAGATGGTCTTTCTGGAGCCGGTCCGCGTCGGCGACCTCGTCCATGTGAAGGCCCAGGTCAACTGGACCGGCCGGTCCTCCATGGAGGTCGGCGTCCGGGTGCTCGCCGAGCGCTGGAACGAGTCGACCCCCGCCCAGCAGGTCGGCTCCGCCTATCTCGTCTTCGCCGCGGTCGACGGGGACGGCAAGCCCCGCGTCGTACCCCCGGTGGTCCCCGAGACCGAGCGTGACCGCCGCCGCTACCAGGAGGCCCAGATCCGCCGTACGCACCGGCTCGCCCGCCGCCGCGCCATCAAGGAGCTGCGCGAGCGGCGCGCCGCCGAGGGCATGCAGGACTGAGCCGCCCGGACCCGCCGCCTCAGGGGCAGGTCACCTGGTCGCCGGTGACCGCGCCGAACTCGCCCTGATAGGCGTCCTGGGCCCGCACCGGCGTCACCCCCCGGTAGTCCGCCCCCGCCGTCACCCGCAGCGTCCGGCCCTGTCCCTTAACCGCCCGCACCTCGCAGCCGCCGAGCGCCGTCGCCAGCGACCGGGCCGAGCGGTCCCAGCGCGGATCGTACGAGACGAAGGTGCGCTCCACCTCGGGACTGTCGCCGTTGAGCGGGGTACGGGTGGTGTTGAAGCCGGTCGACCGCAGCGCGGCGTCCACCCGGCGGCCCAGCCCGTCCTCCCCGGTCCCGTTGTAGACCTGCACCCTGATCTGCTGCGGGGAGACGTCCACCAGCGCCGCCCGCGCCTTGCGGGCGCGGCCCGGGGCCAGCGGCTTGTCCTCCCGGATCATCCGGAAGAGCCGCCCCGCCTTGTCGGCGTCCCACTTCACGGCCGAGCCGACCCCCTTTACCGTGCCCATCGAGCCGATCGGCACGGAGGTGAACTCCGACGACGCCGCCGAGAAGCCGCGCATCGCCCGGCCGAGGGCCAGCATCTCGTCGGCGCCGAAGCCCTTGTCGGCCCGGACCGAGCCGAGCAGCGTGGACGCCACCTCGCGGAAGCGGACCGGATTGAGCAGCGTGCCGTTGCTGGTGGCCCGTTCGATCAGCGCGGCGACGAACCGCTGCTGGCGCTGCATCCTGCCGAGGTCGGAGGCCACGTCCACATGGCGGGAGCGCACGTACTGGAGCGCCTGGCCGCCGTCCAGCTCATGGGCGCCGGCCGGGAGATCCAGACCGGTGTAGCGGTCCTTCATCGGCCGGGCGGTGCAGATCTCGACCCCGCCGATCGCGTCCACCGTCTTCATGAAGCTGGTGAAGTCGACCTCCAGATAGTGATCGATCTTCACCTTGGTCATGTGCTCGACCGTCCGCACGGTCAGGCCCGGCCCGCCCTCCGCGTACGCGGCGTTCAGCTTCACCGGGTGCGCCGGGCGCTTCTCGCCGGTGGTCCGGTCGGTGTACGCGGGGATCTCGGCGTAGCTGTCGCGCGGCAGGGAGACGACGCTCGCCCGTCCGTTGTCCCGGGAGATGTGCACCAGCATGATCGTGTCGGTGCAGTGGCAGGGCGCGCCGCCGAGGCGGTACTTCGCCTTCTGCTCCGCGGTGATCCGCTCCCGCCCGTCGGTGCCGACGAGCAGCAGATTCATGCCGTGCCCGGCCTCGGGCCTGTTCTTCATGTCCCGGAACGGGTCCACCCGGCTGATCCCGGTGTCCAGACCGGTCAGCACGGCGTGTCCGACGGCCCCCGCGCCGAGGACCAGCACCGAGAGCGCGGTCGCCGCCCGCAGACCCCAGCGGGGTCTGGTGACCACCGGCCGTCTGGTCCTGGGCCCGGGGTTCGGCCGGGGACGGGGGGAGCGGGGCGGCGTGGGCACGAGGGGGACACCTCCGCGGGCGACGGGGGAGGGGCGGCGGCCGGGCACGGGACGGCGGCGCGGCCGACGACGGACGGATGACGGCGTGAGCCGACGGGTGACGGTGACGGCGTGGAGCTGACGGGTGACGGGCGACGGGTGACGGCGTGGAGCTGACGGGTGACGGGTGGCGGCGTGGAGCTGACCGCGAGGGGCTGACGGGTGGCGGCGTGGAGCTGACGGGTGACGGCGTGAGGCTGACGGCGGGCGGGTGAGGACCGGCGGCGTTCGCTGACGGACTGGTGCGGGGCGGGTGACACGGGCGACGGCGCATGGCCGCGGATGACCGCGGGCGACTGCTCGCGGACCGCCGGGGGACTGCGGAAGACAGCGGACGACCGGGGGAGGTCTCCGGTCGCGGCGAACGGGGGAACGAGCACACCGTAGGCCCATACGATCGGCTGCTCGCGCCACCGACCGGCCGCCGCGCGTCCGTGTCCCCCATTCGCGGTAACGTGGCGACTGATGAACGCCACGCCCCCTGTCTCCGTGATCATGCCGGTCCTCAACGAGGAACGGCACTTGCGCAACTCGGTCCGCCACATCCTTGAGCAGGAGTACGACGGCGAGATGGAGGTGGTGATCGCGCTCGGGCCGTCCACGGACCGCACCGACGAGATCGCCGCGGAACTCGTCCGGGAGGACCCGAGGGTCCACACCGTGCCCAATCCCACCGGCCGCACCCCGGCCGCCCTCAACGCCGCGATCAAGGCCTCGCGTCACCCGATCGTGGTACGCGTCGACGGTCACGGGATGCTCTCCGCGAACTACATCGCCACCGCCGTCCGGCTCCTGGAGGAGACCGGCGCGCAGAACGTCGGCGGCATCATGCACGCCGAGGGCGAGAACGACTGGGAGCACGCCGTCGCCGCCGCCATGACCTCGAAGATCGGCGTCGGGAACGCGGCCTTCCACACCGGCGGCGCCGCCGGGCCCGCCGAGACCGTCTATCTGGGCGTCTTCCGGCGCGAGGCGCTGGAGCGGCAGGACGGCTACAACGTGGAGTTCGTCCGCGCCCAGGACTGGGAGCTGAACTTCCGCATCCGTGAGGCGGGCGGCCTGATCTGGTTCTCGCCGGAGCTGAAGGTGCGGTATCGCCCGCGCCCCTCGGTGCGCGCGCTCGCCAAGCAGTACAAGGACTACGGCCGCTGGCGTCATGTCGTCGCCCGCTACCACCAGGGCTCGATCAATCTGCGCTATCTCGCGCCGCCGGCCGCGGTCTGCGCGATCGCCGCGGGCGTCCTGGTCGGCGCGGTGCTCACCCCCTGGGGCCTGATCGTGCCCGGCGGCTATCTGGCCGCGATCGCCGCGGGCTCCGTCCCGGCCGGCAAGGGGCTGCCGCTCAAGGCCCGGCTGCAGATCCCGGTGGCGCTGGCCACCATGCACATGTCGTGGGGCTTCGGCTTCCTGACCAGCCCGCGCGCCCTGGCGAAGAAGGTCATCGCCAGCCGCCGCCCGGCGGTCTCGGCCCCGGCGCACTGACGGTCGACGGCCGCCCGGACGGTGCAGGTCCCGGCCGCACCGACGGCCGGCCGGCGGCCCCGGCGCGCTGACGGCTCACCGGCGGGTCCCCGGGCCTTCGGCGGCTCATCGGCGGTCCCGGGGCCTCCCGGGACCCGCCGTGGTCACTTCGCGCAGATCTGCCGGTCGGCCTCCACCGTCCGCACCCCCTTGGGCGGCTTCCTCGGCCCGCCGATCGGCACCCCCGCGCTCCGGAAGTCCGCGCCCAGGGTCAGCGTCATCGGCCGGAACTCCCCGGAGCCCGCGTCGGTCCCGGCGTCCCCCGCGTCGCCGGAGCCCGCGGGCGCGCCGCCCGGTCTGAGCCCTGCGGCGGGCAGCCCCAGCATGTCGGCCAGCGCCCGCGCCTGATCGGCCTGGTCCGGCGCGTACTCCAGCCGGGTCTTCGCGATCTTCTCCGGCGCGTTGCTCCGGTTGGCCGACTTCAGTACGCCCTTGACGTTGCGCAGCCAGTCGAGCGTCGTCTGCGCGGCGCCGTTGGTGGAGCTGCCGTTGTAGACGTCGACACGGATCTCGGACGCCTGTGCGCGCGGCCCCTTCAGCAGCGCCCGCTGCCGCGCCGCGGCCTCCTTCCCGGCGGCCCTCTCCTCCTTCTCCACCTCGGTGAAGGAGACGTCGTTCGCCAGCATGGCGAACACCTGCGGGGCCTCCACGGGATTCAGCACGACGGTGGCCTTCACCGGCCCCTCGGCGGGATTGTCGATCACCGGGACCGTCATCAGGGTGATGTTCTTGACGTCGATCTTCCCCAGCTCCCCGGCGAGGGCGGTCAGCCTCGGTACGTCGCCTATCCCGGTGTCCACGGTGAGCGCCTTGGTCATCGAGTCCGCGAGGTCGAACATCGCCTTCGGGTCGCCCAGGACCTCGTTCTTCAGCTTGCGGATCATCGAGGCGACGAACTGCTGCTGCACCGCGATCCGGTCGAGGTCGCTGTCGTTCCGCAGACCGTGCCGATTGCGGACGAAGGCGAGCGCCTGCTCCCCCTGGACCGTGGACGGGCCGACCGGCAGATCGAGCAGGGAGTCCTTGTCCTTCATCGGCTTGTCCAGGCAGATGTCCACCCCGCCGATGGCGGTGGTGAGCGTTTTGACGGCGTTGAAGTCCACCATCATGAAGTGGTCCATGGGCAGCCCGGTGATCGCCTTCACGGTGCGCATGGTGCAGCCGGGATCGCGGCCCCGCTGGCCGAACGACTCGTTGAAGCGGGCGCCGGGCTGCGCCGGGACGATCAGGGTCGAGCCGTCCGGCTGCCCGGTCGGACACTCCGGGATGTCGATCACCAGATCCCTGGGGATGCTGAGCGCCGTGGTGTTGGTGCGGTCCGCCGAGACATGGAAGAGGAACGTGGTGTCGGCGTGGCCCTCGCTGCCCTTGTCGCCGTACCCCTCGTTCCCCTCGCCGGTGCGCTTGTCGGTGCCGATCACCAGGATGTTCAGCGGGCCGTCCTTCAGCCCCCGGCCGCTGACCGCGTCACCGACGTCGACGGTGTTGAGATTGCCGTTGAGCCGGTCGTACAGCAGATAGGCGCCCACGGAGCCGCCGAGCAGCAGCAGGCCCAGGGCGCCGCCGGTCCACCTCAGCGCCTTCCGGCGGCCGGACTTCCTGGCCTTGCGGCCCCGTCTGCCCGAGCCGCCGGGTCTGCCGTCCGTCCGGGCGGAGCCCGCCCGAGCGCTCCGCCGGCCGCGCTGGCCGGGGACGGAGGGCCTGGTGCGCGGCGCGGACGCGGTCTCCCGCCGGGCCCGGCCGGAGTCCTGGCGGGGTACGGAATCGTCCAGTCGCAGTTCGTAGGTGCCGGTCCGGGGGTTGAGCACCCACTGGTCGGCGGGGTCGACCCCGTCCGGCCGGTCACGGCTCTGTGCGTCCACGGTCGCTTGAGTCCTCCGTCGGTGCCACGCGAGGTGCCTCTCCCCCACAGGAGACGCTCGGTCCGTCGATCCGGTCGGGCGCGAGGGCGCGGCCCGCAGCACCGGATCTCGTCACACTATCCACCCCGTTCGGCGCGGGGCGACAGCGATGACGAATTCCACGCACCCCGGCCGCGGGCAATCCGCTCGAACCCGGGGGGAATGGCCCGCGCAATACGGACGGATATACGGAAGGGGCCCGGATGAACGTATCCGGGCCCCCTCGACTCCGTAACCGATTACCAGCCGAAGCCGGGCTGGACCTTCATGCAGGCTTCGGTGTCGCCGCCGTTCAGAGCCTCCGCCGACGTGGGCGTCTTGTTGTCGTCCGAGGGGCGGGGAAAGGAGTCGCCGGTGCGCCAGTCCGAACCGACGGTCAGCGCGATGCCGGTGACATCAGTTGATTTCCGTACCGCCGACGCCGGAATGCCGAGCGCCTCGGCGACCGCCCGGGCGTCGCCCTCCAACTCCGCGTTGGAGAAGTGAATGACCGTTTTCCGCTGCTGGCCGCCGGCCGGGTCGGCGACGGCCTGGGCGAAGCCCTTGCCCTGGAGTACGGCGGTGACGGCGGTGGCCCGGCCCTTCTCGGGCAGAACGCCGTCGCCGCCGGTCCCATTGCGCACCTGCACCGGAATCTTCGCGGGCGCGGCCGCCGGATCGGCGGGCTTCGCGGCGGCGGCCTTCCTCTTCTTCGGCGCGCCCCGGCCGTCGAGCGGAATGTCCTCCCGGATCATCCGGAACACCTGTTCCGCCTCGACGGGTTTGGGCTCCACCTTGCCCGTGTAGTTCGGCCGCTTCGAATAGACGCTGGGCATCTTTGCCATCGTAATCCGATCGGTGGGCACGCTCTTGAGCGCTTCGCCGAGTTCCAGAAGGCCCGCGACCGACTCGATGCCCTTGTCGACGGTGAGCGCGTCAATGGCCGCCTCGGCGAGCCTGCGCAGTTTGTTGGGATCGGTGAGCTTGGCGTTCTTCCGCAGCTGGCGCACCATCGAATTCATATACATGTGCTGTGCGCGGGCCCGCGCGAGATCGCTGCCGTCCTCGAATCCATAACGGGTACGGAGCCACTGGAGCGCCTGCTCGCCCTGGACATGGGTGGTGCCGGCCTCCAGCCGCAGCCCGGAGCCCTCTCCCTTGCTGTTGCGGGACTCGACATTGCCCGTGACGCAGACCGGCACCCCGCCGATGGCGTCCGCCATGGAGACCACGCCCGCGAAGTCGATCAGCATGAAGTGGTCGATGGTGATCCCGGTCAGCTCGTGCCAGGTGGCCACCGTGCAGCCCGGGCCGCCGCGGCTGAGGGACTCGTTGGTCTGCGCCCAGTCCCGTGCCGGATGGACCTCGCCGCTCCGGGGATCCTTGCACTCGGGAATCTTCAGCATGGTGTCGCGCGGCATGCTGATCACGGAGATGTTGGTGCGGTCCGCCGACACATGGAGCAGCATCTGCACATCGGCGAGCGGTTTGCCGTCGAAGGTCTCCTTGGCGCCGCCGAGCTTCTGGTTCTCCTTGTTGTCCCGGGCGTCGGACCCGATCAGGAGGATGTTCAGCGGGGTCTGGCCCTCGGCGTTGGCCCGGTGGCCCGGCATCTTCTTGGTGCCGAGCGTCAGATCCTCCTTCTTGATCTTGCTGTTGAGGCGTTCGTAGTACAGATAACCGGCCCCCGCCGTCGCGAGTATCAGCACCGACAGCACGATCGCGGTCCAGCGCAGCACCCGGCGCCTGCCGCGCCGCACGGGGCGGACGCCGGCGGGCCGGCCGCGGCCCGGGGGGCGGCGGGGGCCGGGCACCGGCCCGGAGCCCTTCCCGTCGCCGCCGTCGGCCCCCCGGCCGCCGTCACGGGCGTTCGGGGCGCGATCCGGAGCCTTTCCTCCGCGTACGGTGTTCCGTCCCACCCCTGAATCCCCCTGTCATGCGTACCGAGTGACGGGGCGTTCCCTGGTCACCCGGCGCACACCTGCTTGTCGGCTTCGACCTTCTTGACGCCCTCCGGCGTCTTGGCCGCGCCGGTGATGGGCACCCCCGCGCCCTTGAAGTCGCCGCCGAGGACGAGCGTCATCGCCTCAAGTCCCTCGGCGTCCGTCGTGCCCGGCTTCATCGCCGAGGCCGGCAGACCCATCAGATCCGCGAGCTTACGGGCCTGGTCGGCCTGGTTGGGCGCGTACTCCAGGGTCGTCTTCCCGGCCTTCGCGGGGGCGTTGCCCTCGTTGCTGGACTTGAGCACGCCCTGCTCGTTCTGGAGCCAGGTCAGCGTCGCCAGGGCGACGCCCTTGGTGTCGCTGCCGTTGAGGACCTTGACCCTGATGTCGGCGGCCGCCGCGCGCGGGCCCTGGAGCAGCTTCTTCTGCTCGCCCTTGGCGGCCTTCTCCTTCTTCTTCACCTCGGTGAGCGAGGTGTCGCTCTGGATCATCGAGAAGAGGGGCCTGGCCTTCCCCTCGTTGAGCAGCACGGTCGCCCCGTCGGAGTTGTCGTCCACCGGGACCGTGACGAAGGTGATGTTCTTCGGATCCACCTCGGCCAGCTCCATGCCGAGGTCCTGGAGCTTCTGGATGCTGCCTATCCCGGTGTCCACGGTGAGCGCCTTGGTGGCCGCGTTCGCCAGGTCCCACATCTTCGTGGGGCTGGTGAGGGTGTCGCTGGACTTCATCTTGCGGATCATCGAGCTGAGGAACTGCTGCTGGATCTCGATCCGGCTCAGGTCGCCGCCGTGGCCCACCGAGGAGCGGGTCCGGACGAAGGCCAGGGCGTCCTCGCCCTTGAGATTGTGCGTCCCCTTGGTGAGCTTGAGCTTGGAATCCTTGTCGTCGATGTCCTTGGCGAGGCAGACCTCGACCCCGCCGACCGCCGTCGCCATCGTCTTGACCGCGTTGAAGTCGGCCATCATGAAGTGGTCGACCTCGATGCCCGTCAGCTCCTTGACCGTCCGCATGGTGCAGCCGGGGTCACGGCCCTGCTGGCCCAGGCTCTCGTTGAAGCGGGTGTTCAGCGAGCCGGGGATGGTCTTGGTGCCCTCGTCGGTCTTGGTCTCGCAGGCGGGTATTTCGGTGAGCAGGTCGCGCGGTATGGAGAGCGCGGTGGCGTTGGTGCGGTCCTGGGAGACGTGGAAGAGGATCGTGGTGTCGGCGTGGCCCTCGCTGCCCTTGTCGCCGTAGGACGCGTTGCCCTTCCCGGTCCGCTTGTCCGTGCCGATGACCAGGATGTTGACGGGCTTGTCCTTCTTGAAGCCCCCGGTGCCCGCCCCGGGCACGGCTATCGTGTTGAGATTCGAGTTCAGCCGGTCATAGGCGAGGTACGCGCCGACGGACCCGGCGACGACGGTGAAGCCGAGCACCCCGCCCGTCCACATCAGCACCTTCTTCTTACGGGTCTTGGCCGGCTTGCGCTTGCGCCGGCCGGGGGCCGCGGCGGCGGCGTCGGCGGAGCGCCCTCCCGACCGGTTGGCCGCCCGGCCGCCGGAGCGCCGTGAGCGCTGCCCCGGCACCTCGGGCCCGGCCGCGGACGCCTCGGCGTCCTCGGGGGAGCGGCGCTGTCTCGGCGCACGGCCCCCGGGGGCGTCGGGCACGGCGGGGACCCCGCCGTCGGCCGTGGGGGAGACCGGGGGCGACTGCGGTGCGGAGCGATCCAGTCGCAGTTCGTATTGGCCGGTCTCCGGGTTGAGTACCCACTGGTCGGCGGGGTCGAAGTCGTCCGCCTGCCCACGGCTCTGCTCATCCACGGTTGTCTGATTCCTCCGTCGCTGCCACGCGAAGCGCCTCCCCCGGAGGGCGCTCGGTCTCTCGGTCCGGCGTGTGATCGCACGGGGCCGGAGAACCGGATCGAGTCACACTATCCGCCCAGTTCACAGGGGTGCGACGTCCGTGACAAATTCCACATCACTTACAAGCGGGCAATATGCCCAATTCGCTTGCCGTGCGCCCGGGCTTGGTCAGCGTTTTACTTGCACACCCCCACCGCCGCGTTGGTTCCGGTGAACGTCGGCGACGGGGTGGGGCTCGCCGAGGAGCCGTCCGCCGTCCCCTCCCGCTCGGCCGCCGTCTCGTCGGCGTCCTTCGGAAGCACCGTGATCGGCCGGTCCTCGCGCAGCCGCTCGAACAGCTCGTCGGCCTCCGGCTGCACCAGTTCGTCCCGGTTCCTGTTGGCCGCGTACGGCTGCCGGGGCGTGGTCAGGAACTGCACCTTCTCGGTGGGCACCTTCTGCACCGACCGGGACAGGTCGTAGAGGTCCTTCAGCGAGTCCAGACCGGGATCCGTGGTCAGCGACTTGGTCGCCGCGTCCAGCAGCGGATAGAGCTTCGTCCAGTTCAGCAGCACGCCGTTGCTCTGCACCTTCTTCACCAGCGCGCCCAGGAACTGCTGCTGCCGCTCCATCCGGTCCGTGTCGCTGCCGTCGCCCAGGGTCTTGCGGGCGCGTACGTATCCGAGCGCCTGCTCCCCGTCGAGGGTCTGCGCGCCCGCGTCCAGGGCGAGCCGGGCGTCCGGGTCGTCGATGGGCTTCTTGAGGCAGACCTCGACGCCGTCGACCGCGTCGACCATCTTCTTGAAGCCCCGGAAGTCCACGATCATGTGGTGGTCGATCCGCACCCCGGTCATCTTCTCGACCGTCCGGATGGTGCAGGCGGCCCCACCGGTCTCGAACGCGCTGTTGAACTGTCCGAACCGCTCCTGGGTGCGGGAGCCGTCGGCCGTGCGGCAGCTCGGGATCCGCGCCATCAGATCGCGCGGGATGGACATCGCGGTCGCGCTCTGCCGGTCGGCGGCGATGTGCAGCAGGATCGTGGTGTCCGAGCGCTGGCTGCCGCCGTCGTCCCGCCCGTACTCGCTGTTGCCCTTGCCGGAGCGGGTGTCGGAGCCGAGGACGAGGATGTTCTGCGCGTCCTGGACCACCGGGGTCGGCCGCTCCCGCTCGTACATCTGGAGTTCGGCGGCGGCGGTGGTGTCGGTGGTGATGTTGGAGTCCAGCTGGCGGTAGAACCACCAGGCGGCGCCGGCCCCGGCGAGGACGACGACGGCGGTGCCGAGGGCCGTCCAGCGCAGCCAGTGGCGCTTGCGCGCGGCGGGCGGATCGCCGTCGGCGGGATCCGGGGGGCCGGAGGCGCCGGGCGGGCCCGGGGAGTCCGGCGGGGCCGGGGCGGCGGGAGCGTCCGGCCCGGGAGTGATGACCTTGGGTTCGACGGGCGGGCTCGCGTCGTCCTCGGGTGCCCCGTCGGTCGCGCCGTCGTCCTCCGCCGGACCCTCGGGCCCGTCCGGAGTACCAGCACTGTCGGTCACGTCTGCGTCCATCCTTCATGGCGTCGGCGGCGCGCTGGACCGCCGATCGCAGGGCTAGACGGCTGAACATCGCGCTTGGTTGTGCTGTACGGCTCGCGTTTCGCCGATCATCCACCGGAGTTGGGACCCCGGCCCGGGGGCTCGACCGGACCAGGGCCACACGAGTGGACGTCAGCCGCTCACCGCATCGCGGGAGTTGCCCGTACGGGAGGCCCGCAGGCGCGGCGTCGGCGGGCCGTACGGGAGGCCCGCCCGGGGTGGTGACGGCGACCGGTCACCAGGCCGGCCGGCGCGGGACGGCGATCTGTGCGCGCGGGCCGGCGCGGTGACGGCGATCTGTACGCGGCGTCCGTCAGCGCGCGGTGACGGTGACGCGCTCGCTCTCGATCCGCCGGCGCAGACCGTCCTCGGGAAGCCGGTCGAGATGCCGGCACAGCACCACCGACGCCCCGGCCGCCAGCGGCGCGAACAGCCCCGCCGACAGGCCCTCCCAGCTGTCGTAGCCGCGCCCGCTCAGCACCCGGGACCCGGGCGTCAGACCCAGTTCGGCCGCGTCGACGCGGGCCCGCTCCACCAGCAGCGCGCCGCTCAGCTCCGTACCGCCGACCGCGAGCGCGGGGGCCGCCGGGTCGACCGGCGCGTACGGGGCGAACCGGTCGCCCTGCGAGGGCGCCTCCACCGCGTAGTCCGAGAAGCCCTCCGGGGGAGCGGGGAACCGCCCGCCGAGGGGGCGCAGGGCCAGCGCCACCCGCTCGCCCCGGCAGGCGCGCGCCCGCTCCAGGGCGTCCGGCCCGCTGACGACGAGATCCGCCGCCGCCGGATCGCCGTCCACATCGACGAGCACCCCCGTGGAGGAGGCGGCGAGCAGCCAGACCGCGCTCTGCCAGTGCGCGGGCAGCAGCAGCGCGAGCCGGTCGCCGGGCTCGGCGGCCAGATCGCCCTGGATCAGATTCGCCGTCTTGGCCACCCAATTGGCGAGGGTCGCGACGGACAATTCGACGCGCTCACCGGTGGCGTCGTCGTAGAAGGTGACCAGGGGGCGTGCGGGGTCCGAGGCGAGCGCGGATCGCAGCAGGTCGGCGGGGGTACGGTCGCTGGCGTTCATCAGCGAAAGGGTACGCGCCGCGCCGCCGGCGGGGGCCGCCGAACCGGTGACGCGATCCTCCGGTCGGCCCGCTCCGCCACCGGTGTGTGCGCGGGCGAAGCCGGGGGCCAGGCACCAGGATCTTCCCCATGCGTGGATACCTGGCAACCTCGATCGGCGTCGCGGTCTCGACCGCGCTCGTGCTCCCGCTCTCCCCGCCCGCCGGCGCGACCGCCGCGGCCCTCCCGCCACCGCCCCCGCCGGCGGTCAAGGCGTCCGGCCTCCCCGGCTCCACCCAGTCCCTGCCGCTCACGCCGACGACCCGCTCGCTCGCCCCCTCCGCCGAACGCGGGACGCTCCACCGGCAGGTCCGGCCCTTCTCGATGGCCGGCGTCGTCTGGGACGACGCCCGCGCCGAACTCCACGGCGCCGTCCAGCTCCGCACCCGCGCGATCGGCACCGGAGTCTGGTCCCGCTGGCAGGACGTCGAGACCCACAACCACGAGCACGGCGCGGACCTCGGCACGGCGGAGAACGCGGGGGCCCGGGGCTCCACCGCCCCGCTGTGGGTGGGCGCGTCCGACGGGGTGGAGGTACGCGTACGGCCCGAGGCCGGGCGGCCGGCGGCGCTGCCCGCCGGGATGAGGCTGGAACTGGTCGACCCGGGGGAGGCCCCCGAGGAGGCGGACGAGCCCGAGGAGCCGGAGGAGGCCGAGGAACCGGACGAGCCCGAGGAGCCCGAGCACGAGATCGCGGCGGCCGCGGCGGCGGCCCGGCGCGCGGCGGTCCCGGCCCCCGACGCCCTCCCGGCGCGGCAGGCGGCGAAGCCGTACATCGGACCCCGCCCGAAGATCGTCAGCCGTAAGGGCTGGAAGGCCAGCGAATCGCTGCGGGAACGGGGCTTCGTCTACAGCTCGACGGTCAAGGCCGCCTTCGTGCACCACAGCGCCACCGGGAACGGATATACCTGCAAGCAGTCGGCCTCCGTCCTTCGCAGTATCTACCGCTACCACGTCGTGAGCAGCGGCTGGCGCGACATCGGCTACAACTTCGCCGTCGACAAGTGCGGGAAGATCTACGAGGGCCGGGCGGGCGGAGTGACCAGGGCGGTACGGGGCGCGCACACCCTCGGCTTCAACACCAACAGCATGGGCATCGCCGTCCTCGGCTCCTTCAGCCGCACCGGCCCGCCCGCCGCCGCGGTGACCGCCGTCGCCCGGCTCACGGCCTGGAAACTCGGGCTCTTCAAGGGCAATCCGAAGGGGAAGGTCACGCTCACCTCCGGGGGCAGCGGCAAGTACGCCAAGGGCCGGAAGGTCCGGTTCAACGTCATCTCCGGACACCGCGACGGCTTCTACACCGACTGTCCCGGAGCCCGCCTCTACAGCAAGCTCGGCCTCGCCAGAAAGGCGTCGGCCGGGTACCAGGGACGCGCCTGACCGGGAGCCCGCCCGTCCACTGCATAAACTGACCGGTCTCGAACGGGTGAATCCACCCTCCGCCCGGACAGGAAGCAGAGACGACACGGTGACAGAAGCGATCCTCCTGGTCGGCGGCAAGGGCACCCGGCTGCGCCCGCTCACCGTGAACACCCCCAAGCCGATGGTCCCGGCGGCGGGCGTCCCCTTCCTCACCCACCAGCTGGCGCGGGCCCGGGCAGCGGGCGTGGAGCACATCGTGCTCGCGACCTCGTATCTGGCCGAGGTCTTCGAGCCCTACTTCGGCGACGGCTCCTCGCTGGGTCTGAGCATCGAGTACGTGACCGAGGAGGAGCCGCTCGGCACCGGCGGGGCGATCCGCAATGTGGCCGAACGGCTCTCGTCGGGACCCGACGAACCCGTTCTGATCTTCAACGGGGACATCCTGACCGGGCTGGACATCGGGGCGCTCCTCGGCGAGCACCGCTCCTCGGGCGCGGACGTGTCGCTGCATCTGACGCGGGTGGCGGACCCCAGGGCGTTCGGCCTGGTGCCGACGGACGGCACGGGGCGGGTGACGGCGTTCCTGGAGAAGCCGCAGACGCCCGAGGAGATCGTCACCGACCAGATCAACGCGGGGGCGTACGTCTTCCGCCGCTCGGTGATCGACACGATCCCGGCGGGCCGTCCGGTCTCGGTGGAACGGGAGACCTTCCCCGGCCTGCTCTCCTCGGGGGCCCACCTCCAGGGCATGGTCGACTCCACCTACTGGCTCGACCTGGGCACCCCCCAGGCCTTCGTCCGCGGCTCGGCCGACCTGGTCCTCGGCCGGGCCCCGTCCCCGGCCGTGCCCGGCCGCTGCGGCGACCGTCTCGTCCTGGACTCGGCCTCCGTCGCCCCCGACGCCAAGCTCACCGGCGGCACCGTCGTCTGCGAGGGCGCCCGGGTGGGCGCCGGGGCCAGGATCGACGGCAGCGTGGTGCTCGCCGGCGCGGTGATCGAGGAAGGCGCCGTGATCTCCGACTCCCTCATCGGGACCCGCGCCCTCATCGGCGCCCGCACCATCCTCACCGGCGCCGTCATCGGCGACGGCGCCACCGTCGGCCCCGACAACGAACTCCTCTCCGGCGCCCGCCTCTGGTGCGACACCACCCTCCCCCCGGCCACCCTCCGCTTCTCCTCCGACCAGTAGCCACCCCTCCACCCCGGCCCCGCCGGGCCATCCCAGCCCCGCCGGGCTTCCCGTCCCGCGCCCCTCAGCTCTCCCGGCCTTGCTCACCCCGAGCCTGGGCGCTCCGCTCAACCTCAGCGCCGCCGGGCTTCCCGTCCCGCGCCCCTCAGCTCTGCCGACCTTGCTCCCCCCGAACCCTGCGGGCACTGCTCAACCTCAGCCTCGCCGGGCCATCCCAGCCCCGCCGGCGTTTGAGGCGCGAGGCTTTTGGTGGTGGCCCGCGCCCAATCTCAGCTCCGCCGGCGTTTGAGGCGCGAGGCTTTTGGTGGTGGCCCGCGCCCAATCCCAGCCCCGCCGACGCATGAGGCGCGAGGTTTCTTTGGGGGCTGGCCCGCGCCAAATTTCAGCCTCGCCGGCGATTGAGGCGCAGGGGTTCGAGGGCCGGCCCCCGACCGCAGCCCGCGCCCCGCGGAGGGCACCGCACCCCGAGGGCCCCCGGGCCCCGGGCCCCCGCAGCGCCCCCGCACCCCGGGCCCCCGCAGCCCCCCGACCCCCCGCAGCCCAAGGGGCATACCCTCGAAGAAGCCCCCCACCTCGAGGAACACACCCGTGCCCCCCACCCGCACCTGGACCCCTCCCACCCCCCTCAGCCTCCCCCTCACCCTCACCCCCCTCCGCCGAGGCCCCGCCGACCCCACCTTCCGAGCCACCCCCGACGGCTCCTTCTGGCGCACCGCCCGCACCCCGGAGGGCCCCGGCACCCTGAGGATCGCCGCCCGCGCGGGTGAGATCGAGGCCGAGGCCTGGGGCCCGGGCGCCCCGTGGCTGCTGGAGACCCTCCCCGCGCTCCTGGGCGCGGAGGACGACCCGGACGCGTTCACCCCGCGCCACCGGCTCCTCGCCCTCACCCGGCACCGCCGCCCCGGTCTGCGTCTCACCCGCACCGGACTCGTCCTGGAGTCGCTGATCCCCTCCGTGCTGGAGCAGAAGGTCACCACGGACGAGGCCTACCGCGCCTGGCGGCTGCTGGTCACGGGGTACGGCGAGCCCGCCCCCGGCCCCGCCCCGGGGATGCGGGTGACGCCCGACGCCCGCACCTGGGCCCTCATCCCGTCCTGGGAGTGGCACCGCGCGGGCGTCGACGACAAGCGCGCGTCCGCGATCCTGCGCGCGGTCCGGGTCGCCCGGCGGGTGGAGGAGGCGGCGGACATGACGCCCGAGGCGGCCCGGGCCCGGCTGGAGCTGATCCCCGGCGTCGGCCCGTGGACCTCCGCCGAGACCGTGCAGCGCAGCCACGGCGCGCCCGACGCCGTCACCACCGGCGATCTCCATCTGCCGGGCGTCGTCGGCTACGCCCTCGCGGGCGACCGGGACGCCGACGACGCGGCGATGCTCGAACTCCTCGCCCCGTACGCCGGGCAGCGCCACCGCGCCACCCGGCTGATCCTGCTCAGCGGCCGGATCCCGCCCCGCCGCAGCCCGAAGATGTACCGGGTCGACATCGGCCGCCTCTGACCGAACGGCACCAGCACGGGCACAAGCACAAGCACGGGCAGGGCCGCAGGCTCAGGCACAGACCGACCGCGGGCACACTCAGCGCACCTCGACGAACGCCTCCGCCGTCCGCTCGCCCCGGGGCCTCGGCGCTCCCGCCGCGTGCCCCACGGCCACCGCCCCCATCGGATCCCACTCCTCGGGCAGCCCGAGCACCTCGCGTACGACGTCGCGGCAGAACATCGTGGACGACACCCACGCCGAGCCCAGCCCCTCGCCGGCCAGCGCCACCAGGAAGTTCTGTACGCCCGCCCCCGTCGCGACCACGAACATCTCGCGCTCGGCGGCGTCCCGGCGCTCGTCCCCGTAGTGGTGCGAACCCTCCGCCACCAGACAGGGGACGACCAGATACGGGGCCCGCCGCAGCACATCGCCCCGGCGGACCCGCTTGGCGATCGACTCCTCGGACTTGCCGTCCCGCCGCAGGTCCGCGATCCACGCGTCCCGCATGGCGTCGAGCAGCGCGGTCCGCGCCCCGGCCGATTCGAGCAGGACGAACCGCCAGGGCGTGGTGTGGTGCGGCGCGGGTGCGGTCACGGCCGCGGCGACCGCCCGGCGCACCGCCGCCGGATCCACCGGCGCGCCCGTGAACTCCCGTACCGTCCGCCGCTGGGTGACCGCCTCGCGTACCGCCTCGGAGGTGCCGAGCCGGAACATGTCCTCGGCCGCGTCCCGCACCAGCGCCCGCGCGCCGAGCCCGCCGTCGTCGCCCACCAGATGCGCGAGTCCGCGCACCACGGCCACCGGCAGCCCGGCGGTCTTGCCCTTGACCAGGTCTCCGGCGGCGGCCAGCTCGTCGGCGACGGCCACCACGGTCGCGCTGAGCGGATTTCCGTGGCTGTCGCGCCCGCCGCGCAGATCGTCCAGCACCCGGACCCCGGCGGCGCCGATCGCGACATCGGTCAGCCCGGTGCGCCAGGGCCGCCCGAAGGTGTCCGTGACGAGTACGCCGACGTCCACGCCGAGCGCCTCGCGCAGACCCTCCCGTATCGCCCGCGCCGAGGCGTCGGGGTCCAGCGGCAGCAGCAGCACGGTCCCCGAGGGGGTGTTGGAGGCGTCGACCCCGGCGGCGGCCATGACCAGGCCCTGCCGGTTCTCGACGATACGCAGCGGCCCGCGCCGCGCCACGACCCGTACGGTCTCCGCGTCTATGGCGGCCTCGCGGTCGTCCGCGGCGAGGACGCGCCCCTCCGCCTTGCTCACGATCTTGGAGGTGACCAGCAGGACGTCCCCGTCGGCGAGGTCCGGCCCGGCGGCGGCGATCACCTTGGCGAGGTCGTCGCCCGCCGCGATCTCCGGCAGTCCGGGCAGGGCCCGTACGGAGAAGTCCACAGCCCCGCTGCCCGCGGCCGCGCCGTCCGCGCCCGCGGCCTGCGCCCCGTCCCGGAGGGAGGTCATGCCCGCACCTCCTCGGCGAGCGCCAGCGCCTGCCGCGCCATCTCCGCCGTCGCGTCGGCGTCCGTCATCATCAGCGGTACCGCCCGGCAGCGGATCCCCGCGCTCTCGACGTCGGCGACCGTGTCCGCGTCGACCGTGTCGACCAGCCAGCCGTCCAGCAGCCCGGAGCCGTAGTGCCGGGCGACCGCCGAGGCCGTCGCCTCCACGCCCACCGCGGCGAGCACCTTGTCCGCCATCCCGCGCACGGGCGCGTTCCCGACGATGGGGGAGAGCCCGACCACCGGCACGCCCGCCTCGGCGATCGCCTCGCGGATCCCCGGCACCGCCAGGATGGTGCCGACGCTGACCACCGGGTTGGACGGCGGGAAGAGGATCACGTCGGCGGCGGCGATCGCCTCCAGCACGCCGGGGGCGGGCTTCGCCTGGTCGGCCCCGACGGGCACGACCGCCTCGGCGGGCGCCGAGGCCCGCAGCTTCACCCAGTACTCCTGGAAGTGGATGACCTTGCGCTCGCCGTCCAGCTCCACGGCGACATGCGTCTCGACCCGGTCGTCGGACATCGGCAGCAGCCGGACGCCCGGGTTCCAGCGGGTGCAGAGCGCCTCGGTGACGGCGCTGAGCGGATATCCCGCGGCGAGCATCTGGGTACGGACGATATGGGTGGCGAAGTCGCGGTCGCCGAGGCCGAACCACTCGGGCCCCACGCCGTACGCCGCCAGCTCCTCCTTGACCTTGAAGCTCTCGTCCGTACGCCCCCAGCCCTGCTCCTCGTTTATCCCTCCGCCGAGGGTGTACATGACGGTGTCGAGGTCGGGGCAGACCTTGAGCCCGAACAGATGGATGTCGTCACCGGTGTTCCCGATCACCGTGACGTCCGCTTCGGGCGCGGCCAGCTGAAGACCGCGAAGGAAACGGGCGCCGCCGATGCCGCCGGCCAGAACCACAATGCGCATGGACCCAAGCATGTCAGTTGCGGGGCGGGCCCCGAGCCGTCAGGTCGCGCTCACCGCCGCCGGCTGCCCGCAGCGGGCGTGCGCCGCCGAGGCGGGGCGCATCGGCATCTCGGTCAGACCCGGGTAGTAGATGTGCAGGGAGACGGCCGGTTCGAGGGAGTCGTTGACGATCTCGTGCGCGTACCCGGGGGCGAACACCCGCTGCGCGCCCGCCGCGAGGGAGCGGGCGGCCCGCTCGGTGCGTTCGGTCAGCCGTCCTTCGAGGACGGTGAGGACCCCGGAGGACTCGCCGTGCCCGTGCGGTCCGGTGCCCTGTCCGGGCACCCAGGTCAGCAGCCACACCTCGTGGCCGGGCCCGGTGCTCAGCCGGTGGTAGTAGCGGCTGGCGGCGTCGTACCGGACGAGATGGGCCCACCGGGAGCGGTCGGCGGCGACGGAGCGGGCGAGCCCCACGAAGTCGGCGACGGTGACCGGGTGTTCGGGCGCGGGCTGGAGCAGGTGCTGGACGGCGAGGATGTCGCCGGCGATCTGGAGGTCGCTGTCGCTGTTCATGGGGTGCGGGGGTTCCTCGGCGGAGAACGGGAGTGCGGGAGTCACGGGCACTGCGGGGCGGCGCAGTCGGACCGGGCGGTACGGCGCGGAGCGCCACGGGGCCGCGCGGCTGCCCGTGTCGGGAGGCAGGCGGGGGGAGGGCTGGAGCGCGGAGAGGGGCTGGAGCGCTACGGCATCAACAGCTGGAACAGCGACAGCGGGACTGGACAGCACTGCGGAACCCGCGAAGGGGGGTCACGGAGGATGCTGAGGTCGCTGACATGCCATCCAAGGTGACGGCTCCGGCTGTTTCGTGTCAACTCAATGACCGATTTGGCGGTAATGATTCACCTCATACGGTTACGCGAACCGGAGAAAGGTTTGTTCATACGGTTCAGCGGAGACAAGGGCGGCAACCGTGCCTCGCCGCACCCGGCTGTGCGCGTGAACGCCGCCGCGGTCCCGTGATCGGGCTGTGATCCGGATCGCTTCAGTGGCTGGATCGCAACAAGATCGATCCCTGTGTCGTCCTCACCCGTGAGAAGGGAGGCGCAGCAAGGTGCGTGCGCAGGCCACTGGTAAGTGTCAGGTTTTTGGTGATTTGAACACTTTCCGCATAGCCTTGGTCCCGCAGAGTGAATACGGGACCCAATAGCAGATCCCGGCTTGACTGGCCCGGATCCGCGCACTTGTAATTTCACTCGTGTCGTTTGGCCGAAACCGATCACGGCAACATCACGGGGACGCAAAAACAGACGAGGGGCGCACATGACCGAGCTGTTCGAACAACTGCTGGTCGAGGACGCGGACGACGAAATCGGCTGGCAGGAGCGCGCGTTGTGCGCCCAGACCGATCCCGAGTCCTTCTTCCCTGAAAAAGGCGGATCCACACGTGAGGCGAAGAAAGTCTGTCTCGCGTGCGAAGTCCGTTCGGAATGTCTTGAGTACGCGCTCGCCAACGACGAGCGATTCGGAATCTGGGGCGGATTGTCCGAGCGTGAACGGCGACGACTGAAGAAGGCCGCCGTCTGAAAACCGAACGTATATCCAGAATCAGACCGGAGAACGGACTCCGGAACACCGACCACGGTCCGCCGACCGCGCTTGTCCCGCAGTCGGCGGACCGTTTCCGTGCCCCGGACCGTTTCCGTGCCCCGGCCCGGTCCCGGCCCCCGGCCTCGTCGTCCCGGACCGCTCGTCCCGTGACGAGTCCCGCTCCATGACGAGTCCCGTCGCGTGACGCGTCCCGTCGTGTGACGAGTCGGCCCCGACAAGCCCGGTCCCCGCCCCGCCCCCCCGGGCGAGCCCCGCGATCACCCCCGCCACCCCGCCGGAACCCCCTCGCCCCCTGTCCCCATTCGTGCCCGTTTCCGTCCCCGCCGCCGTCCCCGGAACGCACCGCACCCCCCGCCCCACCACACCACTTCGTCACCCCACCGCCTTTCCCTACCGTTAGTGTGGGGCCCCGTCCCAGACGCTTCAGCGCCCCCGCGTGGGCGACCTCGGCCGGAGGGCCCGTACCTCGATGTCCGCCACCACCGCCGCGTACTCCCCAGCACATCCGCCGGAGTTCCCGCGGCATGTCGTCACCGCCGTGGTCGTCTCGCACGACGGCGCCCGCTGGCTCCCCGACACCCTCGCCGGACTCCTCGGCCAGGAACGCCCCGTGCAGAACGCCGTCGCCGCCGACACCGGCAGCGCCGACGAATCCGCCACCCTGCTCGCCGACGCGCTCGGCTCCGACCGGGTGCTCCACCTCGCCCGCCGCACCGGCTTCGGCACGGCCGTCGACGAGGCCGTCCGCACCGCCGGCACCCTCACCCCCGACGACCTGCCCTACCTCAAGCGCCCCAGCGGCTGGGACCCCGTCACCCGCACCTGGCGCGACGACGCCCACGAACTCCCCGAACTGCCCCACGGCGAACCGGTCCAGTGGCTCTGGCTCCTCCACGACGACAGCGCCCCCCAGCCCGGCGCCCTCGCCGAACTCCTGCGCGTCGCCGACACCGACGACCACGCCGGGATCGTCGGCCCCAAACTCCGCGGCTGGTACGACCGCAAACAGCTGCTCGAAGCCGGCGTCACCATCGCCAACAGCGGACGCCGCTGGACCGGACTCGACCGACGCGAACAGGACCAGGGCCAGCACGACCAGATCCGCAGCGTCCTGTCCGTCTCCTCGGCCGGCATGCTCGTACGCCGCGACGTCTTCGAACAGCTCGGCGGCTTCGACCGCAGACTCCCCCTGATGCGCGACGACGTCGACCTGTGCTGGCGCGCCCACTCCGCCGGACACCGCGTCCTCGTCGCCCCCGACGCCGTCCTGCGGCACGCCGAGGCCGCCGCCCGCGAACGCCGCACCGTCGACTGCGCGGGCCGCTCCGTCGCCGGACCCCACCGCGTCGACAAGGCCGGCGCCGTCTACACCCTGCTCACCAACGCCCGCGCCGCGGCCCTCCCGTACGTCCTGCTCCGCATCGTCCTCGGCACCGTCCTGCGCACCCTGGCCTATCTCATCGGCAAGGTCCCCGGACAGGCCGTCGACGAGGTCATGGGCCTCCTCGGCGTACTGCTGCGCCCCGAACGCGTCATCGCCGGACGGCGCGGGCGCGCCGCCTCCCGCAGCGCCGACGCCGGCTCCCTGCGCCCCCTCTTCCCGCCCCCCGGGGCCACCGTCCGCGCCACCGCCGAACAGATCGCCGGCCACTTCGGCGCGGGCGACGACGACGGCTCCCGCCACGGCGGCGCGGTCGAGTCCGGACCCGGCGGCGACGACGCCGAGTATCTGGAGATCGAACAGTTCGCCCGGCTGAAGAAGATCGCGCGCAAACCCGCGCCCGTCCTCTTCGCCCTGCTCCTGATCGTCTCCGTGATCGCCTCCCGCGGCCTCTTCGGCGGCGGCGCCCTCTCCGGCGGCGCGCTGCTCGCCGCCCCCGAGACCCTCTCCGAGCTGTGGTCGCGCTACGCGGACGACTGGCACCCGCTCGGCGCCGGCGGCACCCAGACCGCCCCGCCCCATCTCGCCGTCCTGGCCGCCCTGTCCGCCCTCTTCCTCGGCTCCACCGGCTTCGCTCTCACAGTGCTGCTGGTCTGCTCGGTCCCGCTCGCCGGACTCACCGCCTACTTCGCCTCCCGCCCCCTGGTCGGCTCCCGGCTGCTGCGGGCCTGGGCGAGCATCGCGTACGCCTTCCTGCCCGCCGTCACCGGAGCGCTCGCCACCGGACGGCTCGGCACGGCCGTCCTCGCGATCCTGCTGCCCCTGGCGGCCCGCGCCGCCGTCTCGGCGCACGGACTCGGCCGCCCCGGCCGCCCCGCCTGGCGCGCCGCCTGGACCTACGCCCTGCTGCTCACCCTCCTCACCGCCTTCACCCCCGTCGTCTGGCCCATCGCCGCCGTACTCGGCCTCGGCGTCCTCGTGCTGCGCCGCCGCGAGGCCCTCGCCCACGGACTGCGCCTCCTCGCCGTCCTCGGCACCCCGATGCTGGTCCTCGCGCCCTGGTCGCTCACCCTGCTGACCGACCCGTCCGCCTTCCTGCGCGAGGCCGGGCTCGACCTCGGCGCCGCGCCCTCCTCCGCCGTCGACCTCCTCGGCATCAGCCCCGGCGGCCCGAAGACCGTCGGCGGTCTGGTCCTCATCGGCGTCGTGCTCGCCGCGCTCGCCGCCCTGCTCCGCGAGGAGCGGCGGTTCGCGGTCCGCGCCGCCTGGGCCGCGGCCCTCGTCGGCCTGGTCTTCGCGGTCCTCGCCAACCGCTCCGGCTGGGCCGGACCCGCCACCCTCGTCTACGGCGCCGCGCTGCTGGCCGCCGCCGTCCTCGGCGCCGAGATGGGCCGGACCCGCGTCGGCGCGCAGAGCTTCGGCTGGCGGCAGCCCGTCGCCGTGCTCATCGCCCTGGCCGCCGGACTCGGCCCGGCCGTCGCGGCCGTCGGCTGGATGGCCGGCGGCGCCGCCGGCCCGCTGGAGCGCCGCGACCCGGTCCAGGTCCCCGCGTTCGTCGCGGAGGAGAGCGGCACCCGCGACCGGCCGAGGACCCTGATCCTCGGCGGCGGCTCCGGCACGACGGTCTCGTACACCCTGCTGCGCGGCTCCGGCGGACGGCTCGGAGACGCCGAACTCACCGAGGCGGCGGGCCGGGACGCCCGGCTCGACAAGGTCGTCGCCCGTCTCGTGGCGGGCTCCGGAGCCGACCAGACCAGCCAGCTCAGCGGTTACGCGATCCGCTATGTGCTGCTCCGCGACGGGGTGTCCCCGCGGATCGGCCGGGTCCTGGACGCGACCCCGGGCCTGCTCCGCCGCAGTCAGGCCGACGGCAGCTCCCTGTGGCAGGTCGACCGCCAGGTGGCCCGCGCCACCATCGTCGGCGGCGAGGGCGATCCGCTGCCCGTGGAGTCGGACGAGGTCGAGGCCCGCGCCGAGATCCCGGCGGGCGGCGAGGGACGCGTCCTGCGCATCGCCGACCGCGCCGACGAGGGGTGGACGGCCACGCTCGACGGCCGCGCCCTGAAGAAGACCACCGTCGACGGCTGGGCGCAGGGCTTCGAACTGCCCGCGACCGGCGGCCGGCTGCATCTCACGCACGAGAATCCCGCCGCCCACACCGTGTGGATCTGGGCCCAGGCGCTGCTGGCCCTGGTGCTGGTCGTGCTCGCCCTCCCGGGCCGCCGTGCGCAGAACGACGACGACCTGCCCGAGGAGGAGAGCGCGGAGCCGCTCGCCGTCCCCGCGCAGGCCGTGGACGGCGAGGGCCGCAGGGCCCGCCGGCTCCGCGCCCAGGCCGAGGACGACGGCCCGCCGCCGCCCCCCGAGCACCACCCGGGGCAGCCGGAGACGCCCGCCCCCTACCAGGACCCGTACCCGGCCGAGCCGTACCCGACGCGACTGCCGGACCAGCGGACCCACGGCGGCGGGAGCACCGAGGGCGGGAACGCCCCGTACGGGAACGAGCCCTACCCGCCCCAGGAGTACGGCGGTCAGCGGTACGGGACCGGGCGGTACGGGAGCGAGGGCCCGCCGGACGCGCCGTACGGCGAGCAGGTCTACGAGGCATACGCGCCCGAGGCGTACCGGCCCGGGCAGCCGTACGCCCCCGAGGCCCCCTACACGCCCGAGCCGCCGTACACGCCCGAGCCGCCGTACACGTCCGAGCCGTACGCCCCGGAGCCGTATCCCCCGGCGCACGGCCCCGGCCACTACCGCACCGACCCCAACGCGACCCCACGAGGCGAGTCAGAGTGAAGCGCACGACCATCTCCCTGCTCGCCGCGGCCACCGCCCTCGCCGCCGTCACCGGTTTCGCCGCGGTGACCGCCCCCGGCGGCGGGTCCGGGGCGACGGCGGCCAAGAGCCCGGTCCGGCTCCCGGTCGAGCGCTCCGCCCTGGTCTGCCCGATGGCGGGCAGCACCGACATCGCGGACACCCGGCACACGTCGTACACCCCGGCGGGCGGCGGCACGGCCGGCGAGCAGGGCGCGGCCGTGCTCAAGCCGGTGATCAGGTCATCGGTCGAGCGCGCGGCCGAACCGGGCGAGGACCGGGCGAAGGAGCCCGGCGCCGAGAAGCGCGCGATCACGCTGAAGGAGCCCGGCAAGCCCGTCGTGGCCGAGGAGGACGGCTCGGAGGCCCCCGCCTTCATCGGCCTCGCCACCGGCGGCACGGCCCCCGGCTGGACCGTCCAGCAGACCACCGCGGTCACCGCGGGCGGCGGACGGGGGCTGCTCGGGCTCAGCTGCGCCGCGCCCCGGACGGAGTTCTGGATTCCGGGAGCCTCCACCGCCAAGGGACGCCAGGACTACGTCCATCTGACCAATCCGGACGACACCCCCGCCGTCGCCGACGTCATGCTCTACGGCAAGAACGGCGAGCTGAAGACGACGCTCACCGAGGGCGTCCCGGTCTCCGCCGGATCCAGCCTGCCCATCCTGCTCTCCACCGTGACCACCGAGGCGTCCGCCGATGTCACCGTGCATGTCAGGACCCGCTCGGGCCGGGTCGGCGCGGCCGTCCGGTCCACCGAGACGGAGACCGGCAGCGACTGGATCGCGGCCGCGGCCGACCCGGCGGGCGCCGCGGTGCTGCCCGGCATCCCGGCGGACGCCACCTCGGTCCGTCTGATGGTGCACGCGCCCGGCGACCGCGACGCCGACCTCAAGGTCGAGCTGGCGGGCCCCTCGGGCCGGATCGTCCCGCTCGGCGGCGAGAGCCTGCACGTCAAGGCGGGTATGACCACGGGGCTTGAGCTGAAGGACGTCACCAAGGGCGAGGCGGGTTCGCTGATCGTCAGCCCGGAGCGGGCCGGCCGGGCGACCCCGGTGGTGGCGGCGCTGCGGGTGGTCCGGGGCAAGGGCGACGAGCAGGAGGTCGCCTTCATCCCGGCGACCGGACCGCTCGGCGAGCGCGCCTCGGTCGCCGACAACCGGTCCAAGGGCTCGACCCTCTCCCTCACCGCGCCCGACGCGGCGGCCCGGGTGAAGGTGACCGCGTCGGCGGGGGAGAAGGGCGGCGAGCCGGTCGTGAAGTCGTACGACATCAAGGCGGGCACCACCCTCGCGGTGCCCGCGCAGGTCCCGAGCGGACTGAAGGGCTCGTACGGGCTGACGGTGGAGACCGAGTCGGGCGGCCCGGTGCACGGGTCGCGGACGCTGGCGCTGCCGGACGACGGGGTCGAGATGTTCACGGTCCAGCCGCTGCTGGACGACCGGGGGACGGTGGAGGTGCCGGAGGCGGAGGCGGATCTGTCGGTCCTGACGGACTGACGGGCGTCCGGGGTCCGGGGCCGGGCCCCGTCCGCCGGGCTGTCGTCCGCCCGGGCGCCGACGGGTGAAGGTACCGACGTGTCAGGTTACCGACGGGCGCAGCTGCCGACGGGTCAGTTGTCGGGCGAGCGGAGGACCCGCAGATGGCCGCGGCGGGCGACCTCCAGGGGATCCGCGGTGCGCCGCCCGTTCTGCGCCTCGGCGGCACGGCCCTGCGGACGGGCCGCTTCCCGTACGGCGTTGGCGAGCGCCTCCAGATCGTCGCCGCTGGGCCGGGCGGGCGCGGAGCCGTCGGTCAGCCGCACCACCTCCCAGCCGCGCGGGGCGGTGAGGCGTTCACTGTGCTCGGCGCACAGGTCATAGCAGTGGGGCTCGGCGTAGGTGGCGAGCGGGCCGAGGACCGCGGTCGAATCGGCATAGACGTACGTCAGTGTCGCGACGGCAGGCCGACCGCACGCGGTGCGCGAACAGCGACGTACAGGGCTCACGACGTTGGACGGTACCGCACTCTTGAGCGGGCTGCGACGACTCGCCCCCGCGTCACCCCACCGTGTCGCCGTGCGAGGGCCTGTTCGCAGGGCCGCCCGGAGACCTCGATGACCTGCGGGGGAAGGGGTGTTCGGAGTCGGCGGACATCACTGATTCGGTCATCACGTGGGGTAAATCAGGTCATTCGCTATACGTCCGGCGATCGCGGTCGGATCCGGAACCGGCCTCAAGCGCGACCGGAACGCTCAATTGGCGACACACCGCGGCCGCGGCGGTTTCCGGCGCGCGAAGCAGATCGCGCGGCGACCCGGAGAGCTACGCTGCGTCAGTGAAGGACAGCCCTGTACCGCCCCACCCGGCCGAGCCGAGGCCGCGCCATCGCGACCGCCACGGTCGCGGCATGCGGGGGCCGGTGGCCCCGCCCCAGGTCCCCCTCTCGGCGAGCCGCGCCGAACTCTTCAGCGACCTGGTCCAGGACTCGGTGGAACGCCTTGAGCGGCGCTGGCCGCAACTGGCCGATGTGGACTTCCTCGTCCTCGATGTGCCGGCCGCGCCCGAGGACTCGGTCCCGCTGGGCAGCTCCGCCTCGGCCGAGAAGGGCCGGCAGGCGCGGATCGTCATCTACCGCCGCCCGGTGGAGATCCGCGCGAAGAACCGCGAGGAGCGTTCCGCGCTGGTCCACGAGGTCGTGGTGGAGCAGGTGGCCGAGCTGCTGGGGCTGGCCCCGGAGTCGGTGGACCCGCGCTACGGCCAGGAGTGAGGGGTGCCGGTAGTTTGAGGTGACCCCAGAGACTTACGGAAGGTTGGACCCGTGGCTGCTGATCTGTCACAGATCGTGAAGGCGTACGACGTGCGCGGGGTGGTGCCGGATCAGTGGGACGAGGCGCTGGCCGAGCTGTTCGGGGCGGCTTTCGTCCGGGTGACCGACGCGGACGCGATCGTCGTCGGCCATGACATGCGCCCGTCGTCGCCGGGGCTCTCGGGCGCGTTCGCGCGCGGGGCCGCGGCCCAGGGCGCGGACGTCACGCTGATCGGCCTCTGCTCGACCGACCAGCTCTACTTCGCCTCCGGCCACTTCGGTCTGCCCGGCGCGATGTTCACCGCCTCGCACAACCCCGCTCAGTACAACGGCATCAAGATGTGCCGCGCGGGCGCGGCCCCGGTCGGCCAGGACACGGGCCTGGCCGACATCCGCGAACTGGTGGAGCGGTGGTCCGACGAGGGCGCGCCCGCCCCGGCCGCCGAGCGCGGCACGGTGACCGAGCGCGACACGCTCACCGACTACGCCGCCCATCTGCTCTCCCTGGTGGACCTGTCGGCGATGCGCCCGCTGAAGGTGGTCGTGGACGCGGGCAACGGCATGGGCGGGCACACGGTCCCGACGGTGTTCGAGGGCCTGCCCCTCACCCTCGTACCGATGTACTTCGAGCTGGACGGCACCTTCCCCAACCACGAGGCGAACCCGCTGGACCCGGCGAACATCGTCGACCTCCAGGCCCGGGTGCGCGAGGAGGGGGCCGATCTGGGCCTCGCGTTCGACGGGGACGCCGACCGCTGCTTCGTGGTGGACGAGCGCGGCGAGGGCATCTCCCCGTCCGCGATCACCGCCCTGGTGGCCGCCCGCGAGCTGGCCAAGCACCCCGGCGGCACGGTCATCCACAACCTGATCACCTCCTGGTCCGTGCCGGAGGTGGTCCGCGAGATGGGCGGTTCGCCGGTACGCACCCGAGTCGGCCACTCCTTCATCAAGCAGGAGATGGCGAGCACCGGAGCGATCTTCGGCGGCGAGCACTCGGCCCACTACTACTTCCGCGACTTCTGGAACGCGGACACCGGAATGCTGGCCGCCCTCCACGTCCTGGCCGCCCTCGGCTCCCAGGACCGCCCGCTCTCGGAGCTGGTCGCCCAGTACGACCGCTACCAGGGCTCGGGCGAGATCAACTCGACCGTCGACGACCAGTCGGCCCGTGCCGCCGCCGTCCGCAAGGCCTTCGAGTCCCGCCCCGGCGTCACCCTCGACGAACTCGACGGCCTCACCGTCACCTCCTCCGACTGGTGGTTCAACCTCCGCCCCTCCAACACCGAACCCCTCCTCCGCCTCAACGTCGAGGCCCGCGACACCACCACCATGACCACCATCCGCGACGAGGTCCTCACCCTCCTCCGCACGAACTAGCCCCGGGGGCACTCTCAGCCTCGCCGTCGTCCACCAGCCCCGCCGGCGCTTGAGGCGCGGAACCCGGCCCCGAAGCCCGATGCGGAAGCCCGGGTCTCGCGCCTCACTCCAAGCCCCGGGGGCACCCTCAGCCCCGCCGGCGTTCGAGGCGGAAACCGGGTCCCGCGCTTCACTCTCAGCCTCGCCGTCATCCACCAGCCCCGCCGACGTTTGAGGCGCGGAACCGGGCCCGCGCGTCAACCTCAGCCCCGCCGGCGTTCGAGGCGGAAACCGGATCCTGCGCTTCGCCCTCAGCCTCGCCGTCGTCCACCAGCCCCGCCGGCGTTTGAGGCGCGGGACCCGGCCCCGAAGCCCGACGCGGAAGCCCGGGTCCCGCGCCTCACCCCGAACCCCGCGCGCGCATACTCAGCCCCGCCGGCGCTTGAGGCGCGCCCCCGGGGGCGGCCCCCCCCCCCCCCCCCCCGGCCCCCCCCCCGGCCCCCCCCCGGGGGGGGTGGGGCGGGCCCCCGGGGGGCGGGCCGGGCGGGCGCGGGCGGGG
>NZ_JBIBWD010000011.1:0-90723 GCF_043080985.1 Streptomyces sp. NPDC014894
GGGCCCCCCCCCCCCCGCGCCCCCCCGGGGCCCGCGGGGGGGGGCGGGGGCGGGCGCCGGGGGGGGGCCCCCCCCCCCCCCCCCCCGACTCGGGCCGTGCCGCTGTTCGCCGTGGCCCCTCGGCGGGGCGCGGGTCCCGGGTCCCGGGGAGCGGGGCGCCGAAGCGTCCGGGCGGAGGCCGGTGGGCCCGTACCGGCGGGCCTGTGCCGGAGGCCGGTGGGCCTGTAGCGGTGGGCCTGTGCCGGAGGCCGGTGGGCCTGTAGCGGTGGGCCTGTGCCGGAGGCCGGTGGGCCCGTCCCGGCGGGCGGCCGCGCGTAGGGCGGGTCGGGGGGCGGGTCGGGGTGCCGCCTCGCCGGGCGGCCGGGCGGTGACGGCCCCTGGCCGGGTCCGGGATCCGGGATCCGGGTCCGGCATTCGGGTCCGGGTCCGGGTCCGGCATTCCGGTCTGGGTCCGGGCCCGGGATTCGGGTCCGGGATCCGGGCGGCCGGGCCGAGGGCCCCGGCTACGGGCGGTGGATCTCGAAGAGGAAGCAGCCGTGTTCCAGGGCCCGGACGTGGGCGAGGGCGACCTCGGGGTCGGCGAAGGCCTCGGCGAGGGCCTGGTCGAAACCGGCGTCGGAGGCGGCCGGGATCTCGAAGGCGCGGCCCCCGACGATGTGGCCCTTGGCGTTGTAGCGGCGGACGGTGCGCAGCGCGCCCGGTCGGGCGAAGGGGTAGCGCGGGGCCTTCGGCGGCTCCCCGCAGGCGTCCGCGTGGATGAAGATCGGGCCCACCTCGTCGTAGGCCCCGGGCTCGGCCCCGGTCGCCGCCGCCCAGCGGCGCAGCGGCGCGTACGAGACGAGGGCGATCCGCTCGCCGGGCTCGACGGTCCGCAGGCAGCAGCGCAGCGGGCTGCCCACGCAGCCGATGGGCACGCCGTCCTCGCGCGCGGTGAACGGCCGCATCGGCCGTCCGGCGTCGTCGGCGGCGCGGAGTTCCCGGAGCGCGGCGGGCGGGACGGGGAGAGGTGTGTACGCGGTCATGGGGCCAGTCTCGGCGCCGCACCCTCGGCCTGGCTGGCGGAAAACGGACGTACAGCTCAACGCGCCACCGCCGACGGGCGCCCGGCGGTCTCACGGACCCGGCCCGGCCGCCCTCGGCACTCTGTAGTGCATTTCGGCGAATTCTGAGTGGTTATCAGATAAAAGGTTCGGGGGCGGGGAGTGCTGGTCTCTGTGAATCATCGATCGGTGAGCGCGGAGGGCATCCCGCATGAGTAGGGTCCACGGACGGTCCGCGACGGCGATGCGCCGGGCCGGGGGAGTCATCGCTGTCTGCTGCGCGCTGGGGGCGGGCGCTCTGACGTCGGCCCCGGGGGCGAGCGCGGCGGCCCCGCCGGGGGCCGGGGAGGCCGCCGTGGCCACCGCCTCGCCGGGAGCGCCCTCCTCCGCGCCCTCGGCCGGAGGCTCCCCCTCCGGACAGGCGTCCGGCCCTCCGAACGTCGGCGCCGGCGCCCCGGCCACCGCCCCCGACGGCAAGGCGGCTTCGGCCGCGCGGGCCGATCTGGCGCTCCACACGGAGTTCGGCCCGACGGCGGTTCCGGCCCCGCAGGCCGCTCCCGAGGCCGTCCCCGAGGCCGGGGCAGGGCAGTCCGCCGCCGGAGTCCCCGCGACCCGGCCCGTGCCCCCGCCGCGGTCCGCCCCCACGGCCCCGGCCGCCGACACCACGACGCCCACCGCCGCGCCCACCGCCGCGCCCACCGCCGCGCCCACCGCCGAGGCCCCCGGAGCCGCCCGGGCCGAGCGGCTCGCGCCCGACGCCGACGGCGTCTTCGACTACCGCGTCACCGCGCTCAACCACGGCCCCTCCCAGGCCGTCGATGTGGTCATCACCGACCAGCTGCCCCGGCAGCTGGTCTTCGTCTCCTCGCCCGACGGCTGCACCGCCCAGGGCCGCACCATCACCTGCGGCCCCCTGCCCGCCCTCGCCGTCGGCGCCTCCCACACCTGGCTGATCACCGTCGCCCTGGCCGACGACTACTCCGGCGACGGCTCCGACATCACCAACGTCGTCGCGGTCTCCTCCCAGACCGCCGACCCCGACCCCGCCAACAACACCGCCTCGCTCACCGGCGTCCATGTGCCGCCGGGGACCGGGAAGGCCGATCTCTCGCTCCGCAAGACCGCGCTGCTCCCCGACGGCCGCCGCTGGGTCCGCCCCGGCGAGACCTTCTCGTACCGCGTCACGGTCCACAACGACGGCCCGTCCACCGCGCGGAACGTCCAGGTCACCGACCCGCTGCCGGAGGTGCTCCGGTTCGTCTCCTCGCCCGACGGCTGTACGGCGGCCGGGACCGCGCCGCAGACCGTGCGCTGTCCGCTGCTCGACCGGCTCCCGGCCGGCGAGTCGGTGGCGTACGAGATCGTCGTACGGGTCCGGGAGAGCGAGCCCCGCGCCGGCGGAGGCGACGGGCACGGTGACGGCCACGGCGGACACGGCGACGGACACGGCGGAGACGGGAGCCACGGCGGACGCCTCAGCGAGATCGACAACATCGCCTCGGTGACCTCCACCACCCGGGACCCCGTGCCGGGCAACAACCGGAACCCCTCCGGCACCACCGGCCCCGGCGGCGGCCCGCTCTATCTGAAGCACCCGTCCGGGCCGACCCGCCCGCCGCACCCCACCGACCCGGGCCGCCCCCACCCCGGCGACCCCCACCCCGGGCGTCCCCAGCTGCCGAACACCGGCCGCGAACTCCCCGGCTGGCTGCCCTGGTCCGCGGGGACGACCCTGGCCGCCGGCGGCGCGCTCGTGGTGCTCGCCCGCCGCACCCGGCGCTGAACCGCCGTGCGGCGGCCGCCCGCCCGCCGTGCCGACCCGCCCGGTCCGGACCTTCGAGAAGAGGCTCTGCGGAAATGAGAAGCATCTGGGGCTCGGCCCGAGCGCGAGCCGCCCGCCGCCGGCTCGCCCTGGCCACGGTGTGCGGGCTGCTGCTCTGCCTCGCGCCCGGCCACGCCACCGCGCTCGACGACGAACGGACCCGTACCGCCCCGACGGCGGAACGCCCACAGCAGCAGCGACAACAGCAACAGCAACAGAGACAACACCAGCAGCGGCCGCGCGCGCTGAGCTTCCCCGTGCACGAGCCCTTCGACGGCCCCACCGGGAACCTCGGCACGCTCACCGGCACGGCCAGCTATCAGAGCGGCGGCTGGCTGCGGCTGACGAGCGCGGCGGGCGGCCAGGCCGGCGGCTGGGAGATGAACGACTCCTTCTCCACCAGCCTCGGCATCGTCGCCGAGTTCACCTACGCCACCTACGGCGGCACCGCCTTCGACGGCAAACGCGGCGACGGCCTCGCCTTCTTCCTCGCCAACGGCGCGGCGGCGAACGGCACCGGAGCCCCCGGCGGCAGCCTCGGCTACGCCTGCGGCGGCGGCCCGCCCTGCAACCGCGCGGGCGTCCCCGGCGCGTTCCTCGGCATCGGGATCGACGAGTTCGGCAACTTCTCCTCCAACCAGGTCGGCAACGGCGGCCCCGGCACCCAGGCCAACCGGATCGTGCTGCGCGGCGGCGGCAGCGGGAACACCGGCTACCGCTTCGGCACCTCCGTCAACGGCCCCGGCGGGACCGTGGAGACCCAGGGCCGGGGCGACTACCGGGCCGTACGCGTCACCGTCGTCCCCCGGGCCGGCCGGCTGCTGGTGTCCATCTGGTCGGACACCGGCCCCGGCACACCGATGAACCAGGTCGTCACCGACTACGACGTGACCGCGATCGCCAATCAGCCCGCCCTGCCCGCCACCCTCAAGGTCGGCTTCTCCGGCGGCACGGGCGGGGCCACCAACATCCACGAGATCGGCGATCTGAAGATCAACGTCCCGGCGGACCTGTCGGTCACCAAGACCGGCAGCCCCGCCTCCGTCCCGGCGGGCGGGGGCCCGGTGACGTACACCGTGAAGGTCTCCAACAGCGACGCCAACGACGTCATGGGGGCCTATGTGCGGGACGCCGTCCCCGGGCTCACCGGGACGACCTGGACCTGCACGGCGACCGTCGGCAGCGCCTGCGGACAGGCATCGGGCAGCGGCAACACCCTCAACACCACCGTCGACCTGCTGCGCGGCGGCTCCGCGACGTACACCATCACCGGGACCGCGCCCGCCCAGCCGACCACGCTCAGCAACACCGTGACCGTGTACGCGCCCGCCGACCGGTCCGACACCGACACCGCCAACAACACGGCGACCGCCACCACCTCGGTGACCGCGCGGGCGGACGTGGCCGCGCTCAAGTCCGGCGTCGGAACCGGCCCGGTCACCCCCGGCCAGACCTTCGACTACCGGCTCACGGCGCAGAACAACGGCCCCTCGGACACCGTGAACGTCCGGATGACGGACACCCTCCCCGCCGGGCTGGTCTTCGTCTCGTCGCCCGACGGCTGTACGGCGTCCGGACAGACCGTCACCTGCCCCACGGCCGCCGCGCTCCCCGCGAACCAGGCCCTCTCCTGGGTCTTCCGCGTGCGGCTGGACCCGAACTACACCGGGGACGGCTCCGACCTGCGGAACGTCGCCACCGTCGTCCACGGCGTCAGCGACCCCGTCCAGGCGAACAACACCAGCGCCGCCGCGCTCCCGCCCGGCGGGGTGACCCGACCCGCCGCCGATCTGCGCACCGTCAAACAGACCACGGCGGGCGCCCCCGTCTCGCCGGGCCAGACCTTCGACTACCGGGTCACCGTCACCAACGGCGGCCCGTCCACGGCCCGCCGGGCGCGGATCACCGACGATCTGCCGAGCGCGCTCGCGTTCGTCTCGTCGCCGGACGGCTGTACGGCCGCCGGACAGCGCGTGAGCTGCGGCCCCGTCGCGACCCTGGCGGTCGGGGCCTCGGCGACCTGGACGTTCCGGGTGCGGCTCGACGCGGCGTACGAGGGGGACGGCACCACGCTGCGCAACACCGCCGTCGCCGTCTCGGACACCGACGACCCCGACCAGGGGAACAACAGCGGCACGTCCGGGCCGCCCGGCGGCCGGGTGACCCGGCCCACCGCGGACCTGGTGCTGACCAAGCGGACGGACTGACCCTCGGCCGCCGCGTGACAGGCATGTGAGCCGCACGGCCGACGTACGGCTCCGGATCATGAACGGAATCGATGCCCGATGAGATCGAGAAGACGCCGGCCCCCGGGGCTCGGGGCGGCGGCAGCCGCCCTGCTCTGCGCGGTGTCGCTGTGCTCCGGCACGGGATACGCCTCGGGGACGCCGCTCCCCGCCTCCGCCGCCTCCTCCGCCGCGGCGGCCCCAGGCTCAGCGGCCGCCTCCGCCTCCGGGGTGGTGACCCGGCTCGCCCGCGCCCCCGGGGCGCTGGCCGCCGTGCCGCCCGGCGGGCTGGTCACGTACACCCTGACCGCGCGGAACAACGGCCCGTCGGTGGCGCGCAATGTCACCGCCACCGACACCCTGCCCGAGGGCATGGAGTTCGTGACCTCCTCGGACGGCTGTACGGCCGCCGGGCGCACCGTGACCTGCGGCCCCGAGCCGCAGCTGAGCGTGGGCGAGGTCAAGACCTGGACGTTCGTGGTCCGGATCAGCCCCTCGTACCAGGGCGACGGGAGCGACCTCGGGAACACGGCCACCGGCACCTCGGAGGCGGTCGACCCGGACCCGGGCAACAACAAGACGGACCCGGTCCCGCCGGTCGGCCCCTTCGACCCGGTCTCCGACATCAACACCGTGAAGGCGGCGCTGGGCAGCGGTCCGATCGTGCCCGGCGAGGAGTTCGAGTACCGGATCACCGCCCAGAACACCGGCCCCTCGGACGCGCGCAATGTCGTCGCGACCGACAGCCTGCCCGCCGGGATCTCCTTCGTGTCCTCCGCCGACCCGTGCGTGGCGTCGGGACAGCGGGTGACCTGCGGCCCGCTCGGGGTGCTCGAACCCGGCGACAGCGTGTCCTGGACCTTCCGGGTGAAGCTCAGCGAGGCCTACAGCGGCGACGGCTCCGATCTCCGCAACACCGCGACCTCCACCTCAGACTCGGAGGACCCGGAACCCACCGACAACACCTCGCCGCCGGTCCTGCCACCGGGCGGGGTCACCCGGCCGCAGGCCGACATCTGGACGGTGAAGCGGCCGACGACCAGCACCCCGATCTCGCCCGGCCAGACCTTCGAGTACACCGTCGTCGTCACCAACGACGGCCCCTCGCAGGCGCTCGGCGTCCGGCTCGCCGACACCCTCCCCGCCCCGCTGGCCTTCGTCTCCTCGCCCGACGGCTGCACCGCGACCGGCCAGAACGTCTCCTGCGGACCGCAGGCCGTGCTCGCTCCCGGGGCTTCCAGGACCTGGCGGTTCACGGTCCGGCTCGACCCGAACTACCGGGGCGACGGCTCGGACATCGCCAACACCGCCACCGCGTCCTCGGACACGGACGACCCCGCGCCCGGCAACAACACCAGTCCGCCGGCCGGACTCCCCGGCAGCGCGGTCAATCAGCCGTACGCGGACCTCGCGGTCACCAAGGAGGCCGTCGGAACCGTCGCGCCGATTCCCGGCCAGACCTTCGACTACCGCATCCGGATCACCAACAACGGACCGTCGGCCGACGCGCTCAACGTCCGGCTCTCGGACGAGCTGCCGCCGGGCCTGACCTATGTCTCGTCCTCGCCCGCCGGCTGTACGGTCTCGGGCCTCGCGGTCACCTGCCGCCGGGCCGCCCCGCTCGGGGTCGGCGAGACGATCGAGTACACCCTCACCGTCCGGATCGACCCGGCGTACAAGGGCGACGGCAGCGATCTGCTGAACACCGCCCGCGTCACCGCCGACAACATCGACCCGGCCGGCGAGAACGACACCGACACGGCGACCGTGCCGGGCGGCCAGGTGGCCGCGCCCTCCGCCGATCTGGCGATCGTGAAGAGGCCGGTGACCACCGACCCGATCGCGCCGGGCGAGTCCTTCGACTACCAGGTGACCGTCACCAACCGGGGCCCGTCCCAGGCCGAGCAGGTCAGGGTGCTCGACACCCTGCCGTCGTCGCTGACCTTCGTCTCCTCCGACGACGAATGCGCGTCGGGCGACCAGGTGGAGTGCGGGCCGCAGCCGACCCTCGCTCCCGGAGCCTCGGTGACCTGGGTGTTCAGGGTGAAGCTCGACCCGGACTACACGGGTGACGGCAGCGAGGTCCGCAACACCGCCACCGTCGACTCGGCGACCCGGGACCCGGTGGACGGCAACAACGAGAGCACCGCGGGAACCCCCGGCGGCCGGGTGGAGGAGCCCACCGCCGACCTCCAGGTGACCAAGAAGACCCCGTAGCGGGGGCCGGTCACAGCGGACCGGGGGCCGGCCGTCGACGTCCGACGGCCGGCCCCCGGCGTGTGCGCGGGTCAGTCCGTCGCGGGAGTCCGGTGCGTGCGGGTCAGTCCGTCGCCGGGCCCGGCAGGGTCATCTCGATGCCGTGCTCCTTCAGGACCCGCAGGTTCTCGTCGTTCTGCGCCGCGAAGGCCGCGTTCTCCTCGGTGAAGTACACGGGCTCGAAGGCGACGGGCCCCTCGCCGAGCAGCGCCGCCGGGTCGACCTCGGTGACGTACACCCGGGTCGCGTTGCCCTCCAGCACCGGCCGCCACCGCTCGCCGTCGGTCCGCATCCAGCTGCGGGCCACCCCGCCCGGATTGCGGACCACGACGGGCTGCTCGGGGGCCACCCGGCCCAGCCGGGAGAGCACCGCGCGCGAGGCCGCGACGCCCGAGCCGCAGGACGGGGTCAGCCCCGCGCCGCGCTCGAAGGTGCGGATGAAGGTCTCGGCGTCGCCGAGCGGGTGCACGAAGGAGACGTTCGCCCCGACCGGGAAGACGCCCTCGTTCTCCGCGACCCGGCCGCCGGACGCGATCAGCTCGTCCTCGTCGTAGCCGTCGTCCACCACCGTGATCAGGTGCGAATTGGGCACGGCGACCGCCGAGACATGGCGGGAGGGGTGGTACGGGGGCAGCGGCCGGTCCAGGAACTCCGCCGCCTCCGAGCCCGCGACGATCGGCTCGCCCGGCGCGAAGTCGACCGGCGGCAGCTCGACGGAGACCTGGCGCACCCCGTGCGGGGTCGTCTCGGCCGCCCGTACGGTGAACGCGTGCGGCCCGGTCCGCAGGACGACCGACTCGGCGTCGTGCCGGTCGAGCAGCAGCCGCCCCGCGCCGCGCATCCCATTGCCGCAGAGCAGCGAGGCGGAGCCGTCGGGGTTGTAGAAGTACGCCTCGGCGGTGCCGTCGCCGTTGTCCGCGACGAAGTACACCCCGTCCCCGCCCAGCCCCCGCTCCCGGTCGCAGAGCAGCCGCACCGCGCGGGCGACGTCCGCCTCGGCGAAGTGGTCCGTCGGCGCTCCGTCGATGACGAAGATGTCGTTCAGGCTGCCGTGCGTCTTGGTGATCGAGAGGGCCATGGTGCTCCGTCCGTCCTCCTGCCGGGCCGCCCGGCTCCCCGGGCAGGTCCCGGCCCGGTCCGTCCAGTCTAGGGGGTGGCCCCGATCACCTCCCGGCCTCCGGGAGCCTTCCGCGCACGGCGACGGCGGCCGTACGCGCAGGCCACCGCCGCCGGCCCCGCGCCCGTCAGCGCCGCGCCGACCGCCGCCGCCGGGCGCACCGGCCGCCCCCCCCGCCCCTGCCACGTCAGCCCACCGGCCGGGACCGCTCCGCCGCGCGGGGGGTACGGGGTACTCCCCCCGACGGGTCCGGGGACGGGGCGCCGCCCAGGGAGGCGCTCCACCGCCCGCGAGTCATCCGCACGACCCCGTCCGGGTCGATCCGTGCCCGCGCCCCGAGCAGTGGGAGCGCGCCTTCCGCGTTGAGGCGGTTCCGGATGCGCTCCAGTACGTCCCACAGGCGGCGCGGTCCGCCCTGGTGCACCTCCGGCGGATCGATCCACTCGGCGGAGGCACGGGCCCAGGAGCCGTCCGGATGAGTCAGACAGGCGGTCCGCCTCCGCCCGTGTTCCCGGTAGGAGGTCTCCACTCCGGGAGCCGCGAGCTCCAGCATGGTCCGCAGCTCCCAGGTCGCGGACAGATCGAGAACGGGATAGCGGCCGACGCCGACCGTCTCCCCGTCCGCCGTCTCGGCGTGGGCGGCCGGTTCGGCGGGGGCGGGCGGGTAGTCGTCACCGGACCGAGTGAGCATGAACCCCGCCGGGGAGCGCTCCACCCGCCCCACCACACTCCCGTCCGCCTGCTTCCAGCCGGTGACGACGACGCCCGTGCGCGCCAGGTTCGCCACCAGCCGCCCGCCCTCACGCAGCGCGCCGAGCACAGGGCGGAGCCCCGGCCCGGCGGGCAGGCCCACCGTGGCGACGATCCGGTCGTACGTCCCCGGGATCTCCACGGTGGCGTCCACGGCCAGGAACCGGGGGCGGAGCCCCATCGCCGCCAGCCGGCCGGCGGCCGCACCGGTCAGATACGGGTCCACGTCCAGACTCGTCACCCGGGCGTCCCCGAGCCGATGACAGGCGTACGCGGCGAGCCCTCCCGCACCGGTGCCGAGGTCGAGCAGATCGGCCTTGTCGCCGAGCCGCCCCCACCGGAGCATCCGGACGACCAGGCTCGGCAGCGTCGCGGACGACGTGGGCCTTCCTTCGGCGAGATCCCCGGCTTCGGCGTGGTCGGCGTGGAGCCCGCCGACCCGGACCACCACGGACGTGTCCGAATAGGCCGTCCCCCACCACCCCTCCGGGTCGGCGGCCCCCACACGCAGCCGCCACTCCCCCGAACCCGCCGACTCCCACCAGCGCGGCACCAACTCATGCCGAGGCAGCGCCGCGACCGACGCACGCCACCGCGAGTCGGGCTCCGTCACCTGACGTGCGAGTCGCGTCGCGTGCGCTGTCCAGCTCCGGTCCACGGGGGCTTTCTACCTCTGCTACGCGGTGGTCGTCGCGTAGGTCAGGAAGGCGCGCCAGGCGGGGGTGGGGACGGTGAGGGCGGGGCCCTGCTGGTCCTTGGAGTCGCGGATGGCGATGCCGTTGGTCAGGGGGGCGATCTCGACGCACTCGCCGCCTGTGTCGTTGCTGTAGGAGGAGGTGAACCAGGTCGGCTTCGCGGGTGGTGTGGTGGTCATGGCTGGCCTCGATCCTGGGGTGGGTGCTCGTTGGGGTGAATCGGCTGCGGAGTTCCTTCCCGCTGGAGGGCCGGGGGAGTACCTGTACGGCCATGGGAATCGGGGATCGGCACCAGAAGAAGGACGTGGAGTCGGCCCTCCGCAGGGCCGAGGCACGCGGTCTTAAGGTGACGCACGACAAGAACCGGCACCGCTGGGGGTATGTGATCTGCTGCCCGTGCGAACAGAGCTTCACGGTGCACTGCACCCCCAGTAGCGCAGGAGACGAGGCGAGGAGGATTGATGCCTTCACCCGAAAGCACGGCAACTGTGCGTAGGTGGGATTTCAACCTGCGCTTGCAGGACCCGTTGACCCCGGAGCAGTCCGACACCCTCGATGGGCTCGACCGCTTCAACGACGGCCGCATCGGACTGGAGGAAGGGCCGGGCTTCTCGCTGTTCTCGTGCTCCTTCGAGGCCGGCTCGCTCACCGACGCCGTCGCGGAGGCGCTGAGCTTCTTCGAGGACCTTCCGGGAGTCCTCGTCCGCAGTGTCGAACTGGACCCACTGGCCCTTGAGCGCAACGGCATGGCGACTCCGTCCGTGGTGCGGTTGCCCGCGTAGAGCGTTCGCTCCTCGGGTGCGGAGTGCTCGCGCCGGCGAGGGCGGGAGCACTCCGCGGGGGATTCCGTTACGCGGTGGTCGTCGCGTAGGTCAGGAAGGCGCGCCAGGCGGG
Organism: Streptomyces sp. NPDC014894; assembly: GCF_043080985.1. Lineage (NCBI taxonomy): Bacteria > Bacillati > Actinomycetota > Actinomycetes > Kitasatosporales > Streptomycetaceae > Streptomyces > Streptomyces sp. NPDC014894. The sequence goes on from NZ_JBIBWD010000011.1 coordinate 10,800, forward strand.
GGTGGGGACGGTGAGGGCGGGGCCCTGCTGGTCCTTGGAGTCGCGGATGGCGATGCCGTTGGTCAGAGGGGCGACCTCGACACAGTTGCCGCCTGTGTCGTTGCTGTAGGAGGACTTGAACCAGGTTGATTCGGCCACATCGCGGGCCGTGATGTGCGTATTGATGGCTACTCCCACTGTCGCGCTAGTTGGTGCAGGAATTCGGCTGTACGAGCCGGTGGCAGGGCGCTCTCGCGCATGGCGTCGAAGCGGCGGATGTTCCGCTGCACCTCGCGACGCTCATCGGTGACGCTGATGGTGTTCGGCATGTCGACCTGCACGACGGGGGCCAGCGCCTCGGAGAAGTCGAGGATCACGAAGTTGCTCTCCGTGCGGTAAGACACGACGTCGTGCGGGAGGATCTGGATCGTCACATGGTCGAGACGGTTCAGTTCCCCGATCTCGGCATGCTGCTCACGCATGATCTCGGGACCGCCCACAATGCGTCGCACGGCGGTCTCATCAAGCACGACGCGCAACTCCAGCGGGCTGTCGGAGCGCGTGATCAGTTCCTTGCGCTCCATCCGGAGCCGGATGTTCTGCTCGATGAACTCCGAGTTGGTCTCGTCCACGGGCTTGGCGATCGAGTACAGGGCCCGGGTGTACGCCTCTGTCTGGAGCAGCCCGTAGACGAAGCTCGGCTGGAAGGCGCGCATGACCCTCGCGTCCTGCTCCAGTCCGCGATACGTCGGCATCTTCGACGGCATGAACGCCTTGTAGGGCGTCCAGGGCTCCTTGCTCAGCGACTCCCGGTGGAGCTGGAGCAGGGTCTCCCGATCCTCCCTGGCCATGTCGATGTCGTAGAGATCCATGAGGGCTTCGAGGTCCGCCACCCGAGGGAGGTCGTTCTCGCCGATCTCGACCCGTGCCAGCTTCGTGAACGAGAAGCCCAGCTCTCCTGTCACATCCTGGAGTGTCAGGCCCTTGTTCTCGCGGAGCTTCCTCAGCTCCTTGCCCAGCTCTCTGCGTCGGAATGTCGCGCCCCGTTTTGCTGCCACCTTGCTGTCCTCTCTCCTCGATGGTCTGCCGGTGCTCGATGTGACCTCTGTGGGGTGCCGACGCATGTCGTCCCCCTGAGTGTCCCACCACCTGTCAGCCCTCGGGCAAGTTGTGCCACTAGTCGGGCATTTGCCAATTCCGGCACCTAGGACTTGTGCGCTTGCATATTAACTCGCATATACATCACCGTAGTTGAGTCAGACCCACATCGGACGGCGATGTACAAATCTGGCCCAACTCGCATCCCCTGGGCCCGGCCTCGCCCTGTCCGAGAACCGTGAAGGGACAAGGGCCATGCCGATCACCACCGCACCCCCGCACTCCGCGACGCGTCACCACATTGGCGCGATCGCGCTCGATTCGCGGGCCCCCGGGGCCGTCGCCGGGTTCGAGGTGAGGGTGGCGCGGACCTCGGGGTGCGGGGAGTCGATGAGTGCGCAGGACCGGACGTGGCCGGGGCTGATGCGGAGAGCGGGGCGGGCGCATCTGGGGATCTGGGGGCTGGAGGGGCTGGCGGACACGGTGGAGCTGCTGATGTCGGAGCTGGTGACCAATGGGTTCCAGCACGGAAGCGGCGACACCGTGGGAGTGCGGCTGTGGCGGACCGAGACGTATCTCTGTGTGGAGGTGAGCAGCGGCGGCGGGGAGGGGACGCCGTGCCCGCGGGAGGCCGGGCCGCTGGAGGAGAGCGGGCGGGGGCTCGGGCTGGTGGCGGTGCTCGCCGACGCGTGGGGGGCGACGCCCGACGGGGCCCGCACCTGGTGCCTGCTCGCGGTCGCCGCCGCCCCGGCCGGCGGAGGGGCCCGATGAGCGGGGCCGCGCGCGGACGGCACGTCTGCGGCGAGATCTCGACGCTGCCGCTCCAGCTGCTGGTGATCGCGCTGGAGTTCGCGCCCGGCGGGCACGTCCACCCCTTAGAGGTCGCCACCCGGCTGCGCTGCGGGCTGGAGCGCGAGCACGCCGGACCCCACCACGACTTCGTCCGGGAGCTGGACGACGGCATGGACCCGGGGGAGATCTGGGTCCGGTGGGAGAGCGGCCAGGACCCGCTGAGCATCGCCGCGCTGCCGGACTGCGAGGCCGGGAACGGGCTCCCGGCGGGGCGCGACGACGCCTGTGTGCTCTACGCCGGGCACCCCGGCGGGCACAGCTTCGCGTACGCCGATCCGGAGTACGCGACCGAGACGGGCCGGCCCGCCGGGGCGTACGGGAGCGGCGTCCGGGCTCAGTAGTCCGTCTTGGCGTAGGTGAGCGGCGCCCCCGTCGACCCCACCAGCTCGCGGACGACCGTGGAGTCGTCGGGCATCCGCAGCCTGCTCCACTGCCCCGGGGAGCAGGAGGCCGGATCGCCCGACGTCACCTCGGTCGGGCCAAGGTCGAGCGGCGGGCCGGCCGATCTCAGCGTCGCCGACCAGCCGCACTCGTACGAGGGGCCGGTGCCCGTCAGGGTCATCACCCCGGCGCCCGGGCCGCCCTGGGTGATGGTCATGGTGCGGGTGTGGTCGCCGTCGGAGGTCTTGAAGGAGGCCCGCCAGGTGCCGAGGTACGTCTCCGGCACGGCGGCCTCCGGGGCGTCGGGCGGACGGCCGGCGGGGGAGGGGGAGCCGCTCGGGGCGGCCGTCGTCCGGCTCGGCTTCCCGTCGCCGGACGTCTCGTCGTCCCCGCCGCGCACGAGGAACACCGCGCCGACGGCGACCGCCGCCGCCAGCGCCCCGAGCCCCAGCAGCGCGCCTGCGCCGATCCGCCGGGGCCCCCGCGTACGGAAACGGACCCCGCCCGGGTCGATGTCACGGGGCGTGGTGTGCCACGAGTCGGGGTCGGGGGCTCCCCGGTCCGGCGGCGGCGCGAAGGCGGGAGAAGGGGCCGGGGGCGTGTGGTGCGGCGGTACGGAGGACTGCACCCGGGTCCTCGGCACGGACCGGGCCCGGTGCGGCTCGGGCGCGGGGCCGTGCGCGTAGCCGGGACCGTGCGAGGGCCCGGGGCCGTGCGCGGGGCCTGGTCCGTGCGCGGGCTCCTCCGCGTCCAGGAGCCCCACCGCGTGCCGGCCCAGCTGGGCCACGAGCGCGCCCGGGAGCCAGGGCTCCCCGCTCTCCCCGCCCGCCGTGCGCGCCACGATCTCGGCGGGCGTCGGCCGCTCCCCGGGCTCCTGGCGCAGACAGTCCCGTACCAGCGGGACCAGCCCGTCCGGCACCCCGCTCAGATCCGGCCGGCCCTCGGCGATCCGGTACATCATCGCGTGCCGGCCGCCGCCCTCCGGGCCGAACGGATGCCGCCCGGTCGCCGCGTACACCAGCACCGAGCCCAGACAGAAGACGTCGCACGCGGCCGTGGTCCGCTCCCCGCGCACCCGCTCGGGAGACATGAACCCGGGCGAGCCGATCACCGAGCCGGTGCGGGTCGGGCCGCCGCCGTCGGCCGCGCCGTCCAGGGCCCGCGCGATGCCGAAGTCGATGACGCGCGGGCCGTCGATGGTGATGAGGACGTTGGACGGCTTGAGGTCCCGGTGGATGAGCCCGGCCGCGTGGATCTCGCCGAGCGCGCGGGCGAGACCGGAGGCGAGGATGCGCACCGAGCGCTCGGGGAGCGGGGCCCGGGCGACCACCGCGTCCAGGCCGGGACCGGCGACATAGCCGGTGGCGACCCAGGGCACCGGGGCCTCGGTGTCGGCGTCCAGCACGGGCGCGGTCCACTCGCCGCCGACCCGCCGGGCCGCGCGCACCTCCCGGCGGAACCGGTCCCGGAACTCCTCCTCGCCCGCGAGTTCCCGGCGTACCAGCTTCACCGCGACCGTACGGCCCCGGTCGCTGCGGGCGAGGTAGACCCGGCCCATCCCGCCCGCGCCGAGACGCGCCAGCAACCGGTACGCGCCGATGTGCCGGGGATCGTCCGATGTGAGCTGATCCATCGCCGCCCGTGCCTCCCCCGACCGCGACCACCGCGGTCGGGAGTCGAGGATAGTGCGCTTCTCACGGCTCCTGGACGGTGTCCATCGCCCCGGAGAGCCGTTCCAGCACCCGGACGGTCTCGGCGAACTCCTCGGGGCCGAGCGCCGCCGCGAGCCGGGCGGCCAGCGCCGCGTGTCCGGGATTCAGCCGCGCGATGGCCGCCTCGCCCTCCCCCGTGGCGCGCAGCAGTTTGGCGCGGCGGTGCGCGGGATTGGGCTCGTACGCCGCGAGGCCCCGCCCGACCAGCAGATCCGCGATCCGCTGGACGCTCTGACGGGTGATGCCCATGGTGCGGGCGATCTGGGCGACGGACTGCGGGGAGCGGTACACCGCGCCGAGCACCTGCCACCAGGAGGCCGTCAGCCCGACCTCCTTCGCCAGAGCGTCGGAGACGGCGATGAACTGCCCGTTCAGCCGGAAGACCCCGAGCGCGGTGCGGCTGAGCAGATCCTGCTGCTCCCGCCCGCCCGGCCCGCCGCTCACGCGTCCTCGAGGACCGCGAAGGCGGTCGCGTCGGAGTCGTGGAACAGCCGGTACCAGGCGTCCAGCTTCTCGCCCTCGTACACCCCGAGCAGGGCGAGGATCTCGCGGGCGAAGGCGACGGGCTCGGTGGGGCCCGCGGTGATCAGGCCGCGGTCGGTGACGGCGTCGGCCTCGCGGTAGCGCCCGGCGCCCGAGTAGCCGGTGGCGGCGAGGTAGAAGGAGACGGCCGAGGTGTGGTCGCGGTCGTCGAGCAGTCCCGCGCGGGCCAGTCCGGCGGTGGCTCCGCAGATCGCGGCGACGGGCGTGCCGGCGTCGAGGAAGGAGCGGGCCGCCGAGGCGAAGGGGGCGAGGCCGTCGCCCTCGTCCCAGGCGCTCGCGCCGGGGAGGATCAGCAGCGCGCTGTCCTCGGGGCCGAGGTCGTCGAGCGCGAGGTCGGGCTGGACGCGCAGCCCGCCCATGGTGGTGACCGGGGCGGTGGTGAGGCCGACCGTGCGGACGGGGTGGCCGTGCCGGGCCAGATGCGCGGTGGCGTGGCCGGTCTCCCAGTCGGCGAGGGTGTCGTAGACGGCGAGGTGGACGGTGCGGCGGCTCTGGCTGCTCTGATCGCTCATGGCGGGCTCCTCCGGCGGGGCGGCGTTCGCACGGGCGGCGCGATCGCTATGACAGAAGACTGTCATTTCGACAGGATGCTGTCAATGGCGGGCGGCGCGGTGCGACAGAACGCCTCGGCCGGGCGGGCAAGGGCCGACAAGGTGGTGATGCCGGGCCCGCCGCCGGGTCCATACGCTGAGGCGCATGACCTCTCACGTCCCGCAGCCGCCCGCCGGGCCCGCCGCAGCCGCCTTCGCCGACGCCGGGGCCAAAGCCGCCGTGAAGGCGGCGGACAGCGCCCATGTCTTCCACTCGTGGTCCGCCCAGGGGCTGATCGACCCGCTCGCCGTCGCCGGCGCCGAGGGCTCGTACTTCTGGGACTACGACGGCCATCGCTATCTCGACTTCACCAGCGGACTCGTCTTCACCAACATCGGCTATCAGCACCCCAGGGTCGTCGCCGCGATCCAGGAGCAGGCCGGGAAGCTGACGACCTTCGCCCCCGCCTTCGCCGTCGAGGCGCGCTCCGAGGCGGCCCGGCTGATCGCCGAGCGGACCCCGGGCGATCTGGACAAGATCTTCTTCACCAACGGCGGGGCCGAGGCGATCGAGAACGCCGTCCGGATGGCCCGGCTGCACACCGGCCGCCCCAAGATCCTCTCCGCGTACCGCTCGTACCACGGAGGCACCGCCACCGCGATCAATGTGACCGGCGACCCGCGCCGCTGGGCCTCCGACAGCGGGGTCTCCGGCGTGGTCCACTTCTGGGCGCCCTTCCTCTACCGCACGCCCTTCTACTCCTCGACCGAGGCGGAGGAGGCCGAGCGCGCCCTGCGGCACCTGGAGGAGACCATCGCCTTCGAGGGGCCCGGGACGATCGCCGCGATCGTGCTGGAGACCATCCCCGGCACCGCCGGGATCATGGTCCCGCCGCCCGGCTATCTCGCCGGGGTGCGGGAGATCTGCGACCGGCACGGCATCGTCTTCGTCCTGGACGAGGTCATGGCCGGGTTCGGCCGCACCGGAAAGTGGTTCGCCGCCGAGCACTTCGACGTGACGCCCGATCTGCTCACCTTCGCCAAGGGCGTCAACTCCGGCTATGTGCCGCTCGGCGGGGTCGCCATCTCGGCGGAGATCGCGGCGACCTTCGAGACCCGCCCCTACCCCGGCGGGCTCACCTACTCCGGCCATCCGCTGGCGTGCGCGGCGGCCGTCGCCACGATCGGGGTGATGGAGGACGAGCGGGTGGTCGAGCAGGCCGCCCGCATCGGCGAGACCGTGCTCGGGCCCGGCCTGCGCGAACTGGCCGAGCGGCACCCGAGCGTGGGCGAGGTGCGGGGCACGGGCGTGTTCTGGGCGCTGGACCTCGTACGCGACCGGGAGACCCGCGAGCCCCTCGTCCCGTACAACGCGTCCGGGGAGGCGAACGCCCCGATGGCCGCGTTCGCCGCCGCCTGCAAGACCCGTGGGCTCTGGCCCTTCGTCAACATGAACCGCACGCACGCCGTGCCGCCGTGCAACGTCAGCGAGGAGGAGGCCAAGGAGGGGCTGTCGGTGCTGGACGAGGCGCTGACGGTGGCCGACGGGTTCATGGCCTGACCGCAGGGTCCCGGGGGTGGCCCGGGGGCCGGTGCGCGGGGGCCGGGCGGTCCCGGTCCCGCGCACCGCACGGTCTACTCCGGGCAGGTCCGGCGGTACGCGATGCCCGGCAGATAGGTGCTCCACTCCGAGACCGACAGGCCGACACCGGCCCGCTCGCAGACCGTCGCGGCCGCCCGCTCGGCGGAGAGCGGATAGGAGCGCGAGGCCACATGGGGCGTCGACACCCGAAGCTCCTTGCCGTCCGGCGCGAAGGCCAGCGCCAGCACCGGGCCCTCGGCGCGCGGCAGGGGCGCGCCGGGGGAGCGGGGCGAGGCGGTGTCCCAGAGCCGTACCCCGCCGTGGGTGTCCCCGACGGCGAGGGTGCGGCCGTCGGGGGAGAACGCCAGCGCCGGCGGATAGGAGCGCCTGGTGGTGAAGGGGATCCGCTCACCGGGGGCGAGGACCGCGATCCGGGGTATCCCGTCGCCGTCCCAGAGCGTGATCCGCCCCTGCCGGGCGCTCATCGCCATGAAACGGCGGTCCGCGCTGAACGCCGCCGCCGTCGCCGGGCCCTCCCCCCTCATGACCTGGTACGCGGTGCCGTCGCTCGGGCTGACGATCCGCCGGTGCTCCGTGAAGTAGAGACCGTTCGGGGTCGTCGTGAGCAGCCGGCCGTCGTCCGCCCGCCGCAGCGTCGACCAGACGTGCCGCCCGGGCCCGGGCCAGAGCCGGGCGGTGTCGAGGGCCTTGACCGCCATCGAGGCGTGCGACACCGCGATCTGAACGCCTTCGAGGGAGAACGCCATGGCGGAGACGTCGGCGCGCGCGGGGAGCGTCGCCTCGACGGCCCCGGTGTCGCGATTCCGTACGACCACCCGGCCCCCGGCGTACGTATGGGCGAAGAGCGGTCCGTCGGCCTGGAAGGCCATCACCGGCTCGCACTCCCGACCGCAGCGCTCCGGGACGGGCAGCCGGTGCCGGGGCGTCCCGTCGGCGTCCCGCAGCGCGATCCCCCGGGCGTGCGCGGTCGCCAGGGCCCGGCGGTCCGCGCTGAAGACGGCGGTGGTGAGAGGGATCCGTTCCCGCAGCCGGGCGGCGGTGAGGTCGAATTCGACGGTCCGCAGCGTCGGGTTGGGGCCGCCGCCCGCCGCGTAGCGGATGACGCCCGCCTCCAGATCCAGCCGCAGATCGTGGAGGTTCATCCCGTGAGCGGGCGCGTGGAACACGGGAGCGCCGGTCGCGTCGGTCCGCCAGAGCTGGATCACCTCATGGGTGAGGGTCGCGACATGGGAGCCGTCCGCGCTGAAGGCCGTCTGCGGCAGGCCGTCGGTCTCGATCCCCGGCCGCTCCCGGCCGGACCGCGCCTCCCAGATCCGGATCCCGGTCTCGCCGCTGAGCGCGAGGCCCCGGCCGTCGGGGGTGAACCGCATCTCCCCCTCCCCGCACCTCCCGCTCCTCGGCAGCCACGGGGTCGGGAGCCTGCGGCGGTCGCGGACGTCCCACAGCTGGGGCCCGCCGCGGTCCGGGCAGTACGCCAGCAGCCGGTCGTCGGGCGAGACCTGGACCTGGCGCCCCTCCGTCGACCGGGTCCCGGTGTCGAGCAGTTCGCGGCCGGTCGCGATGTCCCACAGCCGGAGCGTGCCGTTCGTCCGATGGGTGGCGAACGTCCTTCCGCCGGGGGTGAACCAGCCCTGCAGCTCCTCGGATCCGTCGCCGCCGGGTCCGAACGCCGGGCCCATGCGCGCGCTCTCCAGATCCCACAGCCGGACGCCCTCGGGGGCGGCCACGGCGACGGTCCGCACATCGGGGCTCACATCCAGGATCCGCTCGGCGTGCTCGCCGAGGCCCGGCAGGATCCCGCCCCCGCCCTTCTCGGACCGCCTCTCCCGCGCCTCCACGTCCCAGCGCTCGGTGCGCTCCGGGCCCACCCGGACCACGGTCCGGCCGTCCGCGCCGTACCGCCGCCAGACGGAGTTGTCCTCGGGCTCGGAATCCGGGACGGCCGGGGTGTAGGCGTCGGTCTCGGGCTGGGCCGCCGCCGCGAACAGCGCCTCCCTGGTCTCCGGCACGTCCGCCGTCCGCCACGCCGCCAGACTCAGCCGCATCGCGGTGGCCGGATCGGAGACCCGAAGGGTGTCCGCGACCCCGGCCAGCCGCCGGGCGTCCGCCTCGGTCGCGCGCCGGCCGCTCTCCCGGCTCTGGTGCCAGGCGGTCAGCCCCGCGATCACCGCGAGGCAGAGCAGCACGGAGAGGGCGACGGTCAGCCCGCGCAGCCGTCGGGCGGTGCGGGCGGCGGCGCGCAGCCCGTCGTGGTGGGCGGAGAGGGAGGCGTCGAGGAAGTCCCGTTCGAGCGGGGTGAGTCCGTCATGTTTCACGTGAAACGCCTCGTGGGCGGACTCCAGTTGGGCTCCCCGGTAGAGGGCCCCCGGGTCCCGGCCCAGCTCCGACCACATCCGGGCCGCGTCGGTCAGTCTGCGGTGGATGCGCAGCAGCTCCCGGTCCTCGCCGATCCAGCCGCGCAGCCGGGGCCAGCCGGTGATCAGCGCCTCATGGGCGAGATCGACCGCGCTGTCGTCGACGGTGAGCAGCCGGGCGCGCACCAGCCGTTCCAGCACCCGGGCGGAGGCGGGGGAGCGGACCAGCTCGTCGCGGGCGGCCGGGCGGCGGGTGTCCTCGGTCGCATCCCCCGGTGATATCAGCCGCAGCAGCAGATCCCGGGCGGCCCGGGCCTCCCGCTCGGTGAACTCGGCGAAGACCTCCTCGGCGGTGTGCGCGATCGCGCCCTGGACGCCGCCGATCGCCTCGTACGCCGCCTCCGTCAGGGTCCGGCCGCGTCTGCGCCGCCAGATCTCCAGCAGGGCGTGGGACATCAGCGGCAGCCCGCCGGGCTCGTCCGCGACATCGGCGACGATCCGCGCGGTCAGCGCGCGCTCCACGATCAGCCGCCCGGCGCTCGCGGGCCCGACGACCGCCTCCCGCAGCTGGGCGGGCGTCATCGGGCCGACCAGCAGCACGGAGTCCTTCAGCGCGGCGGCGAGAGCGGGGTGCTCGGCGCACCGGCCGTAGAAGTCGGCCCGTACGGCGATGACGGTCCGGACCCCGGCACCGGTCAGCAGCTCGATGAACGCGTTCCGCTCGGCGGGGTCCCGGCAGAGGGTGAAGACCTCCTCGAACTGGTCGACCAACAGGAGCGCCCCGGGGGTGAAGAGCGCGCGATGGGTACGGGCCGGGGCCGGCCCGGGGGTGAGGATCCGGATCACGGACGGAGCCGGCCCGCCCGGCTCCCCGGGCTCGCGCAGCGCGGGCACCAGCCCGGCCCGCAGCAGGGAGGACTTCCCGCTGCCGGACGCGCCGACGAGCGCGGCGAACGGGCCGCGCCGGGTCAGCTCCAGCAGCTCGGCGACGAGCCCGTCGCGCCCGAAGAAGTGGTCGCGGTCCTCGGAGCCGTACCGGGCGAGACCGGGGTAGGGGGCCGCCGTGCCGTCGTCCCGGGCGAGGACGGGCTCGTCGGCCGCCGCCTCGTGCCAGCGCTTCTCCCACACCTCCGGATCGCCGCCGCAGGCGGTCGCGTAGGCGAGGACGACCGGGAGCGAGGGCAGCCGCTCCCCGGACGCGGCGGCGGAGAGCGTGGGAGCGGAGTATCCGGCGAGGGCCGCCATCGCCCGATAGGTGGGGGAGCCCGCCGTACGGCGCAGCTCACGCAGCTCATGGGCGAAGGACTGCACGGGCCCGGCGGCCGGGTCCACGGGTTTCTCACGACGTCCCACGTTCCCGGCCTCCGGCTGCTGTCCCCCCAACGGTCCCAAGGAGCGTAATGAATTGATGGGCACGGCGTGGGGGGCCTGCCCATCAACGCGGCGGCCGGTGGACTCGCCGGATGATCGACACCGTGCTCCGGCCCGCCCGTCCCGTCCCCCGGGCGGGCGGCCTCTCCGTCCGTACCGTCGTGCTCGCACCCGCCGCGCTGATGCTGGTGCTCGGGGCCTGGGGCATCAGGCGCGGGGGGACGCTCTGGGGCGACGAGGCCGTCACCTACGACATGGCCCAGCGGTCGCTGCCGGAGATCTGGCGGACGATCGCGTCGGTCGACGCCGTGCACGGCCTCTACTACGTCTTCATGCACGCCGTGTTCGCGGTCGCCGAGCCCGGACTCGTGGCGCTGCGGCTGCCGTCCGTGCTGGCGATGTGCGCGACGGCGGCCGGCGTCGCGCTGATCGGCCGGCGGCTGGCGGGCCCCCGGGCGGGGCTGCTGGCCGGACTCGTCCTGCCGCTGCTGCCGGTCGTGCAGCGCTACGCGCAGGAGGGGCGCTCCTACGCGCTGGTCTGCGCGCTGGTCACCGGGGGCACGCTGCTCCTCCTCCGGCGGCGCTGGGGCGCGTACGCGGCGGTCATGCTCGCGGCCTGTCTGCTGCACGAGTTCGCCGTGCTGACGCTCGCGGCGCACGGGGTGAGCCTGTGGTGGCGCCCGGCCGCCGGCCGGCCGGACGTCCCCGGGGCGGGGTCGCGGCGGATTCCGCCGCGCGGCTGGACGGCCGCCGCGCTGGGAGTGACGGCGGCGCTCGCCCCGCTCGCCGTGTTCAGCACCACCCAGTCCGGGCAGGTCGAGTGGATCAGCTCCCCCAAGGGCGGCCAGCTCGCCGCCTACGCCGCGCTCGCGCTGCTGGGCTGGGCCTGCGCCCTGGCCCCCGGCGGCGCGGCGGTGCGGGCCGTCGCCCTTCCGCTGCTGGTCATGCCGCCGGCGCTGCTGCTGGCGGTCTCCTACCTCCACCCCCTGTTCGTGGACCGCTATGTGCTGCCGTACGTCATCGGCCTGACCCTGCTGCTCGGCGCGGTCCTCGACCGCTGCTGGTCCCCGGTGCTCGCCCTGGCGTCGGCCGCCGCCGCGCTGGCGACCCTGATCTGCTTCGGCCCGTATCTGCGCTCGCCCGAGAGCCGCAAGAGCGATGTGGGCGCGGTGGCGAAGGTCATGGCGGAGGCCGGGCGGCCCGGCGACGGGCTGCTCTTCACCCCGGCCCGGCGGCGGGCGTGGACCCTGCTGCGCCCCGAGGCCGTCGGACATCTGACGGACCTCTCCCTGAAGGAGTCCCGCCGGGCCTCGGACACCCTGTACGGGACCGAGCTGTCCCCGGCGGAGATCCGGGCCCGGATGCTGGACCACGACGGCCGGCTGGTGGTGGTCCAGGACCTGGTGGGGCAGCCGCTGGACGCGGTCGAGGCGGAGGAGGTCAAACGGGAGGTGCTGCGGACCCGCTTCACCCTCTGCGAGGAGCGGACGGTGAGCGAGGCGAGGGTGGGGGTGTACGCGCGGGACGGCGACTGCTGAGCGCGGCCCGGGGGTCTCCGGCCCCGGCCCCCGGCCCCCGGGCTCCGGGCCCCGGTGGCCGTGGGTCCGGCCCGGGGCCCGGGGCCCGGGGCCCGATGCCCCGGAACTCCGGTGTCCCGGTCCTCCGGGGCCTCAGCCGGGCCCGGGGCCCGGGACCGCCTCCACCTCCAGGAACCACCGCCGTCTCGGCCCCCGGTACAGCAGCGCCTCCCACCCCAGCTCCCCGAGCACCCGTGCGCACTCCCGGAGCGCGCTCTCGTCCTCGCGCCCCGCGCCGCCGCCCGCCGGTCCGGCCCACTCCACCCGCACCGCGCCCGCCCGGTCCGCGTCCAGCACCCGGTACCCCGTCGCGACCCGCTCCCCGTCCTCGCCCACCGCCGAGGGGGCCGCCCCCGAGGCCTCCAGCGCCAGCGCCACCGCCCGCGTCATGTGATGCCGCTCCCACGGCGCGGGCGCGTCCCCGGCGCCCGAGACCCGCCGGATCTGGAGCAGCCCGGCGAACGCCGTCCGCACCTCGGCGGCCCGCGCCCCCTCCGGTCCCGCACCCGGCGGACCGTCCCCCGAGGCGGCCTCGAAGCGCCCGCCCCCGGACCCGCCGCCACCTGCTTCGTTCACCTGCACCTCACCGGTTCGTACCGACTGGCCTATCGTGTCCGGGACCCCCCGGCGAAGGAGAAGCCATCGATGCCCGGCCCCGGCCCGCGCGGTGCGAGTACCGCTGTCACCCGCAGCACCCTGCGGCAGCAGATCGCGGACGCGCTGCGCGACGAGGTGCTGGCCGGGCGACTGCTGCCCGGACAGGAGTTCACGGTCAAACAGATCGCCGAGCAGTACGGAGTCTCCGCGACCCCGGTGCGCGAGGCCCTGGTGGACCTGGCCGCGCAGGGGCTGCTCGACTCCGACCAGCACCGCGGTTTTAGAGTGCACCAGTTCTCCGTCGCCGACTACCGCGCCATGGTCGACTCCCGCTCCCTCGTCATGGAGGGCGTCATCCGGCACGCCGAACGCCTGGGCCGGACCCGGGTCGGCGGCAAGGCCGTGGTGTCGGTGCGCCGCCGCGCCGAGGAGGCGGCCCGCGCCGCCCGCTGCGGCGACCTGGACATCCACATCGGCTACGACCTGCGCTTCTGGCATGAGCTGGGCTCGATCGTCGCCAACACCTACATCGCCGGCTTTCTGCACCGGATGCGGGTGCAGAGCTGGGTCTTCTCCGTACCGCATCTGCGCGTCGACGCCGACCGGCGGCACTGGCTGTGGAGCGGACACGAGGAACTGATCGACGCGGCCTCCCTCGGAGACCTCACGGTGGCCCGTTCGGTCATCCGTCTGTACAACGACCGGGCGCTCGCCTGGGCGGATCGGCTGGAGCGGTGAACATGGAACCGGTCCCCGGACCGACGGCGGCGTACGGGAGCGGCTACGGCACGGCGTACGGCGGCGGTGTCGGACTCAGCGTCGTCATACCGGCGTACAACGAGGAGAGCCGGCTGCGCCCGACCCTGGACGCGATCGCCGCGTATCTGCGGTCGGACCCGGAGCGCTGGGGCGAGTGGGAGGTGATCGTCGTCGACGACGGCTCCACCGACGCCACCGCCGAGATAGCCCGCGAGGCCTCGGCCGAGGAGCCGCGCATCCAGCTGATCAAGGCCGACGGCGGGGCGAACCGGGGCAAGGGGGACGCGCTGCGGCGCGGCGTCCTCGCCTCGTACGGCCGCCGGGTCCTGGTCACCGACGCGGACCTCGCGACGCCGATCGAGGATCTGGACCGGCTCGACACCCGGCTCCGGGCCGGGGGGACGGCGGCCGCCATCGGCTCGCGCGCCCACCCCGACTCCCGTATCGAGGTCCATCAGTGGCGGGTCCGCGAATGGCTCGGCCGGATGGGCAACGGGCTCATACGCGCGGTCGCGGTACCGGGGATACACGACACCCAGTGCGGGTTCAAACTCTTCGACGGGGACAAGGCACGGGTGGCATTCGCCGATTCCCGGCTGGACGGGTGGGGGATCGATGTCGAGATACTGCGGCACTTCCGGCGCGAGGAGTGGCCGGTGACCGAGGTCCCCGTCCACTGGTCGCACCAGCAGGGCTCCAAGGTCAGACCGCTGGACTACGGCAGGGTGCTGCTGGAACTGCTCCGGCTGCGGGCCCGGACGGTCCGCCGCACGGATCTGCTGATCGTCCTCGGCTTCCTCCTCGCCTCCCTCGTCCTCTACAAGGACCTCTGGGCGGATCTGGACCGGGGATACCTCGCGGACGCGGGACAGGACCAGAACCAGTGGGAGTGGTTCTTCCGGGTCACCGCCGACAACGTGATCCATCTGCGCAATCCGCTCTTCACCACCCTCCAGGGACATCCCGAGGGCGTGAACCTGATGGCCAACACCGTGATGCTCGGGCTCTCCGTGCCGCTGACGCCGGTGACCCTGCTGCTCGGGCCCACCGTCACCTGGGCGCTGGTGCTCACCGTCGGCCTCGCCGCGACCGCGGTCTCCTGGTACTGGCTGATCGCCCGGCGGCTGGTCGCCAACCGCTGGGCGGCCGCCGTCGGCGCGGCGTTCGCCGCCTTCGCGCCCCCGATGATCTCCCACGGCAACGCGCACCCCAACTTCCTGGTGCTCTTCATGATCCCGGTGATCGTGGACCGCGCGCTGCGGCTCTGCGAGGGCCGGAACGTGGTCCGCGACGGAGTGCTGCTCGGCCTCTTCGCCACGTACCAGATCTTCCTCGGCGAGGAGCCGCTGCTGCTCGCCGCGATGGGCATGGTGCTGTTCGCCCTCGCGTACGCGGCGGTCGGACGGGACGTCGCGCGGACCGCCTGGCGTCCGCTGCTGCGCGGCACCCTGATCGGACTCGCGGTCTGCCTGCCGCTGGTGGCGTTCCCGCTGGGCTGGCAGTTCTTCGGCCCGCAGAGCTATACGCATGTGGTGCACGGGTCCAACACCGGGAACAGCCCGCTGGCGTTCGTGGAGTTCGCCGGCCGCTCGCTGCTGGGCACGGACGAGACCGCCGACCCGCTGGCGATGAACCGCACCGAGCAGAACGCCTTCTTCGGCTGGCCGGTGCTCGCGCTGACCGCCGCGATCGTCGTCGTGCTGCGGCGGCTCCCGCTGGTGAAGGCGCTCGCCTTCACCGCGCTGGTCGCGGCGTTCCTCTCGCTGGGGGTGCGCTTCCGCGTCCCGTACACCGACATCGTGATGGCCGGCCCCTGGCGGCTGCTCGCCGAACAGCCGCTGCTGGAGTCCGTGATCGAGTCCCGGGTCGCGATGATCTGCGCCCCGGTGATCGGCATCCTGCTGGCGCTCGCGGTCGACCGGCTCGCCGTGCACCCCGCCCGGACGCTGCGCGCGGCGGGCCTGGTCGCGGTCGCGGCGGCGCTGCTGCCCGTCGTGCCGACGCCGTACCCGGTACGGGAGCGGGAGCCGGTGCCCGCGTTCATCGCCGAGGGCATGTACCGCTCGTACCTCGCCGAGGGCGAATCGGTGGTCACCGTCCCGCTGCCCAGCCCCGGCGGCGCGGACGCCCTGTACTGGCAGTCCTCCACCGACCTGGGCTTCTCGGTGGCCGGCGGGTACTTCAACGGGCCCTGGGGCCCGGACCGGATCGGGATCTACGGCTCCACCCCGCGCCACACCTCCAACCTCTTCAACGACGTCCGCAACACCGGCCAGGCCCCCGAGCTGGGCGCCGACTGGCGGGACCAGGCCAAGGCGGATCTGGCCGCCTGGCGGGCGGGCGTGGTGGTGCTGCCCCCGCAGTACAACGACCACGCGCTGTACACCACCGTCGAGCGGCTGCTCGGCCGGGCCGGGGAGAAGATCGGCGGAGTGTGGGTGTGGGACGTGGGCAGGGTCGGAAACCGGTGAGGTGAGCACCGGTGCGGTCAGGGGGAAGCGTGTGCGACGGTGGTCCTGTGAGCGGCGAGGGGGCCGCGACCGCGGTGGCGCGGGCGGTGCCCTGTGCCGTGACCGGCCGGGGCACTACTCTGTCCCGACCGTCCAACGACAGTGCCCGATCCCGCCTGAGAGCGAGCCCTCCCTTGGCCTGTGACCTGTGGCTGGTCCCCCTCGTCGACGTGCTGTGCCACAGCCCCGACAACCCCTTCGCCGAAGAACTGGCCGCCTACGACAAGGCGCTCACGGACGCCGGCCAGCCCGCGGTCCCCGTCTTCGCCTATATGCCGGGGCTCTCCGGCGACGTGGCCCCGGTCGCCGGATTCGACTACGACGCGCTGCACTTCCTGCGCCGGGCCTATCTGCTCCAGCTCTGCGGGCTGGCCGTCACCCCCGTCGACGAACTGGGCGGCGACTACGAACAGCTGCTGGAGATGTTCGAGGCCACGGCCCAGCAGTCCCATCTGGTCTGGCACTACGACCACGCCGGGGCCTACGTCCCCGTCGACTTCGCCGCGCCCCTCTCCAACGACGAACTGCTCGCCGGCGGCGGCCCGCTCGGCTCCACCCAGGGCCTGCTGCGCGAACTCGAGTTCGTCGCCCCCTCCATCGGCATCGACCCCGCCAACCCGCCCCGTCCCCCCGTCCCCCCCGACCGCCCCACCACCCTGGAAGAGCCCGCCGGCGCCGTCCACCACGACGCCGACCCCTTCGCCCGCGAACGCCACGTCTGGCTCGGCCTCCACGCGGCGGCGACCCGCAGCCTGGGCCAGGGCTCGATGATCGTCTTCAGCTGACCGGGGACGGGGCGGGGCGACCCGCCCCCTCGCCGAGGCGTCACGGGATCCGACGGGCGGAGGCTTTTTTCCGCCGGGATGCGCCGGCCGGCGCGGTCCTGATCCGGCGATCACCCGTTTCCGCGGCCGCGCTTGACGTACGGTCAGGTCATTGGTGCGCTTGGTGACCTAGTCAAGGTGATGGGGGTGTCATCGTGCCCAGGTCGGATCTGCGGGCGGTGTTCCGGTCCAACGACCGAGAAGTGAAGGCGGTCGACTTCTTCGCCGACCGGCGCGACGAGTGGGACGCGGTCGCGGTGAGTCTGGCGAGACACGTCCAGCGGGTGAACGGCCCCGATTTCGACGTCGAGGACCTGGAGGCTCCCCGGCGCAACGTGCTCGTCTTCTACGGCGTGGGCGGCATCGGGAAGTCCACCCTGTCCCGTGGCATCGCCGAGCACGTGGCGGCCTCCGAGAGGGCCGGCTCCGGCTGGCCGTCCCTGGATCCGGAGCTCGGCCGGGTGGTGCCGGTCCGCGTCGATCTGTCGCGGGACGCGGGCGGGGACTTCGAGTCGCTGATGCTGGTGCTCCGGCTGGCCGCCGCCGAGCTGGGGCAGCCGATGCCCACGTTCGACATCGCCTTCGAGCGCTACTGGGAGCGCAACCACCCCGGGGAGCCGCTGGACGAGTACCTGCGCCGCCGCACCTGGTTCAGCCGGCTGCCCGGAGCCCGGTCGATGCCGGGACAGATGCAGTCGGCGCTCGCGGACGTCGCACAGGCCGTGGCACTCCCCGGCACGGCGGGAGCGCTGGTCGGACAGGGACTGCGCTCCCTGGTGCGCGCGCTGCGGGAACACCGTCACCAGGTGCGCGCGCTCGCCGAGTGCCGACGGCTGGCCGACCTGCTGGAGGCGGAGCCGGACACCGAGGCGCTCAGCTACTACTCGCACCTGCTGGCCTGGGACCTGAGCAGGGTCCCGGCCAAGAACCGGGTCACGCTGACAGTGCTGCTGGACACCTTCGAGGATGTCGGGGACCGCGTACACCGTGATCTGGAAAGACTGATTCAGCGCGTGGTGTGGCTGATGCCCAACGTGCTGTTCGTCGTCACCGGCAGAAATCGCCTCCAGTGGGCCGATCCCAGACTCGAGGGACAGCTGGACTGGGCCGGACCGCGGTACTGGCCGCTCCTCGCCGGAGGCGCCGGCGAGGAGCCGCGCCAGCACACGGTGGGATATCTGTCGGCGGAGGACTGCGAGACGTACCTGTGCGAACGGCTCACCGTCAGCGGGCGCCCGCTGATGGACGACAGGACCCGGCACACGGTGACAGCCAACTCTCATGGGCTCCCACTGTATTTAGATCTCGCGGTGATGCGATTCCTGGACCTGTACCGGCAGCACGGCCGGGCGCCGGAGCCGCAGGAATTCCATCTCGACTTCCCGGCCCTGGTCGCGCGGACCTTCCGGGACCTCGCTCCCGGCGCGCGCCAGGTGCTGCGGGCGGTGAGCCTGCTCGACTCCTTCTCCGTGGAGCTGGCCACGGCCGCGGCGGGCCTCGACCACGACGCCCCGGCCCTGGACCTCGTGGAGCGGCCCTTCGTGGACACCGACCCGGGAGCGCCCTGGCCGTATCGCGTCCACGATCTGGTCCGGGACGCGGTACGAGAGGCCGACTCCACCAGCGAGGACCGCTGGAGCCCGGCCGACTGGCGCCGAGCCGCCCAGCGCGCGTTCGACGCCCTGGAACGGGAGGCGGCGGGGGACCGCGTCCGGCTGGTGGCCGCGCTGCGCCAGGGGATGCGGCTGTCCAGGGACCACGGCCTGGAACTGGGATGGCTGGTGGACGCGGCCTTCCGGTACGTCGACGACTTCGTCTGGGAGCCGCTGGAGATCCCCGCCCCGGAGTCCGGTGGGGACGCCGGCCCACTGGGAAGCCCGGTGGAGGCGCTCGCCGTCGCGCTGTCCGTGATCGCGCAGCGTCAGCGGCTGCACCGGGGGCGGACCGCCGAGCGGCTGCGCGCCGTTCTGGACTCCGGACAGCTGCCGCCGTCCCTGGTGGAGCTGCCGCGGTACTTCCTCGCCGAGTGCGAACGAGATCTGGGGAACTTCGACCGGTCGCTGGAGGGAATGCGGCAGGTGGCCGACGCCGGGGGCCGGCTGGCCCCCACGGCCGCCCGGGGCCTGGTCCACCTGGCCCGCCGGGTGGGGCGTTTTCCCCAGGTCCGTGACGCGGCCCGGTCCCTCGGGGCGGAGGGCCGTCGCGACCGGGTCCTGGGCGACCTGTGGTGGACACAGGGGAGCATGGCACTGGCCTGTTCCTCCTACGCGGCCGGCCGCGATGACGCCCTCCGCGACGACCAGCCGGGGGAGGCCGCGCTGTCCCAGGCGTGCCTGGCCTTCGCCGCGGCGTTCCAGGACCGCGCACGCGCCGCCGAGCAGATCGCGCGGGCCGAGCACATGCTCGGAGGCGTGTCGATTCGATGGGCGGAGATCCAGACACGGATCGCCGGTCTCGTCCGGGACGCGGGCGTCGCACAGGATCTGCCGGGCCGGGCCCAGGAAGTGGCCTCCGCGGCCGCCGAGTCGGGACTGACCTCGTCGATCGCCTACGTCCGCTTCGCGGAATGCGTGCATGCGGCGGTTCTCGGCTCGGCCGGGCTCCTGGAGGAGGCGCGAGTCCGTCTCGGGGAGTGTGTGCGCGGAGAGGAGTTCGCCTACCTGGCGGAGCTCTCCCACCTCATCACGGGAGAAGAACCTCCGGCCGGCCTGCCCCGTGCGCAGTGGCTGGACGGACAGGCGCGGGTCCGGGCGCGCTGGAGTGCTGTCGTCGAAGACCGGCGCCGGGAAGCCGCCGCGAACAGAGGAGAATGAACGGGTGGCGAAGTACACCGCGTTGGACCAGATCGACCTGTCCGCCCTGGCGGGGCTCTACGGGCTCGAACGTCCTCGGCTGACTGCGCTGGCCGGAGGCGCGGCGAACTCCAGCTTCCGGCTGTCCGCCGCCGGGGGCGAGTACGTCCTGACCATCCTGGACAACCACGATGTGCCCAGCGCCCGGCGACTGGCGGCGCACACACAGGCCTTCCGGCGGCTCGGCGTGCCGACCTCCGAGGTCGTCCCGGCCGTCGACGGAGCTCTGATCGGCCTGCTCGACGGCCGGCCGGTGATGGTGAAGAGATGGATCGCCGGAGAGGTGCTGCAGCCTCTGCCGGTGGCGCTGCTTCCCGAGGCGGGGCGCATCCTCGCCCGGTTGCACACACTCCCCACGGACTCGCCGGGGCTGCGGGACATCCCCGCCGGCACCCGCAGGCTGACGGACGAGCACCTGGCCGTCGTCCCGGAGTTCACCGATACGGCCTTCGCCTCCTGGCTCACCGGCCGGCTCGACCGCGTCCGGGCGGCCGAAGCGCAACGGACCCGCGCCAGAACGGTCGTACACGGGGATCTCTTCGACGACAACGTGATCGTGGGCGGTGCGGGACGGCTGGCCGTCCTGGACTGGGAGACCGTCTCGCTGGACGATCCCCTCCTCGACCTCGGCATGGCGGCCGTGGGCCTCGCGCAGGAGGACGGGGCCCTTGCTCCGGAGCGCCTCAACGCCCTCCTATCCGGCTACCAGGAGGGTCTGCCGCTGTCCGAGGCCGACGCCAGTGCTCTGCCGATGGAGATCGAGCACGCGGCTCTGATCATCGCCTTCCACCGGTACTACCGGCACAATGTCCGCTTCCCCGACCCTGCCAAGAGCGCGCTGCACACCGGAATGATCAGGTTCGTGGACTCCGTGGCCGGCGCCGCCCGGCCGGTGGGCTGAGGCTGCGGCCCGCCGCCCCCCGCCCCCCGCCCGCCCCGCAGCGTCAGCGCGGGGATTCCGGGGGGCGTTGGCGCGGCATGTTGGGGCGGGCGCCCGGGGGGAGGGGGGAGCGGCCAGGGTGGGGGTGGTCGGGGAGGCGGGGGGCGGTGGGGGAAGGGAGGGGGGTGGACTGGAGGACGAGGGGGGCCGGGGCGCCGGCGAACTCGCGCATCCAGTCCGCGGTCTCGGCGCGGACCAGCTCGGTCACATCCTCCGAGAACCGCCGCAGCACCCCCAGACACCGTTCCGCCGCCTCGCTCGCCGTGCCCTCGGTCGGGCCCAGCACCTCCCGTACGCTCTCCGACGCCCAGTCGAACTGGAGCGCCTGGAGCCTGCGCTGCACCGCCTGCGCCGTGGCCACGTTCCGCATCCAGCCCGAGGTCACCCCGAAGTACCGGTCGCAGGCGAGGGAGGCGGCTCCCAGCAGCAGCGCGAGATAGCCCCAGCCCGCCGCCCCCGGCAGCGCGCCGGTGAGATCGACCAGCGGCAGGGCGGCTCCGGCGACGAAGCCGACGGCGGCCGCGGAGCGCAGCACCCTGCCCGTACGGCGCTTCCAGACGCGGTCCCGCAGATACCACTCGACCGTGCGCAGCGCGCCCGCCTCGACCCAGCGGAACAGCTCGTCGAGGCGTTCGGCGGGCTCGCCCCAGTCGCCGAGCGGGAAGGGCCTTCCGGTCAGATCGCCGCGCGGCGTCTCGCCGCGCTCCTCCCGGGCGGGGCCTCCGGGCTGCATCTCCGGCTGGCTCACCGGGGCACTCCTCTGAACGACGGGAACGACACGGATGTCGTGACTGCTGGGTGACGGCGATATGACACTGTGTGGCGAACGGTGTGCTTGTGCCTGGCACGCATGCTGTTGCGCAAGCCCTTCCTACCGCCGAATGGTGGTCCATGCGGCGGAAATCCCGGTATTTCCGACCACGCCCGGGCGGTGATCAGGTAGAGGACCCGCACGATACTCACTCGAAAGAGGCCCCGTCGCGAGGTTCGGCGAGCTGCCCGGCCACCACGTAGGCTCGGCATACCGAACAACCGTCGTCGAAGTGCCAGGAGTGACCGTGATCCCCGGTGGTGGCCAGCCCAATATGCAGCAGCTTCTCCAGCAGGCCCAGAAGATGCAGCAGGATCTCGCCCGCGCCCAGGAGGAGCTGGGCCGCACCGAGGTGGAGGGCCAGGCCGGCGGCGGTCTGGTCCGGGCCACCGTGACCGGCTCCGGCGAGCTGCGCGGTCTGGTCATCGACCCCAAGGCGGTCGACCCGGAGGACACCGAGACCCTCGCCGACCTGGTGGTCGCCGCCGTGCAGGCCGCGAACGAGAACGCGCAGCAGCTTCAGCAGCAGAAGCTCGGCCCGCTCGCCCAGGGTCTGGGCGGGATGCCGGGACTGCCCTTCTAAGCAGGGGGCAGACCAACTACCGTACGAGCCGTAGGGCCGTACGAGCCGAGGAGAGGCAGTCCGTTGTACGAAGGCGTGGTTCAGGACCTCATCGACGAGTTGGGCAGGCTGCCCGGCGTCGGTCCCAAGAGCGCGCAGCGGATCGCCTTCCACATCCTCCAGTCCGAGCCGACCGACGTCCGGCGTCTGGCCCACGCCCTGCTCGAGGTGAAGGACAAGGTCCGGTTCTGCGCGGTCTGCGGCAATGTCGCGCAGCAGGAGCTGTGCAACATCTGCCGCGATCCGCGCCGGGATCTGGCCGTCATCTGCGTGGTGGAGGAGTCCAAGGACGTCGTCGCCATCGAGCGGACCCGTGAGTTCCGGGGCCGCTACCACGTACTGGGCGGGGCGATCAGCCCCATCGAGGGCGTGGGCCCCGACGATCTGCGGATCCGTGAGCTGCTGGCCCGTCTCGCGGACGGGACGGTCACCGAGCTGATCCTCGCCACGGACCCCAATCTGGAGGGCGAGGCCACCGCCACGTATCTGGCGCGCATGATCAAGCCGATGGGCCTGCGGGTCACTCGGCTGGCCAGCGGTCTGCCCGTGGGGGGAGACTTGGAATACGCCGACGAGGTCACGCTGGGGCGTGCCTTCGAGGGGAGACGACTTCTCGATGTCTGACGTCATGCTGCACGCGACGCATCAGGACCCCGCCGATTTCGCGGTCCAGATCGCGGACTCGGTCGAGTCCTTCATCGTCGCGACCACAGAGGTCGCGAAGGGCGACGAGCCCGACAGCGCGGTGCCCTTCCTGTTGCTGGAGGTCTCCCAGCTGCTGCTCACCGGCGGCCGGCTGGGGGCGCACGAGGACATCCTCCCGGACGAGCGGTACGAGCCGGACACCGGCCCGGAGCCGGATGTGGACGATCTGCGGGAGCGGTTCGCCGTACTGCTGGATCCGGTCGACGTGTTCTCCGAGGTCTTCGATCCGTACGAGCCGCGCAAGGCGCCCGTCGCCTTCCGTATCTCCGACAATCTCGCCGACATCGTCACCGATCTGCGTCACGGTCTCGCCCACTACCGGGCCGGCCGGACGACGGAGGCGCTGTGGTGGTGGCAGTTCTCGTACTTCTCCAACTGGGGGCCGACCGCCTCCGCGACCCTGCGGGCCCTTCAGTCGCTGGTCTCCCATGTCCGTCTGGACCAGCCCCTCCAGGAGCTGGACGGGCTGGACACGGACGAGGACCTGGCGGAGGACGCGCTGGCGGAGGAGGCCGGCAAGGTGATGGCGGAGGAGATCGGCGTACCGCTCGGTCTGCGCACCGGCTGAGGAAGCCGTGAGGGGGCCCGGCGAGGGCCTCGCGGGGCCCCTCGGCGTGACCGCCGGCGGGCCCCGACTCCATGTGACTCGCCACACACCCCGCGTATCCGGCCGCCCGCCGGGCAGTAGTCGCTCCGAGCGCGGTCCGTGATCACCTGCTGAGCAGCGCGTCTCACGATGTGATTGCCCTCGGGCTGGTACGGACCGCTCGTTAGACTGAGCCGACCGCAGTACATGGCTGTGGTGGAGAAACCGAGCGAGGAGCGCACGTGGGCCTTGTCGTGCAGAAGTACGGGGGTTCCTCCGTTGCCGATGCCGAGGGCATCAAGCGCGTCGCCAAGCGGATCGTGGATGCCAAGAAGGACGGCCACCAGGTGGTCGTCGTGGTGTCCGCGATGGGCGACACGACGGACGAGCTGATCGATCTCGCGGGGCAGGTGTCGCCGATCCCCGCCGGGCGCGAGTTCGACATGCTGCTGACCGCGGGGGAGCGCATCTCCATGGCGCTGCTGGCCATGGCGATCAAAAACCTGGGCCACGAGGCGCAGTCCTTCACGGGCAGCCAGGCGGGCGTCATCACCGACTCGGTCCACAACAAGGCGCGCATCATCGATGTGACGCCGGGGCGGATCCGCACCGCGCTGGACGAGGGCAACATCGCCATCGTCGCGGGCTTCCAGGGCGTGTCCCAGGACAAGAAGGACATCACCACCCTCGGCCGGGGCGGCTCCGACACCACGGCCGTCGCCCTCGCCGCCGCGCTGGACGCCGAGGTCTGTGAGATCTACACCGATGTGGACGGCGTCTTCACCGCCGACCCCAGGGTGGTCTCCAAGGCCCGGAAGATGGACTGGATCGCCTTCGAGGACATGCTGGAGCTGGCCGCCTCCGGTTCCAAGGTGCTGCTCCACCGCTGCGTCGAGTACGCCCGCCGATACAACATTCCGATCCATGTCCGCTCGTCCTTCTCCGGACTGCGCGGCACCTGGGTCAGCAACGAGCCGCAGGGAGACCAGCAGGTGGAGCACGCCATCATCTCCGGAGTCGCCCACGACGTCTCCGAGGCCAAGGTCACGGTCGTCGGGGTGCCCGACAAGCCGGGCGAGGCCGCGGCGATCTTCCGTACGATCGCCGACGCCGAGATCAACATCGACATGGTCGTCCAGAACGTGTCGGCGGCCACCACGGCCCTCACCGACATCTCCTTCACGCTGCCGAAGACGGACGGCGCGAAGGCGATCGACGCGCTGGAGAAGGCCAAGGGCTCCATCGGCTTCGACTCGCTGCGCTACGACGACCAGATCGGCAAGATCTCGCTGGTCGGCGCGGGGATGAAGACCAACCCCGGAGTCACCGCCTCCTTCTTCGAGGCGCTCTCGGACGCGGGGGTGAACATCGAGCTGATCTCGACCTCCGAGATCCGCATCTCGGTGGTGACCCGCGCCGACGACGTGAACGAGGCCGTGCGCGCCGTGCACTCCGCCTTCGGCCTGGACAGCGACTCCGACGAGGCGGTCGTCTACGGAGGCACCGGTCGATGAACCGCAAGCCGGCACTCGCGGTCGTCGGAGCGACCGGAGCCGCCGGTGCGGTGATGCTCCAGATCCTCTCCCAGCACGAGGACGTCTGGGGCGAGATACGCCTTCTCGCCTCCCCGCGTTCGGCCGGCCGCAAGCTGGCCGTGCGCGGGGAGGAGTGCGAGGTGCTGGCGCTGGGCGAGGAGGCCCTCGACGGAGTCGACGTCGCCCTCTTCCTGGTCCCCGCCGAGGTGTCCGCCCATTGGGCGCCGATCGCCGCCGCCAAGGGCGCGGTGGTCGTGGACAATTCCGCCGCCTTCCGGCTCGACCCGGAAGTGCCGCTGGTGGTCCCCGAGGTCAACCCCCATGCCGTACGGATCCGTCCGCGCGGCATCGTGGCCGGTCCGCACGGCACCACCCTCGCCATGCTCCCCGCGGTGGGCGCGCTGCACGCCGAGTTCGGCCTGCGGGAGCTGGTCGTCTCCTCGTACCAGGCCGTCAGCGGCGAGGGCCGGGAGGCGGTGGCCGCGCTGCGGTCCCAGCTGTCGCTGGTCGCCGGTACGGAGCTGGGCGAGGCGCCCGGGGACGTACGCCGTGCCGTGGGCGAGGCCGGGCTCGGTCCCTTCGCCGCCCCGCTCGCGCTGAATGTGATGCCCTGGGCGGGCACGCTGGAGGATGACGGCTGGTCGTCCGAGGAGCTGGGGCTGCGGAACGAGACCCGCAGGATCCTCGATCTGCCGGATCTCAGGGTGGCGGCGACCTGTGTCCGGGTGCCGGTGCTCACCGGTCACTCCCTCACCGTCCACGCCCGCTTCGAGGGCGAGGTCACCGTCGCGCGGGCGCACGAGATCCTCGCGACCTCCCCCGGTGTGGTGCTCTACGACGATCCCGCCTCGGGCGGCTTTCCCACCCCCGCCGACGTGGTGGGCACGGATCCGGTCTGGGTGGGCCGGGTCCGCCGCGCCCCGGACGACCCGTGCGCGCTGGAGCTTTTCGTCTGCGGCGACAATCTTCGCAAAGGGTCCGCGCTGAATTCCGCGCAGATCGCGGAGGCGGTCGCCGCGGAATTCTCCCGGTGATATCAAACCCGGCCCCGGATGTCTGTTCTCTACTGACTTGTCCGTGATTTCTGGTCTGATTCCTGACTGTTGATCCAGATCACCCCTGTCCTGACCTGCTTGATTCATGATCAAAGCTGGACACGGGGGTGGTTGAGGTTTGTAGGATCTGTGAACGCCCCATGAGCACCCTGTGGACAGATCGGTGGTCTGTACCATTTGGACCGGAGTGTGGGGCGATCAGGAATTCGCTCCCCCGGGCTGCAACCGGCGACGGGGTGTGAGGCGTCTTCGCGATCACCTCTATACGGTGCCGCGAAAAATGGGGCATTGGGGAAGAGCGAGTACGCATGAGGGCAAATAAAACACCGTCAAAAGCGGTGGCGTACGCGTACAACCCTGACGGGGGGAAGCGTGTCCAACTGTTGTGGCAGACGTACTCGACATCGCAGGGGTGGCACCGGTCCGCAGCGCGCCCATGCGCCTGCTCCGGAGCGGTTCGGTTGTTCCGGTGCACGGCGGCTCGGCGCGCGGGAGTTCAGTGGCCCCCGCCCGAGGTGAACCGGACACGGCGGACCCCGCGCCCTCCCCGGAGGGCAGACGCGGCGCCCTGCTGCGCCCCGGACGCAGAAGCCGCCCGTCAGGCGGCATGCCGGTGATCGCTCCCATGCCCACGTCCCGCACCACCCGGCTGCCCTCGCAGCGCGGCGCCGACACGGCCGTCGCCGCCGGCACCACCGTCGACCACCTCACCGAGACCTACCGCGCCCACTACCGGTCGCTGCTCGGACTCGCCGCGCTCCTCCTCGACGACACCGCCTCCTGCGAGGACGTCGTCCAAGAGGCCTTCATCCGCGTCCACTCCGCGCGCAACCGCGTACGCGACCCGGAGAAGACCCTCGCCTATCTGCGCCAGACCGTGGTCAACCTCTCCCGGTCCGCCCTGCGCCGCCGCATCCTCGGGCTCAAGCTGCTCTCCAAGCCGATGCCCGACATGGCGAGCGCCGAGGAGGGCGCGTACGACCAGCTGGAGCGCGACGCGCTCATCAAGGCCATGCGCGGACTCCAGCGCCGCCAGCGCGAGGTCCTCGTCCTGCGGTACTTCGCCGACATGACCGAGGCCCAGGTCGCCGAGACGCTCGGCATATCCCTCGGCTCGGTGAAGGCGTACGGCTCCCGGGGCATAGCGGCGCTGCGCGTCGCCATGGAGGCCACGGCATGAGCGGGGACAGCAAGGACACCGAGCGGTACGGGCCGGACGGGCCGTTTGACGACCGGACTGGGAACGAGATGGTGAACAACGGGCCGGACGCCGATCGCGGCAACGCGGACGAGGCGTCGCAGAAAGCGGCCGCCGCGGGCGGGGCCGCCGAAGCGGGCCGGGCGGGTCGGCAGGGCCAGTCGGCGCAGTCGGCGCAGTCGGGCCAGTCGGCGCAGGAGCCCGGCGACACGGTCGGCGCACCGGTCGGCGGCCCGGGCAGCCCGGGCAGCCCGGCGGACGAGCCCGCCGGAGACCCCGCGGAGGAGCAGGCGGACGAGCCGGAGGAACCGGCCGCCGCGGACACCCCAGGCGCACCGGACACCCCGGGCACGCCGGACACCCCGGGCGCGCCGGCCGCCTCGGGTGCCTCGGCCGTCCCGGGGGCTTCGGGTGCCCCTGGCGACCCGGGGGGTTCGGGTGCTTCGGGCGGGGAGCTTGCCGAGGTTCTGGACCTGGGCGCGCTGCTCAAGGGCGCGGTGGACGATCTCGCGCCCTCGGAAGGGGCCCTCGACCATCTGCGCAAGGCGGTGCCCGCGCGCCGGGCGCGCAAGCGGCAGGCGCTGGTCGGCGTGGCCGCGGCGGTGCTGCTGATGGGCACGGCGATCCCCGCCTTCGTCCATGTGGCGAGCCCGGGCGGCGGCGACGCGGCCAGCCCGGTCGCCATCGGACGCGACCAGCACGCCCAGGGCGGCGCGGGGACCGAGAAGGAGAAAGAGAAGGAGAAGGGCAAGGCCAGCAGCTCCGCCAGCGGAAAGCCGGACAAGCCCAAGGACAAGGAGAAGCCCGAGGACAAGGAGCGGGCCTCCGAGTCCCCGGGCGCCCGCCCCGGCAAGGACACCGGAGGCGGCGGCGGGAGCACCGGCGGCGGAGCCCCGGACGAGACACCGGGCGGCATCTCCTCCGCCTCCCTGGTCTGCGCCGCCGAGCGGCTCGGGGTCTCCCTCCAGGAGGCGGGCGCTCCGGACGCCGAGGGCAAGGTGTACGGGGTCTTCCGCGTCTCCAATGTCTCCGGCACCACCTGCACCGTCGGCGGCGGCGGCACGATCGGCGTGCAGACGCTGGGCGCGGCGGATCCCGCCAAGGTCAGCGTGGTCCGGCACATGGCGGGCGGCCCGGCGACCGGTCTGCCCGATCCTTCGCTGGAGTCCGAATCGCTGTCGCTGGAGCCGAGCGAGTCGTACGAGGTGCGGTTCGCGTGGGTGCCGAGCGAGACCTGTCCGACCGAGGGCGGCGTCGAATCCCCGGCCCCGACTCCCTCGGAGGGCAGCGCCTCCGGCGAGACCGACGGCGGTGGCGGCACGATACCCGGGGAAGTCACGCCCCAGCTGGCCACCGAGGACGGCGGCCTTCTGGACGGCAGCGTCTCCGTGACCCATGTCGCCGAGCCGGGCGCTCCGACCGCCCAGGCCACCATCGGCAACGCCTGCGCGGGAACGCTCTATCAGACGGGCCTGCTCAGCGCCGGATGACGTGACGGCCCCGGCCGGGGCCGCAGCAGCGCGGAACGGGCCCCGGCCGGATGGCCGGGGCCCGTTCTGTCGTCTGCCCGCTCTGTCGTCGGCCCGGGCGCTTCGGCCCGGCGCTTCGGTCCGGGCGGGCCGGGCCCGTTCCTTCGGCCCGGTCGCCCGGAGCCGTCACCGCAGGGCTGTCACCCCGGGGGCAGACCGGCTCGGTCAGACCGGCCCGGTCAGACCGGCTCGGGCTCCAGGCCCAGCGCGCGGTCCCTCGACGCCTCCACCTCGCGGCGGACCAGGCGGAACCACATGAACAGCACGAACGCCGCGAAGACGAACCACTCGCCGGTGTACCCCAGGTTCTGGAACGCCTTCATGTCCAGCCCGCTGCCCTCCGCGACGGCCGCGGGCACGGCGACCATGTCGCCGTCCGCCTCCGTCAGCGTGATCCACGCGTCGTAGACATCGTCGGGCACCAGGTTCACCAGCGAGGCGGCGCTGATCATCCCCAGCTGGCCGGCGGGCAGCCCGCCCGCCGTGTGCACACCGTTCGTGCCCGCGTTCTCCGAGGCCTGGAGCGCACCGGTCACGGTGACCTCGCCGCTCGGCGCGGCCGGGGTCGGCTCGTCGCCGGGCACCCAGCCCCGTACCACGGGAAGCGTCCGCCCGGCGTCGGTCTTCAGCAGCGTCAGCACATAGTCGCCGCGCCTGCCGTCCACCTCGCGGTCGGGCACCCGGAACTGCTTGCCGTACACGCCGGTGGCGGTGGCCGGCCGGCCGGAGGTCTCCGTGTCGACCGGCAGCAGCTCCGCCAGCGGAGCCACGTCCCGCTCACCGGGCGCGGGGGCCCGCTTGGCCTCCTGATGGGTGTCCACCCGTTCCTCGAACTTCCCGAGCTGCCAGGACCCCATGAAGACGCAGAAGGGGATCGCCAGCACGACGAAGACATTGATGCCCCACCACCGGGGCGTCAGCAGGAAGCGGTACACCCCTCCACGGTACGGAACGCGCTCCGGCTACTCCGGTCCGCCCCCCTCTCCCGGCGTCCGCCCGGCCGTCTCGCGGTCCGCCAGCCGCGCCACGGCGAAGGCGATCTCCATCTCCAGCTGCTTGATGCGCTCCTCCACCACCAGCGAGCCGTGGCCCGCGTCGTACCGATAGACCTCGTGGACCGCGCCGCGCGCCGCCAGCCGGTCCACGTAATTCTCCACCTGGCGGATCGGGCAACGCGGATCATTGAGGCCCGCCGAGATGTAGACCGGGGCCCGGACCGCGTCCACGTATGTGAGCGGCGAGGAGGCCGCGTACCGCTCCGGAACCTCCTCCGGGGCACCGCCGAGCAGGGTGCGGTCCAGCGCCTTCAGGGCCTCCATCTCGTCGTGGTAGGCCGTGACATAGTCCGCGACGGGGACGGCGGCGAGCCCCACCGCCCAGACGTCGGGCTGGGTGCCGAGGCCGAGCAGGGTCAGATAGCCGCCCCAGGACCCGCCGGCCAGGACCAGCCGCTCCGGGTCGGCGAGACCCGACTCGACCGCCCAGGCGCGGACCGCCGCGACGTCCTCCAGCTCGATCAGGCCCACCCGGTGCTTCAGCGCGTCCGTCCACGCCCTTCCGTAGCCGGTCGAGCCCCGGTAGTTGACCCGCACGACGGCGAAGCCGTGATCGACCCAGGCGGCCGGGCCGGCCGCGAAGGCGTCGCTGTCGTGCCAGGTCGGGCCGCCGTGGATCTCGAAGACCGTGGGCAGCGGGCCCTTCGTCCCCGCGGGGCGCTGCACCAGCGCGTGGATCCGCCCACCGGGCCCCTCCACCCACACATCCTCCACCGGCACCGACTCCGGGGCCTTCATCCCCGGCGGGTCGAGCACGGTCGCGCCGCTGGTGGAGCGCACCTGCGGCGGCAGCGCGGCCGACGACCACAGATACTCCACCTCGCCCGACGGCCGGGCCGTCGCACCCGACACCGATCCCTGCGGGGTGTCGATCCGCACCAGCTCGCGCGAGGCCAGGTCGTACCGCCACAGCTCGCCGCGGGCCTCGAAGCTGTGGGCGACCAGCAGCCCGGACCCGTCGGGATACCACTCCGCGTTGACGTCGCCGGGCAGCTCGATCGCGAGATCGGTCTCCTCCCCGGACGCCACGTCCCAGATCATCGGCTCCCAGCGCCCCCGGCGCTGATGCCCGACGAGGAGCCGGGTGTCGCCCTCCACCGGGGCGAACCCGAGGACTTCGAGCCCCAGCTCCCGGGAGCCGCCCTCCGTGTCGTCCAGCTCGGCCACCGGGCTGCCGTCGAGCCGCACCACCCGCAGGGCCGCGTGCATCGCGTCGCCGTGCTCGGTGTGCTCCAGGGCGATCAGCGTCCCGTCGTGCGACAGATCGCCGACCCCGGCCGACTCCCGGTGCCGGTAGATCTCCACCGGCTCCGCGCCCTCGCGGACGACATGGATCGTGGTGCCCTCCTCGTCGGTGGAACGGCCGACCACCGAAGCGCCGTGCCGGCCGACGGCCAGACCCGCCGAATACGAAGGCTCCAGGCCGGGGGCCGCCGGCACGTCCTCGCCGCCGCCGAAGGGCTGCCGCAGCCATATCCCGAACTCGTCGCCGTCGCTGTCCGAGAACCACCAGATCGAGGAGCCGTCGGGCGACAGCAGACCGTCCGTCGTCCCGCTCGGCCGGTCGGTGACCTGCCGCTGACCGCCGGTGGACCGGTCCCACGCGTACAGCTCGTACGTCCCCGTGGCGTTCGACACGAAGAGGGAGCGGTCGGGCGCGTCCACCGCCCAGTCGGGCAGGGAGACCCGCGGTGCGCGGAAGCGCTTCTCCCAGTCGGGCATCGAGTCAGTGATCTCAGTCATGACCCCATTCTGCGCCGGACCGCCGACAAACCGTTCGCGTTGTCCGCGGCCTGTGGATAACTTCGCACGCATGACCGCATCCACCCCCTCCGGAATCCCCGCCGACTGGCGCGAGGCCAACCGCGCCAACTGGGACGAGCGGGTCCCCATCCATGTCGCCAGCGACTTCTACGGGCTGGACGCCTTCCGCGCGGGCAAGGACGCGCTGCGCGACTTCGAGATCGCCGAGGTCGGCGACGTCGAGGGCCGCACCCTGCTCCATCTCCAGTGCCACTTCGGACAGGACACCCTCTCCTGGGCTCGGCGCGGGGCGAGGCAGGTCGTCGGGGTGGACTTCTCCGAACCCGCCGTGGAGGCGGCGCGGTCCCTGGCCGCCGACATCGGCATCGGCCCGGACCGCGCGGCCTTCGTCGCCGCCGATGTGTACGACGCGGTGGAGGCCGTCCCGGACTCCTCGTACGACATCGTCTACACCGGCATCGGCGCCCTCTGCTGGCTCCCCGACCTCCGCCGCTGGGCCGAGACCGCCGCCTCGCTCGTCAGGCCCGGCGGATTCCTCTATCTCGCCGAATTCCATCCGCTCACCGACGTGCTCGACGACGAGACCGGCTCACGGGTCGTCCACGACTACTTCTCGTCCGATCCGTGGGTGGACGACTTCCCGGCGACCTACACCGACGGCGGGGACGGGATGGCCAACACCCGGACCGTGGAGTGGCAGCACCCCGTCGGCGAGGTCGTCTCCGCGCTCTGCGCCGCCGGGCTGCGCCTGGAGTTCCTGCACGAGCACGACGTCTCGCTCTTCCCGCGCTTCGGGAACTTCGTGAAGGACGCCCACGGCTACTACCGCTCTCCGGCGGGGCAGCCGAGGATCCCCCTCATGTACTCGCTCAGGGCCCGCCGCCCCGTCTGAGGCCGAGCGGGGCCTCAGGGAGTCCGCGGGGCCGGCGGTGTCCGGGCAGTCCGGGGGAGGCGCACCACCGCCCGGCCGCCGTCCAGATCGACGGTGGAGCGGTGCGGGGGCGCGCCGTCCTCCTCGTCGTCCTTCATGAGCAGGGCGCTCTGCCGCTCGCGCAGCTCGTTCTGCTTGCCCGCCGAGAAGGTGGCGTGCAGCTGCTCGAAACCGGTCGCGGACACCTGCCCCTGCCGTTTTCCGCGGCCGGCGGCCCGCAGCAGCTGATCGGCGAAGGCGATGACCACGAGCAGGATCACCAGCCCGGGAAGGGTCGCGAACACAACGAACTCCATGGCGTCAGTCTCCTGTACGGCCGACGGCGTCGGCCAGGGCCGGGACTCGGAAACGCGCGCGGGGTTCGGGGAACGCGCGGGGGTTCGGGGAACGCGCGGGGGTTCGGGGAACGCGCGGGGGTTCGGGGACGCGCACGGCCCGCCCGCGGCACGCGGGCGGCGGCGGAGAGCGGGACCGCAGGGGGAGCGGAGGGGGAGCGGGACGTACGGGGGAGGGCGGGGCGGTACCGAGCGGCGGTACGGCTCCGGGCGCGCCGGGGCGCGGGCCGCGGGGTGCTCAGGGGGCCTGGGGCCTCAGGGGCGTCACGCGGGTGCGTCCGCCGTCACGGCGACGGCGACGGCCGCCGCGTACCCCGGATCGACGGGAACGTCCGCCAGCCGCCATCC
This sequence comes from Streptomyces sp. NPDC014894, assembly GCF_043080985.1. Taxonomy (NCBI): domain Bacteria; kingdom Bacillati; phylum Actinomycetota; class Actinomycetes; order Kitasatosporales; family Streptomycetaceae; genus Streptomyces; species Streptomyces sp. NPDC014894. The sequence goes on from NZ_JBIBWD010000011.1 coordinate 43,756, forward strand.
GGCGACCTCGGCGGGGCGGGGGCCCGCGCCGACATAGACGCCGGACAGCCCCTCGTTGAGCCCCACGCCGGAGGCCTTGAGCACCGATTCCTTGCGGGTCCAGCAGCGGGTGAAGGCGACGGGGCGCTCCTCGGCCGGCAGCGCCGCCAGCTCGGCGCGCTCTCGTGGGTGCAGCTCTGCGCTGACCTCGGCGATCGTCCCGGCGGACGGCACCGATTCGACGTCCACGCCGACCGGGGCCGACGCCAGGGCTATCAGCACCATGCCGGAGGTGTGCGACAGCGAGAAGTGCGCGCGGCGGTCGGGCACCACGGGCCGGCCGTGCGGACCGGCGCAGCGGGTGCACGGCTCCCGGGTCAGCGTGACCGCCTCGGGCGGCAGGCCGAGCCGCTCGCCGAGCAGACGGCGCAGCGTGACATGGGCGACCGCGTACGCGTCGCGGTCGACGGGCCTGCGGAAGGCGTCGAGCCGGGTCGTCTCCTCCGCGTCCAGCAGATGGCGGTGGGCGAGTGCCTCGGCGGCGAGTCCGTCGACCCGGCCGGACCACAGCCGGTCGACGCCGGGGGGCGGAGACGGGGCCTGAGCGTGCCCGGCGGGGGGCTCGATCGTCGTCATCCGTGCCTTCTCCTCCGGCTTCGCGGGCCCTGCGGGCCGCACGGGCTTCGCGGGCGTTGCGGGACGGGACCGGGCTCGGCGCGGGGGCCGGGCCCGGGGCGGATCAGCCGGCCGACGGGCCCATCGGGGCTCCGTGGCACGGCCGCGCGGGGACGGCCGGCCCTCGGGACCGTCCCGTACCCGCGCGTGAGAGCGTCCGGTGGCCGGGCGCAAGGGCCTGCGCACCGGCACCGGACGTCAACGCACGACGGCGTCGGCTCAGATGTTGACGCCGAAGTCCTGCGCGATGCCGCGCAGGCCCGAGGCGTAGCCCTGGCCGACCGCGCGGAACTTCCACTCCGCGCCGTTGCGGTACAGCTCGCCGAAGACCATGGCGGTCTCGGTCGAGGCGTCCTCGCTGAGGTCGTAGCGGGCCAGCTCGGCTCCGCCGGCCTGGTTCACCACGCGGATGAACGCGTTGCGCACCTGGCCGAAGGACTGGTTGCGGCTCTCGCCCTCGTGGATCGAGACGGGGAAGACGATCTTCGCGGCCTCGGCGGGCACGCCCGCCAGATTGACCTTGATCTGCTCGTCGTCGCCCTCGCCCTCACCGGTGAGGTTGTCACCGGTGTGCTCGACCGAGTTGTCGGGGCTCTTCAGGTTGTTGAAGAAGATGAAGTGCTGGTCGGAGAGCACCTTGCCGCCTGCGTCCACCAGCAGGGCGCTGGCGTCCAGGTCGAAGTCGGTGCCGGTGGTGCTGCGTACGTCCCAGCCCAGGCCCACGACTACCGCAGACAGGCCCGGGGCCTCCTTGCTGAGCGAGACATTGCCGCCCTTGGACAGGCTGACACCCATGGAAATCCCCTGCGCAATCCGGCGCGGGCCGCGCCTTTCTTGACGTTTGCTGTGCCCAACCGGGCCAACGAGCGACCTCCCGCCTCAGTTCCCGCCTTCCGCAACAGATGGATAAGTTTTGACTTATATAAGTGGATGCTGAAGAGTAGGAATCGTGCACGTATTCGATGTTCTGGGCGATCCGGTACGCCGGCGGATATTGGAGCTGCTCGCCGGGGGCGGCGAGCAGCCGTCGGGCGCGGTCGGCGCGGTGATCCGGGCCGAGTTCGGGATATCCCAGCCCGCCGTGTCGCAGCATCTGCGCGTGCTGCGGGAGACCGGCCTCGCCTCCGTGCGGGCCGAGGGGGCCCGGCGGCTCTACGCCGTCGAGGCCGCGCCCCTGCGCGAGGCCGATCTCTGGCTGGAGGGGTTTCGCGGAATCCGGGAGGCGCGGGAGACGCGGGAGGCCGCCGCGGCCCCGGGCGCTCCGCAGCGCCCGGGCGCCCCCGGGGCCGGCGGCCCGGCCCCGAGGGGCGGGAGCACGAGGGGCGGGACCACGAGTCGAGGACAGCACCGAGCATCAGCGAGGAGCGGGAATGAGCGAGATCACCGACCGGATCGATGACGTCCGCCGCGAGGTCGGCCTCCGCGCCGGGGAGGACACGGCCGCCCGCGAGGGCGCGGCCGCCGGCGAGGAGATCCGTACCGTCGTGCTGCGGCGCGTCTACGACGCCCCCGTGGACGACGTCTGGCGGGCCTGCACCGACCCCGTAAGGATCGGCCGGTGGTTCCTCCCGGTCAGCGGCGATCTGCGGCTCGGCGGCCGCTACCGCCTGGAGGGCAACGCGAACGGCGAGATCCTGGTCTGCGAGCCGCCCCGGCTGCTCCGGGTCAGCTGGCTGTTCGGCGAGAGCCCCGGTTTCAGCGAGGTCGAGCTGCGGCTGAGCCCCGAGGGCGGGCAGCGGGGCGGGGAGCGGACGGCGTTCACGCTGGAGCACGCGGCCGTCGTACCGCCCGGGATGTGGGACCGGTTCGGGCCCGGCGCGGTCGGGGTCGGCTGGGATCTGGCGGTGCTCGGGCTCGGACTGCATCTGCGCGGCGCGACGATCGAGGACCCGGCGGCGTGGCAGGTCTCCGACGAGGCGCGGGACTTCATCGCCCGCAGCAGCGAGGCGTGGGGCGCGGCGTACCGGGCCTCCGGCGCGCCCGAGGACGTCGCCGCGTCGGCGGCGCGCGAGACCACGGACTTCTACGCGCCGCCGCGGGGGAGGGGCGAGGGCTGAGGGGGTGCCGGGGGCCCGGGGGGCCCGGTCTTCCGGCCGCCGGTCTTGCGGCACCCGGTCTTCCGGAGCCCCGGATCCGGGGCTTCCGCCCGGGCTCTCCCCGGCGCCCGGTGTCCGGGGCTTCCGCTCGGGCTCTCCCCGGCGCCCGGTGTCCGGGGCTTCCGCCCGGTCTTCTCGGTGCCCGGCCGGTGATTTCCGACCTCTCGGCCTCCGGGGCTTCCGGCCCGGTTCTCCCCCGCACCCGACGTCCGGCCTCCGGCGTCCTGCCTCAGGGACTCGCGCCCGGTCTCCTCGGCCGCTGACCCCGGGCTCCCGGCCCGGCCCCGAAGCACCTGGCCCGGGTGCCCGGGCGGCCAGGACTCCGGGTCCCCGGCCTTCCGTCGTACGGATCCGGGGCTCCGGAACGCGCCCGGGGGCGCGCGGCCAGTAAAGTGCGCCTGCGTCCCCCTCGTCGAACGTCGAACACCCGAGGTACCCGGCAGTGACCTCCGTACTCCCCACCCCACCGGCCGTCACCGTGGTCGGCATCGGGGCCGACGGCTGGTCCGGCCTCCCCGACGGTTCGCGCGAGGCGCTCGCCGGCGCGGAGGTGCTGATCGGGGGCGCGCGCCAGCTGGCTCTGCTCCCGGAGCGCTGCGCGGGCGCGCGCGTCCCCTGGCCCTCGCCGCTCCGCCCCGCCGTACCCGCCCTCCTCGCCGCCCACTCCGGCCGCCGGATCGCCGTCCTGGCCAGCGGCGACCCCATGCACTACGGCATCGGCCGCGCCCTCGTCGAAGAGCTGGGCCCCGACGCCCTGCGGGTCCTGCCGCACCCCTCGTCGCTCTCCCTCGCCGCCGCCCGCCTCGGCTGGCCGCTGGAGGACGCCGAGGTCGTGACCCTCGTCGGCCGCCCCGCCGCCCGGCTCGCCGCCGCCCTCCACGACGGACGCCGGATCCTGGTGCTCAGCGCCGGCGCGGGCACCCCGGAAGAGATCGCCGCCCTGCTGCGCGACCAAGGCTTCGGGCCGAGCCGGATCCGGGTGCTGGAGCAGCTCGGAGGAGCACGGGAACGTATCCGCGAAGGCACCGCCGACGTCTGGGCCCGGCCGCCCGCCGATCCGCTCAACGTCGTCGCCGTCGAGTGCCGCCGCGCCCCCGGCGCACCCCGGCTGGGCGCCGTGCCCGGACTGCCCGACTCGGCGTACGCGCACGACGGCCAGCTCACCAAGCGCCATGTCCGAGCCGCCACCCTCGGCGCGCTCGCGCCCGCGCCCGGGGAACTGCTCTGGGACATCGGCGGCGGATCGGGCTCGATCGCGGTCGAGTGGATGCGTACCCACCCCTCCTGCCGGGCGGTCACCGTCGAACGCGACCCGGTGCGCGCCGCCCGCATCTCCGCCAACGCCGACCGGCTCGGCGTCCCCGGGCTGCGCGTCGTCACCGGACCCGCGCCCGCGGCGCTCACCGGACTGCCCGTGCCCGACGCGGTCTTCATCGGCGGCGGGCTCACCGCCCCCGGCCTCCTCGACGCCTGCTGGGACGCGCTCCCGCCGGGCGGCCGGCTGGTCGCCAACACCGTGACGCTGGAGTCCGAGGCCCTGCTCGCCGACCGCTACCGCCGCCACGGCGGCGAGCTGGTCCGGCTCGCCGTGGCGCACGCCGTACCCGTCGGCGGCTTCACCGGCTGGCGGCAGGCGATGCCGGTCACCCAGTGGACGGCCGTGAAGCCGCCGAGCCGTCCGGATGAGTCCGAGTCGCCGAGCCGTCCGGATGAGCCCGAGTCGCCGCGCCACCCCGAGGGGCCCGAATCGCCGAGCCAGCCCGACGGGCCCGGGCCGACCTCCCCCGCCGGGCTCCGGGAGCCCGCCGCCCACTCACCAGGAGACGACAGATGACCGTGTACTTCATCGGCGCCGGTCCCGGCGCCGCCGACCTGATCACCGTGCGGGGCGCCCGGACCCTCGCCGCCTGCCGGGTCTGTCTGTACGCGGGCAGCCTGGTGCCGCGCGAACTGCTCGCCGAGTGCCCGCCGGACGCCCGGCTGGTCGACACCGCGCAGCTCACCCTCGACGAGATCACCGACGAGCTGGTGCGCGCCCACCGGGACGGCCACGACGTGGCCCGGCTCCACTCCGGCGACCCGTCCGTCTTCAGCGCGGTCGCCGAGCAGATGCGCCGGCTCGACGCGGCGGAGGTGCCGTACGAGGTGGTGCCCGGGGTGCCCGCGTTCGCCGCCGCCGCGGCCGCCCTCAAGCGGGAGCTGACCGTGCCCACCGTCGGCCAGACGGTCATCCTCACCCGGATCGCGCACCGCGCCACCGCGATGCCGCCGGGCGAGGACCTGGCCACCCTCGGCCGCAGCGGCGCGCTCATCGTGCTGCACCTCGCCGCCCGCTACGCGGACCGCGTGGTCGAGGAGCTGCTGCCGCACTACGGCGCGGACTGCCCGGCCGCCGTCGTCGCCCTCGCCAGCCGCCCCGACGAGCTGATCCTGCGCGGCACGCTCGCCGACATCGCCGACCAGGTGAAGGCGGCCGGGATCGTCAGGACGGCGGTCATCGTGGTCGGCCGCACGCTCGGCGCGGAGGGATTCCGGGACAGCCACCTCTACTCCCCGGAGCGCGACCGGCATCTGTGCTGACGGCGGCGGGGCCTGCGTACCGAAGCGGGCGGGGAGGGCGGCCCGGGCCCGTCAGCGGACCGGCGGCCCGGGCGTACTGCGCCCCACCACCGTCCCCGCCCGGTCGATGCAGATCACATCCACCGTGACGGGCGCGCCCCGCAGCACCGACAGCGCCTCGTCGCGCGCCGTCACCGCCACCAGATCCCCGAGCGGAACCCCCGCCGCCGCCGACAGCTGGAGCGCCGCCAGCCCCGTATTGGCCTCGGCGATCCCGGCCGCCAGCGCCCGGTCCGCCCCGCCGCGCCGGGCCAGCTCGGCGAGGAAGCCCTTGTCCACCTGGGAACGGGCCGAGTGCAGGTCCAGATGCCCGGCGGCCAGCTTCGACAGCTTCGCGAACCCGCCGCAGACCGTGAGCCGCTCCACCGGATGACGGCGTACGTACTTCAGCACCGCGCCCGCGAAGTCCCCCATGTCCAGCAGCGCGATCTCCGGCAGCCCGTACTCGGCCACCACCGTCCGCTCCGACGTCGACCCCGTGCACGCCGCCAGATGCGAATGCCCGGCGGCCAGCGCCACATCGACCCCGCGCCGGATCGAGTCGATCCACGCCGAGCAGGAGTACGGCACCACCACCCCGGTCGTGCCCAGGATCGACAGCCCGCCCAGGATCCCCAGCCGGGGGTTCCACGTGGAACGGGCGATCTCCTCGCCGTGGTCGACGGAGACCGTGATCTCCACATCCCCGCCGCCGCCGTGCGCCAGGGCCACTCGCGCCATGTGGTCGCGCATCATCTGCCGGGGCACCGGATTGATCGCGGGCTCCCCGACCTCCAGCGGCAGCCCGGGCAGCGTGACCGTGCCCACCCCCGGACCGGCCCGGAAGACCACCCCCGAGCCCGGCGGAAGCACCCGTACCGTCGCTCGTACCAGCGCCCCGTGGGTGACGTCCGGATCGTCCCCGGCGTCCTTCACCACCGCGGCCGTCGCCCGGCCGTCCGCCGTCAGCTCCTCCTTGGCCAGCGCGAAGGACGGCGTCTGGCCCTTGGGCAGCGTGATCGTCACCGGGTCGGGGAAACCGCCGGTCAGCAGCGCGGTGTACGCGGCGGTCGCGGCCGCGGTCGCACAGGCCCCGGTCGTCCAGCCGGGCCGCAGCCCGGTGTGCTTGAGTTGGGCGCCGCGCCCGCCTTTCGCCTCACTCATGAAGGGGTCCGTACTCCGTGCACGTACTGATACTCGGGGGAACGACCGAAGCCCGCCGACTCGCCGAGCTGCTCCACGGCACCCCGGGACTGAGGCTGACCAGCTCGCTGGCCGGGCGGGTGGCCGCGCCGCGGCTGCCGCCGGGAGAGGTGCGCGTCGGCGGGTTCGGCGGGGTGCCGGGGCTCGCCGGGTGGCTGCGCGAGCACTGGGTCGGGCTGCTCATCGACGCCACCCATCCCTTCGCCGGCACCATCAGTCTCCACGCGGCCGAGGCGGCCGCCACCGCCCATGTTCCCCTGCTCGCGATCCGGCGGCCCGGGTGGGTCGACGCGGAGCGGGCGGGCGAGGGCGGCGACTGGCACACGGCCGGCTCGCTGGAGGAGGCCGCCGCGATGCTGCCCGGCCTGGGGAGCCGGGTCTTCCTCACCACCGGGCGGATGGGGGTGGCCGCCTTCGCCGGCTGCGACGGGCTGTGGTTTCTCGTACGGTCCGTGGATCCGCCGGAGGGGGCGCTTCCGGCGCGGACCGAGGTGCTGCTCGACCGGGGGCCGTTCACCCTCGAGGGGGAACGGGAGCTGATCGCACGGCACCGGGTGGATGTGCTGGTGACGAAGGACAGCGGCGGCGCGGCGACCGCGCCGAAGCTCACCGCGGCCCGTGAGGCGGGGATTCCGGTGCTGCTGGTGCGGCGGCCGCGGGCGCCGGAGGGGGTGGTGGAGGTGCCGGGGGCGGAGGAGGGGGCGCGGTGGGTGCGGGGGTACCTGCGGTAGGCCGTCCGGTCCCGGGGGGCCTGGTGGTCCCGGGGTTCGGGGTTCGGGCACCCCGGGCGCGGGTCCGTCCTCAAGCGCCGGACGGGCTGGGTTCGCCGTTCCTCGGGCTGTGGTCGGGTGGCCGCGCATTTCAGCCTTGTCGGCGTTTGAGGCGTGGGGTTCGGGGCGGGGTCTCTGGGTGGGTTGGACTTGTGTGTTCGGTGCGGGTGGCTGTGGGAGTTTCAGCCTCGCCGGCGATTGAGGAGCGGGGTTCGGGGCGGGATCCCGGGGTCGGCTGGACCTGTGTGTCCGGTGCGGGGTGGCCCGGGGCGCGGGTCCGTCCTCAAGCGCCGGGCGGGCTGGAATTGCCGCCCCCGGGTCGTCCTCGAGCATCGGACGGGCTGGAATCGCTGCCCTCGGGCCGTCGTGAAGTGACGGGCGGGCTGGAATTGCCGCCCCCCGGGCCGTCCTTGAGCATCGGACCGGCTGGAATCGCTGCCCCCGGGCCGTTGTCGAGTGACGGGCGGCCCGGGGTTGGTGGCCCGGGCCGTCGTTGGGGGCCGGGGTGTCAGGGCTCCGGGTAGTGGCGGGGGGTCCAGACGATGGAGGTGCCGGGGGGGCGTATCGCGGTGCGGGTCTGGGAGGAGCCGATGAGGAGGATGGTGCGCATGTCCACCTCGTCCGGGTCCAGATCGCCCAGCCGGACGGTCCGCACGCTCTGCTCCGCACCGCCGACGTCCCGCCCGATCACCACGGGCGTGTCCGGGGACCGGTACTCCAGAAGCAGATCGCGGGCCTTCCCCACCTGCCAGGTGCGGCTGCGGGAACCCGGATTGTAGAGGGCGAGGACCAGATCCGCGGCGGCCGCCGCGCGCAGCCGTTCGGCGATGACCTCCCACGGCTTGAGCCGGTCGGAGAGCGAGATGGTGGCGTAGTCGTGGCCGAGCGGGGCCCCCGCGGCCGCGGCGGCGGCGTTCGCGGCCGTCACCCCCGGCAGCACCCGCACCGGGACGTCCGCGTACTCCGGCTGCGCGGCCGCCTCCAGCACCGCCGTCGCCATCGCGAACACCCCGGGGTCGCCGCCCGACACCACCGCGACCCGCCGCCCGCGCCGCGCCAGGTCGAGCGCGAACTCGGCCCGCTCCGACTCGACCTTGTTGTCCGAGCCGTGCCGCCGCTGGCCGGGGCGCTCCGGCACCCGGTCGAGATAGGTCGTATAGCCGACCAGATCGTCGGCGGCGGCCAGCGCGCCCCGGGACTGCGGAGTCAGCCACAGCGGTCCGGCGGGCCCGGTGCCGACCACCACGACCTCGCCCAGCTCACGCGCCGGAGCCTTCGCGCCGACCTTGCTCGGCAGCACCGCCACCGCGAAGTACGGGACCGACTCCGGGTCCACCCCGGCCAGCTCGGCGGTGCGCTCCCCGGCCATGGTGGCGCGTTCGACATAGCGGGCCTCGTCCAGCCGCCCGGCGCTCTCCAGCGCCCGGCGCACCTTCGGAAACGTACGCCCCAGCTTCATCACCACCGCCGCGTCGGTGGCGGCCAGCCGCGCCGTCAGCTCCTCCTCGGGCAGGGTGCCCGGCAGGATCGTCAGCACCTCCTCGCCCTCCGCGAGCGGCGCCCCGAGCCGGGCCGCCGCCGCGCTCACCGAGGTCACCCCGGGGACGACCTCGGTGTCGTAGCGGTCGGCGAGCCGCTTGTGCATATGCATGTACGAGCCGTAGAAGAGCGGGTCGCCCTCCGCGAGCACCGCCACCGTGCGCCCCGCGTCGAGGTGTACGGCGAGCCGGGCCGCGGCCTCGGCGTAGAACTCCTCCATCGCGCCCCGGTAGCCGCCCGGGTGCTCGGTGGTCTCCGTGGTGACCGGATAGACCAGCGCCTCTTCGATGTGGTCCGCGCGCAGGTGCTTCGCCGCGATGGAGCGGGCGATGGACCGTCCGTGCCGGGCGCTGTGGTACGCGATCACATCCGCCTCGGCGATGACCTCCACGGCGCGTACGGTCATCAGCGACGGGTCGCCGGGGCCGAGCCCCACGCCGTACAGCCGGCCGGTGGTGATGCCGCTCATTCTTCCTCGCTCGCGATCGCGTTCAGGGCCGCCGCCGCCATGGCGCTGCCGCCGCGCCGCCCGCGGACGACCAGGTGGTCGAGGCCGAGCGGGTGCCCGGCGAGCGCGTCCTTGGACTCGGCGGCGCCGATGAAGCCTACGGGGACGCCGATGACGGCGGCCGGTCGAGGGGCTCCGTCCTCGATCATCTCCAGCAGCCGGAAGAGCGCGGTGGGGGCGTTGCCGACGGCCACCACGGCGCCGTCGAGACGGTCGCGCCACAGCTCCAGCGCGGCCGCGCTGCGGGTGGTGCCCAGTTCGGCCGCGAGGCCGGGGACGGACGGGTCGGAGAGGGTGCAGACGACCTCGTTGTCGGCCGGCAGCCGCTTGCGGGTCACCCCGCTCGCGACCATGGCCACGTCACAGAGGATCGGGGCCCCGGCGCGGAGCGCGGCCCGGGCCCTGGCCACCGCCTGCGGGCTGTAGGAGAGGTCGCGTACGAGATCGACCATCCCGCAGGCGTGGATCATCCGGACCGCGACCTGGCTGACGTCGGCGGGCAGACCCGCGAGGTCCGCTTCCGCGCGGATGGTGGCAAAGGACTGGCGGTAGATGGCCGCGCCGTCCTTCTCGTAGTCGAACACTGGGCTCTCGCTGCTCTCGTTCAGTGGGGCGTCGGAAGGCCGTGTCGGGGACACGGCCGGCGTGGGGTGCGCCACCGCAATGGTGGCGGTGCGGTGGCGGCGGGGGTGCGGAGGGGTGCGGCGGGCCCGCCCGTACGGGCCGGGGAGCGCGTCCGTACGGCGGTGTCCGGGCGTTCGGCCCGCGGGTGTTCGCGCCGCGGGGCCCGGAAACCCGCGGGTCTGTGTCGGCGGCGTCGGCCGGGTCGGCCGGTCCGCCGGGTCGCTTCGGGGCTCGCCGGATGTCCGGAACACCGCTGTTGTCGCGGATGTGTCCCCCGGCGTCTCCGGGGTCCGGACGCCCGGCTCACGTTCTCTGGCCGACGGGCGGGCCCGCCGGCTTCCGCGCCCTCGCCACCGAGGCGGCGAGATCGCGGGCGTCGACGCCGGAGGAGGCCGTACGGGTCAGCCCGTCGTGGATGACGGAGATCCGGTACCCCTCCGGAGCCGCGACGACGTCGACCCGGTCCCCGGGCGGACGTCCGCAGCGCCGCTCGCAGCCGGACCAATACACCGGCAGCCCGCCGCTCTCCCCGGCCGCCCTGCTCTCCCCGGCCGCGCCGCTCTCCCCGCCCGCACCGAGCGCGGTCGCCGCGTCGGCCCGTACGTCCGCCAGCGCCTTGGCGCAGCCCGGCCGTCCGACGCAGGCGCCGACCCCGAGCCAGGGCGAGTCGGGTTCGGCGATCAGCCCGGCCGCCGACAGCGCGGCGAGCCGGGCGGCGGCGTACGCGGCGGTGACGCCGGGGACGACGACGCCGCGCCAGGGCGTCAGCCGCAGCTCGCCGCGTCCGTCCGTCCGGGCGCACTCGGCCAGCAGCCGCCACTGGCCGGCGGAGATCCGGCCCAGCGGAGCGAGTACGGAGAGGGCGGCCCCGGCGCGGTCCGGCGCGGGGACGAGTCCGGGCGGCGGCCCGCCGGGGCCCGCCGGGAGGCCTGCCCCGGTGCCTGCCGCGGCCTCCGTGTCCGGGCGGGCGGGCGAGGTCGTGACGCCCCGCAGGGCCAGCCGTCGTGCCACCTCGGGCAGCAGGTCGGCGGCCCGCGCGGGCAGTTCGGCCACCCGCCAGATCCGGTCCCGCCCGGCGCGCGTTCCAGAGCCAGAGCCAGAACCGGGGCCAGGGCCCGGGCCAGGGCCGGCGTCAGGGCCCGGGGAAGGCGCCGGAGCCTGGCCCTCCACCTCCCGTACCGCGTCGAGAAAGACCTCCGCCGCCGTCAGCGCGGCCCGCGCCGCCGCCTCGCCCGGCACGGAGAGCGCCCCGGATCCCAGCCGCAGCAGCGCCCCGCCCCCGGGCGTCGCCGTCAGCGTCACATCGGCGCCGAGCGCGGCGACGTCGCCGCGCCCGTCGTCCAGCGCGAAGAGGAAGCGCCCCGACAGCGCGTGGGCCGTCTCGCTCGCGCACAGCAGTCCGTCCAGTTCGCGCAGCCAGGGGCCGATGTCCGCCGCGCCCAGACCGTCGAGACCGGACAGCGGCGAGGCGACGGCATTGCGCACCCGCTCGTGGCGGGGCGAGGGCAGCAGCCCGGCGGCGTCGAGCAGTCCGGCCAGCTCCCGGCCGCATCCGGCGCCCAGCCCGCGCAGCTGCACATTTCCGCGGGAGGTGAGATGCAGCACTCCGTCGCCGAGCCGTTCCGCGGCCCGGGCCAGCGCGTCGGCCTGCCGGTCCGACAGGACGCCGCCGGGGACGCGGACCCGCGCCAGCGCGCCGTCGTCCGCCGTGTGCAGCCGCAGCGCGCCCGGGCAGGCGTCGCCCCCGTCCTGTCCGGGATCCCCGCTGCCGGGGCCGGAGGCGGCACGGTCCGCGGGGGCCGGAGTCCCGGCCGAGAGGCCGGTGGGGGCGGTGGACATGGCGGCGAGCATACCGATAATCACCCAAATCGTATGTCCCGTAAGGAATGCGCGCCCCTTACGATACGGGGGAGCGGATCATCCGGTCCGTCATCGCCGGCGACGGCGACAGGGGAGGAAGCCCGGTGTGATTCCGGCGCGGTCCCGCCACTGTGAGCCCGGCCCTCCAGGTCGGGCGAGCCAGAAACTCCCGCCGTCCGACACCGCCCGGGGCGCGGAAACCCCGAGGAAGGCCAGACGCCGCATGCTTGAGTCCGCCGGGGACGCCTCCCCGTACGCGCAGGAGATCCTGCTCCTGTCGACCTCCGACACCGATCTGCTCAGCGCCCGGGCCGCCGAGGGCCCGGTGGCGTATCGCTTCGCCAACCCGTCCCGGCTGCCGCTGGAGGACCTCCCCGCGCTGCTCGACGGCGCGGGCCTGGTCGTCGTACGCCTGCTCGGCGGGGTGCGCGCCTGGCAGGAGGGGCTGGACCAGCTCCTCGCCAGCGGGCTCCCCGTGGTCGTCCTCACCGGAGAACAGGCCCCCGACGCCCAGCTGATGGAGGCCTCCACGGTCCCCGTCGGCCTGGCGGCCGAGGCGCACGCCTATCTCGCCCACGGCGGCCCGGCCAATCTGGAACAGCTCGCGCGCTTCCTCTCCGACACCGTGCTGCTCACCGGCCACGGCTTCGAACCGCCCGCCCCCGCCCCGACCTGGGGCCCTCTGGAGCGCACCGCCCGCGCGACCGAGGACGGCGCCCCGGCGATCGCGGTCCTCTACTACCGCGCCCACCACATGAGCGGCAACACCGCCTTCGTCGACGCCCTGTGCACGGCGATCGAGGACGCGGGCGGCCGGGCCCTGCCGCTGTACGTCGCCTCCCTGCGCGCTCCCGAGCCGGAGCTGATCGAGGCCCTGCGCCCGGTCGACGCGATCGTGACCACCGTCCTCGCCGCGGGCGGCACCCGCCCCGCCGAGGCCTCCGCGGGCGGCGACGACGAGTCCTGGGACGCCGGCGCGCTCACCGGCCTGGACGTGCCCATCCTCCAGGCGCTCTGCCTCACCGGCTCGCGCTCCGCGTGGGAGGAGAACGACGAGGGCGTCTCGCCGCTCGACGCGGCCAGCCAGATCGCCGTCCCCGAGTTCGACGGCCGGCTGATCACCGTCCCGTTCTCCTTCAAGGAGATCGACGCGGACGGACTGCCCGCCTATGTCGCCGACCCCGAGCGCGCCGCGCGCGTCGCCGGGATCGCCGTCCGGCACGCCCGGCTGCGCCACATCCCGGCGGCCGAGAAGAAGCTGGCGCTGGTGCTCTCCGCGTACCCGACCAAGCACTCCCGCATCGGCAACGCGGTGGGTCTCGACACCCCCGCCAGCGCCGTCGCCCTGCTGCGCAGGCTCCGCGCCGAGGGGTACGACTTCGGTCCGGAGGAGGAGATACCCGGGCTGGTCTCGGGCGACGGCGACGAGCTGATCCGGGCCCTGATCGAAGCGGGCGGTCACGACCAGGAGTGGCTCACCGAGGAGCAGCTGGCCCGTAATCCGGTCCGCATCCCGGCCGCCGACTACCGGCGCTGGTACGCCACCCTCCCCGCCGAGCTGCGCGAGCAGGTCGAGGAGCACTGGGGGCCGCCGCCGGGCGAGATGTTCGTGGACCGCAGCGCCAACCCCGAGGGCGACATCGTCCTCGCGGCCCTGCGCCGGGGGAATCTGCTCATCCTGATCCAGCCGCCGCGCGGCTTCGGCGAGAACCCGATCGCGATCTACCACGACCCCGATCTGCCGCCCTCGCACCACTATCTCGCCGCCTACCGCTGGATATCGGCCCGCGACTCCGACGGCGGATTCGGCGCGGACGCCATGGTCCACCTGGGCAAGCACGGCAATCTGGAGTGGCTGCCCGGGAAGAACGCGGGCCTCTCCGCCGCCTGCGGGCCCGACGCCGCGCTCGGCGACCTTCCGCTGGTCTATCCCTTCCTGGTGAACGACCCGGGCGAGGGCACCCAGGCCAAGCGCCGGGTGCACGCCACCCTGGTGGACCATCTGGTGCCGCCGATGGCGCGCGCGGACTCCTACGGGGACATCGCGCGCCTGGAACAGCTGCTGGACGAGTACGCCCAGATCTCCTCCATGGACCCGGCGAAGCTCCCCGCGATCCGCGCCCAGATCTGGACGCTGATCCAGGCCGCCAAGCTCGATCACGACCTGGGGCTCAAGGACCGGCCCGAGGACGACGGCTTCGACGACTTCCTGCTCCACGTCGACGGCTGGCTCTGCGAGATCAAGGACATGCAGATCCGCGACGGACTGCATGTGCTGGGCGCGCCGCCGGCCGGGGCGGACCGGGTCAATCTGGTCCTCGCCATCCTGCGCGCCCGCCAGATCTGGGGCGGCACGACGGCGCTGCCGGGTCTGCGCGAGGCCCTCGGCCTCGACGAGTCGGCCGCCACCCGCACCGCCGCCGACGAGACGGAGGAGCGGGCGCGCGCCCTGGTCCAGGCGATGGACGACGCCGGCTGGGACCCGGCGGCGGTGCCCGCAGACCAGAGCGACGAGGTCCGCGCCATCCTCGACTTCGCGGCCCGCGAGGTGGTCCCGCGGCTCGCCGCGACGACCGCCGAACTCGACCACGCCGTCCACGCGCTGAACGGCGGATTCGTCCCGGCGGGCCCGTCCGGCTCACCGCTGCGCGGACTGGTCAACGTCCTGCCGACCGGCCGCAACTTCTACTCCGTCGACCCCAAGGCGGTGCCCTCCCGGCTCGCCTGGGAGACCGGGCAGGCGCTGGCCGACTCCCTCCTGGAGCGCTACCGCACCGACAACGGCGACTGGCCGACCTCCGTCGGGCTCTCCCTCTGGGGCACGAGCGCGATGCGCACCGCGGGCGACGACGTGGCCGAGGCGCTCGCCCTGCTGGGCGTCCGCCCGGTCTGGGACGACGCCTCCCGCCGGGTCACCGGCCTGGAGGCGATCCCGCTCGCCGAACTGGGCCGCCCCCGGGTCGATGTGACGCTGCGGATCTCGGGCTTCTTCCGGGACGCCTTCCCGCACACCATCGGTCTGCTGGACGACGCGGTACGGCTCGCGGCCTCGCTGGAGGAGCCCGCCGAGGACAACTTCGTCCGCGCCCACACCCAGGCCGACCTCGCCGAGCACGGCGACGAACGCCGCGCCACCACCCGGATCTTCGGCTCCCGGCCCGGCACCTACGGCGCGGGTCTGCTCCAGCTGATCGACTCCCGCGACTGGCGCACGGACGCCGACCTCGCGGAGGTCTACACGGTGTGGGGCGGTTACGCGTACGGCCGTGAACTCGACGGCCGTCCGGCGCGCGCCGAGATGGAGACCGCGTACAAGCGCATCGCGGTGGCCGCCAAGAACACGGACACCCGCGAGCACGACATCGCCGACTCGGACGACTACTTCCAGTACCACGGCGGCATGGTCGCCACCGTCCGCGCGCTGCGGGGCACCGCCCCCGAGGCGTACATCGGCGACTCCACCCGCCCCGAGACCGTCCGCACCCGCACCCTGGTCGAGGAGACCTCCCGGGTCTTCCGCGCCCGCGTCGTGAACCCCAAGTGGATCGAGGCGATGCGCCGCCACGGCTACAAGGGCGCCTTCGAACTCGCCGCGACCGTCGACTACCTCTTCGGCTACGACGCCACCACCGGCGTGATCGCCGACTGGATGTACGACAAGCTCACCGAGACCTACGTCCTCGACCCCGACAACCGCGCCTTCCTCCAACAGGCCAACCCCTGGGCCCTCCACGGCATCGCCGAACGCCTCCTCGAGGCCGAATCCCGCGGCATGTGGGCCAAACCCGACCCGGCCGTCCTCGAAGCCCTCCGCCAGGTCTACCTCGAATCCGAGGGCGACCTGGAATCGGACGACTGATCCGCCGCCGCGCGCCCCGGGCCATGGCCCGGGGCGCGCGGGGTTCAGGCCCCGCTCTCCATCAGCCGTGCGGTCTCGTCCGGGGTCCACGCGCCGGCCGCCCCGGGGGCGCCGGACAGATACCGGGCGATGTCCCCGGCGTCCCAGACGCCGGCGGACAGGAGCCCCGAGGCGAGATGCCGCAGGTACACGGCGGAGGGCTTGACCCATGCCACGTCCGTCATCCGCCACGGCGCGGTGAACGTCACGACGGGCAGGCCGTCCAGGAAGCCGGGGCATACGAGCGTTTCGTAGCGACCCGGTCCCAGGACGTCCCGTCCCTCATCGAGGACCGTCCCCAGATCCAGGTCCGGGCCGGGAGTCCGGTACATCTCCTGGGCGGCGATGTCGGAGAACTGCCGCGCGGTGATGAGATGGGCGCGCGCGAGGACTTGGCCGCCGGCGTCGGGATCGTAGAATCCCCGGCCCCCGGTCCAGACCGGCGACCGGGTGGCGAAGTAGAGGGTCCCCGGCAGCTCTACCGCGACGGAGCGTTCCGGAGGGCTGCCGTCCCGGCAGCCGGGGTACGTCCTGTTCGACCCGGGAGGTGTGCCCCCGGCGATGTAGTACCGGAGCCTGCGCTCATCCATGTTGGATCCGTAGGACGCGTACCAGACCCGCGAGGGGCGGTCCGGTCCTTCCCCGGGCGCGGATGTGAGGCGGCGGACGGTACTCAAGATCACTCCGGCGGGACGTCGTGTACGTCGGGGAGACGGGCAGACTTGTCCGGTCGTCGCCCCGGCCCAGTATGGGCCGTGAGCGGGCGCCGCGAGGCAGATCCGCGGTCGGCGGATATGGCCCGAAGAGGGCGACAGGTCTCGCGCGCCGGGTCGTCGGAGACCCCGTTGAGGGGATCCGGTTCCGCGGCGTCTCGCTCCTGTCGATGTTTCACGTGAAACCGCCCGCGGTCGAACTCCGTTGGCGGGAAGTCTGGTTGTACGGGTGTCCGGGACCGGCCCGGGTCCGACAGGAGCCGGTCCCGGCCCGGGCGCCGTCCGCCGGCGCCCCTCTCCCAGGGCGTTGGCGGACGGGCCGGAGTGGGTCAGCGGCCGGTGGATTGCCAGAGGGTCATGGTCAGGGCCGCGCAGGAGGTGAGGGCGGCCAGGGAGGGCAGGGGCCAGCGGGAGCGTTCGAGGGCGTCGAGGCGGTCCTCGTGGTCGCCGAGGGTTTTGTCGGTCTGGTCGGCGCGCTGGAGGAGGAGGGCCAGGTCGCCGCGGGTGGTGGCGAAGCCGACGTCCACGGAGCGGCGCAGCCGTTCGAGTTCGATGGCGACGCCTTCGGCCTCACTGTGATTCATGGGTGTCCTCCTCCTTCCGGCGCAGCCAGGGCGGCAGTATCCGCTCCACCGCCGGTACGGACATCAGCCGGCTGACCGCCCCGGCGACCGCGATCAGCGCGGCGAACGCCGGCAGATCGGCGATCCCGGGCTCGTCGGCGAGCAGGGGAAGTGCGGCGAGCAGGGCGAAGAGGACCTGGACGGCGGTGCGCAGCGCTCTGCGCCTAGGTTCGTTCATGGTGGTGCCTCCGCGGTCAGGCGTGTCGTTCATACGTGGTGCCAGTGGTCTGTTGTCGTGTCGTGTCGTGTCGTGTCGAGGGGCGGGCCGGACCCGGGGTCAGGTGTTTCAGGCCGTACGGGGGACCCGCAGCCGGTCCCAGCTGGCGCGGCCGGGCACCCCGTCGGCGTCCGCGCCGGAGTGGCCGAGCTTGCGCTGCCAGGCGGCGTACGAGGACCGGTCGGCGTCGCTCCACCGGGGGCCGGGCCCGATCGTGTAGCGGCCGCAGCCCTCGGCGACCAGCCGCCGTCCGACCGCCGTGATCAGCGGGCTGCGGCGGCCGGGGACGAAGAACGCGGCGCCGGGGAACGGCTCGTACACCGGTTTCTGCGAGGGAGGGGCCGGGGACGCGGTGCGGAGCCGGGCGGCGACCCGGCCGCGCATCTCCGTCATCGAGAAGGACGGGTCGATCTTGCGCCGGGTCCACTCCTTGTGGGCGACGACGCTCCCGGCGGGCCAGCCGTGCGCCCGGCAGACGGCGGCCGAGACCCGCTCGGCGGCGTCGAGCTGCGCGGCCGGGTAGGGATCGCGGCCGTCGCCCAGGTTCTCGATCTCGAAGCCGTAGAAGTGGGCGTTGCCGTCGACGGCGTCGGGCCCCGGCCGGGCGGGCGTCTGCCCGCCCGCGCGGACGGCCGCGAGCAGGGCGGCGGAGCCCTCGCCGGCGTGGTTGGTCCGCCCGTGTCCGAGCAGATGGACCGTGCCGTCCTTGCCGATCAGGCCGGCGCACAGCGGACCGGGCAGGCTCGGGGTGCCGTCGCGGCACAGGGCGAGGCTGTCGCGGCCAGCGGTGTGATGCAGCATCACACCGTGCACCGGGCCCCAGCGGCCCTTGTGGTTGCGGTTGCGGGTCTTCCAGTCGGGGTGTTCACGAACGCGGACGCCTTCGCCGCGCAGGGCGCGGACGAAGGCGTCGGCGGTCAGGGGTGCGGCCATGGGCGGCGGCCTCCTGAGTGGTGGTGACGGCGGGGAATGGCCGCGCGTACGCGGGGCGCGGGTTCGGAGGGTCTACGGGATGGGGTCGACCCGGATGTAGCGGGTGTCGAAGAAGGCGGTGTTGCCGGCCACGCTCGACCGGTAGGCGGCGGTGGCCGTGTAGACCGCTCCGACCGGCAGCCCGGCGACCAGGAACTGGGTGCCCACCGAGGTCCGGCCGGTGCTGGGCGACGCCGCGGCCTGGGAGTCGGAGGCGACGGCCACCAGCGTCCCGGCGGCGGTGCGGAGGTTGACTCCCATGAAGGCGGAGGCCGCGGTGGTCGAGCAGCGGGTGTAGCTGCCGACCCCGATGACGACCTGCCCCGAGGCGGGCACGGTGAAGGTCGCCGTGAGCGTCCCGCCGCTGCTACTGGCCAGGGTCTCGGTGTAGTTGACGGAGGTGGTGTTGCCGTCGTCCAGGTTCGCGCGGAAGACCGGGACGGGCGCGACCGGCGCCCACGCCGATCCGGTGTAGTACATCAGCCTGCCCGGGGTCCCGATCCAGGCGATCATCCCGGCGGCCGGGGCGGTCAGCTTGGCGTCCCGCGCGGCGGCGTCGGCGAACCGCAGCACGGTCCGGCCGTCGGCGGCCTCCGCGAGGCTCTTGAGATGGGCCGGCAGATCGGCCGGGTCGGTCGGCTGGGGGTAGGGCAGCGCGCTCAGGGGTGTGTACTGGATGGTCATACGGGTTCGTCCTCCTCGGGAATCGCGGTGCCGTTCGGCGGGGTGACCGTCGACGCGCTGGGGGCGGCGGCGCCGGGCTCGGGCACGGCGGGCGCCACGGGCGCGGGCGGGTCCCCCGGCTCCACCACCACCGTCATCGGCGTGGAGTGGCTGGAGCGATCGGGCCCGGCCGGCTGGTCCGGCGGCGCCCCCGGCGCGGGTGCGGCGGGGGCGGTGGTCTCCTGCTCAGACACCGGTGTTCTCCTTCACCTCGCGCCAGGTCCCCCTGGCCGCCAGCAGCGCCGCCAGCGTCGGATACGCCGCGCTCACCGACGAGTAGGCCGCGAACAGATCCGGCGGCGGCGGGACCACCGGCACGTCCGGGGTCAGACCGGTGTCGGCGGGCACGCCGTTGGAGCGGGCGCCCCGCAGACTGAGGGTCTGCTGCACACCGCCGTCACCGCCCGCCGCCGTGGTGATGCCGACGACCCAGGCGAGGGTGTCGAGGGCCGCCCCGCCCAAGTCCCGGATCCGCACCACGTCGCCGAGCTGGACCCTGGGGTCGTAGAGCACCTGCACATCGCCCAGGACCGGCACGGGATACTCGCCCGCCGCGCGCATCGCGTCGGCGAGCTGCTGCGCGGCCCGCGTGTCCTGCACCCACTCGTCGGCCTCGGCGTAGAACTCCTGCCGCCCGAAGAAGCGCTCGCTGGCGCCGCCCGGCCGATAGGACACCGCCTGCCGCTCCACCGGCTCCTTGCTCGGCTTGAGGGTGACGATGCGGACCGACGGCTTGCCGTCCTTGGTGATCGTGTAGAGCCGCTGCGAGGTGCGGTTGGTGAGCCGCAGGACGATGTACCCCTCCTCCCGGCGGATCATCGCGTCCACCGCCCCCTTGACGGCCGTCGCCCCCGCCCCGAGCCTGGCCGCGACCCGGAACGACGACCCGGGGGTGTCGACCGAGTCGTCGTCCGTGTCCGGCGGCCCGATGTCCAGCTCGTCCTCGTCGAAGGTGTACGAGACGGTGAGCGAGCCGTACGCCGGGATCTCCCGGATCTCGCTGTCGTTGACCACCGACCCGGTGACCAGCCCCGCCGCCGACCAGTCCTTGGCCGGCTGCACGCAGTAGTTGCGGCAGGCGTCGATCTCCTCGGAGAGCGTCAGCGAGGCGATGTCCCGTACGGTCGTCAGGGTCAGATCCGGCGAAGTCGGCGCGGTCGCGAAGCGGGTGAAGTTGCGCCAGCGGAACATGCCGCGCTCGTCGATCTCGGCCGTCGACAGACTGGCCTTGGCGATCTGAGTGATCGCCTCCCACTGCGAACCCGACACCTTGGGAATCGTGACCAGCGGCAGGATCGCCTCGTCGAGCACGGCCGTCTTGGTCCAGGCGCCGGTGTGCGCGAACTCCGCCGCCGTGGGCATGGCGGGCAGCCCCGCCGTGACCTGGAGACCCTCGGCCGCCATGGCGGTCACCAGCCGGACCTTCCGCAGCTCGGACGAGACCTGCTGGCCGACCCCGGGGTTCATGGCGGTCGCCGCGCCCACGAAGTGGGAGCCGTCGGGGGCGGTCAGCCGGGGCTGGACCACCGGCTGCACGGTGCCGCCCGAGGCGGTCAGATCGAAGTACGCGCCGAAATGCCACACACCCCGCTGGGCCTTCATCGCGGCGCCCCAGTGACCCCACATCCAGGTCTGCCCCGGAGTGGCGGAGCTCTCGGAGCCGACGGCGATCGTGCCCCCGACGAAGTCCGCCTCGACGAAGAGCGTGCCGGTGGCGGTCCCCGAACGGTTCAGCTCCAGCTCGATCCGCGCCGTGTCGCCCGTCCCCAGCGCGGTGTTCACCCACACCTCGGCGAACAGCCGGCTCCCCGGGCAGGTCACCCTGGAGCGCGGGAACCAGGACATCGACACGCCCTCGCCGCCCGGCGGCGTACCCCTCGGCACCAGCGCCATCTCATGCGGCGCACCGGTCCTGGTCCAGGTGTAGTGCCGCGGATCGGGCAGCTCCTCCGGCATCCCGTACGGGGTGGCGAAGCCGCCGTGCAAGGTGGCGTGCACCAGCGTCAGCGGCTGGTCCGGCTGGAACTCCGGGGCGCGCGGCGGCGGCGAGCTGTGGATGCCGGCCTGGCGCAGCAGCTCGTCCACACACCAGGTGGCGGTGGCCACCGGCCGCCGCCAATTCAGCCCGGTGTACGGACGGGGAAGCTCCGCCGGACCGCGCAGCCGCTCCGCGCCGTCCAGCGCGGACAGCTCCACGGTGTCGGAGCCGGACGCCGCCGACCTGCCGCGCAGCGTGCCCCGGAACGACGGCAGCGCGCCGCCGCTCCCGACCCCGGCCTCATGCACCACCGACTGGCCCGGCCGCGCCACATCGCCGCTGGCGCGCTGCGCCCACGGCGAGTACAGCTCGGGCGACGACTTGCCGCCCGTACCCGACAGCTGAAGCTGCAACTGGGCGGCGGAGCTGCCCGCGAAGGCGCGCATCGCCTCCGGCAGATCGGTCGCGTAGGAGCGTTCCAGCTGCCAGGACTGCACCTGCGCGGAGACATCCTGGCCGCCGAGCCGCGTGGTGTGGGTGACCGTGCGCTCGCCGGCGGCGAGCGCCGCCTTGGTGGTCTCGTCAGCCGGTTGCACTGGACACCTCCACCAGATCGAGGCTGATCGAGCGGTAGGGCTGGGGGCGGGCCGGGGTGTCGCTGTAGTCGGTGACGGCCATCGGCGGCATCCCGTCGCCCGGCACGTCCTGCTCGGCGTGGCCGCCGTAGGTCAGACAGGCCCCGGCGAGCGAGTAGGTGCCGGCGATCCCGGGGGCCGCGCAGGGGGTGACGAGCGCGGCGTCGGCCGGGACGGTGGCGGTGACCAGCGGGCCGTTGACGCTGACGGTCGACAGATAGGCGCCGTCCGCCTTCTTGAAGTCGACCTGGGCCGTGACCGTGGGCAGCGCCGCGAAGGCCGCCGGGGCGTGGAACGACACGCGCATACCGGGGGCCACCGGGAAGTTGGACCAGATACGGGCCCGCCAGGCGAGTTTGCTCGTGGCGTCGGCGGCGGTGAAGGAGAACACGCCGGGCGCCGTCGCCGACTCCACGACCGTGCCGTTCGCCGACACCTTGAACCACTGATTCATCCCGGTCGCGCCCGGGTCGCCCTTCCCGGCCGCCTGCCGCGGATCCAGCGCGTTTCCCGCCGCCGGGTCCACCAGCACCAGCGGCCCCGGCCCGTCGAGCCGCCGGGCCAGCCGGTCCAGCAGCCGGGCGTGGCGGGGCGCGAGCAGGTCCCAGCCGAGTTTGATCCTCCGTACGGGAGAGGGGTTGCGGGTCAGGGTGACCCGGCCGCCCAGCGACTTGAACTCGTTGACGCCCAGTTCGGCGGTCCGGTCGAAGGTCTTGGCGGCCTGGTCGATCTCGTACAGGGCGCCGGGTGTGCCGATCCAGAGGGTGCCCATGGGTCTCACCTCGTCTCATGTCTTCGTCAGCGCGTGACGAGAGCCGGCCGCGGGGGAGTGCGGCCGGCTCTCGGGGGTGCGGTTCGGGTGGTTATCGGCGGGCGAGCTGCCGCTGTCCCATGAAGACCGCGCGGGCGATGGTCTGGCTGTCCACCTTCACCAGCACGGGCCGGTCCGCGAGCTTCTCCACGGCGGCGGCCAGCCTGCGCAGCTCGGGGCCCGATCCCGTCATCCCGCCGAGCTTGCTCAGCGGGATGACGGCCTCCGCCTCGCCCGCCTCGGCGACCAGCGCGAGGGTGCCGCCGGAGCGCGGCTGGACGATGCCGCCCTCGGCGAGCTTGGGAACGGGGATGGTCGGAAGGTCCGGCGAGGAGAACTTCTTCCCGCCGAGGACCGGAACCCAGTCGGGCACCGAGATCTCGATGTTGTTCCAGGCCCGGATCAGGACGTTCAGGGCCTCGGCCATCATCCGGGAGGGGGTGAGCATCATGTTTCCGATGCTCCTGAGCACCGGCTCCAGGAACTTCCAGGCCGCGGAGGCGGCGTCGCGGATTCCCTTCCAGGCGATGGAGAGGCCCTTGGAGAGCGCCTTGCCGATCTTGTCCAGATCGACGAACTTGAGGATCAGCGGCGCGAGCAGCGCCATGATCAGACCGATCGGGTTGGCCGCCATGACGAGGTTGAGGCCGCGCTGGGCGACGGACGCGCCCCGTGCTCCCCTGCTGAAGTTGCCCATCGCCTTGTCACCGCGATCGGCGTTCTTGCCCGCGTTGCCGACGGACTTCTCGACCGCGTCGGCCTGGGTCTTGACCCCCTGCAGGGCGGTCCTCGCCCGGTTGGCCGAGCCGCGCAGCCGGTCCAGGGAGGAACGGAACCGGTCGGACCCGGTCCGGGCCTGGCCCAGGGAGGTGTTCGCCCCGCGTACGCCGGTGTTGAGCCTGCCGACGGCGCTGGCGCTGCTCGTCGACGAGCTGCGGATTCTGCCGATGGAAGTGCCGGCGTTGTTGGCGGAGGTGCGCAGACGGCCGATCGAGGTGTTGGCGTTGTTGGTGGAGGTACGGAGGCGGCCGATGGAGATGTTGGCGCTGTTGGCTGAGGTGCGGACGCGTCCCACGGAGCCCGACGCCGTGCCGGCGTTGCGCTGGAGCGTGCCGAGACCGGTGCCCGCCTGGCCGGCCGTGGTGCGGAGGCGGCCGACGGATGTGCTGGCCTGATTGGCGGAGGTACGGACCCGGCCGACGGACCCCGCCGCCGAGCCCGCGTTGCGCTGGAGCGTGCCGAGGCCGCCCCCGGCCTGGGAGGCGGCGGTCCGCATGCGGCCCAGTTGGGTGACCGCCGCGCTGAGTTTCTGATTGAGAGCCATGGATCACTCCTGGAGAAGGGGCGGGGTCAGATTTGGCTTTCCACCGAGCGGAGCCGTTCCTCGAGCGCCTGCATGGCGAGCGAGGCGCGGTGCGCGCCTTCGCTCAGGTCGCCGATGTCTCTGTTCTGGGTCGAATTGGCGCTCTGGACGGCCGATTTATCGGCCTTCAGCCGGAGCTTTCCTTCGATTTCTTCGGACAGATTCCCGATGCGGGTGCCGATGGCCTCGACGTCGGTCGCGTGGGCCGTTCGGTCGGTTGTGGCCGTGCCGCGTATTTTTACGATGTCGGCGTCCAGGCCGATAATGCTCCGGCGCAACTGCTCGGGGAGCATTTCTCCGCGCTGGAGACGCCGTTCCTCCCGCTTGGCGATCGGGTCCCAGAAGGTGTGTTCGAGCTTGATTCCAGTGACCTCGGCGTTGAAGACATTCGCTGCGGCGACCGCGGCATTCGATTCGGTCTTGACGCCGGAAATCTCGAACTGCTTGAAGTACTCCTTCTTCACCATGTTCTCGTAGAAGGTGTCCCAGCTCTTCTTGAGGACATCTATCTCGGAAGGGTCGCCCTTCTTGTCTTCCTTTTCCTGTGACATGTTTCTCACCTGCCGTTCGGCATGAGAAAGGGGCGTCTCTTCCGAGACGCCCCTTCGGTGGATTCGCGATGGTTCAGGGTGTGATCGAGACCTTCCACCGCTCGGTGGTGAGGACGGTGACATAGCCCCGGTGCGGCAGTGGCAGTGTCCCCGCCCGCTGCCCGTGGGTCGAGACGCTGACGGATTCGAGCGGTGCGCCGTCACTGGGGCAGTAGACGATGTGCCCGATCCCCTGGAGTTCGTAGTGCAGCAGGGCGGGTTCCGGCCGGCCGGCGGGCGGGCTGTAGCTGAAGGACTCCGTCTCCTCCCCCTCGGCGGTCTCCGTCGACAGCGCCGGCAGGGCCGTGCCCGGGATGACTCGTACCTTCCAGCGGTGGAAGCCGCTCGCGCCCTCGTGACCTCTGTGGCGCCGGATCAGCAGGGAGTCGAAATCCGGGGGAAGGACCACGCGCTGCGCCGCGCGGTCGGCGGTCGTCAGGAGAAACCCTCCGGTGTCGCGGCCCTCCGTACCCGATCTGACGGGCTGGACGATGAACATCGTGGTGAATCCACCGCGTATCTCCAGAGGCACGGGCTTCCCCGCCCCGGCGCCGGCGATCCTGACCTCTCTGCTTCTCCAGCCCGACCAGACGCCCGGTCCGGTGTCTGCCATGGTGATCCTCTCGCCAGACGGAAAGTCTCGGTGCCGCGTCAGAGGATCTCACCGCTCTCCGCGGCCCGCCGCGACTTCCGCCGGCTCAGACCGGGAGCGCCCCTTCCCCGGCCTGCGCGCCGGCCGCCGGCGGGGGCGTCGGCTCCGGCTCCCGGTGCAGCAGATACCCCGGCAGCAGCTCCGCCAGCCGTCTGGCCAGCGCTTCGATTTCGGCTTCGGTCATGACGTGCTACTCCTCGGTCGGCTTGGGCGTCTCGCTGTCTCCGTAGCCGGTTTCGGGGGAGCCCACGGAGACATGAGGGGGATCGCGGCGGATCAGGCGTGCGGCCAGTTCGAGGGCCAGGGACTGGATCTCCGCTTCGGTCATCGGAGTTCTCCTCGGTTCAGGTCAGGGATCCGGACACCGGCGGGTCCGGGTTGATGCCCGTGTCGGTCGGGACGCCGTTGTAGGCGGTGCCGCGCAGGGTCAGGGTCTGTTTGATCGCCTGGCCCTCGGCCTGGGTCTTGACGCCGACGACCCAGGCGAGGGTGTCGAGGACCGCGCCGGTGTGGTCCCGGACCCGGACGACGTCGCCGAGCTGGATCCTGGGGTCGGCGAGGATCTCCACGTCCTGGAGCAGCGGCACCGGGTAGGCCCCGGCGGTGCGCAGCGCGCCGGCGATGCCGCTCGCGGCCGTGTTGTCCTGGACCCAGCCCTCCGGATCGTGTTCGTAGAGCTGGACTCCGTAGTAGCCCTGGCTGGACGTGTTCCAGGCGGCGTACCAGTGGTTGGTGGGCTCGGAGTTCTCCACGGTGGGGACGAGCATGTCGATCGAGAGCGTGCTGCCGCCGGCGGAGCGCAGCCAGACCGGTGTCGTGCCGCGGTTGCGCATGGTGACCGTCACGATGCCGTCGGAGCGGACCGTGCCGACCTCGACCACGCCGTGGACGGTGGCCGCCGTGTCGGTGTCGGCGTTGGTGAAGCGGATGCAGCCGGGCATGCCGTCGGTGTAGGTGTGGGGCGGAGGGCAGTCGTACTCGTCGTCGCCCATGCCGAAGACGAGGGTGCCGGTGGCGCCGGGCGCGATGCTCACCTTGGACCTGCTGGACTTGTAGGTCAGTTTGTTGACCTTGACCTTGGTCCAGTTGTCCCATTTCACCGAGCAGTGGTTGCGGCAGGCGTCGATCTCCTCCGTGATGGTGAGCGAGGCCAGTTCGCGGGCGGAGGTCACGGTGAGCTGCGAGGTCGTGGGCGCGGTCGCCCAGCGGCTGCGGTTGCGCCAGCGGAAGATGCCGTTGCCGTCGAACTCGGCGGTGGACAGGGTGGCCCGCGCGATGCCGGTGATCACCTCCCACGCGCTGCCGGAGACGGCCGGGATGACCCGCAGCCCGGTGTCGGGCGGGTCGAGGACGGCCGTCTTCGTCCAGCGTCCCTCCTGGAGGATGTCGGCCGGGGTCGTCGGCACCGAGGTCAACGGCGAGACCTGGAGGCCCTCCACCCGCAGATTCCCGAGCCGCAGGATGACATCGGCCAGATGCCCGGCCAGCACCGCCCCGGCCACCGTGCCCGGGCTGCAGTGCATCCCGGTGCCGTCCGGGTAGCGCACGCGCGCCTCGAACGTGGGCACCCCGCCGCTGGAGAACTTCAGCCAGAAGCCGATGTGCCAGCGCCCGGACTGGCTGGTCAGCGCGGGGATGTTCCAGATGATGCTGCCGTTGCCGGTGGGCGCCTTGTCCTTGCCGCTGAACGCCTGGAGCTGGCCCTTCGCGAAGTCGACGCGGACGGTGGTGTAGTGCATCGTGTGGTCCGACAGCATCCAGGACAGGGTCAGATCGAGCTGACGGGTGCCGGTGGTGGAGCCGGTGTTGTCGAACCAGGCCTCGGCCCACAGCCCGTCGCCGAGCCGGTTCACGGTCCGCACGGCGGGCGTGTACTCGGCGGAGGCGAGGCCCGTCGCGGGCCCCTGGACGGCCGACTCCCAGGGCGCGTTGTTCTTGGTCCACTTGGTCCAGTCGCCGGACAGCGCGGTCAGATAGCCGATGTCGGCGGCGGCCCCGCCGTGCAGGGAGGCGTAGAGAACGCTGGTGGGGCGGGGCGGCGGGCAGGTGTGGATGCCCGCGTTGCGCAGCAGATGGTCCACGCACCAGGTCGGGCTGGCCGTCCAGTTGTTCGCCAGGCTCGGCCCGTACGGCGCGTCCGCGTCGATGCCGCCCGAGGGCCGGGGCAGCCGGGCGGGCATCCGCAGCCGTTCCGCGCCGTCGAGCGCGGTGAGGGAGACCGTGTCGCCGCCGGACTGGGCCGAGCGGGACCGTACCGTACCGCGGAACTGCGGAAGGGTGGAGCCGGCCAGCCCCCAGTTCATGGTGACGGACTGGCGGGGCCGGACGACGTCGCCGGTGGCGCGCGGCGCCCAGGGTCCGTAGAGCGCGGGCGCGGCCTCCCCGTTCGCGCCGCCGAGGGTGAGTTCCAGCTGGGCGCTGGAGGAGCCGGCGAAGGCGCGCATCGCGTCGGGGAGATCGGTGGCGTAGCTCCGGTCCAGGGACCAGGAGGAGATCTGCGCGCCCAGGTCCCGGCCGCCCAGCCGGATCCGCTGGTCGGCGGCGCGTTCGCCGTTCTGCAGGGCTTTGACGAGATAGGGATCAGCCGACTGCATGGGTCACCTCCACCAGCTCCAGCGACGCGTCCCGGGAGTGGAGCTGTCCGGGCCGGACGCTCTGGCCGTAGTCGGTGACGCTGTAGAACGCGCCGCCCTCACCGGCCGGGAGGGCCGGGGCCGGGTCCCAGACCATGAGGGAGGACGTGCCGATCGGCGTCGGCGCGGCGATCGTGCCGTACTGCAGATGGGGGACGACGGAGGCGGCCCCGGCCGGCACGGTCGCGGTGTTGGTCTCCAGGGCCATGCCGGCGAAGGAGCCCGCCGCGTCGAAGAAGGTGAATCCACACCATTTGACCGCGGCGTGTGAGTTGGTGAAGGTGATCAGCCGCCCGGGGAGCACCGGGAATCCCGGGGTGGTGCCGCCCCCGACCCATTCGACCGAGCCGTCGGCGCCCGGGACCGTGATGTGGGCGACGCCGCCGACATCGGTGAGGGTGGTCCCCGTGCCGGGCGAGTACTGGTTCAACGGCGTCCTGCCCTGCTGGGCCGTGACGCCGAGCGCCTGCCGGGAGGCGATCCGCAGCTCGGAGTCGCCGGGGGCGGCGAGTCTGAGCACGGCCGGGCCGATCGGCGTCCTCGTGGTGAGGCCCGCCCTGAGCCTCACCACCGGCCGGACATAGGCCGCCTCCGCCGGAACGGCCCGCTGGATCGGCCGGTCGACCTGGACGGTTGAGGAGGCGCTCGTCAGGGCGGTCCCGTCGGCGCGGTACCAGAGAAGCCGCAGCTCGGCGGCGATCGCCGCCAGGGAGGGGGCCCACCAGCTGACGGTCATGCCGGGCGCGACGGGGTATCCGGTGGCGCCGGGCGCGTTGTAGACCAGGTCCGAGGCGGCCGCGGGAGCGTTGAGGACCACGGACATCGGTCCGTACGGGTTCACCGGGGCGTTCGGGTTCTGCGTGCCGCCGGTGGAGACCATGCTCCCGGACCAGGCGCTCGCCCCGTGGGTGCCGATGACGCCGAGCGCCTGGCTCGGCAGCAGCCAGTTCGCCGAGGCCGGGTCGATCACCGCGACCGGGCCGGGACCGTCCACCCGGCGGGCCAGCCGGTCGAGGTGGGCGAGGTCGTCGGGGAGCATGTTCTGCCAGGCGAGCTTCAGCCGGCGGGGTCTGATCTGGGGGGTCCAGGTGGTGACGCCCCCGGCGAGGGAGCGGAACTCGGTGGTGCCGGACTCGGGGGACCGGTCGAAGGTGGTGGCGGCTTCCTTGAACGCCCGGAGGTGCCCCGGGCGTCCGATCCACATGGTCATGTGCGTATGTCCTTTTCTGGCCGCTGCCTGGCGTGGCCCGGGTGGTCCAGGTGAGCCGGACGGCCCGGGCGGGCTACGAGAAGAAGGCGGCGAGCTGGGCCGGGCTCGGTACGGCGGCTCCGTCGCCCGGCGCGGCGGCGATTTCGTCGTGGCCGACGGGTCCGGGGGCACCGTCG
Organism: Streptomyces sp. NPDC014894; assembly: GCF_043080985.1. NCBI lineage: Bacteria > Bacillati > Actinomycetota > Actinomycetes > Kitasatosporales > Streptomycetaceae > Streptomyces > Streptomyces sp. NPDC014894. The sequence goes on from NZ_JBIBWD010000011.1 coordinate 72,802, forward strand.
GCACCGGTGGTGCCGGTGGTGCCGGTGGTGCCGGTGTCCACGGGGGTGGCGTCCGGATCCGGCGACCGCCGCGGCGCCGCGCCGCTCTGGCCCGGCCTGGACACCGGCTTCGGGAAGTCCAGCGGGTCGCTGTCCTCGTCGCGGTTGACCGTCGCGAACATCCAGTTGGACTCGGCGAGCTGGTCGATCACCTGGGCGAGCAGATAGTCGGTCGGCGACCACTCGGCGGCCTCGCCGTGCAGCTCGCGCGCGACCGCGCTGTCGCGCGGAAGGTGCCGGAGCAGCACCGCGAGCCGGCGGGAGGAGAGCCGGCCGCGGTGCCAGTCGAGCAGGTCGAGGCCGTAGTGGCGGAGCAGATCAGCCTCAAGGGCCTCGGCGTGTTCGTCCACGAACGCGCCGAGGCTCAGCCTTCCCCCAGGCCGAGCCCGGTCTCCTTGCCGTATGCCTCCAGGATGGCGGCGATGTCCTGCATGGTGACGTCGTGGTGCTCGAACCGGGTGAACTGCCGGTCGCCGAGGAGGAGTCGCAGCAGTCCGTCGACGTCGTTGTCGTCCAGGTCGCGGAGCTTGCGCGCGGTGGCGCGGTTCAGCTCGGTCGGCAGCTCGAAGCTGTCCTCGTCGAGTACGAAGCTCCAGGTGCGGCCGAGCGCTTCGAGGCGCTGGGCACGGGCGGCGTTGACATTGAATCCGGCCATGAGTGTCTCCGTTCGAGTGGTGGAGGAGTGTGGGGGAGGGGAGGGGCCGGGGCGGCCCCGGACGGGGGGAGAGGGAAGGTGTCCGGGGCCGCCCCGAGGGGGTGGATCGGTGAGCGGTCCGATGTGATCGGTGATCGGTGATCGGTGACCGACCGGGCGGGCGGGGCTCGGCGGCCGACGCCCGCCCGGCCGTTGTGTCCGGTACGAGTCCGGCCGCCGTGCCCGGCCGCGGTGCCCGGTCGGCGTGCCCCGTCGCCGTGTCCGGTACGAGTCGGTCGCGTCCGGTCGTATCCCGTACGAAAGCGGTCGCGGCCTCTATGTGTTCGCTCACGACCGGTACACGCCGCTCACCACCGGTACGCCGACCGGTACGCGCACCGCTCACCCGCCGGTACGCACCGCGCGCCCGCCGCTCACGCGCCGATCAGTGCCCGGCCGGCGACCGGCCGGGCGGCCCGGCTACGCGTACGCCGTGGCGTCGTCCTTGATCCGGAAGCTCGCCAGCGGCGCGGTGTCGTCCACGGCCAGGGCCGTGAAGGTGATGCCGAGCCGGACGGCGCCCGTACGGGTCAGGGAGATCTCCTCGGTCTCGGTGACCTGGCCGCGCGGGACCACGAACCGGTACCTGGAGGAGCCGTCCACGAACTCGACGCCGATCGCCCGCTCGTCCGGGCCGGGGGTGTTGGCGAGGTCGTACTTGAACTCGCCGGCGACCGCGCCGGCCGCGACCGCGCCACCGCCCAGGAAGAAGGGCAGCGTGTGCTTGTTCAGCTGGAGCAGCTGGAACTTCACGGTCAGGTCGCGGTCGGAGTAGATGAACCGCGCCGGGCTCACCGACTGCCAGGTGTCGACCGGGTCGATCTTGTCCTTCTTGTTGAACTTGATGCCGTCGGTGGTGGTGTAGCCCAGCTCGGTCCACTTCGCCGCGTCCCAGGCGATGGTGGCATCGGCGGGGGCGGGGGTACCGGCGGCGGCGAAGAGGACCTTGCCCGATCCGGCGACGCGGATTTCCTTGCCGTTGTTGCTTCCAGCCATGTGAACTCCTCAGTTCGTATCGACCAGACAGGCCTGGTCGGCGTGTGGTTGGGGTGACGCGGGGTGGTGCGGATATGGCAAAGGCCCCGCCGGAGAGGCGAGGCCCGTCTGGGGGGTCGGCGCGCGGCCGACCGGGTCGGCGCGGCACCCGGGTACGGCGTGACCGACCGGGTACGACCGGGTACGGCGTGACCGACCGGCTCGGTGCGGCTAACCGGGTCGTACGGAGAGCCGGATCGTCGCGAGGTAGCGGTTTCCGGCGGGCCGGTTGTAGTCGGGCAGCCAGCGCGGCCCGTCCTCCTCGGCGACATCGCTGACGAACGCGGTGCCGTACGAGGTGCCGGTCAGCTCCAGCACGCAGGCCCGGGCGGCCAGCGCCAGGGTGTGGGCCGCGGTCTTGTCCGGCCCGTAGACCTCGAGGTCCAGCAGCGGCCGGTCGACGTTCAGGTCGTCGACCCAGGCGCCACCGACGCGGGAGACGAGGACGGCCCGCTGGGTGCCGTCGAACACGGCCGGCGGGCGGTTGTCGACCGCCGCGCCGGTCAGCTCGGGGCGGGTCTTCAGGAAGTCGACGACGAGTCGTTCGGCGTCGGGGAAGGTCAGGGCTGCCACATGGACGCTCCCTTCTCGGGCTGCTCGGAAGGCAGCGGGGGGCGACTGACGGGACCGGCCCGCCGGGCCGGAACCGCCAGTTCGGACGGCGCGAGGGGTAACGCGAAACGGCAGGTCCGCCGCCCTCGCCTGGTGGCCGTCGGGCGCAGCTCTGCCGCTGCATCAAGTGTGACCCGGGGTGCCGGATCCCGCAACTGACTGTGCGTCAGCACAGCGGAAGGGCCCCGCCGGAGCGTCCGGCGGGGCCCTTCATCTGCGTACGGCCGATCAGCCGGGGGCGAGCCCCGGGGCGATGTCATGGGCGCTGCGTTCGGCCGCGAAGACGTCCTCCAGCCGGTACAGGCTGCGCCTGCCCTGCCGGCCCGCGGTGGCCAGATGGCCGCGCTGCACCCATTTGCGGATGGTCGCGGGGGACACTCCGGCCTCGGAGGCGGCGAGATCCCCGGTGATCAGCGGGGCGCCGAGCGCGGCGGCGGCCATTACGCGACCTCCCGACCGGCCGGGCGGGTGTCCTGGACGGCGGTCGGGCGCTCGCACGCCGGGTTCACACAGCGCACCTCGTCCCGTTCGGGGAAGGCCCGCAGCGAGACCGAGGAGCAGGCCGGGCAGCGGCCGGGCAGCCGGACCATCTGCTCGGGGTCGCCGAGGGCGCGGGCGCAGCGCCTGGCCATCCGCCGGGCCTCGTCCTCGACATGGGCGGCGAGATCGGCGTCGGCGGCGATCCGGTCCAGCAGTCCGGCGATCCGCCGCAGCCGTACGGGAACGGACGCGGGGCGTACGGGGCGCAGGGCGAGGCGCTCGCGTACGGCCTCCTCCAGCTCCGCCACTCCGTCGGTGATGTCGCGCAGGGTGTCGGAGACGAAGAGCCTGACGGGGGTGGAGCCGCCGCCGGTGGGCCGGGGTCCGCGCGGGCCGGCCGGGGCGCGGCCGGGGCTGGGGGCGAGTTCGTCGAGCAGCTCGGGGAAGCGGCGGGCGAGGGCGTCGAGCCAGAGCGCGGTGTTCATACGGCGGCCTCCTCGGGGGCGATCGCGAGGGTGATGGCTGAGGTGAGGGTGAGGGTGACGGCGGCCGGGGGTGCGGCGGGGGCGGGGTCCGGGGCGGGATCCGCGCCCAGGTCCAGGCCCCCGTACAGGTCCCCGTCCAGGTCCAGGTCCAGGTCCGGGTCCGGGGCGAGGTCCAGGTCCAGGTCCAGGTCGAGGTCTCCGTCCGGGTCCGGATCGAGGTCGGTGGCGGTCGCGACGGCTCGGCCGTTGCGCCACAGACGCCCGCCGCTCACGCCGTCGAACCAGGTGCGCTCGGGGTCCACGATGGTTTGGCACTCCTGCCTGATGGGGCAGTAATTGCAGGCGCGCAATGCTGGGGCTGCTTCAGCCGGATTGCGGGTGAAGACGGAACGCTGGGGAAGTTCGGCGCAGGCAGCTGCCCTGCGCCAGTCGAGCCCCTCGGTATTGGCTTCAAACTGCCTGGTCAGAGGAGTTTCAAAGGATGTCGATCGGGTACGCACGTGCAACCCCTCCCTGGGTGTGCGAACATTTGTTCGACAGTTGCGAACGCGAGATCAGGGTTACATGTTGCGAGCGCGTGCGCAAGTGACTACGCTCCGGAGGCAGTGAACACGCAATGTCGTCAATACGCTTCTCCTCGGGGACCGTTCACATCCGGCCCCTGAGGCCGACCCGCACTACGCGCGCGTGCGCACTCCTTTGGGTGCGCACGCGCTCGGTACGCTGTCCCCGCGACGAGGGGAGAGCGAGAACATGGGTTCCAGCTCGTGGGCCAGTGCCCACAATGACCAGGGATTTCGCGGGGAGCAGCCGCGTGGTCGCACTGCGGGGCTTGAGGAGTTCGCGGCATGGATCGAGGATCTGATGCGCGAGCGGGGCTATGACATCGACAATCCGCGAGGCGGCGGCAAATCGAAACTCGCCGATGACGCGGGGGTCCACCGCGCGGCCGTCAGCAGGCTGCTCCAGCGGCAGAGCATGCCCGATCTGGAGACGATGCGCAGACTGTCCGCCGTACTGTCCGTCCCGTTGCGGGACATGCTGATCCGGTCGGGCAGGCTGTCCGAGGACGACCTCCCGGTGACCGTTTTCCGCCGCCGCGAGGAGGAGGGCGGATCGCAGCGCCTCACGCCCGAGGAAGCGGCACGGAGAATGGGGGTACCCACCGAGCTGCGGGAGACATTCGTGAAAGTCGCGAAGCAGTTCCTGCCGGAGGGGGCATAGCGGCTCCCAGGGGGCGGGCCGACGGGGGTGTGAGGAGTGCGCACATGGTCAGAGAGTCGGACGAGGAAAGCCGCCAGAGGGAAGGAACCCGATCGGGGTCCGGCCGCGGTCACGCCGAATCGGATCGTCTGTCGCACCTGCTGGCCGAGCTGAGCGAGAAGGTCAGGGAGGCGGGCATCGAGGGAGTCCGCATTCTGACCGAGGACGAGGTGCAGCGCGATCAGCTGCTCTGGTTCAGGTCGGGCTGGGAGGAACACGCCCGCGCCATGGAACCGGAGCTGCCGGATCCCGGCACGCATCCCGAGGACCGGCCCGGCGAACACCCGGGCGACGGCCCCGGCCTGCTGCTGCGCTTCCCCGACGGCGGCGGCCGCCGGCCCGGCCACCCGCTCCCCATCGTGGGCGCCGGCGACGCCTCGGTCCGCGAACTGATGCCCCACCGCCCGCGCGCCCGCACCCGCGACACCGGCCCCGCGACCCGGATGACCGAACGGGACGGCTGAGCGAGAACGAGCCGCCCCGCCCGCGGACACGACCGCCGCCCCGCCCGCCGGCACGACCGCCGAGGCGAGCCGCCGCACGACGACCGCCCCGGCCCCGGCCGATCAGCCGCCCGCGACCGGTGCCACGCCCACCTCATCCGCACCAGCGCCGCGAGCACCCCGATCCCGAAGAACCAGCCCCCGGTCTCCACACTCCGCAGCACCCCCGCGGTGACCCCGATCGCCACGGCGATCACCGCCCCCGAATACGCCAACTGCCGTGTCGGGTCACCGAACTTCACGAACCCGAGCAGGTTGAACGCGATCCACACCACGAGATAGGCGATCGCCACAAAGGCCACAACGGACCCTCCCCTGCCCGCCCTTGAGGACCACCCCATCCCCAAGGTAGTCACCCCAGCCCCCGGCGGACCGAGTCCGCCGTACGCGTCCGGTCCGAATGGCCGGCCGGTCCGCCCCCGGGTCGCTGGGGCCAGGGGCGGACCGGCGGTGCGATCAGGTCAGGTCAGGTCAGGGCCTTGCGGACGGCGGCTTCGACCAGGGTGGCGGTGTTGGCGTGGCCGGCGGCGTTGGGGTGCACGAGCGTGGCCCGGTTGCCCGCGGAGCACTTCAGGGTGACCAGGCCGACGGCGAGGTCGCTGGGCCAGTACGGACCGGCCTGGCCGCAGACTCCCTCGACCCACTTCGTGGCGCGGGGCTGACAGGCGTCATGGCCGACGCTGGAGGCGGCGACGTCGACGTAGGCGTATCCGTAATCGACAAGGTCCGTGGCGTCTTCGACGATCGCGTTCAGCTCGGTGTTCACCTGGCTCAGCCAGGCGATGTCTCCGCGGGTGGCCGAGAGCCGGGTCTCGGCGTCCTTGATGTCGGCCGCCAGCTCGGTGGTGTCCTGGCGGTCGCAGGCAGCGGCGTCCGACGGGACGACCGTGGGGTAGCCGACCGTGATGACCTTGGCGTTGGGCGCCTTGTCGTGCACGGCCTCCAGCATGGCGACGTACTCCCGGAACACCCGCTGGAACTTGTCGCGGATCGATTCGGGGTCGAGGATGAAATCGCCCCTCTCGTAGGCGTCCCTGCAGGGGGTGGCGTCGTCTTCCTGCCCGGTGCCGAGGATCAGACAGGACGTGAGGATCTTGCCGAACGGCAGGCTGTTGCCGCCGACGCCGATCGTGACCACGTCGGTGCTCGCGCTCAGTCCGGCACGTTCGATCTGCGCGTCCACGGAGGGCCAGCCGCCCTCGGGGGGCTGCACCGGACTGACGGGGGTCTGCCGGGCGGCGTCGATCTCGGCGATGGTGGCCGCGCCGCAGCTGAAATCGGTCAGCTTCACCGTACGACCCGCCGGCGGCCCCTCCGCGAGCTTGGCCCTGACGAGGTTCGGGTACGCGCCCGTCGTACGGTCGCATCCGTCCCGCTCCGTACTGCCCAGCTCCGGACGGGGGGAGCCGACGAACACGCCGGCCGTGTACGAATCGCCGAGCGCCGCCCACTCCACCGGCTCCGGTGCCGCCGAAGCCGCACTGCCCGGAACAGCGGCCGCGAGTGCCAGCGCGGCGAGCGCGCCCAGCGCCACCCTGCGCGCGAAGGATGTCTTGAGGTGGAACACGTAGCCCCCTGAGAGCAGGAAACGGGCCAATTGGCCCATAGCGCTCCGCACTTAACCATTCACGCCACGTCATGGTCCACGGTCCTGATGACCATTCACTCCACCGTGTCCCGAGCCGGCCTCCCCTCGGACGATTCCACCCCCAGACCCCGCCCCGCGGATCACGGCCCACCCCACAAGCGGATCGCCACGACCGCGACGGCGCCGGTGATCAGTGAAAGGGGGAGCGGGCTTGTCTCCGCTTCCTCCGTGGGCACGGAGCCGGACGCCGCGAACTCCGGAAGCTCCTCGCGCGGGCTGCTCGGGTGCCCGGAACCGAGATCGCCCCGCACGAGTGGGCGACCGGGGAGACCGGACATCCTTCGTCTCGATCCTGTCCGATCGAGGTATCCCGCTGGACGAGATCTCCCGGCTCGTCGGCCACTCCAGCACCGCCGTCACCGGGGAGGTCTACCGGAAACGCATCCGCCCGGTGATCCAGACCGGGGCCGTCGCCAGGTACTGCCTCCCCCCGTGTCGGGACCCTGGCCGTGGGCACGGACGATCTGGCTGATCTGGGTGAATTCTCTGGGAGCGGTTGATCGGTCAGCCCGCCTGAAGCTCCGCGATGACCTGCTGTGCCCGGTGCCGGGCGGGTTCGATCCTGGGGTCTTCCGGGTGGGCGTCCGGTCCGAGGATCTTCGCGCATACGAAGAGGGTCATCAGCTTGCCGTCCCGGCTCTCGAAGTCGTGCCGCCGCTCACGCCGTACGCGGTCGGCCAGAGCGGGGACGGCGAGCGAGGCGGCCCAGAGCGTCGCGGCGTCGAGGCCCTGGGGGGCGTTTCCCCAGTCCTCCCAGTCGAAGAGGGAGAAGGCCGGCGCGCTCATGTTGGCCCAGTTCAGGTCGGCATGCGCCGGAGCCCATCGCGCGACGGCCGTGTCGATCACCTCGGGGAATGTGCCCCGGATCGACTCGCTGACCAGCTCCTGCGTGATCGTGACGGTGTCCGGAGTGGCCACGCGCCTCGTCGTGTTCCGCGCGAGCGCGTCCAGGGAATCCCCGAAGGCCCGCCACCACTCCTCCGACAGCGTCGGCTCCTCAGCCGGGACGGCGGTCCCGATCGGCGTACCAGAAAGAAGGTCGGTCTCGTCGGCCCGCCACATCACCGGCTCGCCCGCGTCCCGCCAGACCACACACCCCCGCCACGCGGGCTGGGCAACGCCTTCCAGCCGGGCAGCGCTCTCCGTACCGTTCCACCCCTGGTCGGTGATCTTGTCGACCGGTCGCCGCTCCACCCGTACCCAGGTGCCCCGGCCCGTGCGGGCCCCCACGGACCGGCGCTTGCGCACTGCCGTACCCGGGTCCAGTCGGGTCTGAAGGGATCGCGTGACGCGCTCGAGAACCTTGTCGACCGGCTCGACTCGGAGGTCGACAGAGCGAACAGCGGGGGCCGATTGCGTCATGCGGGGGACCGTAGCAGCGGGCCCAGGGTCAGCCGCTCGGGGCTCGCGGCCCCGAGCGGCAGGAAGACGTTCAGGGTGTGCTCCCCTTCGAGGAGCACACCCTGAACGGGTTTCAGCGCAGCCAGTGCTCTACTGCCATGGCAACGAAAGCCATCGTGCTCACGAGCGCCAGCGACTTGACCGGTGCGCGATCAAGGGTCACGTGCAAGGGGCCGCAACGAAGCTCGAAAGTGGGCGGGCGCGAGGACGGCTCTGACGGGCAGGGTGCTTGAGCGTCGGAAACAACGACAGAGTTGAGGCGCTTGGCCATGACTTCTCCGATTCTCTTGCCCACGAGACATGTTGACCGTAGGCAGGTGGATGGCTCGGTGATCCGAGTGCGCCCACTTTGGATCAGCCGCTACTTAGCGCCGCAAGTCCCGCTGCCTGCCCGCCCGTCTGCCTTCCGCCCTTGCCGGCGCGATCGACGACGGCTCGTGGCGACCAGGGAAGACCACGGTGGAAAGGCACGGCTGGGTTGCCGAGACTGCCCGTCTTCCAGACCCATGTGCTTGGGGCTGGACTGCTCGCGGCGGCCACGGAATACGCCACGAAGCGGAGCAGGCGCATGCCCGTCGGTGGAGTGCCATGAGTGCGGCCGAGTGCTTCCTTCGAGATCACGTCGTCGTGTGTTGGGGAGACGTCGATGTCCCGCGTGCGCCTGGCGATCCGAGGAACTGCCGGTGCTGGGGTGACGGCGGCCGGGCGCAGAAGCTGAGCGATGACGTGTGACGGCGGTGCCTTCGGCGGAGCGCCGCAGGCGATGGCTGGCCACTCTCCGGATTCGGCTCCGCTCTCAAGGGACCCGAACTCGGAAGGCGGCTCCCAAGAGGGCCCCCGAAACCACTCAGGGGCCCGACCCGCTCTCGCGGATCAGGCCCCTGACCTTGTGTTTCAGCTGTCGGGGTGGCGGGATTTGAACCCACGACCTCTTCGTCCCGAAGCAACTTGGGTGGGGATGGTGCCTTGGGTTGGTGGGCCTCTCACCTGCGCTGACGGTCCGCAGACGTTCGCGCTCGTCCGCTGGTGTTCGTCGGCGTTGTCACGCAGTTAGACACTCATGCTTCATGACTTCGGTCGCAGACTTCTGGTACGTACGTAGCGATGCTGCTCGAACGTTGGCCTCTATGTGGGGCATGAGACTTCAGTGGTCGGGCCAGTGGACGGAAGACCACCACAGCATGGACACAGCATCGAGGCGGGGTGAGTGTTCTTGGGCTGCACCGTGCTCCGCGCCTGCAATGTGGAGCGCTCGTGTGTTGGACGCTGCCGGCGAGAGCTGGTGGGCGGTCTGCTCCGAGCACGCTGTCTCTTCTTCGTGCTGTCTTCTTGCTTGCCGACTGAGTAGCACACGGATCCGGAAGCCGCCTGGATCTCAGAAGATGCTGCTGGTCAGGGCTAGGCGGGCAGCCAATCGGCTGAACTCAGTCCACAGGTAGTCCACGGGACCTGGTCACCTTCCTTGGGAGCTCTCTCATCTGCAGAAGGGGAAAGTTCGGCTCCGGCGCGGGTCGCCGGGGCGGTTTCCGCGTGGTTTGAGGAGGCTGCCTAAGAGCTTCGCGCCGCGTACTGGCTGCGGAGCTCGGAGGCTGCGACACCCAACGAAGCCGCCTGGAGATGCAAGGCGGCCGCGAAATTGAGCATCTGACCTGGGGGAACGCTGGAAGACCGCTACAGTAATCGTGTCGACGAGACTGGTTGGTTCGTCATGGGCATGGAGGTAGAGAGGATCCGATGGGGATAAAGCGAGGTGTCACACGTCGTCGCAGTTCGTGGCCGTCGGAAGCGGTGCTGGACAAGCCTGAGCCCCTTGTTGATCAGTCACTTTTCAGTCGCTCCGTGATCAGCCCTCTCAGATACCCGGGCGCCAAGCGCCAGTTGGTACCTGTCATCGAAGGTCTCATCGCCGCCAACATCCCCCCGCCGCGCCTGCTCGTGGAGCCATTCTGCGGAGGGGCGACGACGACCTTGAGGCTACTCGGCGCAGGAGTAGCTGAGCACGGCATCTTGGCAGACGTCGACCCGCTGGTTGCCGCCTTCTGGAAAACAGCCGCCTTCGATGCGTCGTGGCTGATCTCTTCCATGCATGAGCTGACGATAACGGTCGAGGAGTGGGACCGTTGGCGTGCCGCCAGCCCTCGCAGCCGACGAGATCGTGCTCTCAAGTGCCTCTTCTTGAATCGCACGACCTTCTCGGGGATCCTCCACGGCAGGGCGGGACCCATCGGCGGGCGGGCTCAAACATCGAAGTACACGATTGACTGCCGGTTCGGCCTGGAGGGCCTGACACGAAGGATCAACGGGGTGGCCGAACTGGCCTCGACAGGACGTCTGCTGGATGTCTGGCAGGCTGACTGGCGAACTACTCTACAGAGGGTCTCCGAACGCTTCGGGTTCCTTGAAGATCACGAAGTGGTCGTCTACTTGGATCCACCGTACGTAGACAAGGCCCTGTGGCTGTACGAGTGGTCGTTTGATAGCGGGGAGCACGGGGCCCTCGCATCGGCTCTGCTGGCAGACACTCATTATCGCTGGCTACTGTCTTACGACGACCATGGAGCGGTACGCGACCTCTACTGCGGTCAGCAGGGGCAGACGACCTTGCACGTCTCTCACAGGTACACCGCGGCGGGTTCCGAAAAGCGCACTGTCAAGGACGAGTTGCTCGTGACGAACCTCCCAACGATCCCGCCCTCAGACGACTACAGGGTCCTAGATCTAAAAGAGCCCCCCAACTAGCGCGAGTTGGACTAACCTCAACCGGGGCCCTCTGCGTTCGATGTGAAGTCGGCGCAGGCACAGGTGCGCTATGCCGGCGTCAGGGCACACCCGCGCAGGCGCGTTTCTGTCTGGCAGGCAGGCCGGACCTAGCTCTAGGGGAGAGCACATGACCAGGCTATCGGGTATTGCTGGAGCAGCCACAGCTGGCGGAAACCCGTTGACGGCGCTACTCGATGGCGCCAAGAGGCTGGGCGGGATCTACCACCTCGACTATGACAAGGCCATCGTCATCACCGACGACTTCGTAAAGAGGGAAGCGGGCGGTATCCCGCGCAACGGATTCCTCCTGGCGGCAGCCACGGTGCCCACTAAAGAGACGAATGCTCCGCTAGACGAAGATGAAGTTATCTTGCTCCGCGTCCGGGGAACCGCTGCGCTGCCCAATGAGAGCGAATTGATCGCCACGCGGCTCGCGGCTATGCGCACCGCAGATGTTCGCGATCAGCGACCAGAAGCCGTGATCGATAACCTGACCTCCAGCCAGATCGAGATGTCCGCTTTTGACTGCGAGGTACTTGGAACTTTCTACCCGGATTTGGTCGCACGTCAGCCGTACGTACAGTGGGGCGCCGATATCGACAACGTGTACTCGGGTGCCCGCTATTTTGTGTACCTCCCCTCAGAGGAAGTTCTCTCCTTCATCGCATCTTATCCTGACAAAACATCGGAAGAGATCGAGAAAAAGGAAGAGCCTGACCTGATCGATATCGGCGTTGTTCGTTTCTCTTCCACGCGCCGCCGCTCGGTAGCCGCAAAGATGGACAATGTCCCCGTGAAGGTTCGCGTGACCGACTTCATCTCGCGAAAGACCGCGGTCCTCGGTATGACACGTGTGGGTAAGTCCAACACCAATAAGACCCTTTGCACGGCCGTCTTCGAGCATGCAGCGCGCACTCGAAAGAATATCGGTCAGCTTATTTTTGATCCACAGGGTGAATACGCCAACGTAAACGAGCAGGACAAAACTGGCCTTCGGTTGCTGGGTATCGGCGGGGATCGCGTCCGGATCTACAAGATGAAGCCCGATCCCGATGATAGCCAGGAATTCCCCCTGGCTGTGAACTTTCATGACACGAATGAGTTTCCCATGGTGTGGGAGATGCTGGGGGATTCACTTGCGGACATGAGCGCGTCCTATGCTAACGCGTTCAAGACAGCTCGGCTGCTGGAACCCGATCGTGACGATTATCCCGTCGGACCTGCTGGCGAGCGCGAATATTATGACACTCTTTGCGATGTCCAAAGGGGCAAACTTGCCTTCTATGCCCTGCTTGCCAAGGCGAGTTACCCCGGGTCTGCGCCGGGTTTTACTCTCCGTTTTAAGATGGATAAGGCCACCCGGGCCGCGTTTGAAAATGACCGACCGGGCATCCTCGAGTTGGTAAATTCCAAAAATGGTCTCTGTGCTGTCCATTCCCCCGCGCAGGCTAAGACGGTTGTCACGTGGCTATCGGAACGCATAGCAGAAGTCGTTAACGACAATGTTCCGTCCCAGTATCAGCAAGTGAATGCCGCCACGTGGCAAAACTGCGATCCTTTTATGGCAGTGCTGGCCGTATTGGACGCTAGGGTAGGAAGCGCGGTACTTAACCGAATTAGGACACTGGTTGACTTTCATGACCCCGCGAGTCGCGGTGATCTAACTGACAAAGTTTGGGATGATCTGGTGGCAGGAAGGCTGGTGATTATTGACCTCTCCGTCGGGAGTGATCGAGTCATCACGATGCTATCTGAGCGCCTGGTTTTCCGGCTTATCGATCGCGCCAATCAGCGATTCAGGGCAAACTTGCCAAATGCGCCAATTCAGATCGTAGTTGAAGAGGCTCACAACCTTTTTGATCGAACTAAGGCGGGAAAGTCCACAGTAAAGGACGACCCCTGGGTGCGCCTCGCGAAAGAAGCTGCAAAGTACGAAATGGGCCTGGTGTACGCGACGCAAGAGGTGACGAGCATTGACAAGCGAATTCTGTCAAACACCTCGAACTGGGTCGTGGCACATCTGAACTCTGACAATGAGACGCGCGAACTGAGTCACTATTACGACTTTGCCGTCTTTGCCGATGGCTTGCGGAAAGTAGAGGATCGCGGATACGCCAGAATGAAGACATTCTCAGGGAAGTATATCGTTCCGGTGCAGATCGCGAAATTTGACCATGCCATGATCAACCGTGCGCGCGAGGCGGCTGGTCTTCCTCCTATCAATCCCTGAGGGTGATGAAATGTCTTATGAGCAAGAGCGGGCCTCACGGATTGGCCATGTGCAAACTGCGCTCAGTCCCGCGATCAGCGAGGCGATGGAGCGCTGGAAAACCCCGGCCCTTGAGGTAGGTGATCCTGCTCATATCACAGAAAGGCTCACTTCACTCGAAAATCTGAACAGAGATGACCGCCCCGAACCAACATTTGCCATTGCCTTTGACGGCTCCAACCAGGAAGTTGAGGCTCGCCCGGGGTACCCATCGGTCCGTGTGGGATACATTCAGATCGCCGGCGTGTACGTCGATATCTTGAAGTTCCTAGGAGCCAATAGCTCAGGCCTTGTTAATGCGCGTCAGCTGGAACGTGCACAGATAACGCAGACGGTGAACAGCGTCCTCCCCGGGTCCAACGTCTTCCTCAAAGGGGTCACTGGGCGAGACTCCTGGCGCGCAGAGTTCGACAGGAGTTTCGCTGAGTCAGAGATCACTGATTTCGGTAATTCATTCAGTCTTACCGATGCCCTCATGACTATCCACGGCAAACCCGGTGCTCCGGCTTCGTCTCTAACCCTGAGCAAATGCCCAGCCTGCGGAGCGTCAGACCAGAGAGTAACGGCCTCAGGGGGCGTATGTGCGAATCCGGACTGCATGGAGAAGCTTTACCCAACAGATGTCCTTCGCGGATACGAGGAGTTCACTGACGATGGGGAGAATGCACTCACTCTTACGCGAGCCATGAACATAGCTGAACGTCTGCTGCTTATTTCTTACATTGACGGCTTCTATCGGGTGGAACCCCGGATGCTGTCACAAGGGATCTTTATTACTGATGGCCCATTGGCTGTCTATGGTCCTGCTGCACCCATGAAGTCCAAGTTCCTCGAATATTGGACTCAACTCTGTGTTGCCATGGATCGGCGCGACATCGCGCCTCCTCTGTTGGTTGGAGTTGAGAAGTCCGGCCGCTTCGCCGATCACGCACGTGTAGTTGAGCGTCACATCCCAAACGGCCACGTCATGATGCTGGATACTCCTTATATCAATCGATATGTAACGAATCAGAAACCCGATCATCACTATGGGAAAGATGAGTTCTACGGTCGCCGATTCATCTACAAGACGAGTACCGGCGAGTCACTTGTCGTGACGGTTCCGCGAGTTCCTGGGGGGCATCCATACGAGAAACCTCGACGGGATAGCGCCGGCGACTTCATCCAGGTTCCATCCGAAAAATATGAGTCGTATCCAACGCTCAGAATGACCCTTGAGGCATTGGATCTCATGCAGACCCAGTTGTATCCCAACGCCGTTATTCCTGTCGCCCTCGCCCATTCGGCTTCTTCGCTCCCCTTGGGAACGGGCCGCAGCGTCCTGACGCTGCTCGCTCAAAGAAGCCTTGGGATGCCACAAGACAGCATTGGACTGAGTCGGTTCAAGCCGCCAAAATATAGGTAGCAGGGATGCTAAAGGTAACAGCTATCGGGTGCAAATAATTGAGTGGACGGAGTGGTTAAGCCGCAGTCCCCGTTCTCCTCGGCTAGCCCGATTAGCTGGAGAAAGTAATGTGAGGCTTCGCATACAGGTGGCGAACCTTAAATTTCATTCATGCCACCGTTTACATACCATTGGCTATTAGCCAAGGCGTTGCAGAGAGCGCCCTCCCACGTATTTCCCGCAGTCGACCAATATCCCGCCGCGGCCTCCTGTAGGTGCAGGCGCAGCTCATCTGGCCCGGCACGTTTGAGTAGGCCGAAGTGCTGTATTCTGTCAGTCGCGAGTTTTCCTGCTGCAGCAAGAGCGTACTGGCGGCGCAGCCCAAAAAACGTAAAGTGCCGTACTACCCGATCTGTGAAATTAGTGCTCCAATTGCCGTTCGGTCTAACAAAATACTCGGCACGAGCTGGCGAATCTTCGTGAATCCTTGCTTCCAGCCATTGACTGGTTCCAAGGCTGTCGAAGTAGGGATGAAGGAGCGTCTCGGTTTCATCTGCGGGATCCTTACTGGACTTCCTCTGGTTGCACTTGTTGCATGCCGGGACCAAGTTCGCTGGAGTGATCGCTAGAATTGGGTATTCACTCTTAGGTAGCTGGTGGTCGAGAGTTGTTGCGATACCTCGCCCGCACAAAGGGCAACGCTCGTACGGTGCACCCGCCAGGATTTGATCATATATATCACGGCCGGCCTTGCTAGTGACCAAGCCGCCGTCGTACGCGAATTCTAGGTACTCTCCGTCGCTCCCTGTTGCAGGAAGTTGTCTGTTGAGATCGTGCAGCGTTCCGTCACGCCCAGCTGCGAGGTACAGCATCTCTGCCGTATTCATGTCAGACGTTCTTGCGTCAATCCTATTGGAGTGTGGCTGACGTCGCATTCGTAGCGTCACCGCTGCCGCGGCTTCTGCGACAGTAACCTCAGGAATGTCAAGTTGCAGCATTAGCCCTCAAGTTCAGAGCGGCGCTCAGCGATCAGGGCGCGCAAAAGAGCACGTGCTTCCGTTCCAATTGAATTGAACCGGTCGATAATTTCCTCATGGCTTGCCCCGGAGTCAACCATTTCGGCTAGCCGCCGGTAGTATCCAGTTGCGGTTACCTCAAGGTGGAATACGGAGCGAGTTAGATCACCCACGTTCTCGCCCCACGTCTCGATCTCTGGGGGATCAGCCCGCAGCCTTCGGCCATGCCGGCGGAGTACGAAAGTACACTTCCGGGGGATCTCCTGGAGAACCACAGGAGAGTGTGTCGCGAGCAGAGCCATGCCGTTTCTGTCCCGGAGAAGATCCGAGATGCTCTTGACCAATGCTGAAAGTAGGGGTGGGTGAAGGTGCGTTTCTGGTTCGTCGATAAGGACGAGAGTCCGTTCCGTGACGCTTGCGACCAGATGGGTCATCGTCTGATAGACCATTCTGTGTCCTGAGCTTAGCTCTTCTAGCAACTCCTCGGCTTCTGCGGCAACCTCATTGATCGGCTCGCCCTCACTGACTTGCAACAGCAGGTCCTCCCGACCCTCAAGGAATCCAGATCCTGCGTAGTTGAGGGTCTGCATAGCTTGCAGCCATAGCTGCCGTCTCGTGCCAATCATGCAGACTTCAAAACTTTCTAGAAACTCCCGCTTTTGATCTTCCTCTGGCTTTAGGAAAGTTCCTCTATTCCCGCTTGCGTGAAGCCCGACGTATTTAAACGGGAGCAGTGTCGAAGTGCGCGTGTCGCTGGCGAAGAGAGTGTCAAATGCGCTGAATGATACGGCGACGACATTCATTGGCTCCGCAGTGTCATCGCTCAATTCCGAGATAATTGCCGCGCTTCTGGAAACTTTGCTCGCTAGCTGATGCAGGATTCTAGTTTTTCCGGCACCGTTGCGACCGATCAGCGCGTAAACATTTGATGGCGGATCGGAGTGGGGGTCCACCTTAAAGCGCAGATTAACGGAATTCGAGGCGCCAATTGGTTTGGCTTCAAATTTCCACTCATATCGAACTGTCCTGGCTCGCCCATAGGCGATCTTGGCTAGGCGATCGATCTCTGCCTCGCGGTTCTCAATTCCGCGCATGACGGATTGCTTCAAAACGGGTGAATCTCGAACCCGACGCCAGAGATGAGTGTTAAATGCTAGGTCATTCAACCCGCGGAAGAGGTTGTGGCGGACTTCATTCGGCAGCTCGTTTAGGCGGGAGTAGTAGGAATCGTCGACGCCAAGACTGAAATATCCTTGAGGTAGTCGATCGAATGTTTCGTCGAGTTGTTCGCGGGTTGAGAAGATGCCTGGCAGGTCATCGCTCTGCATTCCGGGGTGCGCAATTCGGAGGCGCCCTATCTTGGCAAGTCGACCACCTTGGGCGATGCGTGTCTTCAGTTCGAATAGCGTCTGAAATCCGGAATCATCCCATTGTTCCGGGAGCAAATAGGCTCCTGGTGCATCTCCGACCGCACTGTGCCACTCAACTAGCTTGAACGTGAAGCTCATCCAGGTAACTCCTAGCTACGTCGGGCTAACCACGGACCGCACGGTGGTGGCAGGCCCGAGCTCCACGTTCGTTCGAAGGCGCTGGAGCGTGCGAGTGCCCAACGCAGATTACCGCTCGGTCGTTTGAGCGGGTACATCCCGGTTGCGGGCAGTGATACCCCAAGGTTGCTCCTAGGAATCTTCGTTCTCTAGGAATGGCGTCGATGCCCCGCACCGACGCTCGCGATCGGTGGAGCGGCTTTGGGCTGGAGCTGCTTTGGCGCGAGTGATCATGGCCCCGTAAACCGGAACTGCCGCGCCTCGACGCGTTCCGCCCGGCGGCCTCGACCGTCGCTGTGGAAGCCGTCCCCTCCACGGGGCCCGTCGCCCGACCGGTGACCGACTAACTCACCCGCTCCCCACGGTTGGCGTGACCGCCTCACGCCGTGTCCCTACCCCGCCCATGCCTCGCACCGGAAGGGAACCGCACCGATGCGCGCCCACCTCGCCCGCTTCGATCCCGTGATCGTGCAAGCCGTCATCGCGGGAGCTCTCTCCTTCTCCCACCTGCACGACCTTGCCGAAGCCGCAGGGCAGGGCGGATGGAAGGCGTGGGCCTACCCGGTCAGCGTCGACCTGCTGCTTGTCGCGGCCTGGCGCCGGATGCGCGAACAGCAGCGCGCCGGACAACCTGCCGGAGGGCCGCGCCTCTGGTTCCTCGTCGCCCTGGCTGCTTCCCTCGGAGCCAACGTCGCCACGGCAGGACTCCTCGACCTTGAGCACGTCCCCGCCCCGCTCCGCGTGGTGGTGGCCGGCTGGCCCGCCGTCGCCTTCTTCGGCGGCACG
>NZ_JBIBWD010000011.1:90819-243558 GCF_043080985.1 Streptomyces sp. NPDC014894
CACGCTCCTCGCTCACGCTCCTCGCTCACGCTCCTCGCTCACGCTCCTCGCTCACGCTCCTCGCTCACGCTCCTCGCTCACGCTCCTCGCTCACGCTCCTCGCTCACGCTCCCCGTCCAGCAGCGGTTCGTGCGAACCCGATCCCGGAGCCGCCTACCCCGGAGCCACCCGCTGCTGTGGCGGTGGACGACGAGTCGGGGCCGGTCAGTTCGCTCCCTCAACTCCTCGCCGCTGAGGCATCCGAGAAGTCGACGCCCGCTCCCGTCCCCGTATCGCCTCTGCCGCCCGCCCTCGTGGAGCGCGTCCAGTCGCTGGCGGCGGAGTACCGCGCCTCCACGGGCAGGGCGGCCGATGCCGACACCGTACGGACCCGGCTCGGCCTCCCCGCATCCATGACGCCGTCCGTCGCCGCCCACCTCTGAGAAAGGACCCCGCCCCATGACCCCGCGCTTCCGCAACGTCCGTCGCATCGGCCCCGTCCAGGTCGCCACGTTCCTCGCCCGTGGCCGCAACCGGCGCCTCGCCGCCTGCACCGCTCCCCGCTGCGACTTCTCCGCCGAGTACGACAGTCGCCCCGCCGCCGAACTGGCCGCCCGTACCCACCGCTGCAAGGCCTGACAGGAGGTCGCCCCCATGCACGTACCGCTGTGGTTCGTCGTGCTCGTAGTCGCCGTCCTCGGTATCCAGCTCGCCCGACCGCCGTGGTGGCTGGTCGTGCCGCTCCTGCTCGGCGGCTACCTCGTCGCCAACAGCTCCCTCGCCCCCGCCGTCGCCGGTCTCCTCGGCTGACCCGAAGAAGGGACCCCGTATGTTCTCGCCGAAGTACCCAACCCCGGAAACCCCGCCGGCCCACGTTCCGGCTCCGTACATCCCGACCCCGCTCCAGGCGGCTCCGGCCCGACCGGCCGTGCGGCTCACCCCCGGAAGCGCCCTCACTCTGGTCGTCGGCACGGTCCTGGTCTCCTTGCTGCTGGCGGTCGCGGTCGCCGCCGCATCCGTCGCCGTCTGCGCCGTCGTCGTCCGCTCGATCCTTCAGAGCGACCGCCGCTGATCCCCGCTTTCTCGACGCCTTGGCCTGCCCTTGCTGTCTAGCCCCCTGGACGACAGGGCGGGCCTTGGCCCCCACCAAGGAGGAACCTCACGTGAACCCCCAGGCTCCCGACGCCGGGGCGCTCCGCCAGCTGGCCACCCTCGCCCGGTACGGCGACCTCGGCGCTCACGCCCGGCAGATCCAGCGCCTCAGCGGCTGCGAGCGGCCCGTCCGGCTGGAAGGCCATCGCCTCGACGTCCACACCACGACTGGTGAGGTCGTACGGGAGATCACCAGCGCCACACTCCCCGCCGGTCAGCTCCTCGTCCGTTGCAACAACCGCCGTACCACCCGGTGCGCGTCCTGCGCGGAGACGTACCGCAAGGACACCTTCCACCTCATCACGGCCGGTCTCACCGGAGGAAAGGGCATCGGCCCGGCTGTCGCCCAACACCCCCTTGTCTTCGCCACTTTCACTGCTCCCTCCTTCGGGCCTGTCCACAACCGCCCCGGAACGGGCCGCTGCCGCTGCGGACGCCTGCACAGCGAAGGGGACCCTGCCCTCGGTACGCCGCTGAACCCTGACCGTTACGACTACTGGCACTGCCGTCCTCTGGAATGCCCACGCAGGGGCCCTCTGGGGGCGCTTCACCACCTACCTCCGCCAGCAGCTCGCAGCCCGTGCGGGAGTCACGCGTTCCGCCCTGGGGCAGTGCCTCAAGGTCTCGTACGCCAAGGTCGCGGAGTACCAGCGGCGCGGAGCCGTCCACTTCCATGCCGTGATCCGTCTCGACGGCCCGGAGGGCGCCGAGGACGCCCCGCCCGGATGGGCCACGACCGCGCTGCTCACCGACGTCATCCGGTCCGCCGTCCGCCTGGCCGAGGCTCCGGGGCCGGTGCTGGAGGGGCGCGCCCATTCCTTCCGGTTCGGTGAGCAGCTCGACATCCGTCCGATCCGGTCGGCCGACTTCACCGCCACGACGAACCTCACCAGCCGTGCCGTCGCGGCCTACATCACCAAGTACGCCACCAAGGGCGCCGAGGCCGTGACCGGCGCCCTGGACCGGCCCCTTCGCAATCCCGTCACCGATCTCATCGGCGCCGACGTCAGCGACCACGCGCGGCACATGATCCTCACCTGCTGGCGTCTCGGGGCCCTGCCCGAACTGGAAGACCTCCGCTTGCGCAAGTGGGCTCACATGCTCGGCTTCCGCGGCCACTTCTCCACCAAATCCCGCGCCTAATGCGTCACGTTGGGCGCCCTCCGCCAGGAACGCGCCGACCACAACGAGGCCCTTACCCGCGAACGCGCCATCGCGGCCGGCCACCCGCTTCCGGAGCCGGACACGGTCCTCGTCCTCTCCCACTGGCGCTTCGCCGGAATGGGGCTGACCGATGCCGAGGCCCTGTTCAGCGCCTTACGTCCGCAGTCACCCGACAAGACAGGAGAAACCCACCATGCGTGATGACGAACTGCTCACCGTGGCCGAGGTGACGAAGCGTCTCCGGCTCGGCCGGTCCACCGTCTACGACCTGATCCGCACGCGGCGCCTGCCTTCGGTCACCATCGGGCGCTGCCGCCGGATTCCTGCTGTCGCCCTGCGCCAGTTCATCGCGGACGAGATGGGGCGGGCGGCCTGATGACGAAACGACGTAGTCGTGGTGACGGCGGCCTGCACTGGGACGAGAAGCGGCAACGGTGGATCGCCACGGCGAACCTCGGCTTCGACCCGAGCGGCAAGCGGATCGTGAAGCGGGGGAGTGGCAGGACCAAGACGGAAGCGAAGAACAAGCTCAAGGAGGTGCTGCGCGACCACGAAGACGGTCTGGCCATCGCGCCGACCAACTACGCCGACCAACTACACCGTGAAGGACGCCGTCACGGACTGGCTCGCCTCCGGTCTGGCCGGCCTTGACCCGAGCACCGTCGCGACGACCACGCTCCTCAGTGAGAAGCACGTCATTCCGTCGCTCGGCGCCCGCAAGCTCCGCGATCTCAGCGCGGAGGACGTTGACCGCTGGCTGGCCAAGAAGTCCAGGACGCTCAGCACCCGCACTCTCCAGGGCCTTCACTCCTGCCTGAACCGGGCGGTCAAGCGGGCCATGGCCCGAGACAAGGCCAAGCGGAACGTCGTGGAGCTGTGCTCGGTGCCTCAGGGGCAGTCCGGGCGCCCCTCAAAAGCTCTCACCTTCGCCCAGGCGGAGGCCGTTCTCCGGGGAACTGAGGGAACCTCGATGTACGCGTACATCGTCGTCGCCCTCCTGACCGGTGCCCGCACCGAGGAACTGCGGGCCCTCACCTGGGACCACGTCTTTCTCAAGGGACGGCCCGACCTGGTCCCGCCGCAGCCTCCGCATATCGCCGTGTGGCGGTCGGTCCGGCGGAGCGGCGACACCAAGACCCGCAAGTCCCGGCGCACGCTCGCCCTGCCGTCACGCTGTATCGATGCGCTCTGGCGGCAGTACGAGGATCAGCGCTGGGATCGGCTCGCCGCCGACGACGAGTGGGAGGAGCACGGGCTCGTCTTCTCCTCGGCCGTCGGCAAGCCGCTCGACGCTGCCAACGTCCGCGCGCCTTCCGCCAGGCGCTCAAGGATGTCGACGGGGTCGACGCGGCCGAGTGGACGCCTCGGGAGCTCCGGCACAGCTTCGTGTCACTGCTCTCCGACCTTGGCGTCCCCCTGGAGGAGATCTCCCGGCTCGTCGGTCACTCGGGGACGGCCGTGACCGAGGAGGTCTACCGGAAGCAGATCAGGCCGGTGATCCAGACGGGTGCCGTCGTCATGGACGGCATCTTCGGCGCGGACCCACGGAAGCCGTAGGCACGCAGATAGACACACAGCAACGCCAGAGGGCCCTTACCAATTCGGTAGGGGCCCTCTGACCTGGTGTTTCAGCTGTCGGGGTGGCGGGATTTGAACCCACGACCTCTTCGTCCCGAACGAAGCGCGCTGCCAAGCTGCGCTACACCCCGATGTCCCCACCGTGGCGGCGACATCGATTACTTTAGCCCACCGGCGCGTGAGGACGAAATCCGGTTTCGCGGGCGCCCGCGCCGCCGTGGGGGCGCCCGGAGGGGTGGGACGGGGGGCGGGTCAGGTGCGGGGGACCAGGGTGAGGAGGGTGGCCTCGGGGGGGCAGGCGAAGCGGACGGGGGTGTAGCGGTTGGTGCCGCAGCCCGCGGAGACGTGGAGGTGGGAGACGTTGCCGGCGGCCTCGTGGGTGGAGAGGCCCTTGACGCGGTCGGTGTCCAGGTCGCAGTTGGTGACCAGGGCTCCGTAGAAGGGGATGCACAGCTGGCCGCCGTGGGTGTGGCCCGCGAGGATCAGGGGGTAGCCGTCGGCGGTGAAGGCGTCGAGGGTGCGGAGGTAGGGCGCGTGGACGACGGCGAGGGAGAGATCGGCGTCCTGTTCGGGACCGCCGGCGACCTCCTCGTACCGGTCGCGCTTGATGTGCGGGTCGTCGAGGCCGGTGAAGGCCAGCTCGCAGCCGTCCAGCTTGAGCCGTCCGCGGGTGTTGTTCAGACCGACCCAGCCCGCCGTGTCGAAGGCGTCCCGCAGCTCTTCCCAGGGGTTGTGGATCACTCCGGTGACCGGGGCGTTGCCGTTGAGCCCATGGCGGCCCTGGGCCTTCTCGAAGAGGTACCGGGCGGGGTTGCGGGGCTTCGGGCCGTAGTAGTCGTTCGAGCCGAAGACGTACACCCCGGGCAGCTCCATCAGGGGGCCCAGCGCGTCCAGCAGCTCGGGGACGCCCTCCGGGTCGGAGAGGTTGTCGCCGGTGTTGACCACGAAGTCCGGGCGCAGACCCGCGAGCGACTGGAGCCAGGCCCGCTTCTTGCGCTGGCCGCCGACCATATGGATGTCGGAGACCTGGAGGACCCGCAGCGGGCGCATGCCCTTCGGCAGCACCGGGACCGTCACCCGGCGGAGGCGGAACGAGCGGGCCTCGAAGCCCGCCGCGTAGGCGAGGCCGGCCGCGCCGACCGCCGTGATGGCCAGGGGTACTCCATAACGTGCGCGCATACGCCCATCGTCGCAGACCACCGCGCCCTTCTCGGGCGGTGGGCGGCTTTTTTGATCTTCATCTGATCGGATGGCGGCGGGAGCGGACGCGCCGGTCGCGGGCCCGGGGCCGCCGCGGGGCCGCGACACCGGGCGGGGCCGTGAAATGGCGCGGCGTCCGCTGCCCCCACCTGACACACTCATTGGTATGACCACGCTCAAGTCCAAGCTCCGGGAAGACCTCACCGAAGCGATCAAGGCGCGCGACGAGCTGCGCTCCTCCACCCTCCGGCTGACCCTGACCGCCGTCTCCAAGGAGGAGGTCGCGGGCAAGTCCGCCCGTGAGCTCTCCGACGACGAGGTGCAGAAGGTGATCGCCAAGGAGGCGAAGAAGCGCCGTGAGGCCGCGGACGCCTTCGCACAGGGCGGCCGGCTGGAGCAGGCCGAGCGGGAGAAGGCCGAGGGGATCATCCTCGACGCGTACCTCCCGCAGCAGCTGACGGACGACGAACTGCGGCAGATCGTGGCGCAGGCCGTCGACGAGGCGAAGGCGGGCGGGGCCGAGGGGCCGCGGGCCATGGGCGCCGTGATGAAGATCGTGAACCCGAAGGTCGCCGGGCGCGCCGAGGGCGGCCGGGTGGCCGCCACGGTGAAGCAGCTCCTGGCGGGCTGATCCGCGCCGGGCTGATCCGCGCCGGGGAGAGACGGATCGCCGCGACCGGCCCGGATCGGAACCGCCTCGATGCGGGCATGGCACGGGCCCGCGCCCGGCCGCCCCGCAGGGGACCGTTCCCCGGGGCCGCCGCCCGCGCCGTCTCCCCGTATCGCCGTCGCTCACGCGGAAGGGCCCGGGTCTCCTGAGAGACCCGGGCCCTTCCCGTTCACGCTCTGTCGGCTGTCCGGCCGCCGGTCAGTCCCAGCCGGCGCTGGCGCCGCTGTCCTGGCCCTCACCGTCGCCGTCGCTGTCGCCGCCCGTACGTCCCTGGGCGCCGGCGTCGCCGGTCGTGCCCTGGAGCCCGCCGCCGCCGATGGCGTTCGGGGGTACGGAGATGCCGGGGATGCTGGGAAGGAGCCCGTCACCGGGCTTGCCGTCCTGCGACCCGTCGCCGTCGCCGTCGCCGCTGTCCGAGTCGCCGTCGCTGTCGCCGCCCTCGTTCTCCTCGGGCTTCTCGCCGGACTTCGGCGGGTCCGGGATCACCACGTTGTTGAACGGCAGGGCTTCCTTGCCCTCCAGCGCTCCGGTCATCGCGTCCCGCCAGATCGGGCCGGGGACCTCGCCGCCGAAGACCTTGGCGTGCCACTGTCCGCCGATGGTGATGTTCATCATGTCGACCTGCTGGCTGGGGCTGCCCACCCACACCGCTCCGGAGAGGTTCGGGGTGTAGCCGACGAACCAGGCGTTCTTCCGGCCGTCGGTCGTACCCGTCTTGCCGGCGTTCGGACGGCTCTGCAGACCGGCCTTCTGACCCGTACCGGAGTCGACCACTCCACCCAGCAGGGTGTTGATGGTGTCCGCGGTCCGCTCCGACATCGCGGTCTTGCAGGTCGTCTTCGGCACCGCGAGGCTCTTGCCGTCCGCCGTGCGGATCGACTCGATGACGGTCGGGGTGCAGTACGTGCCCCGGTTGGCGAAGGTCGCGTACGAGCCGGCCATGACGAGCGGGGAGATGCCCGTCGAGCCGAGCGTCAGCGGCGCGGGCGCCACCGGCAGCTTGGTGCCGTTGCCCTGGACCACGCCGAGCTTGTCGGTCATCTCCACGACCGGGCAGAGCCCTATGTCCTGGATCATCTGGACGAAGTAGGTGTTGACCGACTTCTCCATCGCCTCGCGCAGGGCGTACGGGCCGACCTCGGCCGAGTTCTCGTTCTCCAGCTTGGCGCCCATGGAGTTGACCCACGGCTTGCCGCTGCATGTGGTGATCGAGGACGGGTACGGCATCTGGTACGGCGAGGAGTACGTCTGCGACGCGGGCCTGCCCTGCTCTATGGCCGCCGCCGCCACGAAGGGCTTGAAGGTCGATCCGACCGGGAAGCCGTAGTTCGACCCGCCGTCCTTCTTGTCTACCGAGTAGTTGATCGTCGTCTCGTTCTTGCCGAAGCCGTACGGCCGGGACTGGCCCATCGCCAGCACCTTGCCCGTCCCCGGCTGGACCATGGTCACGGCGGTGGCGACCCGGTCCGACTGATTGACGTGACTCTTTATCGACTCCTGCGCGGATTCCTGCGCCTGCGGGTCGAGCGTGGTCTTGATCGTCAGCCCGCCGCGGTTCCAGATCTTGGCCCGGTCCTCCTTGGACTTGCCGAAGACCGGGTCGGACAGGAAGACCTCGCGCACGTAGTCGCAGAAGAAGCCGGCGCCGCTGACCGCGGTGATGCAGCCGTTCTTCGGCTTGCTGACCTTGAGCTTGATGTCGCTGGCCTTCGCCTTGTCGGCGTCCGCCTGGGAGATGTCGCCGACGGTGGCCATCCGCTGGAGCACCACATTGCGGCGCTTGGCGGCCTCCTCCGAGTCATTGACCGGGTCGTAGCGGCTGGGGGACTGGACGAGACCGGCGAGCATCGCGGCCTCCTCCAGCTTCAGGTCCTTGGCCGGCTTGGAGAAGTAGCGCTGGGAGGCCGCCTCGACGCCGTACGCCTGCTGGCCGAAGAAGGTGATGTTGAGGTAGTTCTCCAGGATCTTCTTCTTCCCCAGCTCCTCCTCGACCTGGATCGCGTACTTCAGCTCCTGGATCTTGCGGCCGAGGGTCTGCTGGGTGGCCTGGGCGACCTTGTCGGGGTCGTCGCCGGCCTCCTCCACGAAGACGTTCTTCACATACTGCTGGGTGAGGGTCGACGCGCCCTCGGCGACGCCGCCGGTCGTCGCGTTCTTGTTGAGCGCGCGCAGCACGCCCTTGAGGTCGATCGCACCGTGCTCGTAGAAGCGCGAGTCCTCGATCGCGATGATCGCCTTCTGCATGTACGGCGAGATGTCCTTGAGCGGGACGACGGTGCGGTCGCGCGAGTAGACCGTGGCGATCTGGCCGCCCTGGGAGTCCAGGATGCTGGTGCGCTGGCTGAGCGGGGGCCGCTTGAGATTCGCGGGGATCTCGTCGAATCCCTTGACGGTTCCCTTGGCCGCGAGGCCCAGCACCCCGGCGGCGGGCAGGGCGATGCCCGCGAGCACCGCTCCGGCGAGCACGCTGACACCGAGGAACTTGGCGGCTTGTTGGGTCCCGGTCAGACCGCCGCCCGAGCGCTTCTTTGGCATGAAGGCAGCCTACGTTCTCATTCGCCGGACACACGCTTAGGCCTTGGCCTAAGCTGCTCTCAACTGTCACAGCAGTGTGGTTCCGCATCAAGGTATTGCTGGAATCCACGGCAGGTCGCAGCGTGTTTGTAGCAATTTCGTAGCAACACTTCTGTGCTCCGCCCGCAACGCCCCTAGTCACTATGGCAGTGACGACCGCGGAAGCGGAATCCGGCACTCCATGTCCGAATTCAAGTTGAATCCGACGTATGTGCCCTCCGATGCCGACTCCCCCTGGGTTGCTATGCCCTGGTTTGAGGGGTTCATCCTGTATGCCTTCAGGTCACTCCCCTGGGTGATCTGCCGGATACGCATAGTCCGTTCGGGCCATTCAAGATTGGGCCCGAAGGGGGTGTTGCGGTGTGTCCGCCTTCCGTAACGTCCTCAACTGGCAGCGGTGAATATGCCTCTGCCGCCGTGGGGGAGCCTCGATTCGGGAGAGGACGGCGCCGGGATGGGCTGGGTAACCGACTGGAGTGCGCAGGCAGCCTGCCGCACTACCGATCCGGATGAACTGTTCGTACAAGGGGCAGCGCAGAACAGGGCCAAGGCGGTGTGTACCGGATGCCCGGTACGGACCGAATGCCTGGCCGATGCCCTCGACAACCGAGTGGAGTTCGGCGTGTGGGGGGGAATGACCGAACGGGAACGGCGCGCTCTGCTGCGCAGACGTCCCACGGTCACCTCCTGGCGCAGACTCCTGGAGACCGCGCGTACGGAGTACGAGCGCGGTGCGGGCATCCTGCCCGTGGGACTGGACGAGGACGAGACGTACGAGACGTACGCGGCGGTGGGGTAGACGGCCAGGTCGGAGCCGGTATCAGGCTCGGCGCGCCGGAATCCGGCGCCGGAGCGGCAGGTATCAGCACCGCAGGTCCAGCACGGCGGGCGTCAGCAATGCGGGCACCAACACGGCGGGCACCAACACGGCGGGCATCAGGACAGCAGCCGCCAGGACGGCGGGCCGGGACCCGGTCGGGACCGGCGGTACGAGCCGGGCTCACGGGCTCGGCGGGACCTGGCCGGCCTTCGCCGGTGTCGTGCCACCCGTCGCCAGCTGATCGCCGATGGCCCGCAGGCCCGCCAGATCGTGGACGTCGCCGGGCAGGGCGGCCACCTGCACCACCGCCACCTCGGGGTGGAGCGCGGTGAAGCGATCCCGCGTGCGCTGTTCACGGGCGAGCACCTGCATCCTCTCGGCGTGCAGGCGCAGCAGACTGGCCGTCAGCTGCTCGATGGTGTGGTCTTCTGCCGGGCTGGGGCGTGCGGAAGAGTGCGCGGCGGGCTCCAGAGGGCGATGGTCGGGCTCGGGGGGGTGCGCCGGGGGCTGCGCGGAAGTGCGATCCACGGTCAGAGCTTCGGGAGAGGCGTCCGTGGCCTCACGAACATCAGTCTTCCCTGCGCCCTGATCGACAATGCCACCGTAGTCAAGATTTTTTGACTCATTTTCCGGAGCGTGTTCCAAGCCCTGAAGCGAGGGCTCGGCCGGGGTCTGAGCCGATGCCTGAGCCGGAGTCTGCGCCGATGTCCGAGTCGTCGGCCCGTCGGGGCCCGAGGCTTCGGGGGCCGCACCTTCGGGACCCGCCTCTTCAGGATCCGACGCTTCGAAATCCGATGCTTCAGGATCCGGGGCGATTTCCGAGGCGAGCATCTCCGCCGCGGCGAGCGCCCGTTCCGCCGAAAGCCGGTCCGCGCCGCTGTGGTGCACGCGATTGAGGACCAGCCCCGCCAGCGGCATCTCCTCCGCGGCCAGCCGCTCCACGAAGTACGCCGCCTCCCGCAGCGCGTCCCGCTCCGGCGCCGCCACCACCAGAAAAGCCGTCCCCGGAGCCTGCAGCAGCCGATAGGTCGCGTCCGCCCGGGTCCGGAACCCGCCGAACATCGTGTCCATGGCCGCGACAAAAGTCTGTACGTCCCGGAGCAGCTGACTGCCCAGCAGCTTGCCGAGCGTTCCAGTCATCATCGACATGCCGACATTGAGGAACTTCATCCCCGCCCGGCCGCCCATGCGCGCCGGAGCCACCAGCAGTTTGATCAGCTTTCCGTCCAGGAACGACCCCAGCCGCTTGGGCGCGTCCAGGAAGTCCAGCGCACTGCGCGACGGCGGAGTGTCGACCACGATCAGGTCCCACTCGTCCCGGGCCCGCAGCTGGCCCAGCTTCTCCATCGCCATGTACTCCTGAGTGCCGGCGAAACCGGCGGACAGGGACTGGTAGAAGGGGTTCTCCAGGATCGCCCGGGCCCGCTCCGGGTCCGCGTGCGTCTCCACGATCTCGTCGAAGGTCCGCTTCATGTCGAGCATCATGGCGTGCAGCTCACCCCCGGCGGCCGCCTCTCCGGAAGCCCCGGAGGCATCTGAAGCCCCGGAAGCCCCGGCTGCCCCGGAATCCTTTGTGGCCCCGGAGTCCCCGGGCTCAGCGGCCGCCCCGCCGCCCGCCGTTATCCCCTCGACCCTGCGCGGGGTGTTGTCCAGCGAGTCGATCCCCAGCGACTGGGCCAGCCGCCGAGCCGGGTCGATGGTCAGCACGACCACCCGCCGGCCGCGCTCCGCCGCCCGTACGCCCAGAGCGGCGGCGGTCGTCGTCTTGCCGACGCCGCCCGAGCCGCAGCAGACGATGATGCGCGTGGCCGGGTCGTCGATGAGCGAGTCGACGCCGAGGGGCGTCGCCGACGCGTCCAGGGTCATGAACCGGTCCCTTGCTTCCGCAGTTCCTTCGCCAGTTGGTAGAGCCCGGCGAGATCGACTCCCTCGCTGAGCAGCGGCAGCTCGTACGACGGCAGATCCAGCCGCTGGAGGGCGGCCCGCTGCTCACGCTCCAGCTCCACCCGCCGCGCGTGGTCCGCGGCCTGTTCGAGGAGCGGGGTGACGAGCCCCGCCGAGCCGCTCACCCCGGCCGCCGTGAGGGCCTTGGCGATCTGCCGCCTGCGGTCGCCCGCCGCGCTGCGCACCGCGTCCTCGTCCAGGATGTGCGGGCGGACCATGTTCACGATCACCTTGCCGACCGGGAGATCGGCGGCCCGCAGCTCGGCGACGCCGTCGGCGGTCTCCTGGACCGGCATCTCCTCCAGCAGCGTCACCAGATGGACGGCGGTCTGCGGGGACTTGAGCACCCGCATCACGGCCTGGGCCTGATTGTGTATCGGGCCGAACTTCGCCAGGCCCGCCACCTCGTCGTTCACATTGAGGAACCGGGTGATCCGCCCGGTGGGCGGCGCGTCCATGACGACGTAGTCGTACGCGTACGCGCCCTGCTTGGTCCGGCGGCGTACGGCCTCGCACGCCTTGCCGGTCAGCAGCACGTCGCGCACGCCGGGGGCCACGGTCGTCGCGAAGTCGATCGCGCCGAGCTTCTTGAGGGCCCGGCCCGCGCTGCCCAGCTTGTAGAACATCTGGAGGTAGTCCAGAAGCGCGCGCTCGGCGTCTATGGCCAGGGCGAACACCTCGCCGCCGCCGGAGGAGACGGCGATCTTCCGCTCCTCGTACGGAAGCGATTCCGTCTCGAAGAGCTGGGCGATGCCTTGCCTCCCCTCGACCTCGACGAGGAGAGTGCGCTTTCCCTCGGTCGCGAGGGCGAGCGCGAGGGCGGCGGCGACCGTCGTCTTACCGGTGCCGCCTTTGCCGCTGACGACCTGGAGCCTGCTCACACATTCGAGCCTAACCAGTCGGGCCGCGCGCTACGCACGAGGCGTGTGCGTGCTGCGTCACGCCCGGGCCGGGAACCCGGGGCCGAAAGGAGCGCGGCGCGGGTCCGGCGGGCCGCCGGACGGAGCCGGCGCGGCCGAACGGGCCCGGAAGCGGCCGGGCGAGGGGCGGGGTGCGGCGGAGGCCGACGGCGGGGCGCGGAGCCGCTCATCCCTGCGGCTACAGTCTGGCGTCATGACCACGAAATTCGAGTACGCCACCGTGCCCCTTCTTGTGCACGCGACCAAGCAGATCCTGGACACCTGGGGCGAGGACGGCTGGGAGCTGGTCCAGGTCGTTCCCGGCCCGAACAACCCCGAGCAGCTCGTCGCGTACCTGAAGCGGGAGAAGTCGTGACGGGTACGTCCGGAGGGGCCGCCGCGGCCGGAGGGCCGGGCGCGGTCGAGGCCCGCCTCGCCGAGCTGGGGCTGACCCTGCCCGACGTGGTGCCGCCGCTCGCCGCGTACCAGCCGGCCGTCGTCTCGGGGGCCTACGTCTACACGGCGGGCCAGCTCCCGATGGTGGACGGCAGGCTCCCGGTCACCGGGAAGGTCGGCGCGGAGGTCACCGCCGAGGAGGCCAAGCAGCTGGCTCGCACCTGCGCGCTGAACGCCCTGGCCGCCGTGAAGTCGGTCGTCGGAGACCTGGACCGCGTCGCGCGCGTCGTGAAGGTCACCGGTTTTGTGGCCTCCGCCGCGGACTTCACCGGTCAGCCCGCCGTGCTCAACGGCGCGAGCGAGCTGCTGGGCGAGGTGCTCGGCGAGAAGGGCGTCCACGCGCGCAGCGCGGTGGGTGTCGCGGTGCTGCCCCTGGACGCTCCGGTCGAGGTCGAGATCCAGGTCGAACTGGTCCAGGACTGACGGCCGGGCGGGACCGCGCGGACCGGCCCCGGATGTTCCACGTGAAACCTCCGGGCCGCCCGGCGGTCGGCCCCTCGAACAACAGCGCGTGAGCGTTTAGCATCCGGCCATGCCCAATGGTCAGTGGTACCCACCGGAGTGGCCGGACCGGATTCGCGCACTCGCGAGCGGCGAACTCACGCCCGTTCGGCCCAAGCGGGCCGCGACCGTGATGCTTCTGCGCGACACGGCGGACCGACCCGTCGTGCACATGTTGAGACGACGCGCCTCCATGGCCTTCGCCGGAGGCGCGTACGCCTATCCGGGCGGTGGGGTGGACGACCGGGACGCGCGCCCGGTCCGCTGGGCCGGTCCCTCCCGTACCGTCTGGGCCGCCCGTCTCGGGGTGGACGAGCCGTCCGCCCAGGCCATCGTGTGCGCCGCGGTCAGGGAGACCTACGAGGAGTCGGGCGTGCTGCTCGCGGGCCCCGCTCCGGAGACGGTCGTCGGCGACACCACGGGCCCGGACTGGGAGGCCGACCGGCAGGCTTTGGTCGACCGGGAGCTGGCCTTCGCCGACTTCCTGGACCGGCGGGGGCTGGTGCTCCGCTCGGACCTGCTGGGGGCCTGGGCCCGCTGGATCACCCCCGAGTTCGAGCCGCGCCGCTACGACACCTGGTTCTTCGTCGCCGCCCTGCCGGAGGGCCAGCGCACCCGGAACGCGTCGACGGAGGCGGACCGTACGGTGTGGATCCGTCCCGAGGAGGCCGCCGGGGGGTACGACCGGGGCGAGCTGCTGATGATGCCGCCGACCGTCTCCACGCTGCGGACCCTCCTCCCGTACGCCACGGCCGCCGAGGCCCTCGCGGCGGCGGACGGCCGGGATCTGGCCCCCGTGCTGGCCACGGCCCGCTGGGAGGGCGGGGAGCTGGTGCTCAGCTGGCCGGGGCACGAGGAGTTCACCCGGCACATCCCGGCGGGAGGCCCGCGATGACCGACGCCGTACTCCTGGGCGGAGGCCCGCGATGACCGATGCCGCATTCCTGGCTGGAGGCTCCCGATGACCGACGCCGGATCCCTGCCGGGGCAGCCGCGCGGCGGCGTGCTCTCCGGGCCCGCCACCGCGCGGGCGGTCAATGTCCTCGCCCCCAATCCCTCGGCGATGACCCTCGACGGCACCAACACCTGGATCGTCTCCGAGCCCGGCTCCGATCTCGCCGTGGTCGTCGATCCCGGACCGCTGGACGACGTCCATCTGCGCCGGGTCGTCGCCACCGCCGAACAGGCGGGCAAGAGGATCGCCCTCACGCTCCTCACTCACGGCCACCCCGATCACGCCGAGGGCGCGGGGCGCTTCGCCGAGCTGACGGGCACCGGCGTCCGCGCGCTCGATCCGGCGCTGCGGCTCGGCGACGAGGGGCTCACGGCCGGGGAGACGATCGAGGTCGGCGGCCTGGAGCTGCGGGTCGTACCCACCCCAGGGCACACCTCGGACTCGCTGAGCTTCCATCTGCCGGCCGACGGCGCGGTGCTCACCGGGGACACCGTCCTGGGCCGGGGGACGACGCTGGTCGCCCATCCCGACGGGCGGCTCGGCGACTATCTGGACTCGCTGCGGCGGCTGCGCTCGCTGACCGTGGACGACGGGGTGCGTACGGTGCTCCCCGGCCACGGGCCCGTCCTGGAGGACGCCCAGGGCGCGGTGGAGTTCTATCTCGCGCACCGCGCGCACCGCCTCGCCCAGGTGGAGACGGCGGTGGAGGAGGGGTACCGGACGGCTCCGGAGGTCGTGGCGCGGGTGTACGCGGACGTGGACCGGTCGCTCTGGCCCGCGGCGGAGCTGTCGGTGGGGGCGCAGCTGGAGTATCTGCGGCAGCGCGGACCGACCTGACACCGAGCGGTCCGGCGTACGGAGAATCCGAGCGGTCCGGCGTACGCAGAACCCGAGCGGTCGGGCGTACGGAGAATCCGAGCGGTCGGCGTGCGCAGAACCCGGGCGGTCCCGCGTCCGGGCGTCCGGAATGGTCCCGCGTACGGAGAACCGGTGCGGCCCCCCAGGCGTCGGAGGTTCCGACGAGTGCTTTACGCTCCGCTTATATCTGGCATTTCTCTGGGGGTTCTCCGTGTTCGTCCTGTTCATCCTGCTCACCATCGTCGCGGTGGTGCTGTTCTTCGTCGGGCGCGGCATGCAGCGCCCCGCGCTCAAGTTCGGAGCCCTGGGCGCGCTGATAGCCGGGCTCTTCTCCGGCGTCGCCAGCTGTGTCCATGTGATCAGCGCCTACGAGGTCGGCGTCCCCGTCACCTTCGGCAAGGTCGGCTCGCCCATGACCTCGGGCATGAACATCACCTCGCCGTTCACCAACGTCACCACCTTCTCCACCCGTCCCGTCGACCTCAATCTCTCCGACAAGGACGTGGTCGAGGTCCGCTCCAAGCAGGGCGGCGTGATGTATGTGGAGGTCACGGTGAAGTGGGCGGTGACGCCCGCGAAGTCGGTCGAGCTGTACAAGCTCGCGGGCAGCGAGGGCGCCATCCAGCAGCGTCTGGTCTTCCCGGACAGCCGGGAGATCATCCGCAACGTCTTCGCCCGTCACACGAGCGAGCAGGGCTACTCCTCGGCCCGCGAGAAGATCAACACCGAGATCGGCGACCTGATCAAGGAGCGGCTGGCCCCGCGCGGCATCGATGTGACCACGGTCAATCTGCGCAATGTGAAGCCCTCCGACCAGCTCCAGGGCCAGATCGACCGCAAGATCCAGCAGCAGCAGGCCACCGAGCGGGCGACCGAGGCGGCCCGTACGGCCGAGGCGGAGGCGGAGCGCCGCCGGATCGAGGCCGAGGGCATCGCCCGGGCGAACAAGATCCTCGACAACTCGCTCAGCGAGAAGGTTCTGATGAACCAGTGCATCGACGCCTTCAAGGAGGCGGCGGCCAAGAACCCGGTGTACGCGGTGCCGTGCGGCGACGGCGGCGACACCCCGGTGATCGTGGACGGCAAGCGCGGCTGATCCACCGGCCCCGGGACCGTACGGACAGCCCGGGGACGCGTACGGACAGCCCGGGGCGCCCCGGCCCCGGGACCCGTACGGCCCGGAACGCGGGCAGCTTCCCCGCGTACGACATGACAAGGGCCGCCCGGAAGATTCCGGGCGGCCCTTGTCATGTCGTGTGTACGCGCCGGGGCGTCAGCGGGAACGCTTGGCGAGCCGCTCCACGTCCAGCAGGATCACCGCGCGGGCCTCCAGCCGCAGCCAGCCGCGCTGCGCGAAGTCGGCGAGCGCCTTGTTCACGGTCTCGCGGGAGGCGCCGACGAGCTGCGCCAGCTCTTCCTGGGTCAGGTCGTGGACGACGTGGATGCCCTCCTCCGACTGCACGCCGAAGCGGCGCGACAGATCCAGAAGGGCGCGGGCGACCCGGCCCGGCACATCGGAGAAGACCAGGTCGGACATCTGGTCATTGGTCTTGCGCAGCCGGCGGGCGACCGCGCGCAGCAGGGCGGTGGCCACCTCGGGCCGGGCGTTCAGCCAGGGCTGGAGGTCGCCGTGGCCCAGGCCGAGGAGCTTGACCTCGGTCAGCGCGGTGGCGGTCGCGGTGCGCGGACCCGGGTCGAAGAGGGACAGCTCACCGATCAGCTCGCCCGGGCCGAGGACGGCGAGCATGTTCTCGCGGCCGTCGGGGGAGGTGCGGTGGAGCTTGACCTTGCCCTCGGTGACCACGTAGAGGCGGTCACCGGGGTCGCCCTCGTGGAAGAGCGCGTCGCCCCGGGCGAGCGTCACCTCACCCATCGAGCCGCGGAGCTCCGATGCCTGCTCATCATCGAGCGCCGCGAAGAGCGGGGCGCGCCGCAGAACGTCGTCCACGAGTTCTCTCCTTGTCGACCTGCTCAGGGACCGTGGCCCCCATGATGCCGGACCGCACGGTGCCGGTCAGGGGGACACCGCGTAGGACAGTCTGTCCGCCGAGGGCCCCTGGCAAGTAAATATTCGTGCGATCAATCACAACAAGTCTGACGCACTGGAGAGTCTGTTCGTGCGGCAGGGGCCCGATTGGGTCCGGATTACCGGTGACCGGGGCGGATGTCAGTGGTGGACCGTAGGCTTGCCGGGTGTCCAACTCACCGGTGAGAGCGCAGGCCAAGGGGGCTGGAAGAGTGCCCGCCAAGCAGGATTCCGCTGTGGGCGAACAGTCGTCGGCCCGCGCCCAAAAAGCCGCACTTCAGTCTAAAACGACGGGGCGATCGATGTCGCGCGGAGCCGGCGCCAAGCCGGAATCCCGGCTGGCGATGGTCCGCCGCGCCCGCCGGATCAATCGCGAACTGGCCGAGGTCTATCCGTACGCCCATCCGGAGCTGGACTTCCGCAATCCCTTCGAGCTGCTCGTCGCCACGGTCCTGTCGGCCCAGACCACCGACCTGAGGGTGAACCAGACGACGCCCGCCCTCTTCGGGAAGTACCCCACGCCCGAGGACCTCGCCGCGGCCGATCCCGAGGAGCTGGAGGCGATCATCCGCCCCACCGGCTTCTTCCGGGCCAAGGCCAGATCGCTGCTGGGGCTCTCGGCCGCCCTGCGGGACGACTTCGGAGGGGCCGTCCCCGGGCGGCTGGAAGACCTGGTCAGCCTGCCCGGCGTGGGCCGCAAGACGGCCTTCGTGGTGCTGGGCAATGCCTTCGGGGTCCCCGGGATCACCGTCGACACCCACTTCGGCCGGCTGGTGCGCCGCTGGAAGTGGACCGAGCAGGAGGACCCGGAGAAGGTCGAGGCGGCGGTCGCGGAGATCTTCCCGAAGTCGGAGTGGACGATGCTCTCCCACCGGGTGATCTTCCACGGCCGGCGGATCTGCCACTCGCGCAGACCGGCGTGCGGCGCCTGCCCGATCGCCCACCTCTGCCCCTCGTACGGCGAGGGCGAGACGGACCCGGAGAAGGCCCGGAAGCTCCTGAAGTACGAGATGGGCGGCCGGCCCGGGCAGCGGCTGAGCCCGCCCCCGGACTATCCGGGCACGCCCGCCCCGCCCGCGGCGCCCGCCGGGGAGACCGGATGACGGAACGATCCGCGCGCCCCGGGGCGTTGTGAACGAAGGGGTGTCCATGCGCACAGGGGAAGAGACCTACGGCGGCCGGGCCGGCGGGACCGACACGCACGGCGGGGGCCCGGCCGCGTCCGGGGCAGGGCGCGCGGGCGGATCCGCCCGGGAGGTCACCGTCACGGCGGACGGCCTGCCCCCGTGGCTCCACCCCGTCGCCCGGGCCGCGGACACCGTCCGGCCCCAGCAGCTCAGCCGCTTTCTGCCGCCCAAGAGCGGCCGGGGCCGTCAGTCCGCCGTGCTGGTCCTCTTCGGCGAGGGCAGCTCGGGCCCCGAGCTGCTGCTGATGGAGCGCGCGGGCACACTCCGCTCCCACGCGGGGCAGCCCGCCTTCCCCGGCGGCGCGCTCGACCCCGAGGACGGCGACCCGGCCACCACCGGACCGCTGCGCGCCGCGCTGCGCGAGGCCGAGGAGGAGACCGGGCTCGATCCCGCCGGGGTCCAGATCTTCGGAGTGCTGCCCAAGCTCTACATCCCGGTGAGCCAGTTCGTCGTCACCCCCGTCCTGGGCTGGTGGCGCACGCCCACCCCGGTCGGGGCCGTCGATCTCGCCGAGACCGCCCGGGTCTTCACCGTGCCCGTGGCGGATCTCACGGACCCGGAGAACAGGGCCAACGCCGTCCATCCCCAAGGTCACCTCGGCCCGGCGTTCACCGTCCAAGGGGCCCTGGTCTGGGGTTTCACCGCCGGGGTGATCGACCGGATCCTGCACTACGCGGGCTGGGAGCGGCCCTGGGACCAGGGCCGGCAGGTCACTCTCGACCGGCACGCATGACAGGCTGATCCTCCGAACCGCGGCCGGTCGGACCACCGGCCGGCCGGACTCGGCGGCACACCGGAGACGGACATCCGGTGCGGACCGGACCGACCGTCCGGTGACGAAGGCGATGAAGCTGCGAGGCAAATGACGGTGAACGTGCTGGACATCCTGTTGCTGATCGCCGCCGTGTGGTTCGCGATCATCGGCTATCGCCAGGGCTTCGTCGTCGGCATTCTGTCGGTGATCGGATTCCTCGGCGGCGGGCTGATCGCGGTCTATCTGCTGCCCGTGCTCTGGGACGAGCTGACGGACGGCTCCGAGGTGTCCACGACCGTCGCGGTGGTCGCCGTCGTCGTCGTGATCGTCTGCGCCTCCGTGGGCCAGGCCTTCACCACCCATCTCGGCAGCAAGCTCCGCCGGTACATCACCTGGTCGCCCGCGCGCGCCCTGGACGCGACCGGCGGCGCGCTGGTCAATGTGGTCGCGATGCTGCTGGTGGCCTGGTTGATCGGCTCGGCGCTCGCGGGGACCGCGCTGCCCACCGTCGGCAAGGAGGTCCGCAGCTCGAAGGTGCTGCTCGGGGTCGCCCAGGTGATGCCGGACCAGGCGTCCACCTGGTTCACCGACTTCTCCTCCGTGCTCGCGCAGCGCGGACTGCCGCAGGTCTTCAGCCCCTTCGCCAATGAGCCGATCACCGAGGTGAAGCCCCCCGACCCGGCGCTGATCGGCAGCCCGGTCGCCGCCCGCGCCCAGAAGTCCATCGTCAAGGTCGTCGGCACCGCGCAGAGCTGCAACAAGGTCCTGGAAGGCACCGGATTCGTCTTCGGCGAGCGCCGGGTCATGACCAACGCCCATGTCGTGGGCGGGGTCGACGAGCCGACCGTGCAGATAGGCGGAGAGGGCCGGCTGTACGACGCGAAGGTCGTGCTCTACGACTGGCAGCGCGATATCGCCGTCCTGGACGTGCCCGACCTCAAGGCCAAGCCGCTGGAGTTCACCAAGACCGACGCGCGCACCGGCGACGGAGCCATCGTCGCGGGCTTCCCGGAGAACGGCGCGTACGACGTCCGCTCGGCCCGGGTCCGCGGCCGGATCGACGCCGACGGCCCCGACATCTACCACCGGGGCACCGTGGGCCGCGATGTCTACTCGCTCTACACCACGGTCCGCCAGGGCAACTCGGGCGGCCCGCTGCTCACCCCCGAGGGCAAGGTGTACGGAGTCATCTTCGCCCGGTCCCTCGACGACCCGGAGACCGGCTACGCCCTGACGGTCGACGAGATCGCCGGAGACATCGCGGCGGGACTGTCGGCCAATCAGGAAGTGGACAGCCAGGGGTGCGCGCTCTAGATCCGGGCTGCGGGATCCCGCAGGGCCCGGCCCGGATCCGGTCCGAGGGACCGGGCCCGGCCGGACCGCGGGGACTTCGGCCCGGACGCGCCGGGCCGGGCCCCGTCAGTGGCGGGTGTGGCGCAGACGCGCGGACACCCAGCGGGCGCGGCGCCTGAGAATGCGGGGGATGCCGATCCCCTGCCCGGAATGTTCGTGGCCCCGACCTCGCGGGCCATCGCTGTTGTGAGTGCTCGGCCCCTTGGCGGAGCGACGGTTGCGTACCGCGTCACCGTAGTCGTACGTCCAGCCCATACCGGGACGTGTGCCCGTGCCCCAAGGTCGGTAATCGTGCCGGGGCGGCCCAATTGGCCTATGCGCCAGGCAATTGGCTGTTCGTCGGACAGACGTTCTGTACGGGGCGTTCCAGGGCCTCGGCCGCGGTCGGGGCGGCCCCGGGCGGCGACCCCGAGGGGGGCTTACGAGGGTCGCGGTCCGGGCTCCCGGCGGCCGCCGTACGGGCTTTCGGGAGCCGAGGTCCGGCGGGTCAACGGCGGTCGGGCTCCGGGTCCTTGAGCCAGTTGATCAGTTCCGAGGAGAACGCCACCGGGTCCTCCTCGTGCGGGAAGTGACCGAGGCCGTCGAAGAGCCGCCAGCGGTAGGGGGCCTCCACATACTCGCCCGACCCCGCCGCGCTGCGGGTCCGCATCGCCGGGTCCAGGGAGCCGTGCAGATGGAGTGTCGGCACCCGCACCGGGCGCTTCATCCGGCGGTTGAACTGAATACCGTCCGGCCGCGCCATCGACCGCACCATCCAGCGGTACGGCTCGATCGAGCAGTGCGCCGTCGACGGAATGGCCATCGCCCGCCGGTAGGCCTCCAGCGCGGACTCCTCGGGCGGATTCGGCCCCGACCACTCCTGGATCAGCTTCCCCACCAGCGCGCCGTCGTCCGCGACCAGCTGACGTTCCGGCAGCCACGGCCGCTGGAAACCCCAGATGTACGATCCGGCCCGGCTCTGCGCGAAGTCCGAGACCATCGCCGAGCGCCAGCGGCGCGGATGCGGCATGGAGGAGACCGCGAGCCTGCGCACCAGCTTCGGCCGCATCACCGCGGCCGTCCACGCCAGATAGCCGCCCAGGTCATGACCGACCAGCGCCGCGTCCGGCTCGCCGAGCGAACGCACCACACCGGTGATGTCGAGCGCGAGGTTGGCCGGGTCGTAACCCCTCGGCGTACGGTCGCTGCCGCCCACGCCCCGCAGATCCATCGCCACCGCGCGGTACCCGGCGTCGGCGAGCGCCGGCAGCTGATGCCGCCAGGTCCACCAGAACTGAGGGAAACCGTGGAGAAGGAGAACCAGCGGCCCGTCGCCCATCTCGGCGATGTGGAAGCGCGCTCCGTTGGCCGCCACGTCGCGATGGGTCCAGGGACCGTCGATGCGTACGGGGCTGCCGTTACCGGTTTCAGGGGCCGTCATGCTGACGAGCGTGCCATACCCGAGCATGTCGTGTTTCTCCCCGACCGTCCGGTCGGGCGAACCGGGCCGCCCGACGGCGGCGACGGGACGGGCCCGAGGCGGGAGCGGCGTCTCCCGGGAGTACGAACCGGGTCGTCCGGGGGCGGGAGCGGGGGCTTCCCGGGGCGGGAGGGGAGCCGTCCCCGGCCCGAGGGCCGGGGCTCGTCCCTGCGGCGCGGCTCAGGCCCAGACCGGGATCCGCTCCTGCGGCGCGGCCCGGGCTCAGGCCGGGATCCGCTCCTGCGGGCGGCTCTCCGGGAGGACGCGCGCGTCCCGGGGGTGCGGCTTGACGTTCTGCAGTACGGCCGCCGTCTCCTTCGCCGAGGCGATCGACCGCTCCGGCGGCTTGACCTTCTTGAACTTGGAGATCGCCAGCAGCGCCAGCAGCACCGCCAGCACCACGAACGCGCCGCCCACGATCAGGAACGACCAGGCGAGACCCAGCCCCAGATTGTGGATGCCGTACGCCGCCGCGAAGCTGAACACCGGCAGCGAGAAGAGCAGGAACACCCCCGCGATGCCTATGGCCAGCGAACCGATCGCGCCACGCTTGACGTCCTGCCGCAGCTCCGCCTTGGCCAGTGCGATCTCGTCGTGGACCAGTGCGGACATCTCGGCGGTCGCCGAGGCGACCAGCTGGCCGAGACTGCGCTCGGCACTGCTGCCGGGGTCGCTCATCGCTGCTCCCTCTCTCTCGGGTTCCGAGACTCTGTCTGTTCCTCGTCACGCCCCGGAAAAACTTCCCGGGTCCGACATCAGATCATGCCGGACCGTCGTCGTCGCCGCGCGACGCCCCCGCGACTTCCGCCAGGCGGCGGTGCTCGGCGGCCTTCTTCTCGTAGATCTCGGCCATCCGGGCGTGATAGGCCGGATTGTCCTGCTCGTAGACGTCGGGGATGCCGTCCTGGTCCTCGTCGCGCTCCTCCTCGTCGACGAGCGCCCGGTACCTGCGGACCCGGAGCTTGAGCAGCACCGCCGCCAGCACCGCCGCGATCAGCGATCCGACCAGCACCGAGGCCTTGACCTCGTCGGTGAGCGCCTGGTCGCCGGTGAAGGCCAGCTCCCCGATGAGCAGCGAGACGGTGAAGCCGATTCCGGCGAGGGTGGCGACGGCGAAGACATCGGGCCAGGCCAGTTCCTCGTTCAGCTCCGCCCGGGTGAATCGGGCCGCGAGCCAGGTGCCGCCGAAGATGCCGACGGCCTTGCCGACGACCAGTCCGAGGACGACGCCCAGCGTCTCGGGCTGGGTGAAGACATCGCCGAGCGCGCCGCCCGAGACGGCGACGCCCGCCGAGAACAGCGCGAACAGCGGGACGGCCAGCCCCGCCGAGAGGGGGCGCACCAGATGCTCGATGTGCTCACCGGGGGAGTGCTCCTCGCCCTCGCGGCGGGTGCAGCGCAGCATCAGACCCATCGCGACGCCGGCGATGGTGGCGTGGACCCCGCTGTTGTACATCAGCCCCCAGATGACCAGGGCCAGCGGGACGTACACGTACCAGCCGCGTACGCCCTTGCGGAGCAGCAGCCAGAAGACGGCGAGGCCGATGACCGCGCCGCCGAGGGCCGCGAAGTTCAGCTCGCTGGTGAAGAAGACCGCGATGATCAGTATCGCGAAGAGGTCGTCCACGACGGCGAGGGTGAGCAGGAACGCCCGGAGCGCGGAGGGCAGTGAGGTGCCGATGACCGCGAGCACGGCGAGGGCGAAGGCGATGTCGGTGGCGGTGGGGACGGCCCAGCCGTCGGTGGAGCCGCCGCCGATGGTGTTGACCAGGAGATAGACCAGTGCGGGCGCGGCCATGCCGCAGATCGCGGCGATGACGGGGAGCGCCGCCGCCTTGGGGTCGCTCAGCTCGCCCGCGACCAGCTCGCGCTTCAGCTCGATGCCGGCGACGAAGAAGAAGATCGCGAGCAGTCCGTCGGCGGCCCAGTGCTGGATGGACAGATCCAGGCCCAGGGCCGCCGGGCCTATGTGGAAGGAGCGCAGGGCGTCGTAGCTGTCGCTGAGGGGGGTGTTCGCCCAGATCAGCGCGGCGATGGCGGCGACGAGCAGCAGTACGCCGCCCACGGTCTCGGTGCGCAGGGCGTCGGTGACGAAGGTGCGCTCGGGCAGGGAGAGCCGGCCGAGGAATTTACGGGGGGTGGGTGCGGCGGCCATAGGGGGGAACCTCCGGTCGGTCGGGCAGGGCAAAGCACATGCCGACCAGACTTCCCGGCGCACCTATTCTTCTTGTCGCGATATTGACGCGGTCTTTACCTTACCCAAGAGTGCGAGCTTCAAGGGCACGGAGCGTGGGGCGCGGGGGTATATCCGGCTATCTTCGCTTGATCTTACTTTAGGGGCATACGGGGTCATCCGCTCATCCCAGGCGGAGGGCGGTGGCCGCCCGCGCGCCGAAACGCGCGTACGGGCGCCCGGGGCGGTGGCCCCGAGACGCCCGTACGCGGTGCTCGTCCCGCGCCGTGCTCCGGACGGATCCTCCGGGTCGGCGCGGTGGATCAGTCCTCGGAGGCCGCGCCCGGCAGCCGCGTCTGGATCAGGTCCATCACGGAGGAGTCGGTCAGTGTGGTGACATCGCCCAGCTGCCGGTTCTCCGCCACGTCGCGCAGCAGCCGGCGCATGATCTTGCCGGAGCGGGTCTTGGGCAGCTCGGCCACCGGCAGGATCCGCTTGGGCTTGGCGATCGGGCCGAGGGTCGCGCCCACATGGTTGCGCAACTCCGCGACCAGGCCCTCGTCCTCGGTGGCCGTGCCGCGCAGGATGACGAACGCCACGATCGCCTGCCCGGTCGTCTCGTCGGCCGCGCCGACGACCGCCGCCTCGGCCACCTTGGGGTGGGAGACCAGCGCGGACTCGACCTCGGTGGTCGAGATGTTGTGACCGGAGACCAGCATCACGTCGTCGACCCGGCCCAGCAGCCAGATGTCGCCGTCGGCGTCCTTCTTCGCGCCGTCGCCCGCGAAGTACTTGCCCTCGAAACGCGACCAGTAGGTGTCGATGAACCGCTGGTCGTCGCCCCAGATGGTGCGCAGCATCGACGGCCACGGCTCGGTGAGGACGAGATAGCCGCCCCCGCCGTTCGGCACCTCGTTGGCCTCGTCGTCCACGACGGTGGCCGCGATGCCGGGCAGCGCGCGCTGCGCGGAGCCGGGCTTGGTCTCGGTGACGCCCGGCAGGGGGGAGATCATCATCGCGCCGGTCTCGGTCTGCCACCAGGTGTCGACGATCGGGGCCTTGCCCGCGCCGATGTGCTCCCGGTACCAGATCCACGCCTCGGGGTTGATCGGCTCGCCGACCGACCCGAGCACCCGCAGGCTCGACAGGTCGAACTTGGCGGGGATGTCGTCGCCCCACTTCATGAACGTGCGGATCGCGGTGGGCGCGGTGTAGAGGATCGTGACGCCGTACTTCTGCACGATCTCCCAGAACCGCCCCTGGTGGGGGGTGTCGGGGGTGCCCTCGTACATCACCTGGGTCGCGCCGTTGGCCAGCGGGCCGTACACGATGTAGGAGTGGCCGGTCACCCAGCCGATGTCGGCGGTGCACCAGTAGACGTCCGACTCCGGCTTGAGGTCGAAGACGGCGTGGTGGGTGTAGGCGGCCTGGGTGAGATAGCCGCCGGAGGTGTGCAGGATGCCCTTGGGCTTACCGGTGGTGCCGGAGGTGTAGAGGATGAAGAGCGGGTGCTCCGCGTCGAACGCCTCGGGGGTGTGCTCGGCCGGCTGGCGGTCCACGATGTCGTGCCACCACACGTCGCGGCCCTCGGTGAAGGCGGTGTCCTCGCCCGTGCGCCGGACCACG
This sequence comes from Streptomyces sp. NPDC014894, assembly GCF_043080985.1. NCBI lineage: Bacteria > Bacillati > Actinomycetota > Actinomycetes > Kitasatosporales > Streptomycetaceae > Streptomyces > Streptomyces sp. NPDC014894. Next base: position 116,148 of record NZ_JBIBWD010000011.1, read on the forward strand.
AGCACATGCTCGACCTGCGGACACTTGGCGACGGCCTCGTCGATCGCGGGCTTGAGCGCGCTCGGCTTGCCCCGGCGGTAGCCGCCGTCGGCGGTGATCACCAGCTTGGCGTCGGCGTCCTGGATCCGGGAGGCGACGGCGTCGGCGGAGAACCCGCCGAAGACGACCGAGTGCGCCGCGCCGATACGGGCGCAGGCCAGCATCGCGACGGCCGCCTCGGGGATCATCGGCAGATAGACGGCGACCCGGTCGCCCTTGCGGACCCCGAGTTCGGTCAGGGCGTTCGCGGCGCGGGAGACCTCGTCCTTGAGCTGGGCGTAGGTGACGGCCCGGCTGTCGCCCGGCTCACCCTCGAAGTGGATCGCGACCCGGTCGCCGTTTCCGGCCTCGACATGGCGGTCCACGCAGTTGTACGCGACGTTCAGCTCGCCGTCCGCGAACCATTTGGCGAAGGGCGGGTTGCTCCAGTCGAGCGTCTCGGTCGGCTCGGTGGCCCACGTGAGCCTCCGTGCCTGCTCGGCCCAGAAGCCAAGCCTGTCCGCCTCGGCCTGCTCGTACGCCTCCGCAGTGACATTGGCGTCCGCGGCCAGCTCGGCCGGCGGCGCGAATCGCCGCTCTTCCTTGAGCAGGTTGGCCAGGCTTTCGTTGCTCACGACATCTCCCTTTCCCAGGGCGTCCTCTGTGCGTATGTGTCCGAAGCCATAGCTCACCAGCCGGAGAGCCGGGTGACAAGAGCCTTCCGATAATTGGTTTAGACCTATTGGGCTCCGGGTGGTGGCCGAGGTCCGGGCGGGAGCGCCGGGGACGGGCGGTACGGATGGTTCCCGAAGGCGGCCCCTTCTCCCCGGGCGGCGGGAAGAAGGGGCCACTCGTCTACACGGACGGGCCGCGCGATCGGTTCAGACTTTCCCCCGGACGGCCGATTCCGTACGGCTGATTCTGAATGGCCGCCGCCGGACGGCCGGTTCAGGCGCGGGCCTTCGCCAGCGACGAGGAGGCGGGGGCCACCCGGTCGAAGACCGCGTCGTACACATGCTCGTCGCTGCTCGCGAGCAGATACGCCTGGGCCTCGCCGACATGGAAGTACATCCCGTGCAGCTTCAGCGTGCCCTCGGAGAGCCGCCGGGCGACCGCGTCATGGGCCCGCAGATGCTCCAACTGCTGCACCACATTGGTCAGACACAGCTGCTCCACCGCGTCGGCGGGCAGCCGGCCCGAGATCCGCGCCCAGGACCGGTGCCGGCTTCTCATCGTCTCCAGACTCGGCAGCCCGTGCCGCAGCCAGCGCCGCAGCGGGGTGTGCGCGCCCACCGGAGGGGCGGAGAGCAGGGCCTGCATCGCCCCGCAGCCGGAGTGTCCGCAGACGGTGATCGAATCGACCTGGAGCACCTCCACGGCGTACTCGATCGCCGCGGCCACCGAGTCGTCACCGCCCTCCACCCCGGGCAGCGGAACGAGATTGCCCATATTGCGCACGGTGAACAGATCCCCGGGGCCGCTGGACGTGATCATGCTGGTGACCACGCGGGAATCGGCGCAGGTGAGGAAGAGCTGTGAGGGGCGCTGGCCCTCGCGCTCCAGCCGGGCCAGCTCGTCCCGGACCAGTGGGGCCGTGTCGCGCTGGAAGGAGCTGACGCCGTCGGCGAGCGGATGCGCGGTGGTGCGCTCGGGGCGGCCCTCGCAGTGGTGGTTGCGCCAGGGGGTCCAGGGGCGACAGCAGCCGTCCGTCTCCGAGGCGGCCTCGCTGATCCGGGATCCGGAGCGGCCGGTGAACTCCACCGATCCGCCCTGCGACACATGGGAGGTCTGCCAGTCGTGCAGCGCCTCGTACGCCGCGTGGTCCATGAAGGAGCCGTCCAGCTCGACCACGCACTCGGCGCCGGGGGGCACCTGGCTCAGCGCCCTGCTCAGCCGGGGCACGGCGAGAAAGGTCAGCTGCCCGCGCACCCGGACCCGGTGGATCCCGTCCTGCTCGTCCTCGGTGATGCGGGTGCGGGTCAGCCGGTGCAGCGCGACCGCGACCGCCACCGCGATCCCGATCACGACGCCCTCCAGCACCCCGGTGATCACGACGGAGCCCAGGGTCGCCGCGTACACCAGCATCTCGCGATTCCGGCGGACGCTGCGCAGATGGGTGATGTTGACCATCTGGACGCCCACGACCATCACCAGCGCGGCGAGCGCCGCGAGCGGGATCAGATCGAGGACGGGGACCAGCAGCAGCGCGGCGAGCACCACCCACAGGCCGTGGAGCATGGTGGAGTGGCGGCTCACCGCCCCGGCCGAGACATTGGCCGAACTGCGTACGGCCACACCGGTGATCGGCAGTCCGCCGAGCGCGCCGGAGACCACATTGGCCGCGCCCTGGCCGGCCAGCTCCCGGTCGAGATCGGCGCGCGGGACGCGGACGTCCGGCACCTTGCGGGCCGCCGCCAGCTTGTCGACGGCGACGGCGGACAGCAGGGACTCCACACTGCCGACGAGGGTGATGGTCAGCACGGCGGCGACCAGGCCCAGCGCGGGGCCCTGCGGCATTCCGGGCAGGGCGTGGCTGCTCCACGAGGGCAGATCGACGCGCGGCAGATGGAGCGAGGCCACCGCGGCGGCGGTGGTCGCGCCCGCCACCGCGGCGAGCGCGGCCGGGATCCTCCGGACGATTCGGCCCGCGCGTCCGGGGATCCGGGGCCAGGCCAGCAGCACGGCGACGGTCAGGGCGCTGACCGAGATCGCGGCGGGGTGCAGGGCGGCCAACTGGGCGGGCAGCGCCCGGACGTTCTCCACGGCCGAACTCTGCGGGGTGCCGCCGAGCACGATGTGGAGCTGTGCGAGGGCGATGGTCACGCCGATGCCGGCGAGCATGCCGTGGACGATCGCCGGGCTGACGGCGAGCGCCGAGCGGGCCACCCGCAGTGCGGCGAGTCCCAGTTGGGCGAATCCGGCGAGGACGGTGATGGCGCAGGTGACGCGCCAGCCGTACTGCTGGATCAGATCGGCGGTGACGACGGTCAGTCCCGCCGCCGGTCCGCTGACCTGGAGCGGAGCCCCGCCGAACCGGCCGACGACGATTCCGCCGACCGCCGCGGCGACCAGTCCGGCCTGGAGCGGGGCGCCGGTGGCGAGTGCGATGCCGAGCGAGAGCGGCAGCGCGATCAGGAATACGGCGATGGACGCGGAGACGTCGGAGCCGGCGATACGGAATCGCCGGGGGTCTCCGCTTTTTCGCGGGGGGCTGTGGGGGCTGCCCCGGCCGGTCTTCCGGGGCTTGTGCGAGGGGTCTTCGGTGCGGGTGGGGGCGCAGGCGGACATGATTTCCCGTCTCCTCCGGGCGGCGCGGTCGCGGAATGTGGGGCGCGGCCGTGAGTCACGGCATGCAGCGGCGGGATCCTCAACTTTCAGTAAATTGATCGTAATGCAGAGTAAAGACACTGGCTCGATTTTCTGGGCAAATGGGGCAGTGTTTCACCCGTTTCAGTGATTAGTGCGCTTAATGCGGCTCGTCGTGCACCCTCTTCGCCTTCCGCGATGTGACTTTTGCTCCGACGTCGCCAGTCCGAAAAGCACAAAGTCATATGAAAGAGGGTGGGCGGATGAAGGCCGCCACAATGAGGGTCGCCGTGGGCGTGGCCGCCACGGCTGCGATCGCGGGACTAGCGGGCTGCGGCGGACCCGGCGCGGACGCCGAAAAGGAGGGAGCCCCCGGGGCCCGGAAGGCGGCCGCCGCCCCCAAGGCCGCGCCGCGCCTGATCGGCGACGGCTCCACCGCCTTCACCGGGATCCAGCCCGGTCAGCTCCGGCCGGAGCGGCTGAAGCCCGGTGAGCGGCCGCCGCAGTTCGTGGTCTATTCCTGGGACGGGGCCGGCGAGGACAGCCAGCGGCTCTTCTCGCACTTCCGCACGGTGGGCAAGAAGTACAACGCCACCATGACCTACTTCCTCAGCGGTGTGTATCTCCTGCCCGAGGAGAAATCGGATCTGTACCTTCCGCCGCAGCACTCCGCCGGGCGCTCCGACATCGGATTCAATGACACCGAGGGCATCAGGGCGACCGTGCGCGAACTGCGCGGCGCCTGGCAGGACGGCAATGAGGTGGGCACCCACTTCAACGGCCACTTCTGCGGTACGGACGGCGGAGTGGGCACCTGGTCCGTCGACGAGTGGAAGAGCGAGATCGCCCAGGCCAAGTCCTTTGTGAAGAACTGGAAGTCGAACTCCGGACTGACCGGCGAACAACCCCTTCCGTTCGACTACGACAAGGAACTGGTCGGGGCCCGCACCCCCTGTCTGGAGGGCCGCGCCAACTTCGTGCGGGCGGCGGGCGAATTGGGATTCCGCTACGACACCAGCGGGGTCAACGACCAGATCTGGCCCGAGAAGGACCAGGGTCTGTGGGATCTCTCGCTCCAGCTGGTCCCGTTCCCCGGGCGTGACTTCGAGACCCTGTCGATGGACTACAACTTCATGATCAATCAGTCGGGGACGGTCAAGGGGGACCCCGCGTCGCACGAGTACTGGGGCGACCAGATGCGGGACGGCCTCGTGCAGGCGTTCGACCGTGCGTACCGGGGGAACCGGGCCCCGCTGATCATCGGCAACCACTTCGAGTCCTGGAACGGCGGCACCTACATGCGTGCCATCGAGGAGTCGATCGCCACGGTCTGTGTGCAGAAGGACGTGCGGTGCGTCTCCTTCAAGCAGCTCGCCGACTGGCTCGACGCCCAGGACCCGGAGGTCCTGCGGAAACTGCGCACCCTGGAGGTGGGCCAGTCGCCGAAGCAGGGCTGGGAGAGCTTCCTCGCCGCCCAGCCCGTCGCCCCGGCGGGCCGGCCGGCCAAGCCCGTGGCGGCCGCCTCACACGCGGTCAGGCCGGAAGCGGATCACTGACGTCGGCCATCTCCTCGCCGAGGACGAAGGCGGGGTCGACCTGGGCCGCCAGGTCGGCCCCCGTCTTCGCGTTCCCCCAGCTCTCGGCGTTCTTCAGGTGGAAGTGGACCATCTGGCGGGTGTACCGGTCCCAGTCGCGCAGCGCGTACGAGTCCTCGGCGGTGTCCTGAAGGGTCTGGAGCGTCATCCGGTTCTCCGCCTCCAGCAGCTCGAACCGCCGGGGCCGGCCCTTCTCCATCGCCCGGACCCAGTCGGAGTGGCCCACGGTCACCAGGAGGTCCTCGCCCACCTCCTCGCGGAGGAACTCCACGTCGTCGCGGCCCTGCACCTTGTTCCCGACCACCTTCAGCTCGACGCCGAAGTCCCGTGCGTACTCCTTGTACTGACGGTAGACGGACACGCCCTTGCGGGTCGGCTCGGCCACCAGGAAGGTCATGTCGAAGCGGGTGAACATCCCGGAGGCGAAGGAGTCCGAGCCTGCGGTCATGTCGACCACCACATACTCCTCGGGCCCGTCGACCAGATGATTCAGGCACAGCTCCACCGCGCCCACCTTGGAGTGGTAGCAGGCCACTCCGAGGTCCGACTCGGTGAACGGCCCCGTCGCCATCAGCCGGATGTCCCCGTCGTCGAGCCGGACCGTACGCGCGCAGGCGTCGTAGACCGGATTGCTCTCGCTGACGCGAAGCAGCCGGGAGCCCGCGCCGGGAGGAGTCGTCTTGATCATGGTGTCGGCGGAGGCGATCCGGGGGTTGGAGCCCCGCAGATACTCCTTGATCAGCGGCAGTTGCGCGCCCATCGCGGGCAGCGCCCCGGCCTGCTCCTCGTCGAGGCCGAGCGCGGCCCCGAGATGCTGGTTGATGTCGGCGTCGATGGCGACGACAGCCGCTTCATTGGCGGCCAGATGACGGATGAAGAGCGAGGACAGCGTGGTCTTGCCGCTGCCGCCCTTCCCTACGAAAGCGATCTTCATGTTCACCTAGGGTAGTGGTTCGGTTGCCGGGTGCTGTCAAGTCGAGTGAAGAAGACCACTCCAAGGTGGGGCGTGCGCGGGTGGCGCGTAGCCTCGCTGCCTATGAGTACGAATGCCTCGTCCGCCTCATCCGACCCGTCGGCCGATCCGCTGGCCGTGCTCGCCTCCCTGCCGGGCGTCGCCGAGTCCGTGGACTCCGTGCGCAAGGCCGTCGACCGGGTCTACGGGCACCGGGTCATGCGACGGCGGAGCACCGAGGTCACCTCGGAGGCGGCGCTGCGCGGGGCCCGCGGTTCCGCCGCGCTCTCCGGCGCGGACTGGGCGCTGGAGGAGGTCCGCAGGCGGACCGACTTCAGCGGCGATCCCGAGGCCCGTACCGTCGGCGCCGCGCTGCGGCTCACGGCGGAGGCGGGTCAACTCCTCTCGGTCTGGCGGCAGTCGCCGCTGCGGGTGCTGGCGAGACTCCATCTGGTCGCCGCCGGCGGAGCCGGCGAGGACGACACCGCGGGCCGCCCCAGGCTCCCGGGGGAGCCGGTCGCGGAGCCGCTGATCGAGGCCCCGCTCCCGAGGGCCGAGGAGGTGGGCGGCCGGCTGGACGGTCTCGCCGCGCTGCTCGTAGCGGGCAGCGCCGCGCCGACCCCGGTGATCGCCGCCGTGGTCCACGGCGAACTGCTGGCGCTGCGGCCCTTCGGCTCGTACAACGGCCTGGTCGCACGGGCCGCCGAGCGGATCGTGCTGATCGGCGGCGGGCTCGACCCCAAGTCGATCTGTCCGGCGGAGGTCGGCCACGCCGAGCAGGGCCGGGCGGCGTACGCGGCCGCCTTCGAGGGTTATCTCTCCGGTACGCCGGAGGGGATGGCGGGGTGGATCGCGCACTGCGCGCGCTCGGCCGAGCTGGGGGTCAGGGAGTCCACGGCAGTCTGTGAGGCGCTCCAGCGCGGAGCGGCCTGAGAAGCCCCGGACAGGGTTGCGGCGGTACCGGAAGAGGTACCGCCGCTGGCATGTCCACCGAGGTACCAAGCGTCCTCGATCTGCTGTGCCCATCAGGCCGGGAACTATGGCCCGTTGCCTGGTGCGGCTGGCCCGTATTCGACGGGTCGACGTCGCGTGGGTTCTCAGCTTCCATGCTCGGTCCGTGGGGCCTTCATGCGTTTCACAGGTGATCCTCTCGGACGTCCTTGGTCTCGCGGGCCGTTGACTCCTTTGTACTCCGGTGCCCCAGGAAGCGGAACCCTTTGCTCCAGTTCTTTACTTTTCCGTTCAAATACGGGCAAATCGTTCGGCGAGGTCGCCCAGGGCCGCAGCGGCCGTCCGGGCCGCCGCCCCGCGCCTGCGATTCGCGTACCAGACCAGCCCCGCGGTGGCCGCCGCCGCGCCCACCGCTGCCGCCGCCACCAGTGCCGGGCGGGGCGGCATGGAGAAGGCGGGCAGCCGCTGCTTCAGCCGGACCGGCCGGTTGAAGACGAGAACCGGCCAGTCCCGGGCATTCGCCTCGCGGCGGAACGCGCGGTCCGGATTCACGGCATAGGGATGTCCGACGGATTCCAGCATCGGCACATCGGTCACGGAGTCGCTGTACGCATAGCAGCGTGAGAGGTCGTATCCCTCGGAGGCGGCGAGCTCCTTGACGGCCTCGGCCTTTGTGGGGCCGTAGGCGTAGTACTCCACCTCGCCGGTGAAGCAGCCGTCGTCGCCCACCACCATCCGCGTGGCGACCACCCGGTCGGCGCCCAGCAGCTCGCCGATCGGCTCGACCACCTCGGCTCCCGAGGTGGAGACGATCACCACATCGCGGCCCGCGGTGTGGTGCTCCTCGATGAGGGACGCCGCCTCGTCATAGATGATCGGGTCGATCAGATCGTGCAGCGTCTCGGCCACGATCTCCTTCACCTGCTGGACGTTCCAGCCCTTGCAGAGTGCGGAGAGGTACTCCCTCATCCGTTCCATCTGGTCGTGGTCGGCGCCGCCCGCGAGAAAAACGAACTGTGCATAGGCGGTGCGCAGTACGGCCCGTCGGTTGATCAGGCCGCCTTGGTAGAAGGACTTGCTGAAGGTCAGCGTCGAAGACTTCGCAATGACCGTCTTGTCCAGGTCGAAGAACGCGGCTGCGCGAGGCAAGGAGTGGTTATCCACGAGCAGAGCATAGGTGCCCGCCATTCGGCGTACGCCCGGGCGTGTGGGTTTGCCTGAGAAGGCTCTCGGGTACACCATGGAAGTCACGGATCGTTCGCGACCGTGCTAACCCGGTCCGGCTCCTCCCCCCCCGAGCCGGCCGGAGAGACGACCCCCGCTCTCCCCCCCGGCGGGGGTCGTCGCATGTCCGGACGCGTTTTCTTACTCCGTTCGAGATCCATTCCGATCCCTCCCCCTTCTTCCGGCCCCGGTCGGACGAGGCCTGCCACCACTCTGCATCGTTACTGTGCGTAGCGGAAGAGGTGCGCCAGGGAGTCACCGGTTCGGGCTGCGGAGTTATTCACAAGCGACGGCCCGTCCACAGATTTCCGGCAAGATCCACACGATTTCCGAGTACGTCGCACCGTGATTCCGGCCGCGCAGTTCGCGGGGCCCCGGAATCACCGATCCCGTATCGAACGGGGATCGCCGCAAACAGGGGGTGGAGATCGTGGCTGGATCTATCACATCGAAGGGGACGCCGGCCGCCGCGGAACGGCGGGCGGGACCTCTGATCGTCACCGAGGACGTGGAGCTGCTCGACGATCTGCTGCGGCTGTGCGCCGCGGCGGGAGCCGAGCCGGAAGTCCACCATTCGCTGCCGGAGGACCGGGGAAGCTGGGAGCGCGCTCCCCTGATCCTGGTCGGCGACGACGCGGCGGCGCGCTGCCGGGGCGCCGCCCGCAGGCGCGGGGTGCTGCTCGTCGGGCGCGAGCAGGACGACCCGGACGTCTGGCGGCTCGCGGTGGAGATCGGGGCGGACAGCGTCCTGCGGCTGCCCGACGCCGAGCGCTGGCTGGTCGACCGGATCGCCGATGTGGCCGAGGGCGTCGAGGAGCGGGCGCTGACGGTCGGCGTGATGGGCGGCCGGGGCGGCGCGGGGGCGTCCACCCTCGCCTGCGCCCTGGCGGTGACCGCGGCCCGGGCCGGCCGGCGCACCATGCTCATCGACGGGGACCCGCTCGGCGGCGGCATCGACGTCCTCCTCGGCGGGGAGCAGGCGGAGGGGCGGCGATGGCCGGATTTCGCCTCTTCGAAGGGGCGAGTGGCGGGCGGCGCGCTGGAGGAGTCGCTCCCCGAGCTGCATCAGCTGCGCGTACTCAGCTGGGACCGGGGCGACTCGGTCGTCGTCCCGCCCGAGGCCATGCGATCCGTGCTCGCGGCGGCCCGCAGACGCGGCGGAGTGGTCGTGGTCGACCTGCCGCGCCGGGTGGACGAGGCCGTGGCGGAGGCGCTGGCCCAGCTCGACCTCGGACTGCTGGTGGTGCCGGGCGAGCTGCGGGCCGTCGCCGCCGCGAACCGGGTGGCGTCGGTGGTCGGCATGGTCCTCCCGGACCTGCGCGTGGTGGCGCGCGGCCCGTACGACTCGGGGCTCGACGACGGCTGGGTCGCCGCCTCGCTGGGCCTTCCGCTCGCCGGAGAGCTGCCCTGGGAGACCGGGCCGCCCGCCGGCCGCGCCGAGGGCGTGCCTCCGGGCCGGGACGGCGGTCCGCTGGCCCGTTTCTGCACCGCCTTCTGGGACCGCGCCGGGATCGGGGGGACCGCCTCATGAGCGCCGGACTCCTGGACGCGGTACGGCAGAGGCTCGCCCAGAGCGGTGCCGAACCGACCCCGGCGCGGGTCGCCGCGGCCCTGCGGGCGCAGGGGCGGCTGCTGGGCGACGCCGAAGTCCTCGGCGGCACCGAACAGCTGCGCCGCGAGCTGGTCGGCACCGGGCCGCTGGAGCCGCTGCTCGCCGATCCCTCCGTGACGGATGTGCTGGTCTCCGCGCCCGACCGGGTCTGGGTCGACCGGGGCCGAGGTCTGGAGCCCGCCGGGGTCACCTTCACGGACGCCGCGGCGGTGCGCCGGCTGGCCCAGCGGCTCGCCGCCGTGGCGGAGCGCCGGCTGGACGACGCCCGGCCCTGGGTGGACGCCCGGCTGCCGGACGGCACCCGGATGCACGCGGTGATCCCGCCGGTGGCGGTCGGCTCGACCTGTCTGTCGCTGCGGGTGGTGCGCCCCCGGGCCTTCTCGATGGAGGAGCTGACGGCGGCGGGCACGGTGCCGCCCGGCGGGGAGCGGGTGCTGCGGGCCCTGGTGGAGGCCCGGCTCTCGTACCTGATCAGCGGCGGCACCGGCACGGGCAAGACCACACTCCTCGCGGCGCTGCTCGGGCTCGTGGGGGAGCGCGAGCGGATCGTGCTCGCCGAGGACTCCGCGGAGCTGCGGCCCGACCACCCCCATGTGGTGCGGCTGGAGTCCCGCACGGCGAATCAGGAGGGCGCGGGCCGGGTGACCCTGCGGGACCTGGTGCGCCAGGCCCTGCGGATGAGACCGGACCGGCTCGTCGTCGGAGAGGTCCGGGGCGGTGAAGTGACAGAACTGCTCAGCGCCCTCAATACCGGGCACGAGGGCGGCTGCGGCACCGTCCACGCCAACGCGGCGGCGGACGTCCCCGCGCGGCTCGAGGCGCTCGGCACGGCCGCCGGCCTCGACCGGTCGGCGCTCCACAGCCAGCTGGCGGCGGCGCTCTCGGTGGTGATCCATCTCGTACGCGACCGGGGCGGTCGGCGGCGGATCGCCGAGGTGCATGTCCTGGAGCGGGACGCGGCGGGTCTGGTGCGCACCGTTCCCGCGCTGCGGTGGGGCGAGAAGGCGTTCGTCCGTGAGCGGGGCTGGGAGCGGCTGCGGCGGCTGACCGGCGGCGCGCCGTGATCGCGGCGGATCCCCTCCACGCCGCCGCGGTGTGCGCGGGGGCGGCGGCCCTGCTGATCGCGGGGCGCGACCGGGGGTGGCACCGGGCGCGGCTGCTGCTCGCGGGCGGGCTCCCGGCCGAGCCGGCCCCGTGGTGGACCCGGGAACGGCTGCTGCCGGTGGTGCGGACGCGGCGGGAGTGGCTGTGCGTGCCGGCGGCGCTGCTCCTGGCGGTGCTCGCGGAATCCGTGCTGCCGCTGCTCGCCGGAGCGGTGGCGGTGCCGCTGGCCGGCCGGCGGCTGAGGGCGGTGGAGCGGGCGCGGGAGCGCGAGCGGCGGTCCGAGGCGGTCATCGCGCTGTGCGGAGCGGTCGCAGGCGAGCTGAGGGCGGGCCTCCAGCCCGCTCGGGCGCTGGTCTGCGCCGCGGGGTCCACCCGGGCCCTGGGGGCGGCTCAGACGGCCGTGACGGCCGCGGCCCGGTTCGGCGGCGATGTGCCGCAGGCGCTGCGGGAGGCGGCCCGGGAGCCGGGCGCGGAGGGTCTGGCGGGGCTCGCGGCCTGCTGGCGGGTGGCCGTGGAGAGCGGGGCCGGTCTGGCGGCCGGGCTCGACCGGCTGGAGACGGCTCTGCGGGCGGAGCGGGACCAGCGGGAGGATCTGCGCACCCAGCTGGCCGGAGCCCGGTCGACCATCGGACTGCTGGCACTGCTTCCCGCGGTCGGGCTGGCCATGGGCTGGGCCCTGGGCGCCGATCCCCTGCGGGTCCTGTTCCACACCCCGGCGGGACTGATGTGTCTGCTGGTCGGCGGGGCGCTGGAGGCCGCCGGGCTGTGCTGGGCCGCCCGGATCGTACGCGCGGGGCGGCCGTGCTGACCGGGGAGGCCGCGCCCGGGCCGACGGCGGCGGTGGCGCTCGCGGCGGTGCTCCTCCTGGGCCTCGCGGTCGCCGCGCTGCGCGACGGACGCAGGGCGCGCGGGCGCGGCGAGGCGCTGCTGGGGGTGGCGCGGGCCCGGCGGCGGTGGCGGCCGGAGCCCGGGGCGCGGTTGCGGATCTGGGGCCCGCCGCTGGTGGCGCTGGCCGCCGGTTGGTTCCTCGTGGAGGGGGCGCTCGGGCTGGGCGCGGGGCTCGCCGCCGGCTGGGCGGTGCGGCGATGGCGGCCGGGGACCAGGGCCCCGGCCCCGGAGGCGGACCGGAGGCTTCCGCTCGCTGCCGATCTGCTGGCGGCCTGTCTCTCGGCCGGCGCGGGCCCCAGGGAGGCCGCGGAGGCGGTCGGCGAGGCCCTGGGCGGCCCGGTCGGCGAACGGCTCTCACAGGCCGCCGCGGAGCTTCGGCTCGGCGGCGAACCGGGGCGGGCCTGGGCCTCCTTCGCCCGGCTGCCGGGCGCGGCGGAGCTGGCCCGCTGTCTGGAGCGGGCCGGCACCACGGGCGCTCCGGCGGGCGAGCCGGTCTCCCGGCTGGCGAGCCGCCTGCGGGCGGACCGGGCGCGCGCCGCCGGGGCCCGGGGCCGCCGGGCCCAGGTGCTGATCACGGCCCCGGTGGGGCTCTGCTTCCTGCCCGCGTTCCTGGCGGTCGGGGTGGCGCCCGTGGTGATCGGACTCGCGGAAGGACTGCTGCACGGTGAATGAAACGGATCTTGGGGGTTTGTCATGGTGAATCCGGTACGGAAGTGGTGGCGCGCCCGGCTGGGCGGAGGGTCGCTCCGACGGCGCGGCGACGCGGGCATGACCACGTCCGAGTACGCGATGGGGACGATCGCGGCGTGTGCCTTCGCGGCGGTTCTCTACAAGATCGTCACCAGTGGGACGGTCTCGGGCGCGCTCGAATCGCTGATCGGCAAGGCGCTCGATGCGCAGTTCTGACCGCCGCCCCGGCCGGGGGTCTCCGAGGTGGTCCCGCGCGGCGGACGACACGGGATCGGTGACGGCGGAGGCGGCCGTCGTCCTGCCCGCCCTGGTGGTCTTCACCATGGCGCTGGTGTGGGCGCTGACGGCGGCCTCGGCGCAGATCCAGTGCGTCGACGCGGCCCGCGCCGGGGCCAGGGCCGCCGCCCGGTCGGAGCCGCGCGCCGCCGTCCTCGCCGCGGCCCGCTCAGCCGCCCCGCCCGGCGCCGAGGTCACCCTGCGGCGGGCGGGGGATCTCTGGCGGGTCGGGGTGACGGCGTCCGCGCCCGGGCCCGGCGCTCTGGGCCTGACCCTGAGCGCCGAGGCGGCCGCCCTCGCCGAGGACACGGTCGGCATCGGTTCGGAAGGGACGCCTCCGTGACCGGCGGCCGGCAGCGGGCGCGCACGGCCCTCCGGGACGGCGCTCGGCACGGTGAGCAGGGCCGCGCCCCGCGTGGCGACCGGGGCTCGGCCACCGTGTGGGCGGCCGTGGCGGCGACGCTGCTGTGCGCGGTGTTCGCCGCGGTGCTGGCCCTGGGGCAGGCGGTGGCGGCCCGTCACCGGGCGGGCGCGGCGGCGGATCTGGCCGCTCTGGCGGCGGCCGACCTCGCCCTGCTGGGCGAGAGCGCCGCCTGCGCCCGGGCGGCCGGGGTGGCGCGGGCACAGGGCGCCGAGACGGTCCGGTGCGCGGTGCGGGGCGAGACCGCCGAGGTGACGGCCCGGGTCCGCTTCGGCCCATACGCCCCGGCGGTGGCCTCCCGCGCGGGGCCCTCGGAGGCCGGCGGAGGGCTCTCGGCCCCTGACCCCTCCCGTACCGGTCCTTCGGCGGTCGGAGGAGGGCCCTCAGCGCCCGGCCGACCTGCTGGGGCCGGCGAAGGGCCCTCAGCACCACCCGGCCCTTCCCGCGCCAGCCCACCTGCGGTCGGCGGAGGCCGCTCAACCCCCGGCATCTCCCGCGAGGGATCCTCGGCACCCGCCACAGGGCTCCCGGCACCCGGGGCCTCCCGTGCGGGACCTTCCGGAGGCCCCGGAAAGCCCCTGGCCCCCGGCGCCTCCCGCGCCGGGCCCCCACAAGCCCCCGGAGGGCTCTCAGCCCCCCGGGCGGGGCGGGTCCTCCGCCCCGCGCAGCAGTTCGGTGAGGAGCCGCACAGCGGCCCGCTTGTGCAGGGGCTCGTTGCCGTTGCCGCACTTCGGGGACTGGATGCAGGAGGGGCAGCCGGCCTCGCACTCGCAGACCGCGATGGCCTCGCGGGTCGCGGAGAGCCAGGCGCGGGCCGTGTGGAAGGCGCGTTCCGCGAAGCCCGCGCCGCCCGGGTGGCCGTCGTACACGAAGACGGTCGGGAGCGCGGTGTCCGGGTGCAGCGGCACGGAGACCCCGCCGATGTCCCAGCGGTCGCAGGTGGCGAAGAGCGGCAGCATCCCGATGGAGGCGTGCTCGGCGGCGTGCAGCGCCCCGCCCAGCCGCTCCGGGTCCACCCGGGCGGCGTCCAGCTGCGCCTCGCTCACCGTCCACCACACGGCCCGGGTGCGCAGGGTGCGCGGCGGCAGGTCGAGCTTGGTCTCGCCGAGCACCTCGCCGGTGATCAGTTTGCGGCGCAGGAAGGAGACGACCTGGTTGGTGACCTCGACGGAGCCGTAGCAGAGCCGCCCCTCGCCCCAGGGGATCTCGGTGTCGGTCTCGAGCACGGAGACGGAGGTCACATCGCGGGCGGTGGTGGAGTAGGGCGGTACGGCCTCCTCCACCAGCGCCGCCGAGTCCTCCAGGTCGAGCCGCCGGACCAGATAGGTGCGGCCCTGGTGGAGGTGGACGGCCCCCTCGTGGACGGCGGTGTGCGCGGCCGACGCGTCGACCGTGCCCAGCAGCCGGCCGGTGTCGGCCTCGACGATCTGGACCGGCCGTCCGCCCCCGCCCCGGATGTCGGCGAGGTCGGCGGCCCGCTCCCGGCGGGTCCAGTGCCAGCCCGTGGCCCGGCGGCGCAGCAGCCCGGCGGACTCCAGCTGGGGCATCAGCTCCTTCGTCGCGGGCCCGAAGAGTTCCAGGTCGGCCGGGGTGAGCGGCAGCTCCGCCGCGGCGGCGCAGAGATGGGGGGCGAGCACATAGGGGTTGTCCGGGTCGAGGACGGTGGACTCCACCGGCTGCTGGAACAGCGCCTCGGGGTGGTGGACGAGAAAGGTGTCCAGCGGATCGTCCCGGGCCACGAGAACGGCCAGCGCGCCCTGTCCGGAGCGGCCCGCGCGGCCCGCCTGCTGCCACAGCGAGGCCCGGGTCCCCGGATATCCGGCGATCACCACGGCGTCCAGACCGGAGACGTCGACCCCGAGTTCCAGGGCGGTGGTGGCGGCGAGCCCCAGCAGTTCGCCGGAGTGGAGGGCGCGCTCCAGGGCCCGGCGTTCCTCGGGCAGATAGCCGCCGCGGTAGGCCGCGACCCGCCCGGGCAGCGAGCGGTCCACCTCGGCCAGCCGCTCCTTGGCGATCAGGGAGATCAGCTCGGCGCCCCTGCGGGACCGGACGAACGCCACGGAACGGACGCCCTGCACGGTCAGGTCGGTGAGGAGGTCGGCGGTCTCCGCGGTGGCGGTGCGGCGCACGGGAGCGCCCTTCTCGCCGTGCAGCTCGGTGAGCGGGGGCTCCCAGAGGGCGAAGACCAGCTCGCCGCGCGGCGAGGCGTCGTCCGAGACCTCGCGGACGGTCAGCCCGGTCAGTCGGCCGGCCGCCACGGAGGGCTCGGCGGCGGTGGCGGAGGCGAGGAGGAAGACGGGGTTCGCGCCGTAGCGGGCGCATATCCGGCGCAGCCGGCGCAGCACCTGGGCGACATGGGAGCCGAAGACGCCCCGGTAGGTGTGGCACTCGTCGACGACGACATAGCGCAGGGCGCGCAGGAAGGAGGCCCATCGCGGATGGGAGGGCAGGATCCCGCGGTGCAGCATGTCCGGATTGGTCAGCACATAGGTGGCGTACTGCCGGACCCACTCCCGTTCCTCGACCGGGGTGTCGCCGTCGTAGACCGCCGGGCGGACCCGGTTGCCCAGCGGGGCGGCCAGCTCCTTCACCGCGCGGCACTGGTCGGCGGCGAGCGCCTTGGTGGGGGCGAGGTACAGCGCGGTCGCGCCGCGCCCGTTCGGGGCCTCGGAGCCGTCCAGGAGGGCGGTCAGCACGGGGGCGAGATAGGCCAGCGACTTGCCCGACGCGGTGCCGGTGGCGATGACGACCGACTCGCCGTCCAGGGCGTGCTCGGCGGCGGCCGTCTGGTGGACCCAGGGGTGCTCGACACCCGCCAGTCGAATGGCGTTGATCACTTCTGGGCGGATGCGGTGGGGCCAGACGGCATGGCGGCCCTGCCTGGGGGGCAAGTGCTCCGTATGAGTGATGCGCGCGGCCCGGCCCGCCCCCGCGGCGAGCCGGTCGAGGACCGCACGGGGACCGGGGCGGTTCTCCCCGCTCTCGTGGGGTCGTCTGGGACGGAGATTCTTGGCCATCGGCACCGAGTGTGTCACTGGTGTGACGGACAATGGTCCCAAGGCGTCGTGCATGGCTGCTGGTAAGTGATTGAATGCCATCGCGGCTGGCGACCGTCCCCCGGCTCCGCCGGGGAGACCTCAGGGGGCGGGCGCTCGATAGCAAGGTGCTGGAGGATCCGTGGACCTGTCCCTGTCGACTCGCAATGTGTCCGGCCCCGTCGGCGACCGTACGGTCGTCGAGGTCGGTGGCGAGATTGATGTTTATACCGCGCCCAAGCTGCGCGAGCAGTTGGTCGAGTTGGTGAACGACGGCAGCTACCACCTGGTCGTCGACATGGAGGGCGTGGACTTCCTGGACTCGACCGGGCTCGGAGTGCTGGTGGGCGGCCTCAAGCGTGTGCGTGCGCACGAGGGGTCGCTGCGCCTGGTCTGCAACCAGGAGCGCATTCTCAAGATTTTCCGGATCACGGGCCTGACCAAGGTGTTCCCGATCCACACCACGGTCGAGGAAGCCGTAGCGGCCACCGACTGACACCGGCCGGAGCCGCCGGAAGAAGAGATGGGGCACCGGGCATCCAGCCCGGGCCTCTGAGATGCACGCCCGTACGTCCGAGGGGGATGGCATGGCCACCGTCGAACTTCGCTTCAGTGCCCAGCCCGAACATGTCAGGACCGCCCGGTTGGTGGCCGCTGCCGTGGCGCGCAGGGCCGGGGTCGACGAGGCCGTGCTGGACGAGGTCCGGCTGGCGGTCGGAGAGGCCTGCAGCCGTGCCGTCGGGCTGCACCGAGGCCATGGGATCACCGCTCCCGTACGGGTGGTGCTGACCGATGAGGACAAGACGTTCTCCATCGAGGTCGGGGACGAGGTCCCCGGTCCGGGCGGCGAGAGCGGGACCGGTTCCGGTTCGCGCGACGCCGCCGAGGAGGACGCGGAGGGCGAGGACGAGATGGGCCTCGCTGTCATCAGCGGTCTTGTCGACGATCTGGAGGTCAGTTCCACCGACGAGGGCGGAGTGATCAGGATGAGCTGGCCGGTGGCACCGGTCTCCGTGCTCCCCTGACGGGCTCCGCCGCCCCGGGATGCTCCCGGGTGTTTCACGCTTCGAGAAGAGGCCCTGCTGAGCAGGGCCTCTTTTCTTTTTATTGGATCATTTATCTAGATCATTGATCAAGCGTCAATGCTTTCACCCCATTACCGCTTTCGGGGGTTGTTTTCGGAAGCCGATCATTTGCTGAGTAGCAACTGAAGGTCAATTCCGTTTACCGCGCCCTGTTTTGATCGGGTTCCGCTACCTACAATCCGTCCACATCTTGAGCTCTGAACGACGTCAAGGAGGACGAATGGCGGGGCTCTTCAGCTCGCAAGAAATCGATCACCCCACTTCTCTCGCGGCAGCGGTCCTCACGGATGACAATCGGCTGATCGTGATTGTCATCGCGGTGGTGGCCCTGGCGGCGCTCGTCGTCGCCCAGCTGCTGGTGCGCCAGGTGCTGGCCGCCGGCGAGGGCACCGATTCCATGAAGAAGATCGCGGCGGCGGTCCAGGAAGGCGCCAACGCATATCTGGCGCGACAGCTGCGCACCCTCGGCGTCTTCGCCGTCGTGGTGTTCTTCCTGCTGTTGCTCCTCCCGGCCGACGACTGGTCACAGCGGGCCGGGCGTTCGGTGTTCTTCCTGGTGGGTGCGCTTTTCTCGGCGGCCACCGGATACATCGGCATGCGGCTCGCCGTACGAGCGAATGTGCGCGTGGCGGCCGCCGCGCGAGAGGCGACACCGGCGGAGGGAGAACCGGCCAAGGATCTGACGGCCGTCGCGCACAAAGCAATGAAGATCGCTTTCCGCACCGGCGGAGTGGTCGGAATGTTCACGGTGGGCCTCGGCCTGCTGGGCGCGTCCTGTGTCGTCCTCGTCTACGCGGCCGACGCGCCCAAGGTCCTGGAGGGCTTCGGCCTCGGGGCCGCGTTGATCGCCATGTTCATGCGAGTCGGCGGCGGCATCTTCACCAAGGCCGCCGACGTCGGCGCGGACCTGGTCGGCAAGGTCGAGCAGGGCATCCCCGAGGACGACCCGCGCAACGCCGCGACCATCGCGGACAACGTGGGCGACAACGTCGGGGACTGCGCCGGAATGGCCGCCGACCTCTTCGAGTCGTACGCCGTCACCCTCGTCGCGGCGCTCATCCTCGGGAAGGCGGCCTTCGGCGACGCCGGACTCGCCTTCCCGCTGATCGTCCCGGCGATCGGCGTGGTCACCGCGATGATCGGCATCTTCGCGGTCGCCCCGCGGCGCGCCGACCGCAGCGGAATGACCGCCATCAACCGCGGATTCTTCATCTCCGCGCTGATCTCACTCGTCCTGGTCGCCACGGCGGTCTACCTCTACCTCCCGTCCACCTACGCCGACCTGGAGGGCGTCACCGAATCCGCCATCAGCACCCACGCCGGGGACCCGCGCGTCCTCGCGCTCGTCGCCGTCGCCATCGGCATCGTGCTGGCGGCCCTGATCCAGCAGCTCACCGGGTACTTCACCGAGACCAGCCGCCGTCCCGTCAAGGACATCGGCAAGTCCTCGCTGACCGGCCCGGCCACCGTCATCCTCGCCGGCATCTCCATCGGCCTGGAGTCCGCCGTCTACACCGCGCTGCTGATCGGCCTCAGCGTGTACGGGGCGTTCCTGCTCGGCGGTACGTCGATCATGCTCGCCCTCTTCGCGGTCGCCCTGGCCGGCACCGGACTGCTCACCACCGTCGGCGTCATCGTCGCCATGGACACCTTCGGACCCGTCTCCGACAACGCCCAGGGCATCGCCGAGATGTCCGGCGACGTCAAGGGCGCGGGCGCGCAGGTCCTCACCGACCTGGACGCCGTCGGCAACACCACCAAGGCCATCACCAAGGGCATCGCCATCGCCACCGCCGTACTCGCGGCGGCCGCGCTCTTCGGCTCGTACCGCGACGCCATCGCGGGCGCGGCCCGGGACGTCGGCGAGAAGGTCGGCGACGGCGCGCCCATGAATCTCGTCATGGACATCTCCCAGCCCAACAACCTCGTCGGCCTGATCCTCGGCGCGGCGGTCGTCTTCCTCTTCTCGGGGCTGGCGATCAACGCGGTGTCCCGGTCGGCGGGAGCGGTGGTCTACGAGGTGCGGCGGCAGTTCCGCGAGCACCCCGGGATCATGGACTACACCGAGAAGCCCGAATACGGGCGTGTGGTCGACATCTGCACCAAGGACGCGCTGCGGGAGCTGGCCACACCCGGTCTGCTCGCGGTGCTCACCCCGATCGCGGTCGGATTCTCCCTCGGGGTCGGGGCGCTCGGCGCCTTCCTCGCGGGCGCGATCGGCACCGGCACCCTGATGGCCGTCTTCCTCGCCAACTCCGGCGGCGCGTGGGACAACGCCAAGAAGCTCGTCGAGGACGGCCATCACGGCGGCAAGGGCAGCGAGGCCCACGCCGCGACCGTCATCGGCGACACCGTGGGCGACCCGTTCAAGGACACCGCGGGCCCCGCGATCAACCCGCTCCTCAAGGTGATGAACCTCGTGGCGCTGCTGATCGCCCCCGCGGTGATCCAGTTCAGCTACGGCGACGACGCCAGCGCCGGAGTCCGGGCGGTGGTGGCGGTCCTCGCCATCGCGGTCATCGTCGGCTCCGTCTACGTCTCCAAGCGGAGGGGCATCTCCGTGGGCGACGCCGAGCCCCACTCGGCGGAGCAGGGCGCCAAGTCACCCGATCCCGCGGTGGTGTCGTAACCCCGGACACCCACCGGACATATCACCGGACACCTGGCCAGGAAGGGCCAAAAGGCGGGCGGGCGGCGCGTTTTGAAGCGCCGCCCGCCCGTCGCGTCCTTCGCCGTGAGCCTTCTCTCCCTTGGTGCAAATGGCTTTAAAGAGGATGAACCGGGTGCACGGCATGCGGATGCCGCCCAGGCGGCGTGTATGTTCCGGGGCCGAGGAGCCTTGGAAGGGACCCATCCGGTGAACAAGAAGCTTGCGGTCGCACTCTCAGGCGGTGCGGTACTCGTTCTCGCGCTGTCGGGCTGTAGCAGCGACGAGGACAAATTCACGGTCGACGACTGGGCCAAGAAGTACTGCGACGCCGCGAAGCCGCAGATCAAGAAGGAGGCCGACGCGGAGCAGCTCATCCGCGCGACCGCCTCGGACGGCAAGCCCGGCGACATCCGGACCGCCGACTCCAAGGCCTTCCAGGACCTCTCGGACGTCTACAAGGGCTACGCCGGGGCCTTCAGAACCGCCGGCACGCCCCCGGTCGAGAACGGCGAGCAGCTGGTGAAGGACGCCGCCGCCGAGTACGACGCCAACGCCACGTCCTACCTCGACCTGAAGAAGCAGGTCGACGCCCTCGACGTCTCCGACCAGCAGGAGTTCGCCGACGGTCTGCGTCCCGTCGCCGACGGGCTCGCGAAGATCGAGCAGAACCAGAGCGCCCGCGAGAAGCTCCGGGCGAGCGAGACGGGCAAGGCGATGGCCAAGCAGCCGGGCTGCAAGCCGGCCGCCCAGAGCCCCGCGGCGGGCTCGTCCTCCTGATCCCCGCCCCGGCGCGGCCCCGCCTCCCCAGGAGCGGGCCGCGCCGGTGACGCCCCGCGGCCCGCGAGCGGGCCCCGGGCCGCGATTGTCGGTGGCGGCCGCCACAATGGGCGGTGTGAGTACGACCAGCACCGCCCCGCACACGCCCTCGCCCGCCCTCGCCCCCCGGCTGCGCGAGGCCCTGCTCGCCGGCGCCTTCACCGCCGACGGGCTGCTCGAACTGCTCGGCGCGCCCGCCTACGCGGCGCTCGCCCGCAGCGAGACCGTCCCCGCCGAGCGCGCCACCCGCGGCGACGGCGTCCTGGACACGCTCGTACGGCTCTTCCTGCTCCAGCGGCCCGTGCCCCACGAGCGCGCCCGCGAGGCCCTTCCCCTGGAGGAGTGCCTGGCCGGCGGCTGGGCGGTCCGCGACGGCGACGAGGTGCGCGCCACCGTGGACGTACGGCCGTACGGCGGACCGGACGGCCAGGACTGGTTCATCGTCTCCGACCTGGGCTGCGCGGTCGGCGGCGCGGGCGGGTCCGACGGCCAGGACGAGCGTGTGGTGCTCGGCGTCGGCGGCGCGTCCACCACCCTCGCCGGCATCACCGTGCGTACGCCCGTCTCCACCGCGCTCGACCTCGGCGCCGGCTCCGGCATCCAGGCGCTGCACGCCTCCCAGCACGCCACCCGGGTCACCGCGACCGACCTCAATCCGCGCGCCCTGCACTTCACCCGGCTCACCCTGGCGCTCTCCGCCGCCCCGGAGGCCGAGCTGCGCGAGGGCTCGCTCTTCGACCCGGTCGGCTCCGAGACCTATGACCTGATCGTGTCCAACCCGCCCTTCGTGATCTCTCCCGGCGCCCGGCTGACCTACCGGGACGGCGGTATGGGCGGGGACGATCTGTGCCGCACGCTCGTTCAGGAGGCGGGACACCGGCTGAACGAGGGGGGATACGCCCAGTTCCTCGCCAACTGGCAGCATGTGGACGGCGAGGAGTGGCAGGAGCGGCTGCGCTCCTGGATCCCGCGCGGCTGCGACGCCTGGATCGTGCAGCGCGAGGTCCAGGACGTCACGCAGTACGCCGAGCTGTGGCTGCGCGACAGCGGCGACCACCGGGGCGATCCCGAGCGCTACCGGCGGCGGTACGAGGAGTGGCTGGACGAGTTCGAGGCGCGCGGGACCAGGGCCGTCGGCTTCGGCTGGATCACCCTGCGCAAGTCCGGCTCCGAACGGCCCTCGATCGTGGCCGAGGAGTGGCCGCACCCGGTGGAGCAGCCGCTCGGCGAGAGTGTGCGGGCCCACTTCGCCCGGCAGGACCATCTCCGTACCCACGACGACGCGGCCCTGCTCGCCGACCGCTTCACGCTGGCCCCCGAGGTGACGCAGGAGCAGGTCGGGCTGCCGGGCGAGGAGCACCCCGAGCATGTCGTGCTCCGGCAGAACCGGGGGATGCGCCGGGCCACCAAGGTGGACACGGTGGGCGCCGGGTTCGTTGGGGCCTGCGACGGGACGCTGAGCGCCGGGCGGATCCTGGACGCCATCGCCCAGCTCATCGACGAGGATCCGGTGCTGCTGCGGGACCGTACGCCGCAGGCGATCCGGCTGCTGGTGGAGGAGGGCTTCCTGGAGCCGGCGCCCCAGGGCTGAGCCCCGGGGGGCCGGGCTCGTCCCGCCGGGCCCGTGCCCCGGCCGGCCCCGCCCGTAGCCGCGGGCACGCCCCCGCCCGCGGCCCTGCCCCCGGCCCGCATCTCCCCCTCGGCCCCGCTCCCCGGCCCGTGGCCCCCGGCCCGGATCGGCCCGCCGACGGCACCCCCGCCCGGGTCCGGCCCAGGTCCGGCCCAGGTCCGGCCCGGTCCCGTCCGGTCAGGTGGATGTTTCACGCCGTCCGATGAGGGCGAATTGGCCAATGTTCTGTTTACGGCCCCGAGCCCTCCTCCCGCCCGCTCTCTCCGGGCGGCCCCCGCACGGTCCCCGGCAGCCCCGGGACCGGACCCCGGCGGCGGCCGATCCCGTTCCGCCGCCCAGGTCACGGCGGTCGCGGCCCCCGCGCGAGCCGCCCGGACGGCGGGCGCCGGCGCCCCGTGGAACCGGCCCCACGCGCCCCGCCCCGCCCCCGCCCGGGTGAACCCACGCGCCGTTCACCCCGATTTCGCGCCCATGACGCCCAAAGGTGTCAGCCTCGGCCCGGGGCGACCCCGCACCACCTGGGCATCGGCGGCGGAATCGCGATATCCGCGGGCCACCGCGGAATCGCGGAATCCGCGAGAGACACGAAAGAAACGGGGAGCGGCATGGAGAGCGGGCCAGCGATCTTCGCGGGAACGGCGTTCGCGCTGTTCGGAGCCGGACTGCTGCTGTGGACGGGAGTACGGGTGGCACAGCGCGCGCCCGTCGCCCACGGGGTGAGCCCCGGCCGGGCCGCCGCCCTCACCGCCACCGCCGGAGTGGTCTCCCTCGCCCTCGGCGCGTGGTGCTTCGGCCGCCTCTGAGGAAGCGCCCCGGACACCGTCCTGCCGGTCCGGGCGGCAGGAACAGCCGGACTCGGGTTACCGTTCGAGTGGCCGTTGCGGGCTTTTGCCGTTTGACACAGGGGCGGGTTGTACCGTCACACTCCGCAGCGGCAGCAGCACCACGCAGCAGCATCACAGCGCCACAGCGGTACGCCACCAGCGGTGTAACGCCGTGTCGCCACCGAGTGCCGACCGGAGAGAAGAGCGAAGTTGTCCCCGACCAGCGAGACCGCACAGGGCGGCCGACGCCTCGTGATCGTCGAGTCGCCCGCCAAGGCGAAGACGATCAAGGGCTACCTCGGCCCCGGCTATGTCGTCGAGGCGAGCGTCGGGCACATCCGCGACCTCCCGAACGGCGCGGCCGAGGTGCCCGAGAAGTACACCGGTGAGGTGCGCCGTCTCGGTGTCGACGTCGAGCACGACTTCCAGCCGGTCTACGTCGTCAACGCCGACAAGAAGGCTCAGGTCAGAAAGCTCAAGGAACAGCTCGCCGAATCCGACGAGCTGTACCTCGCCACCGATGAGGACCGCGAGGGCGAGGCCATCGCCTGGCACCTGCTCGAAGTCCTCAAGCCCAAGGTCCCCGTCCACCGGATGGTCTTCCACGAGATCACCAAGGACGCCATCCGCGACGCCGTGGCCAATCCGCGCGAGCTGAACCAGCGCATGGTCGACGCCCAGGAGACCCGCCGGATCCTCGACCGCCTCTACGGCTACGAGGTCTCCCCGGTCCTGTGGAAGAAGGTCATGCCCCGGCTCTCGGCCGGCCGGGTCCAGTCCGTCGCCACCCGGCTGGTCGTGGAGCGCGAGCGCGAGCGCAGGGCGTTCACCTCCGCCGAGTACTGGGACCTGACCGGCACCTTCTCCACCGGCCGGGCCGGGGACGCCTCCGACCCGTCCTCCCTCATCGCCCGGCTCAACACGGTCGACGGACAGCGCGTCGCCCAGGGCCGCGACTTCGGCTCCGACGGCGCGATCAAGCCCGGCCAGACCCGGGTGCTCCACCTGGACGAGGCGGCGGCGCGCGGCCTGGCCAACGCGCTGGAGGGCGCCTCCTTCGCGGTCCGCTCCGTCGAGTCGAAGCCGTACCGCCGCTCCCCGTACGCGCCGTTCCGGACGACGACGCTCCAGCAGGAGGCCTCCCGCAAGCTGGGCTTCGGGGCCAAGGCCACCATGCAGGTCGCGCAGAAGCTGTACGAGAACGGCTTCATCACCTATATGCGTACGGACTCCACCACGCTCTCCGAGACCGCCGTGACGGCGGCCCGGGCGCAGGTGACGCAGTTGTACGGGGCGAACTACCTCCCCGAGAAGCCGCGGGTGTACGCCGGGAAGGTCAAGAACGCGCAGGAGGCGCACGAGGCGATCCGCCCCTCGGGCGATCGTTTCCGCACTCCGGCGGAGACCGGGCTCACCGGCGACCAGTTCAAGCTCTACGAGCTGATCTGGAAGCGGACCGTCGCCTCCCAGATGAAGGACGCCACCGGAAACTCGGTCACCGTCCGGATCGGCGGTACGGCGCGGGACGGCCGGGACGCCGAGTTCACCGCCTCCGGCAAGACGATCACCTTCCACGGCTTCATGAAGGCCTACGTCGAGGGCGCCGACGACCCCAACGCCGAGCTGGACGACCGCGAGCGCAGGCTGCCGCAGGTCGCCGAGGGCGACGCGCTCGCCGCCCAGGAGATCTCGGTCGACGGCCACGCCACCAAGCCGCCCGCCCGCTACACCGAGGCGTCGCTGGTCAAGGAGCTGGAGGAGCGCGAGATCGGCCGCCCCTCCACCTATGCCTCGATCATCGGCACCATCCTCGACCGGGGCTATGTCTTCAAGAAGGGCACGGCGCTCGTCCCGTCCTTCCTGAGCTTCGCCGTGGTCAATCTGCTGGAGAAGCACTTCGGCCGGCTGGTGGACTACGACTTCACCGCCAAGATGGAGGACGACCTCGACTGTATCGCCCGGGGCGAGGCCCAGGCCGTGCCGTGGCTGAGGCGCTTCTACTTCGGCGAGGGCGAGGACCGGGGCGCGGCCTCCGGCGCGGGCAACGGCGACGGCGACCACCTCGGCGGCCTCAAGGCGCTGGTGACCGATCTCGGCGCGATCGACGCCCGGGAGATCTCCAGCTTCCCCGTCGGCGACGGCATCGTGCTGCGCGTCGGCCGGTACGGCCCGTACGTCGAGCGCGGCGAGAAGGGCTCCGAGGGCCACCAGCGCGCCGATGTGCCCGAGGACCTCGCGCCGGACGAGCTGACCGTGGCGTACGCGGAGGAGCTGTTCGCCAAGCCGAGCGGCGACTTCGCCCTGGGCGCCGACCCGGTCTCCGGGAACGAGATCGTGGCGAAGGACGGCCGTTACGGGCCGTATGTCACCGAGATCCTTCCCGAGGGCACCCCGAAGACGGGGAAGAACGCGGTCAAGCCGCGCACGGCCTCCCTCTTCAAGTCGATGTCCCTGGACACCGTCACCCTGGAGGACGCGCTCCGGCTGATGTCCCTGCCCAGGGTCGTCGGCGCCGACGCCGAGGGCGTGGAGATCACCGCGCAGAACGGCCGCTACGGCCCGTATCTGAAGAAGGGCGCCGACTCGCGCTCGCTGGAGACCGAGGACCAGCTCTTCAGCATCACGCTGGAGCAGGCCCTCGCCATCTACGCCCAGCCCAAGCAGCGCGGCCGGGCCGCTGCCAAGCCGCCGCTGAAGGAACTGGGCACCGACCCGGTCAGCCAGCGTCCGGTGGTCGTCAAGGACGGCCGGTTCGGGGCGTATGTCACCGACGGCGAGACCAACGCGACCCTGCGGACCGACGACAGCGTGGAGGAGATCACTCCCGAGCGCGGCTACGAGCTGCTCGCGGAGAAGCGCGCCAAGGGGCCCGCCAAGAAGACGGCGAAGAAGGCCCCGGCGAAGAAGACGGCCGCGAAGAAGGCGACCACCGCGAAGAAGACCGCGGCGAAGAAGACGACCGCCGCCAAGAAGACCACGACGGCGAAGGCCGCGGCCGCGAAGAAGGCCCCGGCGAAGAAGGCGGCCGCCTCGGCGAAGGCCTCCGACCAGTAGTCGGCCGTCCTCGCGGGAGGCGTCCGGCCGGCAGTCGGCCCCGCCGGGGGAGGCGTCCGGCCAGTGGCCGGACCGGCTGTCCGGGGTGCGGTACTTCGCGGTGATGTGTACGGGGCGTTCCCGGCGGCGTGCGGGGTGTGACGGGGAGACCGTCGCGCCCCGCACGCCGCTTGTCCACAGGGCTCCGGGCCGGTTGTCCACAGGTTCCGGCGGCCCCCGCAAGGAGCCTCGCTGTCCGGATAGGCTGGGCGGATGACGCGATCCGAGCAGCCGGCCGATCAGCAGGCGGTCGTGAGCCCCGTCTCAGAGACCACCACCCACGCCGAGGGCTCCGACGCACTCGCCGCAGACTCCCGTGAGCGGGCGCTGCGCGCGCTGCTGCGCGTCCCCACTCTCAGAAGGCTGTGGAACGCGCAGGCCGTCGGAGGCGTCGGAGACGCCCTCGCCGTCCTCGTCCTGCTGCTGCTGACCCTTCAGGCCGCGGTCTCCGAAGGCGCCTTCGGCGGCGGCTATCGCGGCGCGGCCCTCTCGGTGGCCGCCGTGTTCGGCGCGCGGACCCTCGCGACCGTCCTCTTCGGAGCCGTCCTCCTCGGCCCGCTGACCACGCTGACCTCGGCCAAGGGACCGCTCGACCGCCGATGGACCATGATCGGCTCGGACGGCGTGCGGCTGGCGGCGCTGGTCGTCGCGCCCCTGTGGCTGGACTGGACCCCGGACGCGGCGGTCGCGATCCTGCTGGCCACCGTCTTCGTCACCGGGGCCGCCGAGAGGTTCTGGACCGTCGCCCGGGACGGCGCGGCCCCCGCGCTGCTGCCCGCACCGCCGCCGGAGGGCGCGGCGGTGCGCCCGCTGCCCGACCATCTCGACGCGCTGCGCCGGCTGTGGCTGCGCACCTCGTTCGCCGTCGTCCCCGTCGCCGCCGCCGTTCTGCTGGCGGCCACCCTGATCGGCAATCTGCTCGGCGCGGGCATCGAGTGGTTCTCGCTGCACCAGGCGGCCCTGGGCTCCTATGTCGCGGCGGGGCTCTTCGCGGCCTCCCTCGCGATCCTCTCCCTCGTCCAGCTGCCCTCCTCCGCGACCCCGCGGCCGCGCTCGCCCCTCGAAGGGCTGCGCCGCCCCTCCACCCCGCAGGGCGACCCCGACAAGGGACGCACCGGCGCCCTCGCCCTCTTCGTCACCGCCTGCGCGGCGGTCGCGGGCGCGATCTCGGCCGCCGCCGCCGTCTCCGTGCTCCACGCCGGCGATCTCGGCGGCGGTCCCGCCGCCTTCGCCCTGCTGGTCCTCGCGCTGACCGGCGGTACGGCCCTGGGCATCCGCGGCGCCGAATCCGTACTGCCCGCGCTGTCGCGCCGACGGCTCCTCGCCCTCGCGCTCACCGCCACCGGAATCGCGCTCCTGGCGATGGGGCTGGTCCCGGACACCGCGACCGTGCTGTTCCTCGCGCTGTTCGCCGGGGCGTCGGCCGGCGTCGCCGCGAACATCGGACACGCCCTCGTCGACCAGGAGTCCGAGGCCCCCCGGCGGGCCCGGACCACCGACCACCTCCAGGCCGTCGTCCGCGTCGCCATCGCGCTCGGCGCGCTCGTCGCCCCGCTGCCGGCCGCCGCGATCGGCCCGCACCGGCTCGCGGCCGGGGACTTCGTCTTCGCCCACGGCGGCGCGGCCTTCACCCTGATGCTGGCGGGCGCCCTGCTGCTGCCCGTCGCCGCGATCGTCCTCGCCAAGACCGACGACCGCGCCGGAGTGCCGCTCCGCCGCGATCTGGGCGAGGCGTTCCGCCGGGGCGCGGACCCGGCGCAGGCCCCCGCCGCCACCGGCTTCTTCATCGCGCTGGAGGGCGGCGACGGCGCCGGGAAGTCCACCCAGGTCGAAGCCCTCGCCGAGTGGATCCGCAACAAGGGCCACGAGGTCGTCGTCACCCGCGAGCCGGGCGCGACCCCGGTCGGCAAGCGGCTCCGCTCGATCCTGCTCGACGTCTCGTCCGCCGGTCTCTCCAATCGCGCCGAGGCGCTGCTGTACGCGGCCGACCGCGCCGAGCACGTCGACTCGGTGGTCCGCCCCGCGCTGGAGCGCGGCGCGATCGTGATCTCCGACCGGTACATCGACTCCTCGGTCGCCTATCAGGGCGCCGGGCGCGATCTCGCGCCGACGGAGATCGCCAGGATCTCCCGCTGGGCGACGGACGGACTCGTACCGAATCTGACCGTGCTGCTGGACGTCTCGCCGGAGACCGCGCGGGAGCGCTTCACGGAGGCCCCCGACCGGCTGGAGTCGGAGCCCGCCGAGTTCCACCGGCGGGTGCGCTCGGGCTTTCTGACACTGGCCGCGAGCGACCCGGCGCGCTATCTCGTCGTGGACGCGGGACAGGACCCGCAGGACGTCACCACCGTGGTGCGCCACCGGCTGGACCGGATGCTTCCGCTCTCCGCCGCCGAGATCCGGGCGCGCGAGGAAGCGCGGCGCAGGGCCGAGGAGGAGGCCCGTCGCAAGGCCGAGGAGGAGGCCGCCCGCAAGGCGGAGGAGGAGCGGCTGGAGCGCGAGCGCCAGGAGCAGCTCGCCAAGCTCCGCGCCGAGGAGGAGGCCCGCCGCAAGGCCGAGGAGGAGGCCGCGCGTCAGCGCGAGGCCGAACGGCTCGCCGAGGAGGCCCGGCAGCGGGCGGAGGAGGCGCGCCGGCTCGCCGACGAGGAGCGCCGCAAGCGCGAGGCCGAGGAGAAGGCCCGCCGGGACGAGCAGGAACGGCTGCGGAAGCTGGCCGAGGAGCAGGCCAGGCTCCGCGCCGAGGCGGAGGAGCGCCGTCTGGAGAAGCAGCGCAAGGCGGAGGAGGCTCTGCTGCGCGCGGAGGAGGCGCGGAAGGCCGCCGCCGAGGAGGCTCGGAAGACGGCCGCCGAGGAGGCTCGGAGGGCTGAGGCCGCCGCGGCCGAGGCGGCCGCCGAAGCCGCTGCCGCCGCCGAGGTGTCGGCCGCCGAGGTCACCGTGCCGACTCCGGTGGTGCGGCCGGAGGATCCCTCGGCCGAGGCGGTGACCGTGACCACGCCCGTGGTCCGGCCCGACGACGAGACGCAGCAGGTGCCGAGGGTGCCGGCGAGGCAGGACCGGGCCGCGTCCGACCGCCCGGGGGCCTCGGGGTCTTCGTCGGCCCAGGCGGCCTCGGGGTCTTCCAGGGCCTCGGGTTCCTCGGCGGCCGATGAGACGGCGGTGCTGCCGTCGGTGCGCGACGAGCGGCCGGAGGAGGAGACGAAGACGCTCCCGCCGGTACGCGACGAGCGGCCGGCGGACCGGGTGCCGCCCGGGTTCTTCCGCGACGAGCGCGACGAGGGCCACGGCCGGGACAGCCGGGACGGCCAGGACCGCCGGGGTGACCGGGGTGACCGGGGTGACCAGGACCACCGGGATCACCGGGACCGGCGCGATCCGAGGAGCGCGTGGGACGGGCGCGATGACCGGGACGGCGGTCGGGACGGGGGCCGTGACAGTGGTCGCCGGCCGGACGGCTCGAACGACCGTACGCGCGAGCTTCCCCAGATCGACCCGGACACGGGCCGCCCGCGCCGCCGTTCCGACTGGGCGGAGGAGACCCCGCTCGACGATCTGCCCACGCTCGCGGACGAGCTGCTGGGCACGCGCGACGACGAGAACGGCGGGCGGCGGAGGCGCTGACCACCCGGTGACGGCGCTGACCACCCGGTGGTGGGCGGTGGGTCGGTGACGGCGCCGGGGCGCTGCCGTGCGGCGACCGAGGGTCGGCTTCCGCGGTCGCGGCCCTCGCGCGGCCTCGGTCGGCTTCCGCGTCGCGGTCGCGTACGGGACCTGACGCCCGCCGCCGCCCCGCCTGCCCGCAGGCCGCCGCCCGGCGCCCGCCGCCGCCCCGCACGGGCGCGGGCACGGGCCGACGGCGGCATGACCGGCGATGTCAGACCTCTGCCCCACAATGGGAGGGCCATGGGGAGCCCATGGCCGCGGGCAGGCAGCACACAAGGCAGGTGACGGCAGTGACCGTGTGGGACGACCTGGTCGGTCAGGAGCGGGTGCAGGCGCAGCTCAGCGCCGCCGCGCGGGACGCCGACGCCCTGGTCACCGCTGTGGCCGGGGGCGAGCACGCCCCGGACGCCTCGAAGATGACGCACGCGTGGCTGTTCACCGGCCCCCCCGGCTCCGGGCGGGCCACCGCCGCCCGGGCGTTCGCCGCCGCGCTCCAGTGCGTCAGCCCCGACCGGGCCCTCGGCGGGATCCCCGGCTGCGGATTCTGCGACGGCTGCCACACCGCCCTCATCGGCACCCACGCCGATGTGCAGGTCATCCGCACCGATCTGCTCTCCATCGGCGTGAAGGAGACCCGCGACCTCGTCCGCCGGGCCCAGCTCTCCCCGGCCGTCGGCCGCTGGCAGGTGATCATCATGGAGGACGCCGACCGGCTCACCGAGGGCGCGGGCAATGTCCTCCTGAAGGCCGTCGAGGAGCCCGCGCCCCGCACCGTGTGGATGCTCTGCGCGCCCTCCCTGGAGGATGTGCTGCCGACGATCCGGTCCCGCTGCCGCCATCTGACGCTCCGGACGCCGCCGGTCGCGGCCGTCGCCGATGTGCTGATCCGCAGGGACGGCATCGAGCCCGAGCGCGCCGAGGCCGCCGCCCGGGCGACCCAGGGACACATCGACCGCGCCCGTCGCCTGGCCACCGACGAGCGGGCCCGGGCCCGCCGGGCCACCGTGCTGAAGCTGCCGCTGCGGGTCGACGACGTCGGCGCCTGCCTCAAGGCGGCCCAGGAGCTGATCGACGCCGCCGCCGAGGACTCCAAGCAGGCCGCGGAGGAGACCGACGCCAAGGAGACCGAGGAGCTGAAGACCGCGCTCGGCGCGGGCCAGGGCGGCCGGATGCCGCGCGGCACCGCCGGGGTGATGAAGGAGCTGGAGGACAGACAGAAGCGCCGCAAGACGCGTACCCAGCGCGACAGCCTCGATCTGGCGCTCAGCGATCTGACGGGGTTCTACCGCGATGTGCTCGCCCTGCAGCTGGGCTCCGAGATCGCCATCGCCAACGGCGACGTACGCGACGCGCTCGACCGGATCGCCCGCGCCTCCACCCCCGAGCGCACCCTGCGCCGGATAGAGGCCGTGGTCGCCTGCCGGGGCGCGCTGGAGGCGAATGTCGCCCCGCTGCTGGCGGTCGAGGCGATGACGATGGCCCTGCGCGCGGGCTGAGCCCCGTACGCATCGCCCCTCCCGCGTCAACGACGCGGTTCACCCATCCGGGCAAGGAAGGGCATTCCGTACGCATCGTCCCCTACGCTCCGGGGATGGATCCCAGGCGTATGTTCCGCAGTTCCGTCCTCGCGGTGGCCGCAGCGGCCCTGCTGGCCTCCGGCTGCGCGGGCGGCGGACCGTCGTCCAGCGCGTCGGCGTCCACCTCGGGCGGCGCCGGGGCAGCGCCCACCGCCGACACGGCCGAGGAGCTGCGCCCGTACTACGGACAGAAGCTGTCCTGGCGCGACTGCGGGGTCGCCGGCTTCCAGTGCGCCTCGCTCAAGGTCCCGCTGGACTACGCGGAGCCCGGCGGCGACTCCATCGAGCTGGCGGTGGCCCGCAAACGGGCGACCGGCCCCGGCAAGCGGCTCGGCTCCCTGATGGTCAATCCCGGCGGCCCCGGCGGCTCGGCCGTGGGCTATCTCCAGATGTACGCGGGCATCGGCTACCCGGCCCCGGTCCGCGCCCGCTACGACATGGTCGCCGCCGACCCGCGCGGGGTGGCCCGCAGCGAGCCCGTGGAGTGTCTCGGCGGGAAGGAGATGGACGCGTACACCCAGACCGACCAGACGCCGGACGACCCCGCCGAGACCGCCCGTCTCACCGGCTCGTTCCGGGGCTTCGCGAAGGGCTGCGAACAGCGCTCCGGAAAGATCCTGCCGCATGTCTCCACCGTGGAGGCGGCGCGGGACATGGACGTGCTGCGCGCGGTGCTCGGCGACCGGAGACTGACGTACGTGGGGGCCTCGTACGGCACCTTCCTCGGCGCGACCTACGCCGAGCTGTTCCCCGACCGGGCCGGCCGTCTCGTGCTCGACGGCGCGCTGGACCCCGCCCTGCCCGCCCGTGAGGTCAACCGCGATCAGACGGCGGGCTTCGAGACGGCGTTCCAGTCCTTCGCGGCCGACTGCGTCGAGCAGCCCGACTGCCCGCTCGGGACCGTCTCCGCTCGGGACGCCTCCGCCCGGCTCAAGGACTTCTTCGCCGAGGTGGACGCCCGGCCCGTGCCCACGGGCGAGAGCAGGGAGCTGGGCGAGTCCCTGGCGACCACGGGCGTGCTGACGGCGATGTACGACGAGGGCGCGTGGCCGCAGCTGCGCGAGGCGCTGGCCGACGCGATGAAGGGCGACGGCGCGCCCCTGCTGTCGCTGGCGGACAGCTACTACGAGCGGGAGGGCGACGGCTCCTACTCCAATCTGATGTACGCGAACGCGGCCGTGAACTGTCTCGACCTGCCCGCCGCCTTCACCGGCCCCCAGCAGGTGGAGGCCGCGCTCGCGGAGTTCGAGAAGGCATCGCCGGTCTTCGGCCGGGGCTTCGCCTGGGCGGCGCTGAACTGCGCGTACTGGCCCACTCCGGCCACCGGGAAGCCCCATCGGATCGAGGCCGAGGGCGCCGCCCCGATCCTGGTCGTGGGCACCGTCCGGGACCCGGCGACCCCGTACAAGTGGGCGCGCGGGCTGGCCGGCCAGCTCTCCTCCGGCCGGCTGCTGACCTACGACGGCGACGGGCACACGGCGTACGGGCGGGGCAGTGACTGCGTCGACACGGCGATCAACGCCTATCTGCTGGAAGGCACCGTTCCGCCGGAGGGCAAGGTCTGCCGCTGAGGTCCGGCCGCCCTCAGTGGGGGCCGGCGGTGGCGTGGAATCCGCGCGGTACGAGCCATACGACCAGCAGGGTGACGGTCGCGACGATCCCGACCGAGACGAACGCCGTGGTCGTCAGCGCGCTGTCGAAGGCGGCCCGGCCGGCGGCCAGCACCGCGTCGCCCGCGCTGCCGCCCTCGCTGGTCGCCAGCTCGTACGCGCCCCCGATCGACTCGCGCGCCTGCTCCGGCTGTCCGGCCATGCGGTCCGCGTACACCGCGCCGTGGATCGAGCCCAGCAGGGCCACGCCCAGGCCGACGCCCAGCTCGTAGTTGGTCTCCGAGACGGCCCCCGCCTGCCCGGCGCGTTCGGCGGGCACGGAGGAGACCAGCACGGAGGAGGCGGTGGTGATCGCCAGCCCGTCGCCGAGGCCGAGCAGCACGAGAACGACGGCGATGTGCCCGTACGCCGTGGGCTCCGGCGACAGCGCGAGCACCAGGAACCCGGCGACCACCCCGCCCAGCCCCAGCGCCATGATCGATCTGATCCCCAGCCGCTCCATCACCCACGGCGCGAGCAGCGCCCCCACGAGCATGGCGATCGCGGCGGGCAGGGTGCGCAGACCGGCCTGCGAGGGCGAGTAGCCGTGGACGTACTGGAGCCACAGCGAGACCAGGAAGAGCGCCGCGCCGATCGCCAGCATCGCCATCAGGATGACCAGCGCGGCGGCGGTGAAGGTGCGGTTCTTGAAGAGCCGTACGTCGAGCAGCGGATCGCTCAGGGTGAGCTGCCGGCGGGCGAAGAGCGCGAGGATCGCGATCCCGGCCGCCAGGACCAGGACGTCGACCAGGCCGGGGCTGCCCTTGGCCACATGCTTGATGCCCCAGGCCAGCGCCACGATCCCGACGACGGAGAGCACCGCGCCGAGCCGGTCGAGCGGGCCGTGCCCGGCGTCCTTGAACTCGGGCAGCAGCCAGACTCCGGCGACGACGGTGAGGAGGACGACCGGCACATTGATCCAGAAGGCCGCGGCCCAGCCGTACTCCTCCACGAGCACTCCGCCGACCAGCGGTCCGATGGCGGCCCCGGCCCCGGCGACGGCCGCCCAGATCCCGATGGCGAGCGCGCGCTCACGGGCGTCGGTGAAGACGTTCCGGATCAGCGAGAGCGTGGACGGCATCACCATGGCACCGCCGATGCCGAGCAGCACCCGGCCGCCGATCAGCTGCCACGTGGTCTCCGAGGTCGCGGCGACCACCGACGCGAGCCCGAAGATCACGATTCCGCTGATGAAGAGCAGCTTGCGTCCGTAGCGGTCGCCCACC
This sequence comes from Streptomyces sp. NPDC014894, assembly GCF_043080985.1. NCBI lineage: Bacteria > Bacillati > Actinomycetota > Actinomycetes > Kitasatosporales > Streptomycetaceae > Streptomyces > Streptomyces sp. NPDC014894. Next base: position 150,430 of record NZ_JBIBWD010000011.1, read on the forward strand.
GCCCCGGTGGTGACCAGCAGACCGCCGAGCACGAGTCCGTAGATGTCGATGATCCACAGCTGTTCGACCGCGCTCGGCCGCAGATCGTCGATCAGCGACGGCAGCGCCACATTGAGGATCGTCGCGTCCAGCGCCACCAGCAGCAGACTCGCGCAGAGCACCGCGAGCACCGCCCACCGCTCCCGCCCGCCCCGCTCCTCCTCGTCGACACCTGCGGGGTTCACGGCTCCGCCCACGGCGTGGTCCCTTCGGGGTGAAAGTGGTGTTATGCCTGCTTACACACTTCTGGGCCAGTATTGAGTGCTCTCCCCCGGGGTGTGCAACTCGAGAGCCGAGGTGAGAGGCCTGGAGGTGGTGCGGGGCACCCGCGACAACCCTGTAGACTTGGCGCCGCTGCTGATGCGGGCCTCCCTCTGCGGGGATGGTTGTCTCGGCAGCTTGCCGCCTTAGCTCAGTTGGCCAGAGCAACGCACTCGTAATGCGTAGGTCTCGGGTTCGAATCCCGAAGGCGGCTCTGAAGAACCTCAGGTCAGGCTTCTGGCCTGGGGTTTCTTGTATTCGTAAGCCTTGAAACCGGGCTAATCGGACACCTGCAACCTACGCAGTTCAATGCGTAGGTTGCAGGTGACGCTTTCTCGACCCTGCGGGCGAAGTGGCCTCTGACCTGGTTCTTCTCTGTCTAGGGCAGTTGGTCGGGGCCGTGCAGCGGGTCGCGGTGGACAACCGGTGGACAGGCGCGCTTGGCGCTCCACCAAGGTCTACCGCTGCCGCCCTAATGATGGTGAAGTGTGCCACTCCTCCGGTGAGGGATCGGCGGCGTCGAGACCTGTCCAGTTCTCACAAGCCTCAAGAGCTGGCCTGCCCCGGAGGCGGTTATGTAGCGAGAGACGGTTACGAAACCCGGCGGCGAGCTGGGCGTAGGTGTCACAGCACCGCAGATGAGCCAGAGCGAGCAATGTCTGAGGTGGCGGCGGCAACGTGTCGCCACCGCGTCCCGATCTCCTGCCGCCTCGAGTTCAGTTGTGCTCTTGACGGACACGTGTGATCTCGGTTGAGAGCCCGTCTACCAGGCGTTACGTCCTTCTCCAGGCCTGTCCAACTCTCGTTCAGCCAGGCTGGCTTGGAAACGGCTCACTGTCTGGGGCGGTTCAGTGTTCCCTCCGCATGTGTTCCGAAAGCCGGTGGATTTGTTTGTCCAGGTTACGTACCTGGGTCGAATCGCTACCGAAGGCGGCGGTCAGAAGTGGGCGAACGGCTTCGAGTTCCGCAAGAGCTTCGTCTAGGTGTTCCGAGGCGGCGAGCATCTGGGCGATGACGAAGCGCGACTCGCGGATTTGGTCTGCGGTATCGCGGCTCGCTGAGGCGTCGGCGTTCTGCACGTAGAAGCGGAGTTGGGGCAGCGACCTATCCGGTTTGTCGACCTCCGCATACGCGTGGCCTGCGTGGTAGGCGCAGTCAAGGACGTACGAGTCGGTCGAGGCCAGATGCTTGCGGTAGGCACGACCGACGACCTCGAAAAGCGTGGCGGCACGGGTGTACTCGCCAGCGTAGAAAAGTGCGGCGGCGAGGAAGTGCCGCAGGCGCAGGTCCAGGAACGGATCGTGGGCGGCGCGGGCGACACCGTCCTCGAGCAGCCGGATAGCCTCGGAGGGATGATCGTTGTCTAGCAGTACCCTTACGTTCGCCTGCAGTTCCTCGGCCTCGGCGTCGGTGAGCTTTCCTCGGCTCGTGGGCTGCTCCCGCTGCCTGGCCGGGGCAAGGAGGGGGCGACGGAATGGACGCGTCGGGTCCCGGTTCTCGTCGCCGCCGGCAGTGGAATCGCTTGGAGTCGATGCCAGGGGCAGCAGAGCCTCGTAGACCGCCTCCGCGGAGGGCCTCTCCCGTGGTTCCTTCGCGAGCATTGACGACAGGAGCGCGCTAAGAGCACCTGGTATGTCGGCCCGTTGGCTCTGGACGAAGGGGGCGGGTGTCTGCAGGTGATGGGCCCGCAGCGGCATGCTGTCGGTCCCGTGAAAGGGCACGTCGCCAGTGAGCAGCTCGTAGAGCAAGCAGCCGAGCGAGTAGATGTCCGAGGCGAAGGTCACCGCCTTGCCGAGACACTGCTCAGGCGACATATAGGGCGGGGTCCCGACGGTCTTGTCGATCTGAGTCAGGCGTGGCAGCGCGCCAGCGCCGCGCAGGATGGCAATGCCGAAGTCTAGGACCTTGACCAAGCCCCCGTTGATGAGGATCACGTTGGAGGGCTTGATGTCGCGGTGAACGATGTCAACTCGGTGCACATCGGCTAGTACTGCTGCGATCTGGGCCGCGATTGACGCTGCCCATGCCACGTTCGGCGCTGCGGTGTCGTAATCCGTACGGTCGAGCACCGCTTCCAGCGTCGAGCCGCGCAACAACTGCATGACGAGCCACAGCTGCGCGCTGCCATCGAGGGCGGTTTCAACTCCCGTGTCGTAGACCGCAGGAATCCCGGGATGCTCCAGCTGCGCCGTGGTACGGATCTCGCGTAGGAACCGCTTGCGGTCGCGTTCCAGACCGTCAAGGAGCTCCGCTGCTTCTGGACTGTCCGGCGAAGCCGGGATCGCAGCCGCCGACGATGGGCGAAGCACCTTGATGGCGACGCGTCGGTCCAGCCGTTCGTCATAGCCGTGGAAGACCTCGCTCATGCCACCGCGGCCGATCGAACCGTCCACGCGGTAGCGTCCTGCGAGCAGAGGTCTTTCGGCTGGCTGTTCTGTACCGTCCGTCATGCCCCACTCCTGCCACTGAGTTACGACTCAGCCTGCCCCGCTGCCTGTCTGTTACAGCGATTACTACTCGATCGCCCGGCCTTCGGTTTCACGACGCATCTCACTGCGAAGTTTCGCGAGGGCCTCATCCCGCGCCGGTTCGGTGATGATCCGGTAGGCGCGCTTACGCGCCGCTTCCTTGATCGCCTTTTGGAACTCGTTGTTGTCGAAGTACAACTTCATGAAGTCGGTGTTGCGTTCGGCGTTCTCCGCGACGATGTCGTCGAGGCGGTCGTCGGCGACCTGCCCGAAGCGGGCCTCGTCGTTCATGAGCGCGATCTGCTGCATCGAGGTGTCCTCGACCAGGCCGACGACCTGCTGGTAGACCAGAATCTGGTCAGAGGTGCTCAGGTCGAGTCCGAAACGTTCGTTGAGCTGCTCGATGACCTCGGAGAGGGGCTTCACATCAGGTTCCCGATAGCCTCCGCCGTCGGAGGCGTGCCCCCGGACGTCGCGGTCGCCAACGGTGGAGAGTGACACGTTGTGCCGTCCGGTGAACTCCAGGCGAAAGTGGCTCAGGTCGGCGTCACCTATGTCGACCGACGTGGAAGGGCGACCCGGCAGGCGGATGAGCAGGATCCTGCCGTACTGGTAAAGGCGTTCAAGATCCCGGTCGCCCCAGTCGACGATCTGGGCGATGAGGCTATAGGCGCGTACGTAGTCCTGCAGCGCCCCCCGGAAGCCTTCGCGTTCGTCGTCTGTTTCCAGGGCGTTGAAGCGGTCCAAGGCGGGCTTGAGGTACTCGTGGAGTTCGGCGTGGAGCTTGCGCTCGGCGGCGTCCGGCATTCGGCCGGGGCCTGCTGCGGACAATACGCGGATGAAGGCTTCCATCTCCGATGCGGCGAGGAGGCCGTACCCCATTACCTCGTGCTGCTTGGTGTAAAGGAGGTTCGGGTCACTCGGCTCGGTGATGGTCGTCTCGAACCAGTCCTCAAAGGCGGCCTGGATGTCGGCGGCCTCGTTGACGAAGTCGAGGATATGCACGTCATCCTGCGACTTGAGCGGGTGGATGCGGTTGAGCCGGGATAGTGTCTGCACGGCCGCGACACCGGTCAGCGGTTTGTCGACGTACATCGCGCACAACAGCGGCTGGTCGAAGCCGGTCTGGTACTTCTCCGCGACGACCAGAAGCCGGTACTCCTCCTGGGCGCGCGCGACGGCCTGCGGATCGTCCGCCTTGGTGTAGCCGAGCCTATCCGGCAACTGTCCCTCGGGGAAACCGTTGAGTTGGGCCTCCGTGAACTCAAGGCCGGCGTCGTCTTTGAGCTGACCGGAGAACGCGACGAGGGCGCCGCAGTCCTTGTACCCGCGCAGGGTGACGTATGCGCGGATCGCCTGGTAGAGGTCGAGTGCATGCTGACGGCTGCTGGTGACGACCATGGCCTTGGCCCGGCCACCGAGCCGCCCGGTGATGTTCTCCCGGAAATCGTCGACGATCAGTCGCGCCTTCTGTTCTAGGGACTTGGGGTGCTGCTCTGCGTAGCGGACGAGTTTGACCGTGGTTTTCCTCTCATCGACATCAGGATTCGAGATGGCCGACTCGGCCTGCTCGACGGCGGCGTTACGCAGGCGCCACTTTGTGTTGTACGTGATGTAGTTGGCGAGCACGTCGAGGATGTAGCCCTCGTCGATCGCCTGTCGCATCGAGTAGATGTGGAACGGCACGTACATGCCCTGCTCGCCGGTGCGCTGATTCGCCCGGTCCGGGTCGAAGGTGCCGAAAAGCTTAAGGGTGGGCGACTTCGGGGTGGCGGTGAAGGCGAAGTAGGACAGGTTTGGCTGCTTGCCGCGTACCCGTGTCATGTACTCCACGGGGTCCTCATTCTCCTCGCGAGCGGGAACATTCGAACCGAGCGCTTGCTTGATCTTGATCGCCGATTCGCTGCCCTGCGAGGAGTGAGCCTCGTCGATGATGACCGCGTAGCGCTTGCCGGACAGACCCATGTCGGCGATCTTCTTCAGCACGAAGGGGTACATCTGCAACGTGCTGATGACAATCTTCGATGTGGAGTCATCCAGGGAGCTCGCGAGTTGAGATGAGTCCTCGTCGATCTTCTTGACCACACCGGGGGTGTGGTCAAACTGGAAGATGGTCTTCTGAAGCTGCCGGTCGAGGACCACCCGGTCGGTGATCACGATGATCTTGTTGAAGACGGGCTGATTGGCAGCGTCGAATAGGGTGGACAGGCGGTGCGCCAGCCACGCGATCGTGTTCGACTTGCCGGAGCCGGCCGAGTGCTGGATCAGGTAGTTGTGCCCAGCCCCGTGCCCCCGTGCGTGGGTGACCATCTTCTGTACGGCGTCCCACTGGTGATAGCGCGGGAAGATGCGGGGCGAGGTGTGCGGGTTGTCTTTCGCGCCCTTCTTGTCCGGGGCTTTGACGTGGATGAAGCGGTGCAGGATCTCCAGCCAGTTGTCGCGCTGCCAGATCTGCTCCCATAGATAGGCGACGCTGTACGAGCCGGGGGCGGCGGCCGGGTTTCCGGCTCCGCCCGACATACCGGGGCCGTTCGAGCCGACGTTGAACGGCAGGAACTGCGTCTCGGCACCATGTAGCCGCGTGGTGATGAATGCGCGGTCGGGGTCCACGGCGAAGTGAACCAGGGCCCGCTTGGCGAAGAACAGGTCGTTCGGGTCGCGGTCGCGGCGGTACTGCGCGACGGCATGATCGGCGTTCTGGTGCGTGTTCGGGTTCTTCAATTCGACGGTGGCGACTGGAAGTCCGTTGACGAAGAGCGCCATGTCGAGGGTTCGGCGGGGGTGGCGGCTGCTGTAGTGCAGTTGCCGCGCGACTGTCAGAACGTTCGCGTTGTACTCGGCGAGTGCGTCCACGGCCAGGGTGTGGCCGGGACGGAAGTACACCAGGTCGATCTGCACGCCCCGGTCGCGTACGCCCTGACGCAGGACATCCAAGACGCCGCGTGCGTCGATCTCGGCGGCGACGCGCTCCGCGAACTGGCGCTGGGCGGCGTTCCTACCGCCGTAAAAGCCGACGAGCCGCTCCCAGGTATTTCCCTGCGTGGCACCGATGAAGCGATACATTTCACCGGTGTCGATACCGAGCTCGACGTTGAATGTGCCTTGAGTCCGGCACCAGCCGCGCGCGAGGAGCTCGGCTTCGACGTTGGCCTCGAAGGCGTCTTCGGAGTTGGCTCCACGGCTACTCATGCGACGCCTCCGAAGGTGGCCGAGTGGCGGACAGCGCTGACGTCGAACTCGCCGGCGACAGCGGCGGTGACGAGGGCCTGACGACGCTCGGCGAGTACGGAGAGTTGACTCTCCAGCAATTGCTGTGCTGCTTGCGTGGCACGTTGCTGTGATTGGAGTTCATCCACGATGTGACCCTGCTTTGCCAGCGGTACGTCTGGCAGGGGCAAGTTGGTGACTGTCGCGGTGGGTAGATTGTTTGCCATGCCGTCGGCACCTGAGATGCCGAGTTTGATTTCCTCGCGAACACGATATGTTCTGAGCATTAGTGCAACGAAGTTGGAGTTCATCCGCGTGCGATCCATGCGCAGGCGATAGATTTTGTCGCACAGTAGCAAATTAGGAGGCGATCCTTCGGGGAGGACTCCGATGCTGCCGATCAATTCGACCGACCCGCTAGCCCGAGACATTAGGAGGTCCCCAACTCGAAGTCGATATCGAAAATCGGGGGAAATCGATGCCGGCAACGTTTTGTGTTGCTTCTCGTCAAATGTTCCACCGTTAACGCATCCTGCCTTAACAACCCCCCACTCGCCTTCTTCTGTGAGGCGATCCTCACACTGAGGTGACCATCCTTGCTCGATCTTCTGTAGAACGTGGCGAACTTTTACCGTTCCATGCTTATCCTCCAGTTCGCTGGCAGTCCGAGAGAGAGCGTTCAGCATTCGCTCCCCGATTGACTCCAGTTGGGAAGTTTTAAGCTTAATCAAATGGTCGATCCGGGCCGTCTCGACGTCGAGGAAGTCAGTGATACGGCACTGCTCGTCCAGCGGGGGGAGGTCGATTTTGAGATGAGTAACATCTTCTGGCGCTACTCGCTGGTGGCTACGCGTCACCGATTGGACCTGGGCGTTAAGGGCTTGGCGAGTTGACTCCGCTTGGAGCGTGTACGCGAGAAATTTGGAGCCGATGCCTGAATTTGCTTGCAGGGCAACGAATTCAGTAGAGGAAACCACTGGAAAGTCATGTCTCGCTACGTGGACAACCCTGCTCTTGCGTGGATTCAGCTTACTGATTAGCACCTCGCCGCCGCGAAGTTGCAACTTTGCAGACTGAATGGACGCTGTTTCCTCGATCTGGCCAGCTCCGTGCTGATCGATTGCGGGGATGCTGTAGTGTACGACGTTGTCGCCAAGGATGGACGGATCGATCACCTCGCGTCGGACTGTAGCCAGAGACCAAAGTGGACGCTTCTTCCAGGCATTATTCATCCCGTCACCTCGCCCAAGAGCTTCTGGATCTGTGCCTCAAGCTCGCGCAGTTCTGCATCGATCTCCACAAGTGGCCTCGGCGGTGTGTATACGTAGAAGTGTCGTGTGAAGGGGATCTCGTAGCCGACCTTCGTCTTCTCTTGATCGATCCAGGCATCAGGGGCATGCGGGGTGACTTCACGGGCGAAGTACTCCTCGATGTCCTCGTCGAGGGGAATGTTCTCGTAATCGCGCAGGTCCGGGTCCGGGAGGGTCGTTTCGATGCCGGCCTTCTTGGTCTTCTGGACCTCACCTTCGGGATCGGAGACGGAGACCGCACTCCAGACGCCCTTGAGGAGCGCCGCCGTGGCTGGCCACTGTGCGCCATCGGCCGCGATAGCCGAGTGCATGGCATCTCGCGCCTCCTGCCTGGTCCACCACACTGAGCCGGTCAGGCCACGCAGCGCCTCGACCATCGCTTCGCGGCCCTCCCACTTGGCCAGGGCCTTCACGTTCTCCAGTACGGAGAGGGTGTCATCCGTGATCTCGAAGCGCAGCTTCAGGGGGCGCTCCACGGAGATGCGGTGGTAGCCGAAGTCACGAGTCCTGAAGACCTTGATCTTGGCCTGGTCCGGGTGGTTCTCGTCCACCGCGCCGTTAAGGGCGTCGACATACAGCTCGGTGATGTGCTTGATCTGTTCGTCGTTAATCCGTTTGCGCTTGTCGCCGAAGGACTTGGGCATCTTCTCCCACTGATCACGGGCGTCGAGCAGCGCCACCCTGCCGCGCAGCTTCTCTGCCTTACGGTTGGAGAGGATCCAGAAGTAGGTGGAGATACCGGTGTTGTAGAAAAGCTGGTCCGGGAGGGCCACGATGCCCTCAAGCCAGTCGTTCTCCAGAATCCACTGCCGGATCTTCGATTCGCCGGACTCGGCCGCTCCCGTGAAGAGCGGCGAGCCGTTGAAGACGATGCCCAGGCGGGTCCCCTTGCCCTCGACGGGTTCCATCTTCGAGAGCAAGTGTTGGAGGAAGAGGAATGATCCGTCGTTGATGCGCGGTGTACCCGCACCGAAGCGGCCCGCGTGGCCGATCTCGGTCTCGGCCTCGACCTCGTCCTTGACCTTCTTCCACTCCACTCCGAACGGCGGGTTGGCTAGCATGTAGTCGAACTTCTGGTCCGGGTAGCCGTCGTCGCTGAAGGAGTTCCCGAAGTAGATGCGGCCGGGCTGGTTGCGCATGAGCATGTCTGCCTGGCAGATGGCCCAGGACTCCGCGTTGAGTTCCTGCCCGAAGAGGTAGACCTTGGTCTTCGGGTTGATCGACTTGATGTGGTCCTCGGCCGCGGTGAGCATGCCGCCGGTGCCGCAGGCCGGGTCGAGGATGTTGATGACCTGACCCTCGCCGGCGATGGTCTCGGCGTCCGGGGCGATGAGTAGGTTGACCATCAGCTTGATGACTTCGCGCGGAGTGAAATGCTCACCAGCGGTCTCGTTGGAGTCTTCGGCGAACTTGCGGATCAAGTGCTCGAAGACGTAGCCCATGTCGTGGTTGGAGAGCTTGTCGAGGTCGCGCATCGTGTTGAACTTGCCGACGACCTTGTACAGGATCTTCGCACCCGCGAGCCTGGTGATTTCGTTGTCCAGGTCAAAGCGGGACAGGATCTTCCGAACGTTCGGGGAGAAGCCGTTGATGTAGTCACGGAGGTTCTTCGCGACGTTCGGGGCGTCCGAGGCGATCGAGGCGAAGTCCTGATCGGAGGTGTTGTAGAAGGGCAGCTTGGCCGCGAGCTCAAGTAGCCGGTCCTTGTTCTGGACCTCCAGCGACGCGTTGCGGGCTCGCACCGCCTCGCGGGTTGGCACCATCACCGCGTCGAGGCGACGCAGCAACGTGAACGGCAGGATCACCTGCCCGTACTCATGGCGCTTGTAGTCGCCGCGCAGCAAGTCGGCGACCGACCAGATGTCGTTCGCCATCTTGGTGTGCGTGGGTGCTGAGGTCACAGCGCTCTCTTCTCGTCGTCAGCCGGCTCGGCTTCATCAATGTGCTGCGAGGTCGTGAACTCCGGTGCCAGAACACCGGTGGTCAGTCCGTGGATGGTCTGCTCGATGACGTGCGTGCTCGCTTTCGCGAGCGTGGTGAGTACGTCTTCGAGCTGCTGGAGGTGGCGGAATGCGTCTCCGTAACGGCGTTGGTCGAAGAGGGACATACGAGGAACACGGCAGCGGCGCAGGTCCTCACGGCTGAGTACGCCGAGGGTGTTGGACACCGGCAGAGCGTTGGCGTCGATGCGCAGGAACGTAGCGAGGAAATGTGTGTCCAGCCGGGTGTCGTCGATCTCGACGACCTGTGCGATGCCGATATCGTCCTCGACGCTGCCGCTGGCGACGACAGGCGGGCGGCCGTGCATCCGAAGAAGTAGATCGCCTGCGTGCGGGGTGGTCTCGCGGGAACGGATTCTCAGGGCGCCTGCACGTTCCAGCTCGCCGAAGGTCACGTATACGTGGTGCGCCGGCTTCGGCGGCGCGGCGAAGCGCGGAAGACCTTGGCCGAGGCTCGTGTACATGATCCGTAGCCGGTCGGTGACTCGGCGGAAGTCCTCGGGGCTCGCCTCGGTAGGAGAACTGATGTACCGGGAGGGCAGCAGGCTGGCGTCGCCGTCGAGGATCTCTCGGCGTGGAACGGCGCGGAACATCGTCGGGTGGGCATCAGAGAAGAGACGTTGCCAGGCGGCGAACTCCTGCGGTACATCGGCCGCGTCGCCCAGTCCCGAGAGATCGACCATGCGCACCGTCTCCGTGGCGACAGCGTCGTAGGGGCGTTGCAGTACCCATAGACAGAGCCCGGTGTCGGATGCCGATCCCATTCCCTTCGGCAGCGCGATCACATCGCGCAGGGCTCCGGAACGCGTCAGCTCAGCACGAATGTGTTCCCCGGAGGGCTGAAGGCTAGTACGGGGCGTTACGGCGACCACGGCCAGGCCGCGAGGCCGTAGATGGGCGTAGCAATGCTGGACCCAGGCCAGTTCGCTGTCACGAGGAGCAGGGACACCGAATTCCCAGCGTGGATCATCGGCCAGCTCGTCGGCCGGCCACCGGGGGAGGTCGAAGGGAGGCTCGCAGACCACTGCAGCCGCCTTGCCCAGGTAGGCGTCGAGCTGATTGTCCAGAAAGGAGTCGCCGGTGCGGATCTCGTACGGTGCCCCGTGTGCGTTGTTGCGCAGATTGCGGGCGGCGGCGGAGGCGGCTGACTCCTCGATTTCCTGGCCGACAAGATTGACGGCATCCCCGAAGCGGTCCGCGACGGCCAGCAGCAAAGTGGCGTCGGAACAGGCTGGGTCGAGTACCGCAGGTTCGTCCGTGAAACCGACCTCGATCGGTCGTGGCGTTAGGGTCGTGCGTGGCAGCAGCGCTGCCATCACCCTGGCCAGCAACTGCCCGGAGTCCAGGTTCGCGATTCCCAGCCCCGCTTCTGCCGCCGGCAGCTGGTCGGCGTATGGAACAGGGTACGGCGCTTCCTGGCCCACGCGGTGGGTGCCGGTTTCAGTGCGGCCGGCCGTCGACAGCTGATCGCCCTTGCCGGTGGCTTCCAGCCACGCCTCGACCTCGGTCCGGGAGAACGTCGGCCTGCGCTCGTCACCGCCCACAGGCTGCGGGAACGCGGGGTAGCGACGGCGCCAGTTGGACACGGCGGCACGGCCGACACCCGCCAGCCTGGCGATCGCGGCGGCGGTCATCTCCTCGGACTCGGCTGGGGTCATGACAGTGACCATATCGGGCAGATCCCACCTCCGGCAAGCCCTTGTGTACACCTAAGGCCTCCGTCAACGAATTGCTGTGAACATCGACGACCTTCGTCAACATGCTTGCCTTCCGTCGTCCGGTGTGGCTACGGTTCCTTCCGGTGAGAGCCCTTGGTCCGCCGCCTGCACCCGTCACGCCATCACAGCCCCGCACGCCCCAGTTGTGCCATGGCCTCCTGGGCCGGACGCGGCAAGCCCGCTAACGGAACCGACGTTCCACAGATCGAGCAGATCCCCCGCCCTGAACACGGAGGAATACCGGTGCACCACCAGCGCAAGGTCCGCACGAGCAGGCGGGAACTCCGTCCCTGCCGCCCCGAGCGGCAGACCTCCTGCGGCAAGACCAGGTTTGTCGACCGCATTGCGGCCGATCTCACGCTCGCCGGGATCCGCGCCCGCGGCCGTGCCAGGGGGAAGGACCCCATCCGCTCGTACCTCTGCCCGAGGTGCCACGGCTGGCACTTGACCTCTGCCCCGGCCCGCCGTGTACACGGTGGGCCCCAGATGACGACCCGCCGTCACTAACCGGCCGGAACCAGGTGCCGACGGTTCGAAGGGCACAACTGAACCGTCGGCACCTGCCGTACGCGGTCAGGCCGCTTCGCCGGCCAAGCGAGCTGTATGTGCACCAGAACGTCTCCCTGCCACAACCAGCGAAGACGAGGACTCCCGTGACCCTTGAAGTCTCCCGCACTGTGACCCGCCCTCCTACGGCGAAGAAGGCACCGACCACCCGGAAGAGCTCGCTGCACCGGTTGCGCGCCAAGGGGCCCGATCGAGGCGAGGACCTCAGTGCCTTCGTGCTTCCGCGCTACCTGGACCGCGAAGGCTTCACGAGCCGTCCGGTCAACAAGGACGGCCTCGTCGGCCTGCTCGTCACCGGCACGATCGCCCCGGGCCGGGCCGACTGGTGTGACCCGCTCAGCATCCTGACGGGGCACCCCGTCGCGGAGGAGAACCGGACCTCGCTCGCCCTCTTCCTGGTCCGGACCGAGAACTCGGTGTACGGCATCACCTACGGCATGGGGCACCTGATGATCGACCCGGTCCGGATCGACCCCGGGTTCGGCATCGAGTTCGCCGTCCGCTGCCTGAAGGAGGACCGCATCACCAAGGTCCGCCGACAGGTCATGGACGCCCGTGGCCGCACCGACGAGAACTCCGCCACCAGCGGTGAGCACATCCGAGGCTTCGGCATCGAACAGTTCGGCGAGATCGTCAGCCAGATCTCCGGACAGATCGAGAACGTCCCCCTCACCTTCACTGCAGGGAGTAAGCGGCCGGCCCACGTCACTGGCAACGACAGGTCGATCAAGATACATCTTGGCAACTCGCCCGCCGCCCTCCTCCGTGACCTCCAGGAGATCGAAGAGGTGTGCGCGCGGCCCAACCCGCTGCCCGAGTTCGAGTTCATCGCCCAGGTCCGACCGCTCAGCCCGAAGAGCGAACAGGCGCAGAAGCTTGACGTGCGCCTCGACGCCATGCTTGGCGAGGGGCAGACGAGCCGCATGGCGCTTGCTGTGCCCAGCGTGTGCAGGGAACATTTCGAGTTCGCCGAGTCCTTCAAGGTGACGCTCGCCGGTCATGCCGGGCAGCACGCCGAGCTTGACGTCGACCAGCTCGTTGCCGCTGTCCAGCGTCGCCCGGAGGGAGGCCGCCTGCGTGCGCTGCGCGAGGGCCGTATCCAGATGTTCTCCAGCACCGACGACTCCGAAGCGAACAGCGGCAAGGTTCCTGTCGACCACTGGTTCACTGCAGAAGTCCCGGACGGGGTTGCGCACTACTTCTACTGGCAGGGCAAGTGGTACGAGATCGGAGCCGAGTACCTCACCGTTGTCGAGCAGCGGGTCGCCGATCTCCTCGCCCAGCCTGCCAGCGTCACCATGCCGCCCTGGACCGTCGAGATGTGCGAGACGGGCGAAAGGTGTGGGGTTCCCCAGGGGCACAAGAGGCACAACGTGCATGACGAGGACTGGTACAACAAGGAGGTTGCCGCGCAGGATCGGTATGTACTGCTCGACAAGAACAACGTACACACAGAGCGCCTGCGGGGAGGCGGCCTGGAGATCGCTGATGCTCTCGGGCCGCAGGGTCAGTTCATCTGCGTCAAGAAGGCAGCATCCAGTACCGCCCCGTTGAACCACCTCTTCGCTCAGGGGCGCGCCGGGATCGAGACGGTGCGTTTCGACCTTCAGGCCCGGAAGGACTTCCTCTCGAAGGTGGACAAGCTCTCGCCCAGGCACGCGCTGGACAGGTCGTTCAGTTCACCGACGCTCGTCTTCGGGATCCTGCTCAAGAATGGGGCAGAACTGACTCCGGACTCGTTGTTCGCCTTTGCCAAGATCTCCCTCCTGCATACGGCGACGGCGCTCGAGGGGATGGGAGCTCGCCTCGAAGTCGTCTCGATCTCGCGGACGGCAGAGACTGGGATGGCCCGCGCAACCACGGGCTGAAGCGTACGGTCCACGCCGCCCGAAGCGGGTCCGGCCCCTGGTCCCGGCGTCCGCTCGTGTGAGGGACGTCGAGCGGCTGGGCACGGATCGCAATCAGTCGCGAGCCATGTCCCGCGATCGCTGACCGATCGACATCTCGAAGTCCTCCAGGCGTGGGAAGAGTAGGTCAGTGCCACGCGCGTTGCCGTTGAACAACAAGCCGGTCTTCGCATCCCACTGGAACGCGAGCGCCTTGGCCTTGTCCGCGAACTGGCTCGCTGGCCGCGTCAGTCCACTACGAGTCAGGACGAGGAGCTGCTTCTCCTCGGCCGCGGCGACGCCATTCAGCCGTTGCACCTCCGAAATAGACATGCTTCGGGCGGAGTTGTGCCAGGCGATGTGGCGCGAATGTGAGACAAGCGGAGAACTGGAATCGCCCCATTCGACGTCAGCGAGGCCGAATGCCCGGAGCTGGCTCTCTATCCGGCGTACGAGGAGGTCTGGGGGAAGTTCCTGCGGGGTGGCCCGCTCGCCCGCGGAATGGCTGGTTGGCAGGAGTTCTTCCAGCAGGTCAGGGGTGCGCACGCAATCAGGGGCAGCGCGGAACGGAGGAGCGTCAACCGGACTCCACGGGTCGTGGCACTCCCAGCTCGACTCCCTGGTGAGCTCACACGCCAAGTAGGCAATCGCCTTGGGCGATACGTCGACGAGGTCGGCGACATCGGGGAGCTTGCCGATACCCTGAGGATCGCCGGCGCCCAGAGGGTCTGCGAGCCGAGCCCACTGCCGTTCACGCGAATCGTAGATGTCAGCCCGCCAGCCGAGGGTCTTGTGGTGGGAGGCGCGGTAGGCGAAGTCGCCGTAGGTGGCGTCGAGGTAGGACCGTGTCCCGGTCCTGGCGATCCCTACTCTCGGATCCCACCATCCATCGGCGTGGTGGTAGAGGAAATAGTGATTCTTGCCCACAACGTTGTGCACCACCGCGCCATTGGCGGTCAACTGGTCGGCCAGCTGGACGATCGGCGTGACTTCCGCTTCTCCCCACCTCCAGGGGGACGCGACAGAGCGTCCCTGGACGTGCGCAGATGCGGCGGCGTGCAGGGTATCCACCAGGTTCTCGTCAGACATCCCGTTGAGGGGCAGGATGATCGGCCGACTGCTGATGCCCGGGGCTGTCACGGCCCAGACGTGGATCCCCCCGATCTTCGTGATGGCGAGGAGAGCGCCTTGAGTGTCTCCCAGGTCGATCTTGACGTAATGAGGTGGGATGTCTGGGACCGAGACCGTCGACGCGAGGTCAGGGTGTCGCACTCTGAGGAGGTCGGCCAGGCTCCTGAACTTCAAGTACATGCCGAATGAGGCGACTACGTCGCCGGGCGGGAACTGCAAGGACATCCCCCGGGAGATTCGCAACCACGTTGATTCGTACGGAGATCATGTCACGAGGGCCCTCATGGGGCCCGGGGCAAGGAGATGACTTGTGGGTGCATCGTCGTGCTGATCGCCCATCCCGCGAGAGAACGACGGGCCACCCGTACAACTCTTGGTCCCAGCGACCACCGACAGCGCCGGGTACTCGCGGGAGCGGCTGATCGAACTTGCCGCCGGCGGGACACAGACTTCGACAGGGCCGTTCTGGCTCAGATGCTGGCCGGTAGCGGTAGATTCAGCCATCAGCTGTTCCTGGCATACGGGGTGGATCAGGTCCGGGTTGACGGCGTCCGCGCGCAGTTCGAGGTCTGGCGACAATCACTTCTGAGCCCGGACTCGGAGGGCGCGCGTGCGGCAGGGTCCCGTGCTTCATCCCCCACAGCGATCAGGGCCCACCCGGATTCAACAGCGCGTTCCGGTCCAGTCCCCCCGGTGGCTTGCGCGTCCAGCCGGGGCTCCTCCGAGCCTTGGGGCCCCGGCGTCGCTGGGTCTGCTTTGCGGCAGACGATCACAATCAGTTGCGACCACTCGTACGGGTGAATCTCTTGTTCTGGGAGGTTCTTTCCGAGTGCCTATGGATGACGCTGGTGATCGGCCAGGGGGTGTAAGAGGCTGCGGTGTCGATACGTGTCATGGGGAGGGTGCGGTGACAGAGCGACTCGGGGCGATCGGTGGTGCGGCCCTCACCCGTGAGGACCTGGTGGCCTTGCCACCCACGGTGGATCTACAGACAGCGAACAGAGTCCTCTCAATAGGGAGATCTACCGGCTACGGTCTGGCGAAGCGGGGTGAGTATCCGTGCAAGGTGCTGAAACTCGGCAACGCCTACCGGGTAGTGACCGCCGACCTCCAGCGTTTGGTGGGAGTCGAAGACACACCGCAGGAACCGGCGCTCACGGCACCGCCGTCGGACCGGGGGAAGGCCGCCAGCGGGCATGAAACAAAAACACGACGTTGCTGCTGTCACTGCAGTTGCTGTTCCCTGCGGGACGCGTAGGGGTGCCGCGCCCTCAGTGCTGCCTTGTAGGTTTGCAACAGCCAGTGCGGCGATCAGGCGGAAGGCAGCACCACACGTAGCCGAGACGCTTATGGCGGGCCGCCCAGTGGTCGGAGTCAGCCTTGCCGGTGGACGGCCGGTGGACAGACGCCTTTGGACGGTGCGACACGAAGTGGTGCGGGGCAACCTGCCGCACGTGCTCTGACCAGCTCAAATGCTACGCCGCAGCACGGTCCGGCAGTGGGCAGCATAAACCTTTTCGGTCTCGTAACGCGTAGGTCTCGGGTTCGAATCCCGAAGGCGGCTCTGAAGAACCTCAGGACTCACTCGCCGTGACCTGGGGTTTTTCGCATTTCTGGGGCGGTCGGGGTGGAGTCCGGCGGCCGCCGGACCTCGCTGCGTGCCCGTTGCGTGCCCATGGTGTCGGGCTTGGTGTCGGGCTTCGGAGGTCCGCCCGGCCCCGGGTGGGGGCCGGGCGGGGAGTTGTGGGGTCAGGGGGTGGGGTGGGTGAGGTAGGTGTCGATGAGGTGGCGGGGGTTGGTGGGGGTGCCGGGGCGGTAGAGCCAGTGGCCGGCGAAGTCGACGGTGTGGAGGGTGGCGTTCGGGAAGGCGCGGGCCATGCGGCGGGCGCCGGGGAGCGGGGTGGCCAGGTCGTGGGTGGCGTTGACCACGAGGACGGGCGGGAGGTCGCCCCGGGCCTGGGCGGGGCGGGGCTTGGGCGGCATGGTCCAGCCCTGGCAGGCGAGGACGGTGTCCAGGGCCTGGGCGTTGTAGCGGATGTGCGGGGCGGCCTCGGCGACCCGGTCGCGGATGGCCCGGTAGTGGGCGAAGTCGCGGATCCGGAAGTCGTAGTCCCGGCACAGCACGAGCCGTGAGCTGAGGTCGGCGCCGACCGGGGCCCAGTTGACCTCGCCCTTGCCGCTGTCCAGCGCGGCCAGCTGCTTCGCCGCGCTCTCCGGGCTCCACTTGCCGAGGGCGAAGGTGAGCAGGTCGGACAGCCGGTCGGCGCCGACCTTCTTCCGCGTCGGTCCGTTCGGGCCCGGCTCGCGGAGCGTGCCCGCGTCGGCGCGGGCGAACAGCGAGTCGGTGACGGCGGTCACGTCCTTGCCCTTCAGCGCGCAGGCCGCGTCCTTCTCGCACCAGTCCGCGAGCCGCTTGAGGGTGCCGTCGGTGGTGAGGCTCCCGTCCGTGAGATAGCGCTCGGCGTTCGGCCGGTCCGGGTCCATCGCGCTGTCCAGGGCCAGCGCGCGGAGCCTGTCCGGGAAGAGGCGGGCGTAACGCTCGCCGAGGAACGTCCCGTACGAGTGGCCGATGAAACTGATCCTGCGCTCGCCGAGGGCGGCGCGGATCGCGTCCATGTCACGGGCCACGCTCTCGCCGTCCATATGGGCGGCGAGCGGGCCGGTCCGCCGCAGACAGCTGTCCGCCAGCCGACCGGTCAGCGTGCGCAGCCGCTCGAACTCGGCCGCGTTCCGGGGGCGTTTCGGGATCGCGTCGGCGATCGTCTCGTCGCAGACCGCGCCCTGGCTGCGGCCGATGCCGCGCGGGTCGAAGCCGACGATGTCGAAGCGCCCCCGCATGTCCGAGTCGTAGCCGTCGTAGGGGTCGTCGGCGTACAGCGCGTCATCGGCCCCCGGCGCCCCGGGCCCGCCCGGGTTCGACATCAGCACGCCGATCCGGCGCGCGGGGTCGGCGGCCCGCTGGCGGGCGACGAAGAGCCCGATCTTCGGACCCTTCGGCTTCGACCAGTCCACCGGCACCTCGACCGTCGCGCACTCGGCCTTCGGGCTGGGGTCGGGATAGGGCGGGTCCCCCTTGGGGCAGGCGCCCCAGCTGATCGACGGGGGAGGGGTGCTCGCTCCGGCCGGCTCCTGGGTCGCCGTCGAGGCGGGCGATTTCGCGGGGATCGCCGAGGCCGCCGATGCGGGGACGGCCAGGGTCGCGGCGGAGGCGGACAGGGCCAGGAGTACGGAGAGGGCCCGCCGTCTCGGGTTCGGCTTCGGGCCCGTGTTCCTGTGCATGATCGTATTCACGCGCGCCACTGTCGTGGGGCCGCATGACGGCCTTCGCATCGGCGGGTGATGGGAACGTAACAACGGGGGAAGGGGGCCTTCGGGGCGGTACGGGGGAGTCCCCGCCGGACGGGGACGCCTCCCGTCGGTCGTCCTGCCCTCGCAAGCGGGCTGCGGCTGCCGGCGCTGCGAGGACCCGGGGGCGCAGGCGGAGTGCCCGCCGCGCCGGGGTGTTCCCTCGTACGAGGACCCCCTGGGCGGAGCGCCCTCCGTCGTGCGGCCTCCCGCCCGACCAGGATGCCCCGCACGACGGAACACCCCTCGTGCGAGACCGCCCGTCAGCCCCGCAGCCCCCTCCACTCGCGCAGGACCTCGTTCACGTCCAGGCGTCGGACGCCCAGCGGCGGGCCCGGGGGCGGCCGGAGGAGAAGGCTGGTGATCTTCTCGTTCAGGAGGTCCACCCGGCGGCGGACCTCCGCCTCGGTCGTGAGGCCCGGGAGGGACGCGGGCAGGTCCTCGACCTCCTTGCGGCACTCGATGACGGGGGACAGCCGCGCGATTCCCTCGCGGGCCATCTTCTTCTTGATCCACCACAGGTCGTCGTAGGGGGCGGTGTCGTCCGGCAGGGGCTTCCCGAAGCCGGGGAGGTCCGCGAACTCGCTCCGCTTCTCCGCCTCGCGGATCTGGTGATCGACCCAGCCCTCGAAGGAGGCGCCGGGAGGCTTCCGCTGCGTCATGACAACCATGATGTCAAACCGCCCCGAGTGCGCGCGGCGCGTCAGCGCGCCTGGTCCGGGAGCCGGTCCCGGTCCTCTCGCCGCTCCTCGTGAGCAGGCGTCAGCGTCTTCGCGGCGGGCCTGACGAAGAGCGTGGCCGCGAGCGCCAGCAGCAGGAGTCCGGCGCAGACGTAGCTGGTGAGTTCGAGGCCGCTGGTCATCGCGTGCCGGGCGGCGTCCGCGGCCCGCTCGGTGGCCGGGTCCGCGGCGAGGGCGGGGATCACCGAACCGGCGCTCTCCGTGACGACCCCGCTGAGCTGTTCGGCCTCCCGCTCGGGCAGTCCGGCCCGGGCCAGCCGGTCGGTCAGGCTGCCGGCCAGCGTGCTGAAGAACAGCGTGGTGAGTAGGGCGATGCCGAGCGCGGAGCCGAGTTCGCGGGCCGCGCTCTGGATGCCCGAGCCCTGTCCCGCGCTCTTGGCGGGCACATCGGCGAGGACGATGTTGGTGACCTGCGCGGTGGCGAACCCGACCCCGATCCCGTAGACGAACAGCGCGAGCGCGATCAGCCACCAGGCGCTGTCGGCGGCGGCGATCAGCCCCAGCAGGGCGAGTCCGGCGGCCTCCAGGAAGAGGCCCAGTCGGACCTGGGCCAGCGGGGACACCGTCGCGGCCATCGAGAAGCTGCCGCCGCTGGCGCAGAAGCTGCCCACGGCGAGGGCGACCAGCGCGAGCCCCGCCTGGAGCGCGCTGTAGTCCAGGGCGAACTGGAGCCAGAGCGGCAGCACCGCGACGATGCCGAACTCGCCGAGGCCGACGACGAGCGTCACGAGATTGCCGTTGCGGAACGAGCCGATGGAGAAGAGCCTCACGTCCATCAGCGGCTCCTCGTCCCGGCGGCCGAGGGCCGCCTGCCGGCGCCAGAACGCGTACAGGGCGAGCACCGACACGATCAGCGCGACCAGGACGGGGGAGGGGCCGCCGCTCCAGGAGAATCCGCCGGCGGTCAGCGGCTTCGTGGTGGCGAACCAGCCGTGGTTGCGCCCCTCGATCAGGGCGAAGGCGAGCAGACCGAGCCCGATCGCGGAGAGTACGGCTCCGGCGGTGTCGACCCGGCCGCGGGTGCGGGGCGAGGCGGGCAGGAACAACAGGGCGCCCGCCACGATCAGCGCCACCAGCGGGATGTTGATGCCGAAGGCCCAGCGCCAGTGGAAGTCCGCGAGCCAGCCGCCGATCAGCGGGCCGACGGCCGCGGCGGCGCCGATGGTCGAGCCCCAGACGGCGAACGCCTGGGCCCGGGCCCGGCCGGTGAAGCTCGCGTTCACCAGCGCCAGGGAGGTCGGGAGGATCATCGCCCCGCCGATGCCCTGAAGGAAGCGGGCGAGGATCAGCAGACCGCCGTTGGGGGCGACCGCGGCCAGCAGGCTGGTCGCGCCGAACACGGCGAGACCGATGAGGAAGATCTTGCGGGCGCCGTGCAGATCGGAGAGGCGTCCGGTGAGCAGGACCAGCGCGGCGAAGACGATCGCGTACGACTCCTGGATCCACTGGGCCTCGGCGGATCCGATCGAGAGGTCTTCGATGATCGGGGCGAGGATCACGTTGACGATGGTGATGTCCACGACGATCAGCGCCACGCCGAGGGAGACGGCGATCAGGCCGAGCCACAGGCGCGGGGACGGGGGCGCCGGGGATGCCGAGGGTGTCGGGGATGCTGCGGTGCCGGACAAGTTACCTCCATGGTGAAGTATCTTTGTGGTGAAGGTAAAGTGCTTGCGATAGGTTGTCAAACCGCGCGGCGGGGCAGGTCGCCCGCGCCGACGGGAAGGCGGAGCACGGCGATGGAGACACCGGAGCACGGGGATTTCGACGCCCGGTACAGCGGTCTCATGGACGGGCTGCGATCGTTCGGAGCCAATTACACGGAGTTCACCCGGCGCTTCGCCGCCTGGCTCGGGCTGCACTCCACGGACGCCGCCGCGCTGGCGGAGATCCTGTACGCCGAGGACAAGGGCCGCCCGCTGTCGCCGGCCCGGCTGAGCGAGCGGATCTCCCTGTCGTCGGGCGCGACCACCGCGCTGCTGAACCGGCTGGAGGCGGCCGGACACGTCGCCCGGACCCGTGAGCGGGCCGACCGCAGAATCGTGACGCTGCGCAGCAGCCCCCATGTCAGGCCGCGGGCCGAGGAGTTCTTCCGCGTCTACACCGAGCGTATGGCCGCGGTGGTCGCCGACTACACCCCGGAGCAGCTGCGCGGCTTCGAGGAGATCGTCGTCCGGATGCGCGGGACCATGGACGAGATGCTCGCGAACGAGTACGCGGAGGGCGGGCCGCGCTCCGACGGCTGACCGTGTCCGTGTCCGGGGCCGGTGCGGTGCGGCGCGGCGCGGGCCCGGGGCGGTGTGCGGGCCCGGGGCGGTGCGCCGACCTGCCCGGGAGTCGTCCCGGGATCCCCCTGGCCCCCGGAAGCGACCCGGGACCCCGCCCCCGGAGAGCCCCCGGCCCCCCTCGGAAGCCCTTGCCCGCGCCTCAGGACCGCCCCCGGCGCCTCGTACCGCCACCGCCTCCTGCCGTCCGCCCCCCGGCGGATATCGTCGGGGCATGAACCCTCGTCGCCTCGCGGTGTTCGGCGTGCCGGTCGTCGTGCTGCTGCTGATCGCCGCCGTGTACGTCTTCTCCGGGGATCCGGTGAAGGCGGCGCCGCCCGCCGTCGACAAGGACGCCGAACGGATGTGCGAGGCGCTCCACGACGAGCTGCCGGACTCGGTGGCGGGGCTCGAACGGCGCGACACGGAGCCCTCCTCGCGCCTCACCGCGGCGTGGGGCGACCCGGCCGTGGTGCTCCGCTGCGGCGTCCCGCGGCCCGCGGAGATGAACAACCCCAAGGCTCCCGGGGCGAAGGTGAGCGATGTGGACTGGATGCTGGAGGGCCCCGAGGACGGCGCGTACCGCAGCACCACCGTCTACCGCGAGGTCTATGTCGAGCTGACCCTCCCGACGAAGTACGGCGACGTCAGCGCGCTCATGGACCTGGCCGCCGCGATCAAGAAGACGATCCCGTCGACCTTCGAGGACTCGGACGAGCACGCCCACCACGAGTGAGAGCCCGCCCCCGGAACCCGAGGCGGCGATGGGCCGGCGGGGGGCGACCTCGGCCCGGTACGGCCCCTCATCGGCGCGCCGGAGCGTGAAGCGGCGCGAGGGCTTATAGCAATACTTCCGTGCCTTCCGTCCTTTCTGTCCCGACCGTTGACGGCGGGTCGGCGTCCGGGGCCGCATGGCAGCGCTGATCCTCTGTCACTTCCTGCTCGCCGCCTGCGCGGGGCCGCTCGTCGGCCGGCTCGGCCCCCGGGCCTTCGTCGTGCTGGCGCTGCCGCCCGCCGCCGCGGCGGTCTGGGCCGCCGCCCAGTGGGGCCGGGCCGCGTCCGGAGGCTCGGTGGGCTGGTCGCTGCCGTGGCTCCCGGACTACGGGGTCTGGCTCGCGCTGCGGCTGGACGCGCTCTCGCTGCTGATGGTGCTGCTCGCGGCCGGGGTGGGCGCGCTGGTGCTGCTGTACTGCGTACGGTACTTCGCCGCCGGGACCTTGATGCTCGGCCGGTTCGCGGGCAATCTGCTGGCCTTCGCCGGGGCCATGCTGGGGCTGGTCCTCGCCGACGACCTGGTGCTGCTCTATGTGTTCTGGGAGCTGACCACGGTCTTCTCCTATCTGCTGATCGGCCACGGCAGCGAGCGCAAGCAGAGCCGCCGCTCGGCGCTCCAGGCGCTGACCGTCACCGCCTTCGGCGGGCTGGCCATGCTCGTCGGCTTTCTGATGCTGGGCGGGGCGGCGGGCACCTACCGGATCTCCGCCCTGGTCGCCGACCCGCCCGCGCCCTCCACGACCGTCTCGGTCGCCGTGGTGCTCATCCTGCTGGGAGCCCTCTCCAAGTCGGCGATCTGGCCGTTCAGCCTCTGGCTGCCCAACGCGATGGCCGCGCCGACGCCGGTCAGCGCCTATCTGCACGCCGCCGCCATGGTGAAGGCCGGCGTCTATCTCATCGCCCGGCTGGCCCCCGCGTTCGCGGACGCCCCGCCGTGGCGGCCGCTGCTGCTGACCCTCGGCGCGCTGACCATGCTGCTGGGCGGCTGGCGGGCGCTGCGGCTCAACGACCTGAAGCTCGTCCTCGCCTACGGCACCGTCAGCCAGCTCGGCTTCCTCACCGTGCTGGCCGGGGCGGGCCACCGGGACACCGCGCTCGCCGCCGCGGCCATGATCCTCGCCCACGCGCTCTTCAAGGCGCCGCTGTTCCTCGTCACCGGGATCGTCGACCACGCGACCGGCACCCGCGATCTGCGCCGGCTCTCCGGGGTGGGGCGGGCGCTGCCGCGGGTCGCCGCGGTCGCGGTCGTCGCCGGGGCGTCGATGGCGGGGCTGCCGCCGCTGCTCGGCTTCGCGGCGAAGGAGGCCGCGTTCACCGCGCTGGAGCACGGGAGCGCGGCCGAGCGCTGGACGCTGGCCGTCTGCGTCGTCGGTTCGGCGCTGACCACCGCGTACACCCTGCGTTTCCTGTGGGGCGCGTTCGCCCGTAAACCCGGGCTGGCCGACACCCCCGCGCACCCGGTCGACGCGGCGTTCCTCGGGCCGCCCGCGGTGCTCGCGGCGGGCTGTGTGGTGCTGGGCCCCGGAGTCGTCTGGCTGAACGGGCTGCTGGGGGCGTACGCCGACGCCTTCCCGCCCCCCGCGCACCCGTACAGCCTCTCGCTCTGGCACGGACTCGGCGTCGCGCTGCTGCTCTCGGGGGCCGCGTGGGCGGGCGGTCTGGCGCTCTTCGCGGCGCGCGGGCCGGTGGTGCGGCTCTCCCGGCGGGTGGCGTGGCCGACCGCCGACCGGGTCTTCGGCCTGGGGCTGCTGGGGCTGGAGCGGCTCGCGCTCCAGGTGACCGGCTTCTTCCAGCGCGGTTCGCTCCCGGTCTATCTGGCCACCGTGCTGCTGGTGCTGCTCGCCGGGCAGCTCACGGTGCTGCTCGTGGACCGGCCGTGGCACGACGCCGAGCCGCCCCGGCTGTGGGACTCGCCCGTCCAGGGCGCGATCGCCCTGCTGACCTGTCTGGCGGCGCTGCTCTGTCTCCAGGTGCGCCGCCGGATGAAGGCCGTGGTGATGGCGGGCCTGACCGGATACGGCACGGCCCTGCTCTTCGTGGTGCAGGGCGCGCCCGATCTGGCGCTCACCCAGTTCTGCGTCGAGACGGTCTCGCTGCTGGTGTTCGTGCTGGTCCTGCGGCGGATGCCGGTGTACTTCCAGGAGACCATCAGCCGGTGGCGGCTGATGGTCCGGGTGCCGCTGGCGCTGGCCGCGGCGGCGGCCGTCTCGGTCGTGCTGTGGGTGATGGCCGCGGCCCGCCGCGCCGACCCGGCGGGCCGGGCGCTGGTGTACGAGACGGCGCACCACGGGGTCAAGGACGTGGTGGCGACGATCCTCGTGGAGTACCGGGCCTGGGACACCCTCGGCGAGTCGGCCGTCCTCGCCGTCGCCGCCGTGGGCGTGACCAGCCTGATCTACTTCCACCGCCGGACCGGGTCCCCGGACGACTCCGCCTACGAGACGGCCTCCGCACCTCCTCGGGCGAACGGGCCCCGGGCGAACGGGCCCCGGGCGAACGGGCCCCGGGCGAACGGTCCGCAGGCGAACGGGCCTCAGGCGAACGGTCCGCAGGCCGGGCGCACCGCCTGGTCGTTCGGCTCCGGCACGGTCACCCCCGTACCGGCCCCCGACGACAACGCGCCCGAGCGCACCTGGCTCGCCGCCGGGCGCACCCTCGCCCCCGAGTACCGCTCGGTGGTCTTCGAGGTGGTGGCCCGGCTGGTCTTCCACCCCATCCTCGTCCTCTCCGTCTATCTGCTGTTCTGCGCGGAGAATCTGCCGGGCGGCGGTTTCGTCGGCGGACTGGTCGCGGGCGTCGCGATGATGGCGCGCTATCTCGCGGGCGGCCGGTACGAGCTGGGCGAGGCGGCCCCCGGCCAGCCCGGTCTCTTCATCGGGCTCGGCCTCTTCCTCTCCACGGGGGTGGCGCTGCTGGGGCTCTTCGACGGCACCGCGCTGCACGCCTTCTCGTACGAGGGCCACTGGCCGCTCTTCGGCGACTTCCACCTCGGTACGCCGGTCCTCTTCGACGCGGGCGTCTATCTGCTGGTGCTGGGCGTGGTCCTGGACATCGTGCGGGCGCTCGGCGCCCGGGTGGACCGCCAGATCGAGCGGGAGGCCGCGGCGCGCGAGGCCGCCGGACGGGAGGCCGGCCGGTGACGGTGAGCCTCAGTCTGCTGGTGACCGCCGGGGTGCTGTGCGCCGTGGGCGGGGTGCTGCTGCTGATGCGGGCGCTGAGCCGGGTGCTGATCGGCGCGGTGGTGCTCGGCAACGGCATCAACCTGCTGATGCTGGGCGCGGGCGGGCCCGCCGGGCTCGCGCCGCTGCTCTATCCCGGGGTCGAACTGTCCCGGGTGACCGATCCGCTGCCCCAGGCGATCGCGCTCACCGCCATCGTCATCACCCTCGCCACCACGGCGTTCCTGCTGGCGATGGCGTACCGCAGCCAGCGGGTCACCGGCACGGACGAGGTCCAGGACGACATCGAGGACCGCAGGGTCGCGCTCCGCGCCGAGGTCCAGGAGCAGCGGGCGGCCCTGCGCGAACGCCACGGTCCGCGCGGGCGCGGGCCCGAGGGGGACCGGGACGAGTACCGCGTCGAACGCCGCCGGCTGCGCGCCGTGCTCCGCGAGGACCGCGCCCTCCAGGCCCGGGCCCGCGACGCGTCGGGCGACCTGTGGAACGACATCCTGGGCGAGGACCCGGAGGACCGCGAGGACCGTGACGAGGGCCCGGGGGGCGGCCCGGAGGGCCGGGGCGGCGGTGCGGATCGCGGGGGGCCGGGCGGTCCGGGCGGTCCGGGCGGTTCCGGCTCCGGAATGGGAGATTCCGACGGCTCTCGCGGCTCTCGCGGCGGTCCGGGTTCCGGAGCGGACGGTTCCGGCGGGCGTGACGGACGGCCCCACCCCGAGGAAGGCCCCGGATGAACGCTCTCGTACCCCTCCCCGTACTGCTCCCCCTCCTCGCGACCGGCTTCGAACTCGCCCTGGGCACCCGCTTCCCGCGCGGACAGCGGGTCGTCAGCGTGGTCGTGCTCTCCGCCGTGCTCGCGCTCTCGGTGACCCTGCTGATCGCCGCCGACGTCCACGGCCCGCTCGCCGTCCACCTCGGGGACTTCGCGCCCCCGCTCGGGATCACCCTGGTCGCGGACCGGCTCTCCGGACTGATGCTGACCGTGTCGTCGGCGGTGACCCTGTGCGTCCTGGTCTACTCGCTCGGGCAGGGCATGGCCGACCGGGACGAACGCACCCCGCTCGCCGTCTTCCACCCGGCCTATCTGATGCTGGTGTCCGGGGTCTCCTGCATCTTCCTCGCCGGCGATCTGGTCAATCTCTACGTCGGCTTCGAGATCATGCTCGTCTCCAGCTTTGTGCTGCTGACGCTCGGCGGCACGGCGTCCCGGCTGCGCGCCGGTGCGACCTATGTCGTCGTCTCCCTCATCTCGTCCATGATCTTCTTCACCGCCGTCGCCCTCACCTACGCGGCGGCCGGCACCGTCAACCTCGCCCAGCTCGCGGTACGGCTCCAGGAACTCCCCCTCGGCGTGCGGACCCTCCTGGAGGCCACGCTGCTCACCGTGTTCGCGGTGAAGGCCGCCGTCTTCCCGCTGGCGGCCTGGCTGCCGGACTCGTACCCCACCGCGCCCGCCCCGGTCACGGCCGTCTTCGCCGGACTGCTCACCAAGGTCGGCGTGTACTGCATGCTCCGTACGGAGACCCTGCTCTTCCCCGGCAACCGGCTCGGGCATCTGCTGCTGGCCGCCGCCTTCGCCTCCCTGCTGATCGGGGTGCTCGGCGCGGTGGCCCAGACCGATCTGAAGCGGCTGCTGTCCTTCGTCCTCATCAGCCACATCGGCTACATGGTCTTCGGCATCGGGCTCGGTTCCCGCGCCGGGATCGGCGGCGCGATCGTCTACGTCGTCCATCACATCACCGTGCAGACCGCCCTCTTCCTGGTCGCCGGGCTGATCGAACGGCGTGCCGGGACCACCGAGCTGACCCGGGTCGGCGGACTGGCACGGGCCGCCCCAGCGCTCGCCGCGCTCTTCTTCCTGCCCGCGCTCAATCTGGCCGGGATCCCGCCGATGTCGGGCTTCATCGGGAAGCTCCAGCTGCTGCGGGCCGGTGTCGCGGACGCCGACGCCTGGGCGTACACCCTGGTCGCCGCCGCCACCCTCACCAGCCTGATCACGCTGTACGTCATGGCCAAGGTCTGGAACCTGGCCTTCTGGCGGACCGCGCCGCCGGACCGGCCCGCGCGCGGCACCGTCCTGGAGGAGCGGGACAGCGACGACGACTGCGGCGACGGCTCGGGCGATCTGGGCCCGGAGGGCGAGCGGCGGTCCGGCGCGTCCCGGGGGCGGCCCGCCGGACAGGCCGTGACCGCCACCCTCTTCGGCGGGACCATCACCACCACCACCGACCGGCTGCCGTCCACCATGACCTGGGCGACGGCGGCCCTGGTGCTGCTCTCGCTCGCGTACACGGTGCTGGGCGACCCGTTCACCTCGCTCACCGACCGGGCGGCGGCCGAACTCCTGGAACGTTCCCCCTACATCGAGGCGGTGCTCGGCCGGTGACGCGCCCATGATCTCCCTGAAGTTCCGCGACCCGGATCTGCCGCCGTTCAGCTGTGCGGTGGTGGGGCGGCGGCGCCGGGTGCTGGACCTGCCGCTGATCGCCTGGCTCACCGTCATCTGGGTCCTGCTCTGGGGCACGGTCAGCTGGGCCAATATCGTCAACGGCCTGGTGGTGGCCGTCGTCCTCTGCCTCGTCTTCCCGCTGCCGTCGGTCGATCTCCGGCTCCGGCTCCATCCGCTGGGGATCGCCCGGCTGGTGGCCCATCTGCTCTGGGACATGTACACCTCCGGGGTCAAGGTCGCCCGGCCGATGTTCGACAGCAGGCCCGACCGGGCGGCCGTACTCGCGATTCCGCTGCGCTGCCGCACCGATCTGATGCTCACCGCGACCGCGATCGCCGTCTCCAACGTCCCCGACGGATCGGTGGTGGAGGTGCGCCGTTCCAACGCCACCCTCTTCGTCCACATCCTGGAGGCGGACCACCCGGGCGCGGCGGACCGGGCCCGGCGCTCGGTGTGGCGGATGGAGGAGCTGACCGTACGGGCCTTCGGCGACCGCGACGAGATCGCCCGGGTCCGCCGCTCGCCGCGTCCCGGGGAGGAGGGCCGGTGAGCGTGGCCCGGACCGTGGACGAGGTGCTGCTGACGGCGTCCGCGGTGATGATCCTCGTCGCGGGGGCGCTGGTGGTCTACCGGCTCTGGCGGGGCCCCTCGATGCTGGACCGGGCCATGGCGCTCGATGTCATCGCCGCGCTCATGATCGCGGGGATCGGGGTGCGGTCCGCCGTCGCCCGGGACGCCTACTACTTCCCGATCATGCTGGTGGTGGCCTTCCTCGGGTTCACCGGCTCGGTCGGCATCGCCCGCTTCATCGCGGTCCGCGACCGTGCGCCGGACCGCCCGGGGCGGCCGCGCGCACCCGGGCCGGGGCC
This sequence comes from Streptomyces sp. NPDC014894, assembly GCF_043080985.1. Taxonomy (NCBI): domain Bacteria; kingdom Bacillati; phylum Actinomycetota; class Actinomycetes; order Kitasatosporales; family Streptomycetaceae; genus Streptomyces; species Streptomyces sp. NPDC014894. Next base: position 178,631 of record NZ_JBIBWD010000011.1, read on the forward strand.
GGGGCCCGGCCCCCGGCCCGAGCCCGGATCCCGTGCCGAGGAGGACGACGGATGAACGGCTGGGCGCAGACGGCCGACACCGCCGGAGCCGTACTGATCTTCCTCGGCGCGGCCGTGAGCCTGCTGGGCGCGATCGGCATGCTGCGGCTGCCCGATGTGCTCTCCCGCAGCCATGCCGCGACCAATCCGCAGTCGCTCGGCATGCTGCTGGTGCTCTTCGGGGTCGCGCTGCGGCTCCGCAGCGGCATCGACCTCGGCACGCTCGGGCTCATCGGCTTCTTCCAGCTGCTGACCGGCCCGGTCGCCGCCCATCTGGTGGCCCGGGTCGCGTATCGCACCGGGCATGTCGGGCGGGAGGGGCTGCTCTTCGACGAACTGGACGAGCAGCTCAGCGCGGGGCCCGAGGGGGACGGCCCGGCCGCCGCTGATCCGGGGGGCCGGGAGGGCTGAGGCAGGTCGTCGTAGGGGAACGGGGCCGTATGCGCGTCTCTGGCCGAGGGCTTCCGTGCGCCGCGCCGCGCCGGGCCGTGCCTCAGCTCCGGAGCCCGTACCCGCCTCCCGCCTCCCGCCGCCGGTCGCCCGGTCGCCCGGCCGATCGGCGGCGGGAAAATCGCTGGTGCGTCCCCACGGCCCGTTGCTACGTTGGCTCCCGCCTCGGCGGGCACCCCGTCGCCGGTGTGCCCCGACGAATCCCACCGGGCTCGGACGAGCCCTGGAAAGCAGTGATGTATGCCCCGGCCCGCGCCGAGCCTCCCTCGGCGAACCGTGTACGTGTCCGGTCGCTGACCCGCCGCCCCACCCGCAGGCCGCCGACGGTCCTTCCGTCGGTACGTCGGCCTGCCCCGGGCGTCGGCTCATCGCCGACCGCTGACCTCCGATCCCCGATCGCTGCCGCTGTTCGCTGCCTCTGATCGCCGATCGCGGGTCTCCGGCCCGGCGCCGGACGTACGACGGTGTGCTGTCGCGCCGTGCCCCGCCCGCCCGCGGAACGCGTCCGCCCCGTACCCCCGTGCCATGTCACGACCTGTCATGTCACGGCGTACGGAGCCCTGTCGCGCCCGCCGGGCCGCCGGCCGTGCCCCGCCGAGGACCGCTCGGCCTCCTGCTGCCGCCCACGCGTCAAGCCTTCAGCAAGGAGCCAAGCCGGTGTCCACCGATCTGCCGAACCGCCTCTCGTCCCCCGGCCCCGACCCGAACCCCGGGCCGAGCCCCGTCCTGCGGACGTCCACCTTCACCTGTGTGCGCTGCGGACTGACCGTGTCCACACTCGGCCCCGGCGGCGACCGCCGGGACCACTGCCCCAGCTGTCTGTACTCGCGGCACGTCCACGACCATGTCGAGGGCGGGCCCTCCGACTGCCGGTCGCGGATGAAGCCCATCTCCATCGCCGTGCTCCGCAACGGCGACTGGACGGTCATCCACCGCTGCGTCCGCTGCGACGAACTCACCGCCGGCCCTCTGAGCGCCGACGACAACCAGCTCATTCTGATGCGCCTGGCCGTGCGCCCGCTGGCCCAGCCGCCGTTCCCGCTCGAGGTCTTCGGAGACATGTGAGCGGGAGAGAGAACGGAGGAGAGAGAACCATGTCCCGACGGAACACGTCACGACGAAGGACGAACGACCGGCGGCGGGGAGCCGCCCGCCCGCAGCGGCGCAAGGACGTGCTGCACGGCCGGGGCGGCGAGGGAGGGGACGCGTTCCGCTGCGCGGGCTGCCGGCTCGATGTGCCGCTGACCGCGCCAGGCACCGCCCATCGCAACCACTGCCCGCACTGTCTGACCAGCCTGCACGTCGACCGGCGGGTGCCGGGCGACCGTGACTCGGGGTGCCGGGGACGGATGGCGGCGCTGAGCGTGTCGGTGCGCGGCGACGGGGAGTGGATGATCATCCATCACTGTCTGTCCTGCGGTGAGCTGAGCGCCAACCGGATCGCCGGGGACGACAACGCCCGGGCCCTGATGCGGATCGCGGTACGGCCGCTGGCCGATTCCCGCGTTCCGGTACGCGCCCTGCTGGCGCTCTGATCCGGCCGGTCCGGGGGCGTCGTACCGCGTTCACCGCGCGGTGCGGCGCTCCCGCCGCCGGGTGCTCCGGGCGGTCCGGGTGCTCCGGGCAGTCGGCGGGCCCGGCCCGTACGCGCCGCTCGGCGGGCCCGGACTCGTACGCGCCGCTCGGAGTACCGGGCGGGCCCGGGGCCGGTACGGGGCGCTCAGCGGTCGGCGGGCCCGGGGCCGGTACGGGCGCTCAGTGGTCGGCGGGCCCCAGCAGCCCGGTGAGCAGAGCGTCGAGACCGTCCTTGATCTGCTCCGGGCCGCGGCCCCGCTCCCGGGTGAGATGGGTGATCAGGCTGGGCGCGAAGGGCGCGAGCAGCAGACTCGCCAGCAGCGGCGCGTCGGCGCCCGGCCGCAGCCCCCGGACCAGCATGGTCACATGGGTGTGCCCGGCCAGATGGGCGTGGTGGCGGTAGCGGCCGACGGGGGAGGCGTTCTCCCCCGCGAGCAGGAGTTCGCGCTGCTCGACGACCCGGTCGACCAGGGCGTGCAGAAAGGCGCGCAGCCGTTCCTCCGGCGGCGCCCCGGGCCCGAGCGGGGGCGGTCCCGAGAGGAAGGCCTCCTGGAACTGGCGCTCCCGTTCGTCCAGGAGGGCCGAGAAGAGCGCGCCGACGTCGCCGAAGCGCCGGTAGACGGTGCCGACCCCGGTGCCGGAGGCGCGCGCGACCGCGTTCATGGTGAGGGCCTCGGGGCCCTCGTCGGCCACGATGCGGGCGGCGGCCTCAAGGATCTTGCGGCGGTTGTGCGCCGCGTCCGCGCGGGGCGCGGCGGGTCCGCCCCCGGTGAGCGGAAGGCCCACCCGGTGGACGTCCGGGTCGTGGGCGCCGGGGGGACGCGCCTCCACGCTGTGGAGATCCGCTCGATGGGGCTGTGACGTGTGCACGAACAGGGGCTCCGTTCTGCCCGCTCGGCCGCCCGGCTGGGTGCCGGGTCTGGGTGCTTTGGCCGATTTCTGACCGCCAGCTTAGCGGATACTTATCCGTTTAGGGCTTGCCAATCGATCGTTGAATCACATACCTTCGGCGAAGCGGATAGCTATCCACTTCGTTTTCGCGCCGCAGATTCGCCGTTGCAGAGAGGGCCGTCATGACCGTCGCCGTATCCCCGAAGATCGCCGTCATCTACTACTCGTCGACCGGGAGCGTGCACAGCCTCGCGCAGGCCGTCGCGGAGGGCGCGGAGAAGGCGGGCGCCGAGGTGCGGCTCCGCCGCGTGACGGAACTCGCCCCGGACGCCGCCATCGACTCGAACCCGGCCTGGCGCGCCCATGTCGACGCCGCCCAGGACATCGAGGTCGCGAGCCACGACGACCTGGAGTGGGCCGACGCCTACGCCTTCGGCACGCCGACCCGCTTCGGCAATGTCGCCTCCCAGCTCAAGCAGTTCATCGACGGCACGGGCGGCCTCTGGCAGCGCGGCGTCTTCGCCGACAAGCCCGCCAGCGCCTTCGCCAGCGCCGCCAACCTCCACGGCGGCAACGAGTCGACCCTGCTGGCCCTCTACAACACCTTCTACCACTGGGGTTCGCTGATCGTCCCGCCCGGCTACACCGACCAGACCGTGTACGCCGCCAACGGCAACCCGTACGGCACCGCCCACGCCTCCGGCGCGGGCGACCTGCCCGGCGACAACATCCTGGAGGCCGCCCGCTACCAGGGCCGCCGTCTCACCGGCATCACCGCCCGGCTGCTGAGCGACGGCCGCGCCTGACCGTCCGGCCGCCCCTCCCGCTCCGCCCCGTCCCCGGCCCGGCCGCGGACTTGACTTCAACCTGACTTGAAGTTTCAGAATCGGGTCAGTTCTTCTCCGAGGAAGGGGTACGGCCTTGCGTCGCGTTCCCGAGTGTCCGCCGACCGCCCGCCGCCGGTCCGCGCCCTGCCGTCCGCGGCCGGCCGCCGGCGGCGGACGCGGTACGGATCCGAGGGCCGGGGCCGCGGTCCGGCGGGAGGCGGCCCACCGGGGCGTCGCGCTGGTCCGGGCGTACGCGCACAGCGACGCCCCGGCCGTCTCCTCGCTCCTCGGCGGTCTCGACCCGGCCGCGCGCGACGAACTGCGCCTCGTGGTCCGCGAGATGCTGGGAATCGTCGTCGGCACGGTGCTCTCCGCGCCCCGGAGCTTCACCCCGGCCGATGTGGTGCGCACCGCCGACCGGATCGCGGCGGCGGCCCCCGCCGGCCACCGGCCCATGGTCGCCGAGACCATCCGGTCCTGGGCGCGCGGCGACCACGCGCCGCTGCGGACCCTGATGCGCGAGGGCCCCGGAGCGCTGCACGCGGGCGCCGTGTTCACCACCTCCCTGGCGCTCACCTCTTGGGGCGAGACCCCGCTGCACGAGCTTCTCGACGCGTTCGAGGCGCTCCCGGGCGGCGGCGACGCCGACCGGCCGTCGGACGCTGACCGGCAGACGGGCCCTGACCAGCGGGTGGACACCGACCGGCCGATGAGCGCTGACCGCCGGGTGGACACCGACCGGCCGATGGACCGTGACCAGTCGGTGGACGCCGACCGTCCGTCGGACGCCGGTCTCGCGGCGGACCGTGACCGGCCGTCGCCCGCGAGCGTGTCGGCCGACGGCGAACCCTGACGGCCGCACCCCCGCTCGCGCGGAGCCCTTCGCGCCCCCGCGAGCACCCCGAACCCCCGTCGGCCCGCCGTCGATGCCCACATCGCCTGGCGGTGGCCGACGGGCTCATCCTCACCGGTCAGCACACCCCGTCAGGCACAGAGGTACAGCCGTGAACTTCAGCAGCCCGCTCACCGCTCTCTTCCCGGGGGCCTCGGGCCGTACGGTGACCGCCCTCTCCGCCCACCGCGAGACGGCGGGCTCCGCCGCGCTGAGCGTGGAGGCGCTGGCCCGTGAGTCCTCGGTGGCCGCCACCCAGCTGGAGAGCGTGCTCTTCCGGCTCGGCCTGCTGGGCATGGTCGAGCCGCGCCGGCGCGGCGCGGAGGTGCGCGTCGTCGCGGGCCATCTCGTGTGGGACGCCGTGGGGCAGCTGACGGATCTGCGCGGGCGGCTCGCCGACGAGGTGCGCGATCGGGCCGCCGCGGAACTCGACCCGGCCCCCGTCCATCTCGCCCTGCTGGGCAAGGTCGCCGAGGGCGCCGCGGCCCACCCCGCCGATCTGCTGGAGATCGTCGCCGTCCCCCCGGCCGGCGCCCCCGCCGACTGGCGGCCCCGGCTCGACGCCTTCGCCGAGCGGCTCTCCCGCGACCTCGGCAACCTCGTCACCGTCCACCTCGCCGACACCCCCGACGACGCCCGCCGTGCGCACGGCACGGGGATCGTGGTGATCGACGGGACCGCCGGGCAGCTGCCGTAGCCGTACGCCGATCCCGTACGCCCGGTCCGTACGCCGCTTTCGTACGCCGCTTTCGTGCGCGCCCCTGCGCGCCGGTCCCGCACCCCGGCCCCGGCACCTGCCCGGCGGTGGTCGTCAGACCTCGGCGACCAGGTCCGACGGGTCGGTGTTGGCCCCGCACAGCACGACGGCGACCCGCTCGCCCGGCCCCGGGACGTACCCCGCGCCGTCGGCGGCGGTGAGCGACAGTCCGGCCAGCGCGGTGGCGCCGCTCAGCTCGGTGACGATCCGGCGCTCGTCCCACAGCGCGCGCCGGGCGGCGGCGATGGCCTCGTCGGGGACCAGGACGGAGACCGTGTCGCCGCGCCGGGCCGCCTCCAGGGCCAGACCGGACGCGCGCCGGGCGCCGAGCGCGTCGGCGGCGACGCTGTCGACGGCGACGTCGACCGGCCGCCCGGCCCGCAGCGCGGCGTTGAGCGCCCGGCTGTGCTCCGGCTCGACCGCGACCGTGCGGATGCCGTGCCGCCCGGCGGCGGTGGCCACCCCGGCGAAGAGCCCGCCGCCGCCGACGGCGACGATCACCGTGTCCAGACCGGGGACCGCCGCCCGGATCTCCTCCAGCAGGGTCCCGGCCCCGGCGGCCACGAACGGATCGTCGTACGCGTGGCCGCGCAGCGCCCCGGTCGCCCCCGTGAACTCCGCGCAGGCCTCGGCGGCGTCCGCGTACTCCCCCTCCACCAGCCGCACGGCCGCCCCGTACCCCTCCAGCCGGGCGATCTTCACCGCCGGGGCGCTCGCGGGCAGGAAGACCGTGGCGGGCACTCCGAGGGCCTGAGCGGCCCAGGCGCAGGCCAGACCGGCGTTGCCGCCGGAGGCGATGGCGACCCCGGCGGCGGGGAGGGTGCCGGCCTCGCCGTGCGCGCGCAGGAAGTTCACCGCGCCGCGGGCCTTGAAGCTGCCGGTGTGCTGCATGTACTCGTGCGCCAGCCAGATCCGGCACGGCTCGCCCGAGCCGGGCCCGGTGGGCGCGGCGGACGCGGTGGACGAGTCGTACGAGCCGGAAGGGCCGGCGGCGGTCGGTCCCGCGCGGTCGGGGCCGAGGTCCAGCCGCGACACCGCGACCGTCCTGACCCGGCCCCGCACCCGGCCGGCCGCCGCTTCCACATCACCGAGGCTGAGCTGACGCACGGGCTGCTCCGAAGGGGGGAGTGGCGGTGCCGTCCGCCCGCGGCCGGGGCCCGGCGGGGCGGGGATGTCACCAGGGGTGTTACAGCGTAACTTACGATGTACCCCATGCCGAGGCAGTCAGAGACCCTGGACCGGGCCACCCCGAGGGCCATCGCCGTAGCCGCACTGGAGCTGATCGACGAGCAGGGCCCGCAGGCCCTGAATCTGCGCGCCCTGGCCGAACGGCTGGGCGTCTCGCACACCACCGTCCACCGGCGCTGCGGCTCGGAGGTGACCGGTCTGGTCGATCTGTGCACCGACCATCTCGCCGCCCAGCTGCCGGACATCGGCCCCGAGACGCCCTGGGCCGAGGCCACCGAGGCCCGCTTCACCCGGCTGTACGAGATGCTGACGCGGCATCCGGGGCTGATGATCCTGCGCGGCTCCCGCCCCTGGCTCAGCCGCGAGCTGCTCGCCCGGCTGGTCGAGCCGCAGATCGCCGCGAATCTGGCGGCGGGCATGGAGCCGGGCCGGGCGATGGCCGTCTACCGCCAGATGTATCTGTTCACGCTGGGGGCGGCGACCTTCGTCGACCACCGCGACCCCGGCGGCGCGGTCGCCGCCAGTCGCACCGCGCTCGCCGCGCTCGACCCGGAGCGCTTCCCGGCGCTGACCGGCCATGTCGACGCGGTGCTCCCCGCGCTGGTGGATCACGAGGTCCACCGGCAGGGTCTGCGCGGACTCATCGCCGCCGCCGGGCCGGTCCGGAGCGGACCGGAGTGAGGCCGGGGCCCGGCTCGGCGTGAGCCGGGGCCCGGGCCCGGTCCGGGGCTTCCGGACCGGGGCGTGCTGTCCGGCGCCGACCCGGGGCTTCCGGGCCGGGCTTTCTGGTCCGGGGCTTCCGGACCGGGGCGGGAGCGGCTCAGACCTGGCCGTCGGTGCGCACGAACTCGGAGAGCCAGGCGCGGAACTCCGGTCCGAGGTCCTCGCGCTCGCAGGCCAGCCGCACGACCGCGCGCAGATACTCGCCGCGGTCGCCCGTGTCGTAGCGCCGACCGCGGAAGACGACGGCGTGCACCGGGCCGCCGAGGGACGGGTCGGCCGCCAGCTCGCGCAGCGCGTCGGTCAGCTGGATCTCGCCGCCGCGGCCCGGGTTCGTCCGGTGCAGCACCTCGAAGATCTCCGGGGCCAGGACATAGCGGCCGATGACCGCGAGGTTGCTGGGGGCGGTGCCCGGCTCGGGCTTCTCGACCAGGTCGGTCACCCGCACGACGTCGTCGTCGCGCTCGCCGCCCTCCAGGGGGCGCACGGCGGCGCAGCCGTAGAGGTGCGCCCGCTCGGGGTCGACCTCCATGAGGGCCACGACGCTGCCGCCGTGCTGCTCCTGCACATCGAGCATCCGGGCGAGCAGCTGGTCGCGCGGGTCGATCAGGTCGTCGCCGAGCAGCACCGCGAACGGCTGGTCGCCCACGTGCGGTTCGGCGCACAGCACCGCGTGGCCGAGGCCGAGCGGATTGCCCTGGCGGACGTAGTGCACCGTGGCCAGCTCGCTGGACTCGCGGACCTTGAGCAGCTTCTCCTTGTCGCCCTTCAGCTCCAGCAGCTGTTCGAGCTCGTAGGCGCGGTCGAAGTGGTCCTCCAGGGCCCGCTTGTTCCGGCCGGTGACCATCAGGACGTCGTCGAGTCCGCTGTGGGCGGCCTCCTCCACCACGTACTGGATGGCCGGCTTGTCCACGACGGGAAGCATTTCCTTCGGCGTGGCCTTGGTGGCAGGCAGGAAGCGGGTGCCGAGACCGGCGGCGGGTATGACGGCCTTGCGGGCCCGGGTGCTGTGTGCAGGCATGGTTTTCTCCGGACGGGCTCGGGAGAGCGATGTCCCTGGTCGGTGCTGAGGGTGGTACGACGGTGTGATGGTACGGGTGGTTCTGCGGTGGTGTGATCGTACGGGTGGTACCTGACCCAAACTAAATAGAACGTTCGCTCTGGTCGAGTGCTACCCTCTGGCCTGGATAGAACGACCTTTCTAGTCCGGGGAATTGACATGAGCAAACGTGTAGACAGCGGAGAAGCGGTGACCGTCGTCGGGCTCGGGCCGATGGGCCGGGCGATGGCCGGAGCCCTGCTCGACGCGGGCCATCCGGTGACCGTGTGGAATCGGACCGCGAGCCGGGCCGACGCCCTGGTGGCGCGCGGGGCCGTCCTCGCCCCCACCGCGGCGGAGGCGCTGGCCGCGGGCGAGCTGGTGCTGCTGAGCCTGACGGACCATGAGGCGATGTACGGAGTCCTCGGCGGCGCGACCGCCGCGACCGGGGTGCTCGACGGGAGGGTGCTGGTCAATCTCGGTTCGGACACCCCCGGCCGGGCCCGGGAGGCGGCCGAATGGGCGGCCGGGCACGGCGCCCGCTATCTCACCGGAGGGGTGCTCAGCTCCCCCGAGGGCATCGGGGACCGGGCGAACACCACCCACTACAGCGGCCCGGAGGACGTTTTCGAGGCGCACCGGGCGACCCTGGAGGTGCTGACCTCGGCCGATTACCGGGGCGAGGACCCGGGGCTCGCCGCACTGCTCTACCAGCTCCAGATGGACGTCTTCTGGACCACCGTCCTCTCCTTCGCGCACGCCACCGCCGTCGCCCACGCGAACGGTGTGCCGGTGCGGGACGTCCTGTCCGGGGCCTCCTCGTTGCTGGCGACGATCCCGCGGTATCTGGAGTTCTGCGCCTCGCGCATCGAGGCGGGGGAGCACCCCGGGGATCTGGAGCGGCTCTCCATGGCGCTGGCCAGTGCCGAGCATGTCGTGCGGACCACCGAGGAGGCCGGGGTGGACGCGACGCTTCCGGACGTCGTGCGGCGGATGTTCCGGCGCGGCGTGGACGCCGGCCACGCCGACGACGGCTTCACCAGCCTGGTGGGAGTGCTCGGCCGCCCCGCGCCGCCGGCCGCCGAGTCATGACGGCCGACCCCGGCGGTACGGGGCCACCGCGCCGCGAGCGGCCTGCGGCACGGGCCGCCGCGCCGTGGCGGCCCGACGGCGCGGGCCGCTCGCGGTCGGCGTTACGCGCCACCGCGCCGTGGCGGCCTGCGGTGCGCGCCATCACGCCGTAACGGCACAAAGTGCGCGAACCGTGCCCCGGTGCTGAGATGGATCCAGGTGACGGCGGGGGTGCCGGGCGGTGCCCCGCGCCGCCGTCGCACCCCTCGGCGGGGCGCGCGGCCGCCGTCGTGAACGCGACGTCACCGTCGTGAATCCAGCGTCAGAAGGAGACCTCCGTGGCCACGCTCACCGCATGGAAGTTCCCCACTCCCGAGGGGGCGGCCCAGGTGGAGGAGACCCTGCTCTCCCTCCAGAAGCAGAGCCTCATCCAGATCCATGACGCCGCCGTCGTGAGCTGGCCGGCCGACCGCAAGCAGCCCAAGACCAAGCAGCTGCACAATCTCGCCGCGACCGGCGCGCTCTCCGGCACCTTCTGGGGGATGCTCTTCGGTCTGATCTTCTTCGTGCCGCTGCTCGGCGCGGCGGTGGGCGCGGCGGCCGGTGCGATCGGCGGTTCGCTCGCCGACGTCGGCATCGACGACGACTTCATCGCCAGTGTCCGCAGCGAGGTGGAGCCGGGCACCTCGGCGCTCTTCCTGCTCACCTCCGACGCCGTGGTGGACCGGGTCCACGAGGCGTTTCCGGCGGGCAGCGCCGAGCTGATCCGCAGCAATCTCTCCAAGGAGGACGAGGCCAAGCTGCGCGAGACCTTCGAGGCCTGAGCCCCCGACCGCGCCCGACTCCGGGCCCGGATCCGACTCCGGATCCGGGGACGGCCGAGGTGCGCCTCCTGGTTCGAGGGCGGACCAGGGCCACCGTGTACCGGCCGGGGCCCCGGGTCGGCCTCCGGCCCGCATTCCGGGCGGACCTGAAGGCGGCGGTGGCCGTGACCCGCTCATGATCCGGCCCCCGGGGCGTCCCGCGCGCAGGGGCCGGGCCCGATGACCGGCGGCCATCGGGCCCGGCGCGTCAGCGCCCGTCGGGCCCCCGCCCCTCGCGCGGCGGGGGCGGCGCGGTCAGACCGTGCGGGCCCCCGGCCGTATCACCCCCGGATCCCAAGAGCCGTTCGTCCGCCTCATTTCGCGTCTCCGTAGCACTCCACCACCGCCGTCGTGAAAGGGAATCTGACCGGGGTCTGTCCGAACACCACTTCTCCCGCCATTTCTCCCGCCTCCCGGATCGCCTTCACCACCGTCTCGGCCTCCTCGGCCGGACAGTGCACCATCACCTCGTCGTGCTGGAAGAAGACCAGCTCGGCCCGCATCCCCGAGGTCGTCCGCCGCAGCGCCGCGAGCATCAGCAGCGCCCAGTCCGCCGCACTGCCCTGCACCACGAAATTCCGGGTGAACCGGCCCCGGGCCCGCGCGTCGAGCGAGGCGTAGCCAGGGGTGAACTCACCCTTCGGGGCGGGCCGGTCGGCCGACTCGGACTCCTGGGGGAGGCCCGCCTCGTCGTCGTCCTCCGCGCCGGCCGCGCGCGGGCTGGTGCGGCCCAGCCAGGTCCGTACGAGCCGGCCCTCCTCGCCCGCCCGCGCCGCGTCGTCCACATAGGCCACCGCCGCCGGGAATCTGCGCCGCAGGGCCGCCAGATTCTTCAGCCCGTCGCCCGAGGTCTGGCCGTAGATCGCGCCGAGCAGCGCCAGCTTGGCGTGCTCGCGGTCGCCGGAGAACGCCCGGTCGGACAGGGACGAATAGAGATCGCCGTCATGGCCCGCCACTTCCATCAGGCCCGGGTCGCGGGAGATCGCGGCCAGCACCCGGGGCTCCATCTGATCCGCGTCGGCGACCACCAGCCGCCACCCCTCGTCCGCGACCACCGCCCGTCTGATCACCTTCGGGATCTGGAGCGCGCCGCCGCCGTTGGTCGTCCACCGGCCGGAGACGGAGCCGCCCGGCAGATATCCGGGCCGGAACCGCCCTTCGCGCACCCAGTCCTGGAGCCAGCTCCAGCCGTGCGCCACCCAGATCCGGTACAGCGTCTTGTACCGCAGCAGGGGCTCGACGGCGGGGTGGTCGATCTCCTCCAGCTCCCAGCGCCGGGTGGACTTCAGCCTGATCCCGGCCTGGGCGAACGCCTTCACCACATCCGCCGGCAGATCGGGCCGCACCCGCCGCCCGAACGCCGCCGACACCTCGTCCGCCAGCTCCGCCAGTCTGCGCGGCTCGCCCCCGCCCGCGTACCGCTCGCCCAGCAGATCGTGCAGCACCCCTCGGTGGACGTCCGCCCGCCACGGCACCCCCGCCCGATTCATCTCGGCGGCCACCAGCATGCCCGCCGACTCGGCGGCGGTCAGCAGCCGCAGCCGCCCGGGATGCTCGGCGGCTTCGTGCCGCCGCAGCTGCTCCCCGTACACCTCCAGCAGCGACTCCAGCGGGAGCGGCACCGGCTGCGGGTCGAAGAGCGAGGACTGCGCGCCCGGCTCCGCCGCCCGCTGCGGGGGATCGGCCGGCACCGGAAGATCCCGCAGCCGGGCCAGGGCGGCGGCCGCCGAACGGGGCTCGCCGAGCCGTCCCTCATGGCCGAGCAGCAGCTGCTCGGCGCACTCGATGTCGTAACACCGCTCGACCCGCACCCCGGCCGCCAGCAGCCTCGGATAGATCTCGGCGGTGGAGCGCCACACCCATCGGCCCACCTCGGGGCGCGACCGCACCGCCTCGACCAGATCGGGCTCGGTCACGACGGGGCCGGCGGGCAGCCCGGCGGGGCCGAGGGGAGCGAGCCGGGCCCCGCCGCCCTCCGCCGCCGCCAGAGCCCACCGACTCCATCGTCCGTCCATGAGAGCGAGTGTCGCAGCAGGGTCTGACAACGCCCCTCGCGCAACACCCGCCCCACCGGCGGAAGGCTCAGCCCGACGCCCCCGGCGGCTCCTCCGACGCTCCCTCCGGCGACGAAGCCGTTCCCTCCCGCGCAGCCGCCCCCTCCCGCGACGCGGCCGTCCCCGGCGGCGCCTCCGGCGGTTCGAGCGTGCGGATCACCCGGGCCGGATTTCCCACGGCCAGCACCCCGGCCGGCAGATCCCGGGTCACCACCGCACCGGCCCCGACCACCGTGTTCTCCCCGATCGTCACCCCGGGGCACACGATCACCCCGCCGCCCAGCCAGACGTTGTCGCCGATCGTGATCGGCTCGCCCCTCTCCCAGCCGGCCCGCCGCCGCTCGGTGTCCAGTTCGTGGATCGGCGTGAGGAGCTGAACATTCGGGCCGATCTGGACATCCGATCCGATGGTGATCGGCGCCACGTCCAGAAAGACCGCGTTGAAGTTCACAAAGGTGCGGTCACCAATGGAAATATAGGCGCCGTAGTCGCACTGGAACGGTGGCCGGATGTTGACCCGCTCCCCCACCGACCCCAGCAATTCGGCCAGAATGCCTGTCCGGTCCTCGACGGCCGCGCCGCCGTTCGCGTTGTACGCCGCGCACAACGCGAAGCGTCGTTGAGTGTCCGCCGCCAGCTCCGGATCGTTTGGTATGTACCAATGACCCGCCAGCATGAGGTCCTTGTTCTCGGCCACCTCATACCTCCTCTCACTCGTCCATCGGATACGTATCCCTAAGATCAGCCGGATCTGCTGTCAGTCTGACTGAAACCAAGGGGCGGGGAATCATGGCGCGAGGCATACGAAGAGCCGCATCGATTCTGGGCGCGGGCGCGGTCCCGGTCGCGCTCCTGGCGGGACTGACGACCGGCTGTTCCCTTCTGGAAACGAAGCCGGAGCCGGACAGGAAGACGCACGGCGACAACGGGACGGGGGGCGCGAAGCCCGCCGAGATCGAGGAGACCGTGGTGAAGGGGGGCACGGTCGGCGCCAAGGGCTCCGCCTGCGCGCTCCCCGTCACCTTCGACTTCGCCAAGGACTGGAAGCCGGAGGCCGTCAAGCTCGGCGCCGAAGTCGGCCTCTCCGGCACCAGCACCGTCAACCTCGTCTGCGAGATCGACGCCAAGCCCGCCGGGAGCATCGGCTTCCTCCGGGTCTGGACCGGGGAGCGGGCGGGCGAGGACCCGCGCCGCGCGCTCCAGCTCTTCGTCGCCGACAACGCCAAGAGCCGTGAGCAGGAGGAGTACCACCGGACCAGGGCGGGGGAGTACGACGCGGTCGAGGTGAGCTACCTCAACACCGACGAGCTGCTGGGCGAGCCGAAGAAGGAGCACGCGTTCGCGTTCGCGACGCCCCAGGGCGTGGTGGTACTCCATCTGGGCGGGCTCGACTCGGCGGAGCAGGAAGCGATGCTTCCGGCGTACGGACTGGCGAAGAAGACCCTCAGGGCCCTCTGACCGCCCCGCCCGCCCCCGGCGGACGCGCACGCCCCCGGCGCGGGCCCTCCGACCCGTACGCCCCCGCCCGTAAGCCTCCGTCCCGGGGCCACCGGACCGTAAGCCTCCGTCCCGGGTCCGGCGGACCGCGCCCCCGGCTCCGGGCCGCCGGTCCACGCGCCCTCGGCCCGGCTCCGCAACCGGCAGCTCCGCCGCCGGAAGCGCCGCCCCCGCGCCGAGGGAGAGAGCCCGGTCCGGCGGGCCGTGCTCCTCGGACTCCGGCGGCTCCGACGCGCGCGACACGGGCGATACGAGCGATGCCGGCGAACGCGGCAGGGTCGTACCGGCGACAGGCGCACCCGAGCGTGTTTGATTCCCGGCCGTCGATATCGCGCCAATCACCCCGCTGGGCCGTGAACGGCGTCCGCCGGCCGGCCCGCTCTCCGCGCACCCGCCCCCACGGCCTCTCTCCACAGCCTGTGGATGGACCGGTCGAGCGCGGACCGACCGGCAACGCACCGGCCGGAAACGCACCCTCCGGAAACGGACCGGCCGGGTGCGCACCCTCCGGGAACACACCTGCCGGGAACACACCTGCCGGCGATCGACCGGCCCGCCGCCCCCGCCCGGCGCCGTCGTCCGTGGCGGCCGGGGCGCGCCCGCACCTGGGATGATCGAGGTGATGAAGGAGACGGCTCGATGACGACGGTGGTGGACGAAGCGCTGGCGGGCGCGCTGTACGGGGACGGCGACGCCTCCCTCGACACCGCGGCCTCCCTGCTGGCGGCGGCCCCGGCCGCGGACGCCGAGCTGACCCGGCGCGGCGAGGAGCTGCTCCGCCGGGCCTGGGAGCGCGGCTGGCAGCCCGCCGACGCCGTCCGCCTGGTCCGCCGGGACCTGGAGGAGCATCATGTCCGGCTGCTCTCCGGACTGATCGCCGCCGAGTCGCGGCGGTACGAGCACCTCCCGCCGCGCTGGCGGGCCCAGCTCGCCGACCTGGACGCCGCCGACTGGCGCACGGATCGCTTCTCCCGCGCCACCGCCGTACTGGAGCTGTACCGACTGCTGGTCCGCCTCCCCCCGATCGAGCCGGTGGGCCCGGTCCCGGGCGCGGCCTTCGTCCCCTCGGCGGGGTACGAGCCCCGGATGCTCGCCCGGATACGGGCGCTGCTGGCCAAGGCCGAGGCGACCGACTTCCCGGAGGAGGCGGAGGCGCTCACGGCCAAGGCCCAGGAGCTGATGGCCCGCCACAGCCTGGACGAGGCCGCGCTGCCGGGCCGAGCCCCGGACACCGCCCCCTCCGCCTGCCGGATCGGGGTCGACGCCCCGTACGAGACGGCCAAGGCGATCCTGCTCGACGCGGTCGCCTCGGCGAACCACTGCCGCGCGGTCTGGAACAGCGACTTCGGCTTCTCCACCGTGGTCGGCTTCGAGTCGGACCTCGAATCGGTCGAGCTGCTCCACACCTCCCTGCTGATCCAGGGCACCGCGGCGATGACCCGCGCGGAGGCGTCCCAGCGGGCGGGCGGCCGCAAGCGTACGAAGACGTTCCGGCAGTCCTTCCTGCTGGCGTACGCCGTTCGGCTCGGCGAACGGCTCACCGCCGTCGCCGAGAGCGTGCCCGCGCCGGCCGAGGTGCTGCCCGTGCTGGCGACCCGCGAGGTCGCGGTCGCGTCCCGCGCGGAGGAGATGTTCCCGAGGACGTCGAGCACCCGGGTGCGGGGCGTGAGCGACGAGGCCGGTCTGCTCGGCGGACGGGCGGCGGCCGACGCGGCGCGGGTGTCTCCGGAGCGCCGCCCGGTGCGGGGACGGTCCCCGCAGTGAGCGAAGCCTGACGCCGGAGCGGGAACGGAATCGCCGCGGGAGCACTCCTGAAGGGTGAACCCGTCCGCCCCGAGTGAAGGAAGCGTCCGCCTCATGCCGTCGAACACGACCACCGGCGCCTCGGCCGAGCCGTGGAGTCCGCTTCCGTTTCCCTCCGGGTGCGTCGTGCCGCGCGGCACGCGCGGTGACCGGCGGGCCTGATGGGACGACGGGGCTCGGGCGGGCAGAGCCGTACCGCCCTGCGCAGGGGCCGTCGCCGCCGCAGACGGGCGCTCGTGTCCGCCGCCGCGGTGGCCGTCGTCTCGGCGGGGCTGGGCGGCGGGGCCGTGCTGTGGTGGAGCGGGGAGACCGGCGCGAACCGCGCGGGCGACCGGCCGGGCCCGACGACCAGCACCGCGGCGCGTCCGGCGCCGCCCGAGGGCGCCGCGCCGGGGGCGAAGCAGCCCACGCCCCGGCCGAAGACGCCGAAGCCGAAGCCGAAGCCGGAGCCGGAGCCGAAGCCCGAGAAACAGAAGACATCGAAGAAGCCCTCGTCGTCCGGTGAGCCGGTGGTGCTCGCGAACGGTCCTGGCACCTTCACTCCCGTACAGCTCTCCGGCGAACGCCACGGCCGGGGCCCGGTCCGCCGCTTCCGGGTCGAGATCGAGGACGGGATCGGCCTCTCCGGACCGGCGACCGCCCGCGCCGTCTCGGATGTGCTGGGCCACCCCCGGGGCTGGACCCGGGACGGTTCCTACGGCTTCCAGCTGGTGGCGTCCGGACCGGTCGACTTCACGGTGAAGATCGCCACCCCCGGCACCACCGACCGGCTCTGCTTCGTCACCACCCCGGCCAGCAAGGGGAATGTGAACTGCCGGGTGGGCCACGACGTGGTCGTCAACCTCAAGCTCTGGACCCGGGGCTCACCGAAGTTCGACGGGCCCGTGACCGAGTACCGGGCCCTGATCATCAATCACGAGGTCGGCCATGAGCTGGGCCGGGGCCATGAGACCTGCCCCGGCCCCGGCAGGCCGGCCCCGGCGATGATGCAGCAGATCAAGGGACTGCTCGGCTGCCGGGCCAACGCCTGGCCCTACGACACGGAGGGGCGGTACGTGCAGGGCCCCTCCGTGCCCTAGCGGGACAGGATCAGAGGGTCGACTTGAACAGCAGACGGTTCGGGGTGGCGCCCACATTGCCCCGGATCGCGTTGGTGGTGCTGTTGTTGATGATCCAGTTGTTGACGGTGGGGCTGGAGGCGTCTCCGTACGTCGCCTTGTAGAGCGCCGCCACGCCCGCGACATGCGGCGCGGCCATCGACGTACCGCTCATCGTGGTGGTGCCGCCGCCCGAGCGGGTCGAGAGGACGTTCACCCCGGGGGCGTAGAGGTCGGCGCACTGGCCGTAGTTGCTGAAGCTCGCCTTGTAGTCGCCGGAGTCGGAGGCGGCGATCGAGAGGGCGCCGGGGGCGCTCGCGGGCGAGTAGTTGCACGCGTCCTGGTTGTTGTTGCCGGCCGCGACGGTGGTGTGGACACCGGAGTTGGCGAGCGAGGTGGCCGCGTTGTTGAGGGCCGCCGAGTAGCCGCCGCCCAGCGAGGCGTTGGCGACCGCGGGCTTCACGGCGTTCTGCCGGACGTAGTCGAAACCGGCGATGATCGCCGAGAAGGACCCCGAACCCTGACAGTTGAGCACCCGGACGCCGCGCAGCTGCACGCCCTTGGCCACGCCGTACGTCGAGCCGCCGACCGTGCCCGCGACATGCGTGCCGTGGCCGTTGCAGTCCGCGCCGTTGCCGCCGAAGGCGTCGAACACATTGCGCGCCCGGCCGCCGAAGTCGGGGTGCGAGGTGTAGATGCCCGAGTCGATGATGTACGCGGTGACGCCCGAGCCGTTGCGGTTGTACGTGTACGAGTTGTCGCGCCCGCTGCGCTGGTCTATTCGGTCCAGGCCGTACGTCGGGTTGTACTGCGTCGCGCTGGAGACGACCTTCTGGTCCTCCTCGATGGAGGCGACCCGCGAGTCGGCGCGGAGCGCCTTGAGCTGGGCCGGGGTCAGCTCGGCGGCGAAGCCGTTGAGGACCGCGTCGTACACGTAGTCGGTTCTCACGGACTTCGACTCGGCGAGGCCGGCCGGGTCGGCGCCCTTCTTCAGGGTGACGATGTACTGACCCTTGATCTCGGCGGCGGCCGGGGCCTCGGCGACCTTGACCAGCGGGGCGGGCTCCGGCGAGGGGGCGGCGGAGCCGGTGGAGGGAATCAGCGCCAGCGGGACGGCGAGGCCGAGCGCGCCGATGGCGAGAGTGCTGAGGTGAGTCTTGCGCATGAGGGGCTGTCACCTTTCGTGATCCGGCCGCACGGTGCCGACGGCCGGTGAGGGGGGAAGCACGTTCCTGCCGTACGCGAGGTGCGGGGGAAGCGGCGCGAGGTGCACGGTGACGCGCGCGGTGACCAGCACCGCGGGGGGAAGACCGGGTCGCCCGTCCCTCGCGACAGGACGGCCGTTGCGCCCGGCACGGTGGCCGGCGGGCGGGATCGCCGCTCGCCGGGGACTCCGTGTCCGCCGGGCGTGGCGACAACCTACCGGGGGCGGCGGAAGGTTGACCACGGCCGAAATGGGCGTGACCGATTGCGGACAACGAGCCGTACGCGTCGGTAACACCATGGCCAAGCCGGGTCGCCGCGCCTAGGGTCGGACCATGCCAGCCGAGGATCCGTACGGGGACGACGCCGGACCCGAACGGGTCGAGACCGCGGCGGGAGCCGCGTACCGCGAGCTGACCGACGCACCGGACGCCGCGTCCTGCGGCGGCGAACTGCCCCCGGAGGTACGGGAGTGGCTCGCCGCGCGACGACTCGTCGACGGGGACCGGCCGCACGTCAACTCGCCGGAGCGCGCGCTCCACGAGCTGGTCGCCGACCAGCGCCGCAGACTGGGCGAGCTGCGCGGCGGGCTGGACGCGCTCCAGGACGTGCTGCGGCTGATGCCCGGTCTGCGGCCCGCCGGGCGCGAGGTGGTGGAGGCCGAGTTCTTCGCCGACCGGGCCCGGCTCAAGGAGCGGATGGACGATCTGGACGCCCTGTGCCGGGACGAGATCCTCGGCATGCGCAGCACCTTCCCCGAGCCCGAGGCGCTGGAGGCCAGCCTGGAGGAGGATCTCGCGCTGCTCGCGCGGGGCGTCGGGATCCAGCTGCTCGTCGCCACCCGCGCCGCGCGCCGCCCCGGGGCCGCCCGCTATCTCTCCCAGATGCACGAGCACGGCGCGCGGATACGGCTGGCCACGGCCGTCCCCCTCCATCTGAACGTGGTCGACCGCGCCGTGACCGTGCTCGCGCTCGACCCCGCCGAGGGCCGCGCCGAGCCCGCCGAGGACGTCGTCCTCCACAGCGCCCGCCTCGCGTCCTGCTTCGCCCGGGTCTTCGAGCACCACTGGGGCACCGGCCTCCCCTACGGCGCGGGCCCCGCCGAGGAGTGGACCCCGCGCGAGCGCGAGGTGCTCGCCCTCCTCGCCGCCGGGGCCAAGGACGAGGCGATCGCCCGCCGCCTCGGCTGCTCCGAGCGGACCCTCCGCCGCCTCCTCACCGCCCTCGTCGCCCGCCTCGGCGCCGAAAGCCGCTTCGCCGCCGGCGCCCGCGCCGCCCACCTCGGCCTCCTCGACGCCCCCTGACCCACCCCCAAACCTCGACCGACATCCCCAGCCCCGCCGAGCAATCCCAACCTTGCCGAGCAACCTCCAGCCTTGCCGCGCAATCTCAGCCTTGCCGAGCACCCCCCAGCCTCGCCGGCGTTTGAGGCGCCCACGGGTCGGCACCCGGCCGACGACCTGGCCCATCTCAGCCCCGCCGGCGTTTGAGGCGCCCACGGGTCGGCAGTCGGCCGGCGACCTGGCTCATCCCCAGCCTCGCCGGGCAATCTCAGCCTTGCCGAGCACTCCCCAGCCCCGCCGGCGTTTGAGGCGCGGGGGCCTCGGGGGCAGCGCCCCCGACAAGGCCACGCGCCGCGACAAGACCCCCACACCAACTCCCCATCACCAGAAAAAAGGACATATCGAGCTACCCTCCCCCTATGACGTGGCTCCGGGCCCTCAAAGACACCGCCCGCTCCGGACTCACCCTCGAACGCCACCGCCTCGAACCCCTCGTCGCCCTCCGCGGAGCCGCCGGCCTCGCGCTCGTCGTCGGCGCGGCCCTGGCGATGTTCGGCCCGGTGTTCGCGGTCAGCTCCGCGTTCGGCGCGTACCAGGCGGCGATCGCCACGTATCAGCGCAGCTGGCGCCCCCGTCCCCTGCTCGCCCTGGCCTCCGGCGCCAGCCTCGCCGTCTCCACCTTCCTCGGCTATCTCACCGCCGCCCATCTCCCGATCCTTCTCGTCCTCCTCGCCGTATGGACCTTCGCCGCCGGGATGGCGTGGGCGGTGGGCACCACGGTCGGCGTGATCGCCGCATCGAATGTGGCGATCATGCTGGTCACGATCACGCTGCCGACCTCGCTCGCGGAGGCCGCCGGGCACGCCGCGGTGATCGCGATCGGCGCGGGCGTCCAGGCGCTGCTGATCGTGCTGTTCCCGGTACGCCGCTGGGCAGCCCAGCGGGACGCGCTCGCGGACGCGCTGGCGGCGGAGGCGGACTACGCGCGGCGGCTGCGCGAGGACCCGACCGCCTCCTTCGACCCGGGCCCGCTGATGCTGGCCCGCAGCGCCGCCGCCGTCACCTCGCGCCAGGCCCGCCGCAGACCGGCGGAGCTGCACGGCACGCGCGGGATCGCCGAACGGATCAGACCCGTCCTCGCCTCGCTGGCCGATCCGGCGGTCGGCGTCCCGGTCGAGGGCCCGGAGCGGGGCCGGGTCCGGGAGGTGCTGGCGGCGGCCGGGACCGTACTCGACGCGGCCGCGCACGGGATCCGCCGGGGGAGGTCCGTGTCGATGCCCCGGGGCGCGCTGGACACCCTGAAGAACCCGGACACGCTCGCCCTGCTCAGCGGGCCGCCCCGGCGGGCGGTGATCCGGCTGGCCGCGCTGATGGACGATGTGGTGGAGACCGCGCAGGGCGAGGGCGGGGGCGAGGAGGCGCACCGGGACCGGCCGCCCCTGCACCGCCTCTTCCCCGGCGCGGTCCGGGCCGTCCGGGCCGAGCTGCGCTGGGCCTCGCCCGTGCTGCGGCACGCGATCCGGGTCTCGGCGGTCGTCTGCGCGGGCTATCTCCTCGGGACGGCCCTCCCGCTGGGGCACGGCTACTGGGCCCCGATGACCTCGGTGATGGTGATGCGCCCGGACTTCTCGCAGACGTACGCCCGCTCGGTCGCCCGCTTCGGCGGCACTCTGGTCGGCGTCGGCGTGGCCACCGCCGTGGTCCAGGGCGCGCACCCCGGGGCGTATCTCTCCGGCGCGCTCGCCGTGCTCTGCGCCTTCTGCGTCTATCTGGTGCTGCGCACGGGCTATGTCGCGGCCAATGTGGGCATCTCGGCCTATGTGGTCCTGCTGTTGAACATGGGCGGCGAGGACGCGGGCCAGACCGTGCCCGAGCGGGTGGTGCTCACCCTGCTCGGCGGGCTGGTCGCGATGGTCTCGTACGCCCTCTACCCGGCGTGGGAGACGCCCCGGCTGCGCAATCGGCTCGCGGACTGGCTGAAGGCGGACGGCCGGTACGCGGCGGCCGTCGTCGATCACTACGCCCACCCGGCCGATGTGGACAATCAGGAGGTCAGACAGGCTCTGCTGGCCGCCCGGGACGCCCGTATCGCCTGGCAGGAGGCGCTGGCGCGGGCGATTCACGAGCCGGTACGGGCCCGGGGGCTGACGCGGGCCGGGGCGGAGGCGGCCGAGCACGCGCTCGCCCAGATGGGCCGCAGCGCGATGCTGATGGAGGCTCATCTCCCGGAGCACGGCGCGGTGCCCGTCCCCGAGGCGGCGGCCCTCGCCGAGGCGCTCCGGCAGGACTCCGAACGCGCCGCGAAGGCCGTCCGCGAGCGCCGGCCCCTGAAGTGGGACCGGGTGCGGGCGGCCCTCGCGGAGTGGGAGGACGACGAGACGGTGCTGAGCGGCGGGACCGCGCTGCTGGCGGAGGCGCTGGAGGAGCTGACGGACGCCCTGGACGACGGCGCCCGGCGCTGATCCGGTACGGAGCCGGCCGCCCCGGAGCGGCCCGACGCGTCCCCGGGCCGCTCCGGCCGGCTCAGGACGAGGGCACGGCCTCCATGCTGGGCAGCTTGGTGGGCAGCCCCAGGTCCGCCTTGGTCAGGGTGTCCTTCTTCCCCTTGCCCCAGGAGACGACGAGCGTCTTCCCGTCGGCGGACTCGATCGTGCCCATCGTCCGCTGCCCGCCGCCGCCCACGCACTTCAGGTCGAGCATCTGAGATCCGTGGTCGGCGACCTTGCCGGTGCAGGAGTCGCCCTCGGCGAGCAGGACGACGGCGCCGTTTCTGACGCCTATGGTGACGGTCTTCCCGTCCGTCCGGCCCATCCACTCGCCCTCGACGTCGGCGGGGCTCACCTTCTTCGGAGGCGCGGTCGCGGACTCGTCCTTCTCCTCGGGCTTCTCCTTGGGCTCCTCCTTGTGGTCGCCGTGGCCGGCCTTGTCGTCGCCCTTGTCCTTCTCTCCGCCGTCGCCGCATCCGGTCAGGGCGAGGGCGGCCGCGGCGGCAAGTCCGGCCGCTGTCAAGGAAGTACGTACACGCACGGAGTCGTCCCTCTGGTTGGGTTGAAGGTCCGCGCCAAGCTACCAGGGCGTCCCGGCGGCTCTCCGGCGGGGAATACGAAGGGGAATCCGGCCCGCGGCCGGGCCGCGCGAAGGCGCGCTCCTGGCGTCATCCCGCAGAGAGCGTGCCGGGTCCGGGCCGCGCCGGGTCCATGGCGTACGCCATCGGGTGCAGGGCGGGGTCCGTCGACTGCGTCACCGTTTCGCTCAGCGCTCCCGGAATGGGGCCCGTCACGTGATGGGGGATCCGATTCGGCCCGCGGCGCGTCTCATGGGGGTGAGGGGCCGCGGTCCCCGTCCGACCTGGGGTGTTCAACTGCCCCCCGGGCCTTGGGAAGACAACTCCGCACCGGCGGGAAACGTCCCTGTAACGGGCTGGAACTGTAACCGCGGGAATACCCCGCGTGCACGTGCATATGCCCGTGCTAACGCTTATGCATTGGCACGTGAAACAGAGCTATGATCCGGGACAGTTGACACATGCACCTTGTAGCCCGGGAGCGTCTCGTGCACCACGCGTACAACGGAATGCCGTCCCCCGAGCTCCACGGGGTCGTCTGGCAGAAGAGCAGGCACAGCAACTCCCAGGGTTCGTGCGTGGAGTTCGCCAAGCTGCCCGGGGGGAGTGTCGCGATGCGCAACTCCCGGCACCCCGACGGTCCCGCGCTCGTCTATACGCCCGCCGAGATCGAGGCGATGCTTCTGGGCGTCAAGGACGGGGAGTTCGACCACCTGGTGGCGGGCGGCTGACCGCTTAGGCCGACAGGACGGCCGGGAGCGGCGGGCCCGGCGGACACCGGTACGGCCCCGGCCGCCGGAGCCGGCGGACCGGAGCGCATCCGAGCGGACCGGACCGGCTCGCGGCGGGGGAGACCGCCCCGGACCCCGGGGCGGGAGAAGAAAAGGGGGAGCGGGCCCGCCCCCCGAAGCCGGGCCCGCTCCCCGGCTCGAACGGCCCGGCCCGGTCGCCGGGCCTAACCCAGCCGGAACAGCGCCCACACGACCTTGCCGTGCAGCGCCCCGGCGAGCGGGTGCCACCCCCAGCTGTCGCTGAAGGAGTCCACCAGGAACAGCCCTCTGCCGGACTCCGCCGTGCCCCGGGGATCCGGGAACGGGGTGTCCTCGCCGTCGAAACGGCCGGGGCTCTCCGGGCTGGGATCGCGCACCGCGCACACCAGCCGCCCGGGCCAGCGCATCAGATGCAGCCGTACCGGGGGATCCTGGAGCGCGCCCGCGGCGTCGTCGGGCAGCGCGTGCCGCAGGGCGTTGGTGACGAGTTCGGAGACCACGAGCGAGACGTCGTCGAACCGCTCGCCCAGACTCCATCCCCCCAGCGTCACCTTGGTGAACTGCCGTGCTCCGCGGACCGCCTCGAAGCGGCCGGGCAGTGAGCACGAGGCCGAGCTGGAGACCCTCGCGGGATCGATGGGGGGAAGCCCCTGCCGTAACGGCTCGAGCATGGTCGATCCATTCGTCCCCATGCGAGGCACTCCCGGGAATCGCGGCTGTGACGCTACAACACGAACGAGCACGCAGGTGCGGCGAGGACCATGGTTCCGAATGCGTTCGGCAGATGCAAGGGCAGATGCACGTGCAGCTGACCGTCATGTCCATGTCCGTGCCGTTTCTTCGCCATATCTTTCTCTGACGTCTTTCATGCTCTCCCCAAGGGCTTCCCATATCCGTAACTGAATGAGTACGCACTGAAGTGTTTTGGTGGCAGAATCGCGCACTTGGGGTCCGGGGGGTACCTCACTCTGTAGGAGTAGGCCGCGCCGGAGACCGGCGGCAGGCATGACGAGGTTGGGGAGGGTTGGAGTCGTGACCGCAGGCGAGTCGTGGGCCGAAGGGCCGGGTGGGGGTTCCGTGGTGCGGCGCATCCTGTTGGGCTCGCAGCTGCGGAGACTGCGCGAATCGCGCGGCATCACCCGTGAGGCGGCCGGTTACTCGATCCGCGCATCGGAGTCAAAGATCAGCCGTATGGAGTTGGGCCGGGTGAGCTTCAAGGCGAGAGACGTGGAGGACCTGCTGACGCTCTACGGGGTCGCCGAGGAGTCGGAGCGCGGCGCCCTGCTGGGCCTGGCCAAGGAGGCCAATGTCGCCGGGTGGTGGCACAGTTACGGCGATGTGCTGCCCGGCTGGTTCCAGACATATGTGGGACTGGAGGCGGCGGCCTCGCACATCCGGCTCTACGAGGTCCAGTTCGTCCACGGCCTGTTGCAGACCGAGGCGTACGCCCACGCGGTCGTCACCCGGGGCGTGCACGAACAGGCGCAGACGGAGGTGGACCGCCGGGTCGCGCTGCGGCTCGAACGGCAGAAGGTGCTGGTCTCCGAGCGCGGTCCGCGGCTGCACGCCATCCTGGACGAGGCGGCCCTGCGCAGACCCTACGGCGACCGCGCAGTGATGCAGGGGCAGTTGAGACATCTGATCGAGGTGTCCGAGCAGCCTAATGTCACGCTACAAGTGATGCCCTTCAGCTTCGGCGGTCATGCCGGCGAGAGCGGTGCTTTCGCGATGCTCCGATTCCCTGAGTCGGATCTGTCCGACATCGTCTATATGGAACAGCTCACCGGTGCGCTGTATCTGGACAAGCGCGAGGAAGTCGCTCAGTACGACCGGGTCATGACCCGGCTCGGCGAGGACAGTCCGGACCCGGCGGAGACCCGAGATCTTCTACGTGGTCTACTCCAACTCATCTGAAACAAAAGTATAGTGACGTCGCGTCACGGCGGGTGTTTGTGAGGTTCCAAGACTCTGGCGTTCCTACGTTCTGACGGGTAAGGGATCGGTTTCTATGTCCTTGTTCACCGAGCTGGCCTACCAGTACATCGATGGCGAGTGGAGGCCCGGGAGCGGCTCCTGGGACATCATCGATTTCAATCCCTACGACGGGGAGAAGCTGGCCTCCATCACGGTCGCGACGGCGGCCGAGGTCGACCAGGCGTATCGCGCCGCCGAGCGGGCCCAGGTGGCCTGGGGCGAGACCAATCCCTATGCGCGCCGAGCCGTCTTCGAGAACGCGCTGCGCATCATCGGCGAGCGCGAGGCGGAGATCACCGAGGCGATCATCGCCGAACTGGGCGGCACCCACATCAAGGCCGGTTTCGAGCTGCACCTCGCCAAGGAATTCCTGCGCGAGGCGATTCAGCTGTCGCTGCGGCCCGAGGGACGGATCCTCCCCTCGCCGGTGGACGGCAAGGAGAACCGGGTCTACCGGCTGCCCGTCGGGGTCGTCGGCGTGATCAGCCCGTTCAACTTCCCGTTCCTGCTCTCCCTCAAGTCGGTCGCGCCGTCGCTGGCGCTCGGGAACGGCGTGGTGCTCAAGCCGCACCAGAACACCCCGATCTGCGGCGGTGCGCTGGTCGGCAAAATCTTCGAGGACGCGGGTCTGCCGCCCGGACTGCTCAATGTCGTCATCACCGATATAGCGGAGATCGGCGACGCGCTGATCGAGCACCCGGTGCCCAAGGCGATCTCTTTCACCGGGTCCGACAAGGTCGGCCAGCACGTCGCCATGGTCTGCGCGGCCAATTTCAAGCGCGCGATCCTGGAACTGGGCGGAAACAGCGCGCTGATCGTCCTTGAGGACGCCGACATCGACTACGCGGTCGACGCGGCCGTGTTCAGCCGCTATGTGCACCAGGGCCAGGTCTGCATGGCCGCCAACCGGGTGCTGGTGGACCGGAAGGTCGAGAAGGAGTTCACCGAGAAGTTCGTCGCCAAGGTGCGCACGCTCAAGGTGGGCGACCCGGCCGACCCGGCCACCCACATCGGTCCGCTCATCAATTCCCGGCAGGCCGACGCGGTCACCTCCCTGGTCGAGCAGACCGTGGCGGCGGGCGCGACCGCGCTGCTGCACGGCGGCTCGGACGGCAATCTGGTGGAGCCCTCGGTGCTCACCGGCATCGCCACCGACTCCCCGGTGCTGGGCCAGGAGATCTTCGGGCCGGTGGCGCTGATCGTGCCGTTCGACGGGGACGAGGAGGCGATCCGGATCGCCAACGACACCCCGTACGGGCTGAGCGGCGCCGTGCACACCGCCGATATCGAGCGGGGTGTGGGGATCGCCAAGCGGATCAACACCGGAATGATCCACATCAATGACAGCACCGTCCACGACGAGCCGATCGTGCCCTTCGGCGGCGAGAAGCACTCCGGCAGCGGCCGGCTGAACGGCGAGTCGATGATCGAGGCGTTCACCACCCAGAAGTGGATCTCGGTGCAGCACGGCCGCTCGCAGTTCCCCTTCTGAGCGCCCGGCCCCCGGGCCCTCTTCCGAGCGCCCGGCCTCCCGGGCCCGAAGCCCCTTCGAGAGGTCGGCCCCAAGAAGCCCAGGCCGTCGGACCCACGGCATCCCGCGCCGTCGCGAGGACCCTTGCGGACAGAAACCGTCCGCAAGGGTCCGTAGCGTTTGCGGTGTCGGAAGGAGGGCGTCAGCCTCTCCTTGAGCGGTTGGCGACGCCTGAAAGGCGGACAAGACGATGGTCACGCATGTTCCCGCGGAGGCTCACGGCGATGAGCGCGGCGCACTCCTCTCCTTCGTCGAGGCCCAGCGGGGCGCGCTGCGCCGCTCGGTCCTCGGGCTGACCGAGGAGCAGGCCGCGAGCCGGCCCAGCGCCAGCGCGCTCTCCCTCTCCGGCCTGCTGAAGCATGTCGCCGAGATGGAGCTGAACTGGCTGCGGATGGCGCAGCGCCGGCCGAACGAGAGGGCCCGCACCCAGGAGACCTGGGGAGACAGCTTCCGGCTGGTGGAGGGGGAGACGATCCCCGGGACGCTGGCCTTCTGGAAGGAGGTCGCGGAGGAGACCGAGGAGTTCATCCGCGCCGTGCCCAGCCTGAACGACACCTTCCCGCTGCCCGACGCCCCCTGGTTCCCCAAGGACGGCACGGTGTCGATGCGATGGCTGCTGGTGCATCTGGTCGAGGAGATCGGCCGGCACGCGGGGCACGCGGACATCGTCCGGGAGTCCCTGGACGGCAGGACGGCCTTCGAGCTGGTGGCGCTGGAGGGGCAGGGCGGCAGCTGAACGCGCGGGGCGGCGGCCGCCCCGCCGGTCCGTGCCCAAGCCGAACGCGCCGCGCCCCTTCGGCCGCGCCCCGGAGCCCGCGACGCACGGGTCCGGGGCGCTTCCGCGTCCGGGGGCGTCAGTCCCGCAGCTCCCCGAGCCTGGCCAGGGCGTCGCCCACCGAGGCCCGCTCCTCCTCGGTCAGCTCGACCGAGGCGGCCCGCTCCAGCAGCCCCGCCGCGCTCTCCTCCTCGCCCAGCCGCTGCGCGATGTCGCCCCGGAGCACCAGCAGCCGCAGCAGCTGCACCGGGGAGGGCCGCTGGTCCGTCAGCCCCAGCGCCCGGTCGATGATCTTCGCGGCCCCGGGCAGATCCTCCTTCGAGTCGGCGAACAGGTCCGCCATGTGCAGTGCGCGGGCGAAGGTCTCCCTGGGCGCCGGCCGGTGGTTCTGGTCCTCGCTGATCGCCTGGCCGATCCGGATGGAGTTGCCCGTCGGATCGGTCATCAGGAACTGCCGCATGCCGTACGACATGTCCTTCAGCGGTCCGATGCGCGGCAGCCCCCGGGTCGGGATCCGTCCGTAGGCGGCCTTCAGGCCCGCGCGGAAGGTCTCGTGGAGCGCGTCGACCCGCTCGGTGGTGATGTAGCAGCCCGAGTACGACCCGGCCGGGTCGTACTCCTTCATGCCGAGAAACTGCAGTTCGACGTCGCCCAGCTCGACCACCGCATAGGCGTAGGGGCTCTTCTGCTGGAATGTCGTCTCGAAGCCCAGCGCCGTGTAGAAATCGATCAGTGGCTGGATCAACTGCGTCTGGCAGGGGAGGAGCGGGATCGTCTTCTCGGTCATTCACTTAGGCTAGTCAAGGTTGAGTAATGTAGTCAAAGTTGAGTAGAGGGGAAATCCGGCCAATGTCAGCGATCCGGCTGCTGGTCCTCGGGGCCGTCCGCCAGCACGGGCGGGCCCATGGCTATCAGGTCCGCAACGACCTGGAGTTCTGGGGCGCGCACGAGTGGTCCAACGCCAAGCCCGGCTCGATCTATCACGCGCTCAAGCAGATGGCGAAGCAGGGGCTGCTGCGCGCCCACGAGGTCGCGCCGTCCACGGCCGGCGGTCCGCCGCGCACCGAGTACGAGGTCACCGCGCAGGGCGACGAGGAGTATCTGCGGCTGCTGCGGGAGGCCTTGACGGCGTACGACCAGAAGATGGACGTCCTCTCCGCCGGGGTCGGCTTCATCGTCGACCTGGAGCGGGCCGAGGCGGTCGGGCTGCTGAGGGAGCGGGTGCGCGCGATGCGGGAGTGGCGGTCCTCGGTGACCGAGTACTACACCCCCGAGGAGGGCCCCGGATCGCTCGGGCACATCGGCGAGATCATGAATCTCTGGGTCTCGTCCGCCGACTTCGGGTCCGAGTGGACGCTCGGCCTGATCGAGCGGATCGAGGGCGGGGCCTATGTCTTCGCCGGCGAGGGGGAGCGCCCGGCGCTGGTGCTCGCCGAGGGGCAGGAGAATCCGTACGCCACGGGCGAGCCGCACGCGGAGGACCGGCGCTGAGACGCTGAATCG
The DNA here is from genome assembly GCF_043080985.1 of Streptomyces sp. NPDC014894. Taxonomy (NCBI): domain Bacteria; kingdom Bacillati; phylum Actinomycetota; class Actinomycetes; order Kitasatosporales; family Streptomycetaceae; genus Streptomyces; species Streptomyces sp. NPDC014894. The sequence goes on from NZ_JBIBWD010000011.1 coordinate 207,497, forward strand.
CTCGTAATCAAGTTTGACTAATCGGACTTCCGGTCGTACCGTATGGGTCACTAGTCAAATTTGAGCACCTGTGGGCGAAGGTGCGAGGGAGGACGTGGATGACCGAAGCGATCACGGTCGAGGGCGTGCACAAGCGGTACGGCGGGAAGCGCGCGCTGGACGGTCTGGAGCTGGCGGTGGCCTCCGGCACGGTCCATGGCGTGCTCGGCCCCAACGGAGCGGGCAAGACCACCGCCGTACGGATCATGGCGACCCTGCTCCGGCACGACGAGGGCGTGGTGCGCGTCGCCGGGCACGACGTCCGCACCGAGGCGGCGGCGGTCCGGCGGCGGATCGGTCTGCTCGGCCAGCACGCCGCGCTCGACGAGGAGCTGAGCGGCCGGCAGAACCTGGAGATGTTCGGACGGCTGCACCACCTCGGCGCCCGGCGGGCCGGGGTCCGCGCCGACGAACTGCTGGAGCGGTTCGGGCTCGGCGACACCGGGGCCAAGCCGGTCGCCGACTACAGCGGCGGTATGCGCCGGCGGCTGGATCTCGCCGCCTCGCTGATCGTCGATCCCGAGGTGCTGTTCCTGGACGAGCCGACGACCGGGCTCGACCCGCGCGGCCGGTCCGAGGTCTGGAGCGCGGTGCGCTCCCTGGTCGGCGGCGGTACGACCGTGCTGCTGACCACGCAGTATCTGGAGGAGGCCGATCAGCTGGCCGACCGCGTCTCGGTGATCGACGCCGGGCGGGTCGCCGCGGAGGGCTCCCCGGACGAGCTGAAGGCCCGGCTCGGCGGCGACCGGATCGATGTGGTGGTGCGGGACGCGGCCGATCTGGCGAAGACCGCGGCCCTGCTGCCCGGAGCGACGGTCGACGAGGACCGCCGGCTGGTCAGCGCGCCCGCCGAAGACCGGATGGCCGTGCTCACCCGTACGGTCCGGGGGCTGGCGGACGCGGGCGTCGAGGCCGAGGACATCGCCGTGCGCCGTCCCACCCTCGACGAGGTCTTTCTGCGGCTCACCGAGGGGGCGTCCGTATGAGCGGGTATCCGCTGACCGACTCGTGGACCATGACCCGGCGCGAACTCGCCCACTGGGCGCGGCGGCCCGCGCGGGTCCTCGTCGGGCTTCTCTTCCCGGTGATGATGCTGCTGATGTTCGCCTTTCTGATGGGCGGCGGCCGGGGTGTCGAAGGCGCGTACATCGGCTATCTGGTGCCCGGGATGCTCGCGCTGACCATGGCCTTCGGCCTGGAGTCGACCATGACGGCGGTCACCGGGGACCTCAACAAGGGAGTGATCGACCGCTTCCGCTCGATGCCGATGGCGGACTCGGCGGTGCTGGTCGGCCGGAGCGTCGCGGACATGCTCGAATCCGCCGTCGCCCTGCTGCTGATGGCGGCGGCCGGTTACGCGATCGGCTGGCGCTGGGAGGGCGATCCGGCCGGTCTGCCGGCGGCGCTGGGGCTGCTGCTTCTGCTGCGGTTCGCGATGCTCTGGATCGGGATCCAGCTGGCGATGGCGGCGGGGAAGCCCGAGATGGTGTCCGCTGTGCAGATCCTGGTCTGGCCGGTCGGCTTTCTCTCCACCGCGTTCGCCTCCCCGGCCGCCATGCCCGACTGGCTCGGCGCGGCCGTCGAGTGGAATCCGATGTCGGCGACCGCGACGGCGGTGCGCGAGCTGTCCGGCGTCCCGGCCGGCGGCGACTCCTGGGCGGCGGACCACGCGGGGGCGCTGGCGGTGGTCTGGCCGGTGGCGCTGGTCTGCGTCTTCTTCCCGCTGGCCGTGCGGCGATTCCGGCGGCTGGGCGACTGACGCGCGGGGGCCGGGGGCCTGGGGCCTGCGGGACCGAGGCCCCAGGCCCGGGTCTCCCGCCGGCGGTCCCGGCCCCCGGGTCTCCCGGCCTCCCGCCGGCGGTCCCGCAGGCCCCCGGTCAGTGGTGGAAGGCGGTCGCCGTCGACGCGTCGGTGCCCAGGGGCCCCGGCTGACGGCGCAGTTCGGGCAGGAGCTGCGTCAGATCCTCCATCAGCAGATCGCCCAGATCGGCGGAGAAGCCGTTCCGGCAGACCACGCGCAGCACCGACAGATCCGTACGGTTCTCCGGGAAGGTGTAGGCGGGAACCAGCCAGCCGCGCTCCCGCAGCCGGCGCGAGACGTCGAAGACGTCGAAGGCGGTCACCCCGTCGGCGACGGTGAGGGCGAAGACCGGCAGTTCGTCGCCCCGGGTGAGCAGCCGGAAGTCCTCGATCGCCGCGAACTTCTCCGCCAGCCCGCCCGCGATGTCCCGCGCGGTCTGCTGAACGGCCCGGTAGCCCTCCCGGCCCAGCCGCAGAAAGGTGTAGTACTGCGCCACCACCTGGGCCCCCGGGCGGGAGAAGTTGAGGGCGAAGGTGGGCATGTCGCCGCCCAGGTAGTTGACCCGGAAGACCAGCTCCTCCGGCAGCTCCGCCGACGAGCGCCACAGCGCCCACCCCACCCCCGGATACACCAGCCCGTACTTGTGCCCGGAGGTGTTGATCGAGCTGACGCGCGGCAGCCGGAAGTCCCAGACGAGATCCTCGTCCAGGAAGGGCGCGACCATCGCGCCCGACGCGCCGTCGACATGGACCGGCACATCGAGCCCGGTCCGCCGCTGGAGATCGTCGAGCGCGGCGCAGACCTCCGCGACCGGCTCGTACGAACCGTCGAAGGTCGAGCCCAGCACGGTGATCACGCCGATGGTGTTCTCGTCGCAGAGGTCGGCCGCGATCCCCGGGTCGAGATGGAAGCGGTCGCCCTCCATCGGCACCTGACGGGCCTCGACCTCCCAGAAGTCGCAGAACTTGTCCCAGCAGACCTGCACATTGACGCCCATGACCAGATTCGGCCGGGCGCTCGCCGGATAGCGGTCGGCGTTGCGCGTCGCCCAGCGGCGCTTGAGCGCCAGCCCCGCGAGCATGCACGCCTCACTCGAACCGGTGGTGGAACAGCCGACGGCCGTCGCGGGATCGGGTGCGTTCCACAGATCGGCGAGCATGGCCACACACCGCTTCTCCAGCTCGGCGGTGCGCGGATACTCATCCTTGTCGATCATGTTCTTGTCCCGGCACTCGCCCATGAGCACCCCGGCCTGCGGCTCCATCCACGTCGTGACGAAGGTGGCCAGATTCAGTCGTGAATTGCCGTCCAGCATCAGCTCGTCGTGGACCAGCCGGTACGCGGTCATGGGCGGCAGCGGTCCGTCGGGCAGCCGGTGCGTGGGCGGGGCCGCGGTCATTCCGCTGACCGGATCCGCCTCCCCGTAGAACGGGTTGAGGGAGAGCCTGCGCCGCTCACCCGCCCCGTCGGACGGTCTGTTCGCGCCCTGGTGGAGTGGCATGCCCACTCGCCGCCTTTCCGCGTACGGGTACATCCCCCTCGGAGTCCCAGGCTCGTACGGGCGCGCACCGCCCGCAACGCGAGCCCCGCCGCGCTCCTTTGTCCGAGCCCCGGGTGAACGGCCGCAGCCCGGCGGCGATCACCAAGGGTGTCCGTACCCCTACATTGGGTCGCCGACCGCCGGGGATGCTTCTCCCGCGTCGGCGTTCCGCGCTGTTCCCGCTGTTCGCCGACGATTCCCGACGATCTCCGACGACCTCCGACGAATCCGACGAACTCTGACGAAGGATGGCAATGCCGCACATCAAGCGAGGCCGAGCGGCCCTCTGGACGGCCGCCGCGCTGGCCCTCACGGCCGGACTGCTCCTGCCGGGACCCCGTCCCGCCGCCGCCGCGCAGCCCGTGGAGTGGGTCGCGCTCGGCGACTCCTACACCGCCGGGGTCATCGAGGCCACGGGCCGGGTCGTCGCGGACGACGGCTGCGCCCGCACCGTCGAGTCGTACCCCGAGATCATCCGCCGGGGCCTCGGCCCGCGGGTGCACGCCGTCAACGTCAGCTGCGGCGGGGTCACGGTCGAGAACATCGTCTCCAAGGAGCGAATTCCGGTCAGCCGCCCGGTCGCTCCCGGGCAGGAGACGCCCGAGTACCCGCCGACGCCGCCGCAGATCTCGGCGGTGACCGCCGACACCGATCTCATCACCGTCGGCGTCGGCAGCGAGACGCTCGGGCTCAGCGGGATCCTGGCGGAGTGCGCGGCGCTCGGCCACGAGAGCGCGGGTCTGGGCGCGCCCTGCCGCGACGCGTTCGCCGGGAGCGTGGAGAGCGGCCTGAGCAAGGTGCGCGTGGAGTACGCGGAGATGCTCCGGGCCCTGCACGACAAGGCCCCCTTCGCCCGGGTGATCACCGTCGGCTACCCCCGTCTCGTACCGGAGGACCCGGCGCTCTGCCGGTTCAACAACCCGCTGGAGTTCGGCACGATCACCCCCGAGGATCTGCGGTGGCTGCGGACCGCGCTGCTGGAGCCGCTCAACGCGGAGATCGAGCACGCGGCCGCCGAGGCGGGCGACACCCATGTGGATCTCTACGCCTCCAGCGCGGGGCACAGCGTCTGCGACGATCTCGGCGGGCGCAACTGGGCGGACGGTCTCCAGAGCGCCGTGCCGCGGTCCTGGGCGTACGCGCACCCCAACGCCCGCGGCCAGGCCCACGCGGCCGGCCGGGTCCGGGCCGCGATCCTCTCCTGAGGCCCTGAGGCCCTGAGGCCCTGAGGCCCTGAGGTTCCCGGGGGCCGCGCGCGCGGCCCCCCGATCCTCCCGGCCCCCGGGTCCCGGCCGCCGGTCAGCCCCGGGGCGAGGCCCTGACGAGCTGTTCGAGGTGGACGGCGGCGTCCCGCAGCGGAGTGTCGTCCCCGGTCACCCGGCTGAGCAGCTCGGCGCCCTCCAGCATGCTGATCACCGTGCCGGCCAGGGAGCGGGCGGCGGCCGGATCGATGCCGCTGCCCTGGAGCTTGGCCGCGACCAGGTCCTGCCAGCGGGTCAGGGCCTCGGTCGCCGCCTCCTGGAGGCCGGGGACCCGGCCGACGGTCTCCAGCGCGGTGACCGCGACGGGGCAGCCGTCGGTCCACTCCGACTCCCGCAGGGTGTCCGCCAGCAGCAGCGCGCAGGCCGCCGCCGCCTCGGCGGGGTCGGGGGAGCGGGACAGCCCCTCGGCGAGCAGCTCGCCGAACTCGGCCGCGCCGTGGCGCATCGCCTCGATCGCCAGCTCCTGCTTGCCCCCGGGGAAGAAGTGGTAGACGGAGCTGGGGGACGCCTTCGCCGCGCCCGCGATGGCCTTGACCGAGGTGCTCTCGTACCCCTGCCGCTGGAGCAGTCCGGCGGTGGCCTCGATGATCCGGCGGCGGGTGTCCGCCTCGGACCGGCCGCCCGGCGGCGGCGAGGTGACTGCGTTCTGTTCCCTGACGTCTCCCATGGCGCCCATCCTACTGGCTGGAACGTTCGATCCAGGCGTGGTTATAGTCTGGACTGAACGTTCCAACCAGAGAAATGAGCGCAGAACGATGACAGCACCGACGCCGGGTCCCTGGGCGGACCACCCCGGATACGCCCGTATGTTCGCGCCCGGCGAGCTGACCGTGGGACTGTTCCTGCCGCTGTGGCCGTACGCGGGGGACATGGCCGGAATGCGCGGTCACACCGAGGTCGTCCAGCAGGCCGAGCGCGCCGGGTTCGCCGCCGCCTGGGTCCGCGACGTGCCGCTGGCCGATCCGTCCTTCGGCGACGTCGGGCAGGTGTACGACCCGTGGTCGGCGCTGACCTGGCTGGCCGCGCACACCTCCCGGATCGCCCTCGCGACCGGCAGCGTCATCCTCACCCTCCGCCACCCCATCGACCTGGCCAAGCAGGCGGCCTCGCTGGATCATCTCAGCGGCGGACGGCTGGTGCTCGGGGCGGCCTCCGGCGACCGCCCGGTCGAATTCCCCTCGTACGGCGTCGACCACGAGACCCGAGGGGCCCGGTACCGCGAGACGGTCGACGCCTTCCGCGAGCTGCTCGGGCCGGTCGGGCCCAAGGCGCGCGCCCAGGGAGCCGATCTGCTGCCCAAGCCGGTGAACGGACGGATACCCCTGCTGGTCACCGGCTCCTCCCAGCAGTCCCCGCACTGGATCGCCGAGCACGCCGACGGGCGGCTGATCTATCCGATGGCGACCGCCACGGCCGAGGGGCCCAAGGCGCTCGGCCGCAAGATCGCCGACTGGCGGGCGCTGGTCCCCGGCGGGGAGTTCCGACCGGTGGCCACCAATGAGTGGATCGACCTCGTCGAGGACCCCGGGCACCGGCCCACCCCGCTGCGCGGTGGATTCGTGCTGCGCACCGGGACCCGGGGGCTGATCGAACTCCTGGGCCGCTGGAAGGAGGCCGGGGTCAATCACGGCGCGCTCGGCGTCCAGCACGGCAGGCGGCCCGCCGCCGAGGTGGTGGCCCAGCTCGGCGAAGAGGTCCTCCCGCACTTCCCCGCCCTGGCCGGGCCCGAGCCGCTGGGCCCCTCGTGGTGACGGCGACCGGCCCCGCCCGCCCCGGGCGCGCCGCCCCCGGACCGGAGGCATCCGGACCGGCGGCATCCCGGTCCGCCGACCCCGCCGACCCCGCCGACCCCGCCGTCTCCGCCCCGGCCGCCCCCGGGCCCGCCCGCCCCGGCCCCGGCCCCGGCCCGGAGGAGTTCCGCGACGCCATGCGCCACTGGGCGACCGGGGTCGCCGTGGTCACCACCGAGGGCCCCGAGGGGCCGCACGGAATGACCGTCAACTCCCTGCTCTCGGTCTCCCTCTCCCCGCCCACCCTGCTGATCTCCCTGAAGCGGGGCAGCCGCACCCAGGACATCCTGGAGCGGACCGGCGGCTTCACGGTGAACGTCCTCGCCGCCGGGCAGCACGCGCTCGCCGACCGCTTCACCGGGCGGCGGGAGGTCGGCGAGGGGGAGTTCGACGGCCTGCGGGCCCGGCCCTCGTCCGGCCGCGGAGGCCCGGAACTGGACGACAGCCTGGCGGTTCTGACCTGTCGTACGACGGAACGCGTCGGGGTCGCCGACCACACGCTCGTCATCGCCGAGGTCACCCGGGTCCGGCTGCCGTCCGCCGCCCGCTCCGGCGGGCCGCTGATCTACGCGGACCGCCGCTACCGGGGGCTCGGGACGGAGGCCGTTCGTCCGGGCGGGTGAACGCGCGGCGGCCGGTCGACCCGTCGTCAACTCCCGTACGCACCCGCCCGAAAGGGCTCGGGCCGCCCCCGACGCCTCCCGCGTCCACTTCTTCCGGGGGGCCTCGCGGGGCGGGGCCGAGCGGGCCCGCGCAGAGTGCATTCTGAGATTTCGGAGCGCCTTCGCCGCGCTCCGGCCGCCGATCGCACCGATCCACGACTCAGGAGCACGGACCTCGATGACTGCCCTCGCGCTCGGACCGAGCTGGCTGGACCCGGACCATCTGATCGGGACCTTCGGGCTCATCGGGGTCCTGGTGATCGTCTTCGCCGAGTCCGGGCTGCTGATCGGGTTCTTCCTGCCGGGCGACTCGCTGCTCTTCACCACCGGTCTGCTGGTGACGACCGGAAAGCTGGACGATCTGCCGCTGTGGGCGGTGTGCGCCCTGATCGTGCTCGCGGCCGTCGTCGGCGACCAGGTCGGCTATCTCTTCGGCCGCAAGGTCGGCCCGGCGCTCTTCAAGCGGCCCGACTCCCGGTTCTTCAAGCAGGACAACGTGGAGAAGGCCCACGACTTCTTCGAGAAGTACGGGCCCAAGTCGCTGGTCCTGGCGCGCTTCGTGCCCATCGTGCGGACCTTCACCCCGGTCATCGCGGGCGTCAGCCGGATGGACTACCGCTCGTTCGTCGTCTTCAACGTCGTCGGAGGAGTGCTCTGGGGGGCCGGGGTGACTCTGCTGGGAGCGGCCCTCGGCAAGGTCGACCTGGTGCATCAGCACATCGAGAAGATCCTCGTCCTCATCGTGCTGATCTCCGTCCTGCCGATCGCCGTCGAGCTGCTGAGGGCCCGCTCGCAGGGGCGGAGGGCGGCCGCGGCCCGGTCCGTCCCGGACGACCCGGCCCCGGCCTCGCCCGGAGGCCCCGGCAACCGCTGACCTCCGACCGCCGGGGCCGCCCACCGCCTCGGGCCGCCGACTGCCGGGGCCGCCCACCGCCTCGGGCCGCCCACCGCCCGGGCCGGCGGCCGCCGGCCGCCGAAGACCGCCCACCGCCCGCCCCGGCGGGCGTCAGAACCCGCGGGTGCGCTTCGCCGCCCGGCGGGGTTCGGAGGAGCGGACCGCGCCGCCCGGCACCCGGAGGAAGAGTCGGGACATCTCGCCGCCCAGGTTCACGCCGATCGCGATGGCCAGCGCCAGCGCGGACGCCTTGGAGAGCGAGGCGAGCCCCGCGTTCAGATCGCCCCGGGCGATCGCCAGCAGTCCGAAGTAGGTCGCGCTTCCCGGCAGCAGCGGCCCGATCGCGGCGGTGACGTACGGCAGCGCCGAGGCGAACCGGTAGCGCGAGAGCATCTGCCCGAACAGACCCACCAGCCCGGCCGCCGCCGCCGTCGCCGCGACCGGCGGCACGTCCGAGGTGTTGGCGAGCACCCCGTACACCACCCAGCCGACCCCGCCGTTCAGCGTCACCAGCCAGACCGTGTCCCGCTCCTGCTGGAGCAGGACCGCGAAGCAGAGCGAGAGCCCCATCGCGGCCAGCAGCTGCACCGCCGGCCGCTCCACCGCCTGCAGCGCGGTCTCGGGGGTGAGGGCCGCGCCCAGCGCGATGCCGAGATAGAGCACGATCAGCACGCCGACGACGATGCCGACGATCAGATACACCACTTCGAGCAGCCGGGCCGCGGCGGTGATGTAGAAGCCGGTCAGACCGTCCTGGACGCCCGCGACCAGCGCCCGCCCCGGGATCAGGGCGAACAGCCCACCGGTGATGACCGCGGAGGCGCGGACGTCGAGCGGGGAGAGGATCAGTGCCACGCCCATCGCGGCCGGCGGCATGGCCGCGGCCACGAACTGGTAGAACTCCGGCAGTCCGCGCCCCGCGAAGAGCCAGGCCAGCCGGTCGCCGAGCATCGCGCTCACCGCCGCCGCCAGGAACACCAGCAGATCACCGCCGACCAGCACGGAGGCCGATCCGGCGAGCAGACCGCCCGCCACGGTGAGCGCCCAGCCGGGGTAGGGGTGCCGATTGCGCCGGATCTCCGCCAGCCTGCGGTACGCCTCCTCCAGCGAGACCTCGGCGTCCTGGGTGCTGATGTCGTGGACCAGTCGGTAGACCGCCGCCAGCCGGGTGTAGTCGGTGCCCCGGCGGCGCACCGTCCGGTTCGCCGTCACGGGATCGTCCACCAGCGACGGCTGGTAGGTGATGGAGAGCAGGGTGAAGGTGACGGTCGGCTCGCAGCGGTCGAGTCCGTACGAGCGCGAGATGGCGAACATCGCCGCCTCGACGTCCTCCGCGCCCTCGCCGCCCGCGAGCAGCAGTTCGCCGATCCGGAGGGTGAGGTCGAGCACGCGGGGCACGGCCGGACCGGCCTCGTCCTGCTTCTGCACCGTCTCCGGCACCGGCCGCTCGCCCACCGGCATCCGCAGCATGGCCCGCATCCGGTCCTGCCAGGGCCCGTCCTTGGTGAGCCGGACCGCCGGGACCCCGTGCGAGGGGGTGAAGACGGGCGGCGAGTGGCGGAAGCTGTAGGTGCTCGGGGTCGCGAAGGCGGAACCTTCCTGCTCGGCCGGCGTCTCGGCCGCGGTCGCCGCCCCCGGCGGAACGCTGAACTCCGACGTCGGGTGGTCCTCCTCCGGCGGCTCCGGCGGCTCGACCCCGGGAGGCGGGGTGAAGGCGCTGTGCGCCTCGTCGGACTGCGGTTTGCGGTCCTCGGGGGAGGGCGTGCCCACCGGCCCCATGGCCGCCCTCGGGCTCCTTTGAACCTCCGCGCCCGCTGCGCCGTCCGGGTTCTTCGAGCTTTCCGGGTCCTTGCGGTCCCGACCCTCCGGAACCTCCGGTTCCGCCACCACGTGCTGCCCTCGCTCCCTCTCGTGTCGCCGGTGTCAGCTCAGTATGTGCGTGTCCATGCCGACGTACGACTTTGGGATCTTCTGCCCCACGCACCGCGGGCCGGACACCTCCCAGAGGTGTCCGGCCCGCGGCGGCGTCGCTGCCAGGGCGTCAGTGGGCGCCGCCCTGCGCCTCCAGACGCTTGTAGGAGGCCTCGATCTCGGCCTCGGCCTCGGTGCGGCCGACCCAGTTCGCGCCCTCGACGGACTTGCCGGGCTCCAGGTCCTTGTAGACCTCGAAGAAGTGCTGGATCTCCAGGCGGTCGAACTCCGAGACGTGGTGGATGTCCCGCAGGTGCTCGACGCGCGGGTCGGAGGCCGGCACGCAGAGCAGCTTGTCGTCTCCCCCCGCCTCGTCCGTCATCCGGAACATGCCGATGGCCCGGCACTTGATCAGGCAGCCGGGGAAGGTCGGCTCGTCCAGGATGACCAGCGCGTCCAGCGGGTCGCCGTCCTCGCCGAGGGTGTTCTCGACGAAGCCGTAGTCGGCCGGGTAGCTGGTCGAGGTGAAGAGTCGACGGTCCAGACGGATGCGACCCGTCTCGTGGTCCACTTCGTACTTGTTACGCGAACCCTTCGGGATCTCGATGGTGACGTCGAACTCCACGTGTGGCTCCTCCATGATCAACACAAATATCCGGTCGTGCTGTGCCCTTCCGGGAAAGGCTCCCCGGACCCCCAGCCGTATGGTCGCTGGTGCCGACCGGGTGCTGACCGGGGTGCCGTGCACACGGCAAGACGCAGTTCTGGTGATTAAGTGTCCCTCACGCAGGTGTGTGATCGCGAAAGGGGCTGGTGCGAGGTGCCGGTGATCAGGACGTGGCAGCTCGCCGCGGGCGCCGCCGCGGTGGGGCTGGCCGTCGCCGCGGGGGCCGTCGTGGCCGCCGGACCCTGGGAATCCGGACAGCGCAGGGCCGAGCGCGACTGGGCCGCCGCCGGGGACGGCCTCGACGCCCGGAACGCCGCGCCCGGCCGCCCGGCGCCCGCCCCCAGCGCCCCCGGAGTCCTCAGCCCGCTCGGCGCCCGCACCGCCCCCGGACCCGCCGACGCCAAACCCGGCGAGCTGGGCGAGGAACTCGGACCGCTCTTCGACGACCCCGGCCTCGGACCGCTGCGCACCGCCTCCGTCATCGATGTGTCGACCGGCCGCCCGCTGTACGGCCGGGGGGAAACGAAGGCGATGACCCCGGCCTCCACCATCAAGATCGCCACCGCCGCGGCCGCGCTGACCGCGCTCGGACCCGACCACCGCGTCCCCACCGCCGTCGTCGCCTCCGGCGCCCGGCTCACCCTCGTCGGCGGCGGCGACGCCAGCCTCGACCGCGCCGGACTGCGGGCCCTCGCCGACCGCACCGCCCGCGCCCTGGACGAGCGGGGGATCGCCTCCGTACGACTGGCCTACGACACCTCCCTCTACGAGGGCAATCCGCTGCACCCCATCGGGATGAACGGCAACCTCGCCCCCGTCACCGCGCTCATGGTCGACCAGGGCCGGACCGACCCCGAGTCCACCGGATACGCCGAGCGCAGCCACGACCCCGCGGGCGAGGCGGCCCGGGCCTTCGCCCGGCTGCTCGACCGGCGCGGCGTGAAGGTCACCGCGTCGCCCGCCCCCGGCAGACCCGCGGCCGGCTCCCGCGAGCTGGCCAAGGTCTCCTCCGCCCCGCTCTCCACCCTGGCCGAGCGGATGCTGACCGACAGCGACAACGATCTCGCCGAGGCGCTCGCCCGGCAGACCGCCGTCGCCCTCGGCGAGAAGGCGAGCTTCGCCGGCGCCGGACGGGCCGTGCGCGAGCAGCTCTCCCAGCTCGGGCTCCCCCTGGCCGGCGCGCGGTTCGCCGACGGCAGCGGACTCGACCGCAAGGGCCGGGTCTCCGCCCGGCTGCTCACCGCCCTGCTGGCCCGCTCGGCCGACCCCGGCCGCCCGGAGCTGCGCCCGGTCCTGACCGGCCTCCCGGTCGCGGGCTTCAGCGGCACCCTGCGCGGCCGCTACGAGGACACCGCCCCCGGCGCCGGGCTGATCCGCGCCAAGACCGGCACCCTGACCGGAGTGAACGCGCTCTCCGGCACGGTGGTTGCCCCCGACGGCCGACTGCTCGCCTTCGCCTTCCTGGCGGGCGAGACCGACGGGCGCGACGAGGCCCAGGACGCGCTCGACAGACTGGCGGCCGCGCTGGTCTCGTAGACCGGACCGACGGCCGCGCCCCCGCCGGCCGGGCTCCGACCGGCGGACCGACCCGGGCCGGCCGCGGGCCCGGCGGCCGGACCTGCGGAACCCAACACCTCACCGTCACACCGGACCACCACGTACGGTTGACGCATGACGAGCATCCGTGGTGCCGAGATGGTGGACTGGAATCTCGCGGTGGCGACCGCGACCCGCCTCGTGCGGCCGGGACCCGAGGTGAGCAAGGACGAGGCGCGCGCGGTCGTCGCCGAGCTGCGACGGCACGCGAAGTCGTCCGAGGAGCACGTACGCGCCTTCACCCGCATGATCCCCGAGGGTCACGAGCCCGAGGACACCCCCGTACTGGTCGTGGACCGGGCGGGCTGGGTCAAGGCCAATGTGGCCGGCTTCCGCGAGCTGCTCAAGCCGCTCCTGGAGAAGATGCAGGAGCGCCGCAACGGCGGACCCACCGGCGCGGTGCTCGGCGCCGTCGGCGGCAAGGTCACCGGCGTCGAGCTGGGCATGCTGCTCTCCTTCCTCGCCTCCCGGGTCCTCGGACAGTACGAGACCTTCGCCCCCGCCACCCGCGAGCTGCCCGCGGGCGCCGACGGCGGCGGACGGCTGCTGCTGGTCGCGCCCAACATCGTCCATGTGGAGCGCGAGCTGGAGGTCGACCCGCACGACTTCCGCCTCTGGGTCTGTCTGCACGAGGAGACCCACCGCACCCAGTTCACCGGGGTGCCCTGGCTCCGCGACCACCTCCAGGGCGAGATCCAGTCATTCCTCGGCGAGACCGACGTCGACCCGATGACCGTCCTGGAGCGGCTGCGCGAGGCCGCCCAGTCGCTCGCCGGGGCCCGCCCGGAGGGCGAGGAGGACGAGAGCGGCCGCTCCATCGTCGAGCTGGTCCAGACCCCCGCCCAGCGCGAGATCCTCGGCCGGCTGACCGCCGTGATGTCCCTCCTGGAGGGCCACGCCGACTTCGTGATGGACGGCGTGGGACCCGACGTGGTCCCCTCCGTCGCCGAGATCCGCGAGAAGTTCCAGCAGCGCAGGGCCCGCGGGGCGAGCCGGCTGGACCTCGCGCTGCGCAAGCTCCTCGGGCTCGACGCCAAGCTGCGGCAGTACCGCGACGGCGAGCGGTTCGTGCGCGCCGTGGTGGAAGAGGTCGGCATGGACGGCTTCAACCGGGTCTGGACCTCCCCCAACACCCTTCCGACCAAGGCGGAGATCGCCAAGCCCGCGGACTGGATCGCCCGGGTGCACAGCTGACCCGGTCCGCGGGCGCGGCGGGCGCACCGCGGAGCGGGTCCGTGAGCACGATACGGACAGATGCCCCCGGGAGGGCCCGGGGACGCCCCCTCGGGGGCACAGCATCACCCGTCCGAGGGACCCTGGGGCCGTAGGCAGGCGTGCGATGCTCGGAGAACGGCTCGGTTCTGTCACCATCAACGCACTCTCCGTGACTGAATCATCGGTTCAGTCACTCACCGAACGCCGACTGAACCTCTGCTCCGACTCCGAACCGAGGCTCCCCCCAACCTCTTCACGAAGGGCACCGGACATGGGTCCCCATCCTGCGGTCGCGGCGATACGCCTGGCGGTCCGCCGCGTACTCCACGACATCCTGACCGAGTACACCCCCCGCCCCGACCGGGCCGCGACGGCCCCGACCGCCGACCGGGTCGCCCGGCTGCGGCAGACGGCCACCCCCGCCTGCGCCGCGGCGGCCGCCGCCGGCTCCACCGCCCCCTCCCCCCTGGTGCTGGTGGCCTGTTCCGGAGGGGCCGACTCCATGGCCCTCGCCTCCGCCCTCGCCTTCGAGGCCCGCAAACTCTCCGTCCGGGCCGGCGGCATCACCGTCGACCACGGCCTCCAGTGCGGCTCCGACCTCCGCGCCGCCGACGTCGCCGACCGCCTCACCGCGATGGGGCTCGCCCCCGTCGAGGCCATCACCGTCCGCGTCGGCCGCGAGGGCGGACCCGAGGCCGCCGCCCGCGACGCCCGCTACGCCGCCCTCGACGCCGCCGCGGAGCGCTCCGGAGCCGTCGCCGTGCTGCTCGGCCACACCCGCGACGACCAGGCGGAGACCGTCCTGCTCGGGCTCGCGCGCGGCTCCGGGATCCGCTCGCTCTCCGGGATGGCCGCCGTCTCCGGACGGCACGACCGCTACCGACGGCCCTTCCTCCAGCTCGACCGGCAGACCGTCCGCAAGGCGTGCATGGTCCAGTCCCTGCCCGTCTGGGACGACCCGCACAACGCCGACCCGGCCTACACCCGCTCCCGGCTGCGCCACGAGGGGCTGCCCGCCCTGGAGAAGGCCCTCGGCAAAGGCGTGGTCGAAGCCCTCGCCCGCACCGCCCAGCTCTCCCGCGACGACGCCGACGCCCTGGACACCTGGGCCGCCGACGCGGACTCCTCCGTACGCGACGAGAGCGGACAGCTGGAGTGCGCCAAGCTCTACGCGCTGCCCCCCGCCGTCCGCCGCCGGGTGCTGCGCCGGGCGGTGATCGACGCCGGGGCCCCCGCCGGCTCCCTGTTCGCCCGTCATGTCGAGGAAGTCGACCGCCTGATCACCGGCTGGCGGGGCCAGGGGACCATCAATCTGCCCGGCCGCGTCGAGGCGCGTCGGCAGAGTGGCAGACTTGTCATCCGGCAAGGCTGACGCAGCCGCGGCACGAGCACGGCGGCTGAGGTCACCCGGGAGCCCCTGACGGGCCCCCGGACCCCGGCCCCCGGGCACCGGCGATGTCCGCCGGACCGGGGAGGCGTACCGGACCCCGGCGAGAGAGAAAGCGACCGCGTGAACGAGAAGGACATGGGCACCGACCTCCAGTCGGTGCTCATCACCAAGGAAGAGATCGACGCGAAGCTGGCGGAGCTGGCCGCGAAGATCGACGCGGAGTACGCGGGCAAGGAACTGCTCCTCGTCGGTGTCCTCAAGGGCGCGGTGATGGTGATGGCGGATCTCGCCCGTGCCCTCTCCAGCCCCGTCACCATGGACTGGATGGCGGTGTCGTCCTACGGGGCGGGCACCCAGTCCTCCGGCGTGGTGCGGATCCTCAAGGACCTGGACACCGACATCAAGGGCCGGCACGTCCTGATCGTGGAGGACATCATCGACTCGGGGCTCACGCTCTCGTGGCTGCTGTCCAACCTGGGCTCGCGCGAGCCCGCCTCGATCGAGGTCTGCACCCTGCTGCGCAAGCCGGACGCGGCCAAGGTCGCGCTCGACGTGAAGTGGGTCGGCTTCGACATCCCCAACGAGTTCGTCGTCGGCTACGGGCTGGACTACGCGGAGAAGTACCGCAACCTGCCCTTCGTCGGCACCCTCGCCCCGCACGTCTACGGCGGCTGATCGGGCTCCCCGGCCCGGTCCGGGAACCAAGCCCCCCGATTCGCCGTTGGACCGTGGGAGGACGGGTTTGCCGTCCTCGGCGTGCGGTCACGGCAGCGATGCTGGGGTACCGTCCGAAGAACAGTCTTTTCTCACAGCAGCATTTACCTACGGGCAGGAGGGACGGGGCGACACCGCCCCGTATGGATGGACGTGAAGCGATACTTCCGTGGGCCGGTCATGTGGATCGTGCTGGCCGTCCTCGCCGTGGTCGTGTTGATGCAGGTCGTCGGCTCGTCGGGCGGCTACAAGACAGTGGACACCGGCCAGGTCGTCCAGGCGATCGACAAGAACCAGGTCGACTCGGTCAAGCTCACCACCGGCGACGAACAGATCATCAAGGTCGACCTCAAGGGCGACCACAAGGTCAAGGGCAGCGGCAAGATCCAGGCCAGCTACATCGGCACCCAGGGCTCCGCCCTCGCCGACAAGCTCCAGGCCAAGTACGAGGCCGGTGACATCTCCAAGGGATACACCGTCTCGCCCTCCAAGCAGAGCCCGTTCATCTCGGTGCTGCTCTCCCTGCTGCCCTTCGTACTGATCGTGCTGGTCTTCCTGTTTCTGATGAATCAGATGCAGGGCGGCGGCTCCCGAGTGATGAACTTCGGGAAGTCCAAGGCCAAGCTCATCACCAAGGACACCCCCAAGACGACCTTCGCCGATGTGGCGGGGTCCGACGAGGCGGTCGAGGAGCTCCACGAGATCAAGGAGTTCCTCCAGGAGCCGGCGAAGTTCCAGGCCGTCGGCGCCAAGATCCCCAAGGGTGTGCTGCTGTACGGCCCGCCCGGCACCGGCAAGACGCTGCTGGCGCGCGCCGTCGCCGGCGAGGCGGGCGTTCCGTTCTACTCGATCTCCGGCTCCGACTTCGTGGAGATGTTCGTCGGCGTCGGCGCCTCCCGGGTGCGCGACCTCTTCGAGCAGGCCAAGGCGAACGCCCCGGCGATCGTCTTCGTCGACGAGATCGACGCCGTCGGCCGGCACCGGGGCGCGGGCCTCGGCGGCGGTCACGACGAGCGCGAGCAGACGCTGAACCAGCTGCTGGTCGAGATGGACGGCTTCGACGTCAAGGGCGGCGTCATCCTGATCGCCGCCACCAACCGGCCCGACATCCTCGACCCGGCGCTGCTGCGCCCGGGCCGTTTCGACCGGCAGATCGCGGTCGACCGCCCGGACATGCAGGGCCGTCTGGAGATCCTCAAGGTTCACCAGAAGGGCAAGCCGGTCGCCCCGGACGTCGACCTGGGGGCCGTCGCACGGCGTACTCCGGGCTTCACCGGAGCGGATCTGTCGAATGTGCTGAACGAAGCCGCGCTCCTCACCGCGCGCAGCGACAAGAAGCTGATCGACAATCACTCGCTGGACGAGGCGATCGACCGGGTGGTCGCGGGACCGCAGAAGCGGACCCGGATCATGTCGGACAAGGAGAAGAAGATCACCGCGTACCACGAGGGCGGACACGCCCTGGTCGCGGCGGCGCTGCCGAACTCCGACCCGGTCCACAAGATCACTATCCTCTCCCGCGGCCGGGCCCTCGGTTACACGATGGTCCTCCCCGACGAGGACAAGTACTCGACCACGCGGAACGAGATGCTCGACCAGCTCGCCTACATGCTGGGCGGGCGCGCGGCCGAGGAGCTGGTCTTCCACGACCCGACCACGGGCGCGGCCAATGACATCGAGAAGGCCACCACCACGGCCCGCGCGATGGTCACGCAGTACGGCATGACCGAGCGTCTCGGCGCGATCAAGTTCGGCGGCGACAACACCGAACCGTTCCTCGGCCGGGAGATGGCGCACCAGCGCGATTACTCGGAAGAGGTCGCGGCGCTGGTGGACGAAGAGGTCAAGAAGCTGATCGAGACCGCGCACAACGAGGCCTGGGAGATCCTGGTCGAGAACCGCGACGTGCTCGACAATCTCGTTCTCGAGCTGCTGGAGAAGGAGACGCTGGGCAAGGAGCAGATCGCGGAGGTCTTCGCCCCGATCGTGAAGCGTCCGGCCCGTCCGGCGTGGACCGGTTCCTCGCGGCGTACGCCCTCCACCCGTCCTCCGGTGCTCTCGCCGAAGGAGCTGGCGCTGACCAACGGCGCCGCGGGTGCGGTCGCCTCCGCCCCGGCGGACTCGGCCCCGGCGATCGAGTCGGTCCCGGAGGAGCGTCCGGAGAGCTGACGGCCCTCAGCGGGGTCGCCGATCTCACGGTCCCGGAATGAATGCCGCGTCCCCCCAGGTTTTAGCCTGGGGGGACGCGGCATTCGTATGACCGCGGCCCAGAGCAAGAGGAGCGAGCGCAGATGACCGACCCGGTGACGCTGGACGGCGAAGGCATGATCGGTGATTTCGACGAGAAGCGGGCCGAGAACGCCGTGCGGGAACTCCTCATCGCGGTCGGGGAGGACCCGGACCGCGAAGGGCTGAGGGAGACCCCGGGGCGGGTGGCCCGGGCCTACAAGGAGATATTCGCCGGGCTCTGGCAGCGGCCCGAGGATGTGCTGACGACGACGTTCGACCTCGGGCACGACGAGATGGTCCTGGTGAAGGACATCGAGGTGATGAGCTCCTGCGAGCACCATCTCGTCCCCTTCGTCGGGGTGGCCCACGTCGGCTACATCCCGTCCTCCGACGGGAAGATCACGGGCCTGTCCAAGCTGGCCCGTCTGGTCGATGTCTTCGCCCGCCGGCCGCAGGTGCAGGAGCGGCTGACGACCCAGATAGCCGACTCGCTGATGGAGATCCTGGAGCCGCGCGGAGTGATCGTCGTGGTCGAGTGCGAGCACATGTGCATGACCATGCGCGGGGTGCGGAAGCCGGGCGCCAAGACCATCACCTCCGCGGTCCGCGGCCAGCTCCGCCAGGCGGCCACCCGCAATGAGGCGATGAGCCTGATCATGGCCCGCTGATCCGCCGCCGAAGGGGCGCGGGCCGCCCCGGGCGACCGGCGACAACGCGGTGAGCCCCGTCCGGCCGGACGGGGCTCACCGCGTTGTCGTAGGTGTGCTTCCGCGCCGTCGCGGCGGGGCGGTCAGGCGTGGGCGGTGCCGGTGCCGTTCCCATGGGGGGTGTCGGTGTCCTCGGGGAGGCGGCAGACCCGCTCCAGGAAGAACGCGGCGGCGATGACCGCCGCCGCGGCCAGCACCGAGAACCCGGCCAGGATCGCCTGCTCCCGGCGCGCGGGGACGTCCAGCGAGCCGAGCAGAAACACCCCGACCCCGCCGTACATCCCGCTCACCAGGGCCGCCACCAGCGCGCTCGCCTGGCCGAAGACCACGGCCCGCGCCGCCATCAGCGGCTCCACGCCCTTCGCGCCCGGACGGCGCTCCCGCTGGGCCTTCAGCCGGGTCCGCAGGGACAGGGCCGTCGCCAGCAGCACGGCCGCGATCACCGCCAGCACGATCGGCGCGGCCAGCGGCACGCTCGGCAGCGAGCCGAACGACTCCCACAGCCGGGCGCCGGCCCACGACAGCAGCCCGGCCCCGGCGAAGAGACCGGCCAGCACACCGACCCGTAGTTGCTTCACCGAGAGAGCCGCCCTTCCGTCACAGCACAGTGCCAACCAAGAGCCTAACGACTACTCCGGCAGACGGAGTTCCAGATCGGGCCGGGGGAGCACTCCCTCGCGGCCGACCGCCGCCAGCAGCTCCGCCACCGGACCGCGCCCCGGCACCTCGGCGGCCGCGTCCACGTCGTGCCACGGGGCGAGGACGAAGGCGCGCTCGTGCGCCCGGGGGTGGGGCAGGGTGAGCACCGGATCGTCGGAGACGATCTCCGCGTACGCCACGATGTCCACATCGATCGTGCGCGGACCCCAGCGCTCGTCGCGCACCCGGTCGTACGCCTCCTCGATGGCCTGGCCCCGCTCCAGCAGGGAATCGGGCGGCAGGGTGGTCTTCAGCAGCACCACCGCGTTGAAGTACGAGGGCTGGGAGCCGGGCTCGACGCCCCAGGGCTCCGTCTCGTACACCGGGGAGACCGCCTTCACCCGGACCCCGGGCGTGTCCTCCAGGGCGTCGACGGCCCCCTGGAGGGTCTCCAGGCGATTCCCCAGGTTCGAGCCGAGGGAGATCACGGCGCGCCGCGGGTTGGACAGGGTGATGTCCGCGGCGTCCACCTGCTCGACCACGGACGCGGGCACGGGCTGCACCGTGGGGTCGCTCATACTCGGCTCCGGGTGATCGTGATGGTCACGTCGTCGAAAGGCACGGTGATCGGCGCGTCCGGCTTGTGCACCACCACCTCGACCTCCTCGACGCCGTCGTGCTTGAGGCATGTCCGGGCGATCCGCTCCGCCAGGGTCTCGATCAGATCGACGGGCTCGCCCTCGACGACCGCGACGACCTCCTCCGCCACCACTCCGTAGTGCACGGTCTTCGCCAGGTCGTCGTCGGCCGCGGCGGGGCGGGTGTCGAGGCTGAGCACCAGGTCCACGATGAAGGTCTGGCCCTCTTCGCGCTCCCGGGGGAAGACGCCATGGTGCCCGCGGGCCTTGAGGCCGCGCAGCGCGACACGATCCACGCGAATCACTCCTGCTCTCGTAGGTCATACGGGCATACGGGCCACACATCCGGAGATTCACGGCCCGTGTGCCCATTCGAATCTACCTGCGGGCACCGACACCATCCGCCCGCGGGGCCGGTGATCGGATCCGCGGCGGTCCGGGATCGGCCTCTGCCCCCGGTCGGGGGCGGCAAACCCGGGGCCGCTCCGGCGGTCCGTTTCCGGCCCGCCGGGAGGCCCGGGCCCGAGGCGGGCCCGTCCCCAGGCCCGGCGGGCCCTACGCCCCGGACTCCTCGTCCGGAGCCTCGTCGCCAGCGGTCTCGGTCAGCACCGGGGACCCGTGGTGCGACCAGATCTTCCACCCCTGGGACGTTCGGCGGAACACATTCGTGGCGACCACCAGCTGCCCCACCAGGGGCCCCAGCTCGCCGCTCTCCTCGGCGGGGCCGCCGCTGAGGATGTTCTCCGTACAGGTCACCAGCGCGGTGTTCCCGACCAGGCTCACCTTCACATCGGTCAGGAAGAACTGGATGTACTCGGTGTTCGCCATGATCAGGGCGTACGAGCGCAGCACCTCGCCCCGGCCGGAGAGCACCGGCCAGCCGGGGTGGATGCAGGAGATGTCGTCGTCCAGCCAGAGGGCCTGGAGCGCGTCGAAGTCGCCCCGCTCCATCGTCTCGTAGAACGTGGTGTTGGCGTCCTCCACCTGCTCGATGTCGGTACGGCTCACCGGGCGGCCTCGACCGCGTGCGCGATCCGCACGGCGTCGGCGGTGGCCCGCACCTCGTGCACCCGGACGGCCCACGCGCCCTCGTGCGCCGCGATCGCGGAGACGGCGGCCGTGGCCGCGTCCCGCTCCCGGGCGCGCGGCGGCGCGCCGTTCTCGGCGTCCTGGGCGAGGACGTGCCCGAGGAACCGCTTGCGGGACGCGGCGACGAGCAGCGGGCGGCCGAGCACGGCGAAGTCGCGGATGTGGGCGACCAGGGAGAGATCGTGACCGGCGTCCTTGGCGAAGCCGAGACCCGGGTCGACGACGATCCGCTCCGGCGCGACGCCGCCGGCGACGACCGCGTCCATCCGGGTGCGCAGCTCGCCGATGACCTCGGCGACGACGTCCTCGTACACGGCCCTGCTGTTCATGTCCTCGCTGAAGCCGCGCCAGTGCATCACCACGAAGGGGACCTCGGCGGAGGCGACGGCGGGGATCATGGCCGGGTCGGCGAGTCCGCCGCTGACGTCGTTGACCAGGGCCGCGCCGGCCGCGACCGCGCGGTCGGCGACGGAGGCGCGCATGGTGTCGACGGAGACGGTGACGCCCTCGGCGGCGAGGCCGCGCACGACGGGGACGACCCGGCGCAGCTCCTCCTCCTCGTCCACCCGGCTGGCTCCGGGCCTGGTGGACTCGCCGCCGACGTCGATCAGGTCGGCCCCGTCGGCGACGAGGTCCAGGCCGCGTTTGACCGCGGCGGTGGTGTCGAACCAGCGACCGCCGTCCGAGAAGGAGTCGGGCGTGACGTTGACGACCCCCATGACCGCGCAGCGATCCCATTCCGGCAACCCGCTCAACGTACTCATATGCTCAGCCTAGGGGGTGTGCCGCGGATCCCGCCGGGCTCGGGTCCCCGGGCCGGACGCACCGCCGGCGGCGCGCCCTCCTCGGCGTACGGCCCGACGCGGGCGTCCGGGCGGCGCGGGCGCGGGGCGCGGCGGCCGGGGAGCGGACGGGGCGAGGGCAGTGTGACGAAACCTTCCGCCCGCATCGCGGCGAAGCCGATCCTCGGCAGATCGCGGGCCTTGCGGAAGACCACGAACCGCGGCTCCCACCGTGGCCGGAACTTGGCGTTGAATTTGTACAGCGACTCGATCTGGAACCAGCGCGAGAGAAAGATCAGCGTGCCGCGCCACAGCCGGAGCACGGGGCCCGCGCCGATCCGCTCGCCGCGGGCGAGCGCCGCGCGGAACATGGCGAAGTTCAGCGAGACCCGTCCGACCTTCAGACCGGGCGCCGCGCGGAGGGCCGCGACGATCAGCAGCTCGTTCATGCCGGGGTCGGCCGAGCGGTCGCGCCGCATCAGCTCCAGGGACATGCCGTCCGTACCCCAGGGGACGAAGTGGATGATCGCCTTCAGGTCGCCGTGGGGCGATGCGTCCGGGTGCGGGGAGGCGTCCGCGCGGGGCGGGGCGTCCGGGTGCGGGGATGCGCCTCCGCGGGGCGATGCGTCCGCGTGCGGGGAGGCCGGGGCGGCCCGGTGCGCGGTGGCGATCACCGCGTCCCCGTCCGCCGGGTCGCCGATCCGCCCCAGCGCCATGGAGAAGCCGCGCTCGGTGTCGGTGCCCCGCCACTCGTCGGCGGCCCGCCGGATCGCGGCCAGCTCGTCGTCGGGGACGTCGTGGGCGCGGCGCACCCGGGTGGTGTAGCCGCTCCGCTCGATCCGGTTCACCATCTGGCGCACATTGCGCATCGCCCGCCCGGAGAGCGAGAAGTCCGCGACGTCGACCACCGCCTCGTCGCCCAGTTCGAGCGCGTCGAGACCGGCCTCCCGGGTCCAGACCTCGGCCCCGGTCCGGGAGCAGCCCATCACGGCCGGGGTCCAGGAGCGCTCCCGCGCGGTCGCCATGAAGCGTTCGATCGCGCCGGGCCAGGCCTCGACGTCGCCGACCGGGTCGCCGCTCGCGAGCATCACCCCGGACACCACCCGGTAGCAGACCGCCGCCTTGCCGCTGGGCGAGAAGACCGCGCTCTTGTCGCGGCGGAGCGCGAAGTGGCCGAGCGAGTCCCGGTCGCCGTGCCGGGCCAGCAGATCGCGCAGCCGCAGCTCGTCGTCCTCGGAGAGCCGCGCGTCCGGGCGCTCGGGCCGCAGCGCGAGATGGACGGTGACGACGGCGGTGAGCAGGCCCAGCGCGCCCAGCGGGTGTCCGACGGTCCAGGAGACGTCCCCGGCGTACTCGACGGGGCCCTCGACGCCGAGGAGCCCGTACGCCGTGTGCCGCAGCAGGTCGGCACCCGTGGGGTCGCCGAGCGCCTGGCCGGAGTGCGCGCCGACGAGGAGCAGGCCGAGGCCGAGCGAGCCCGCCCCCATCAGGAGGAGGGCCAGGGGCGCGGTCCGCCGGCCGCGCGGATCGGAGCGCGCGGAGAACTCCCGCCGATGGACGACGAGCAGCGCCAGGACGGCCAGCGAGAGGACCACGCCGAGCGCCGACTGCCGGTACGCGAACTGCCCGGCGGCCCCGAGGGGCAGCAGCGCCGCCGCGGCCCGCCAGGCCCGCCGCTTGCGCCGGCCCAGCCCGTGGGCGAGCAGGAGCAGCAGGACGCCCGAGCCGAGCGCGAGCGCGGGGGCCGGGGAGCCGGTCGCGCCCGGGAGGACTTCGGCCGGCGCGTGCGCCCGGCCGTGCCGGAAGGCGGGGGAGAGCCCGGCGGCGACGCCGATCAGGCCGGCGAGGGCGCAGACGGCGGCGGCCAGCGGGGGAATCCGCTCCGGGCGGGGGCCGCGCAGCACCCGGCGGACCTGTTCCGCCCGTCCCGGACGACCCGGAACCGATTCCTTTTTGTCCCCATCTACCGTTACAGACATCGCTTCCCATGACCTGGACGAGATCGTGCGCCCATGGGCCGTTGTCAGGCAGCACCGGACGAGTTGCGTTACCTAGGACGGGACTTCCAGGAAGCGGGTTTACTCGGGCGCGGGAAATCTTGAGAAGGGGAGTTTGCCAGGATCATGGGTCTGACCAGTGGCTATGTCTTCGCCGGAGCCGTGGTGGCGGCTGTTGGGCTCTTCGCGGCGACCATTTGGTGCTGGCCGGGACTGGCCGGCCGCACCTGGCGCGCGATCGCCGGGAGAATCGGCCTGCTGCTGGCGACCCAGCTCGCCCTCTTCACCGTCGTGGGGCTCGCGGCGAACAACGCCTTTCTCTTCTACGGATCCTGGTCCGACCTCTTCGGACGGGAACAGCGGCTCGGCGTGGTGGTCGATCATTCGGCCGGGGCGAAGCGGATCAAGCTGATCGAGCGGCGGATGGCCCCGGTGGAGGGCGGCTCGCGGCCGGACCGGGGCGGGCAGATCCACAAGGTGGTGATCTCCGGCGAGAAGTCGGGGATCGACAGTCCGGCCTATGTCTATCTGCCGCCCGAGTACTTTCAGCCGAGGCACCGGGAGAGATCCTTTCCGGCGGTGGTCGCGCTGACCGGCTATCCGGGGACCGCGGAGAATCTGATCAAGGGGCAGAAGTATCCGCAGACGGCATTCCGGAAGGCGCGCCAGGGCGTCATGCAGCCGATGGTCCTGATCATGCTGCGCTCGACCGTCGCGCCGCCCAGGGACACCGAATGCGTGGACATCCCGGGCGGTCCGCAGGCGGAGACATTCCTCGGCGAGGATCTGCCGGCGGCGGTATCCCGGAGCTATCGGGTGGGGACCGCGCCCGCGGGCTGGGGCGTCATCGGCGTCTCGACGGGCGGCTACTGCGCGCTGAAGATCGCCATGCACCACCCGCAGCGGTACGCGGCGGGCGCCGGCCTCTCCGCGTACTACCGGGCGGCCGAGGACCCCACGACCGGTGATCTCTTCCAGGGCGATCAGAGCCTGCGCGACCGCGCCGACCTGCTGTGGAGCCTGGACCACCGGCCGCAGGGTCGGACGTCGTTCCTGGTGACCAGCTCCCTGAAGGGGGAGGACAACCTCCCGGCGACCCGGCGGTTCATCGAGAAGGTGCGGCCGCCCGCCCGGGTCTCCTCGATCATCCTCGACAGCGGGGGGCACAACTTCAACACCTGGGCGCGGGAGGTTCCGCCCGCGCTGGAGTGGATGAGCGGGCGGCTCAGGGCTTCGTGAGGGGGGTTTCGGGCGGGGTGTCGCGCGGGTCGTCGCGGGGGGTGGCGTGCGGGGCGTCGCCGGGGGCCGGGTCCGTCGCGGCGGCGGGCTCGTCTCCGGTTCCGCTTCCGGGTCCGGTTCCGGTTCCGGCGGCGGTGGTTGTTCCGGTTCCGTTTCCGATACGGGATTCAGTGCTGGTGCTGGTGCTGGTGCTGGTGCTGGTGCCGGCGTCGGTCCCGGTCCTGGCCTTGGCCTTGGCCTCGGCCTCGGCCTTGGCTTCGGCCAGCGTGGCGATCGACTCCAGGTCGACCTCCGCGCGCGGGATGTCCTGGGCGTCCGCGTCGATGGAGCGCCGCAGCGCCTCGTGCAGTCGCGCCGGCGTCAGCACCCCCAGGAAGCGGCCGGTCTCCGCCTTGTCGATCACCGCGATCCAGCCCGCGTCGTGCTGGAGCATGGTGGAGAAGGCCTGCTTGAGCGAGGCCCCCAGCGGCAGCCAGGCGTCCATCCGGCGGGCGTGCTCGCGCACCGTGCCGCCGGCGCGCGCCTGCTCGGCGGAGATCCAGCCGTGCAGATCGCCCGCGCCGTCCAGCACGACGGCCCAGCGCGCGCCCAGCTCCCCAGGGAGCGGATCGTCCAGCCGCACCACGGGCGGCTGCTCCAGGTCACCGACCTCGATGGGCGTCACCGAGAGCCGCTTGAGCCCGCGGTCCGCACCGACGAAATCGGCCACATAGGGCGTCGCCGGAGTGCCGAGCACGGCCGCCGGCGGGCCGAACTGCTCGATCCGGCCGGCCCCGTACACGGCGATCCGGTCACCGAGGCGGACCGCCTCCTCGATGTCGTGGGTGACGAAGAGAATCGTCTTGCGCACCTGGGACTGGAGCCGGAGGAACTCGTTCTGGAGATGCTCGCGCACCACCGGGTCGACCGCGCCGAACGGCTCGTCCATCAGCAGTACGGGCGGGTCCGCCGCGAGCGCGCGGGCCACGCCGACCCGCTGGCGCTGGCCGCCGGAGAGCTGCTCGGGATAGCGGTCGCCGTACACCGAGGGGTCGAGCCCGACGAGATCGAGCAGCTCGGCGGCGCGGTCCCGCGCCTTCGCCCGCCGCCAGCCCAGCAGATGGGGGACGGTCGCGGTGTTCTCCAGGACCGTCTTGTGCGGGAAGAGCCCGACCTGCTGGATGACATAGCCGATCCGGCGGCGCAGCCGGACCGGGTCGACGGCGGAGACGTCGTCCCCGTCGAGGAATATCCGGCCCTCGGTCGGCTCGATCAGCCGGTTGACCATCTTCATCGTGGTGGTCTTGCCGCAGCCGGACGGTCCGACCAGTGTGACCAGTTCGCCTTCGGCCACCTCGAACGACAGATCGTCGACGGCCGTCGTCCCGTCCGGATATCGCTTGGTGACATTCTCGAAACGGATCATGGCTCCCCCTCGTGGCGTGTGTTGTGTGAAGGCCGTGTTGCCGGCGTACGCCGTCCTTCGGCGATTGTCAGTGGCCAAGGTTAAGGTCTTCAGTCATACGTTCGGCATGGGTGGGGAGGTGGGGAATCATGAGTACGCGACTGGCCGCGCAGAGCTGTCTGACGGCCAATGACTGGATCTGCGGGGAGTATCTGCGCACCCGCGGTCAGGAGTTGACGGATGCGACGATCGAGCATGTCTGGATCACGGCGGCATCGGTTCTGATCGGTCTCGCGGTCGCATTCCCGCTGGCCCTTCTCGCCCGGTCCAGGCCCGCCTTCGCCGGTCCGGTCCTGGGGCTGACGACCTTGCTCTACACCATTCCCTCGCTGGCGATGTTCTCGCTGCTGCTGCCCGTCTTCGGGCTCTCGGCGGCGCTGGTCGTCACCGGCCTCGTGCTCTATTCGCTCACCATTCTCGTGCGGAACATCATGGCCGGGCTCGACGCCGTGCCCGCCGAGGCCCGCGAGGCCGCCCGCGGCATGGGGTACGGACCGGCCCGGCTGCTCTGGGAGGTCGAGCTGCCGCTCGCGCTGCCCGCGCTGATGGCCGGTCTGCGGATCGCCACCGTCTCCACGATCGCGCTGACGACCGTGGGCGCGCTGATCGGCAAGGGCGGGCTCGGCAATCTCATCGACGACGGGGTGCAGACCACGTTCAAGGCCCAGGTGCTGACCGCGTCCGTGCTCTGTGTGCTGCTGGCCGCCGCGGCGGATCTGCTGCTGCTCGGTGTGCAGCGGCTGCTGACGCCCTGGACGCGCATACCCAAGGCCGGGGGGAGTGTCTGATGGGGGTGCTGCCCGACGCGTGGACCTGGCTCACCACGGGGTCCAACTGGTCCGGGGAGGGCGGTGCGTGGCACCGCCTCGGCGAGCATGTGTACGTCAGCGGCACGGCGCTGCTGCTGGCCTGCGCGATCGCCCTGCCGCTCGCGCTCTGGCTCGGGCACATCGGCAGGGGCGGCGCGCTCGCCGTCAACATCTCCAACGCCGGCCGGGCGATCCCCGTCTTCGCGGTCCTCGCCCTCTTCATGCTCACCCCGCTCCGCAGCGCCGGATACGCGCCGACCATCATCGCCCTGGTGCTCTTCGCGGTGCCGCCCCTGCTGACCAACGCCCATGTCGGGATGCGGGAGGTGGACCGGGCGGTGGTGGAGGCCGCGCGGGGGATGGGGATGTCGGGGTGGCAGGTCTTCCTCCGGGTCGAGCTGCCGCTGGCCTATCCGCTGCTGATGACCGGGCTGCGCTCGGCCGCCGTGCAGGTCGTCGCCACGGCCACCATCGCCTCGATGGTCGGTCAGGGCGGGCTCGGCCGGATCATCACCGCCGGCTTCAACACCTTCGACACCGCGCAGGTGGTGGCCGGGGCGCTGCTCGCGGCGCTGCTGGCGCTGCTGGTGGAGGGCGTGCTGATCCTCGCCGACCGGCTGATCGACCCGCGCCGCAAGTCCGTTTCGCCCCGCCCGGCCCGGGCATCTGTATGACTTTGCGAACCCCTCGCGGGACCCGCGGCCCCCGCGGGCCGTATGTCCCCTCGCGGACCTCTGGACGGAGAACCTGATGCGCAAGACCTCTCGTATCGCGGGAGCGGCCCTGGCCGTGGCGGCCCTGACGGGTTCGCTCGCCGCGTGCGGCGGCGGCGACACCCTGGAGAAGTCGAAGGGCGGCGGCCAGGGCTCCGGCGACAAGGGCTCGCTGGTGATCGGCTCGGCCTCGTTCACCGAGTCCAAGGTGCTGGCCGAGCTGTACGCGCGGATCCTGGCCGACGCCGGATACAGCACCTCCATCACCTCGGTGAAGAACCGTGAGCTGTACGAGCCCTCGCTGGAGAAGGGCGAGATCGACGTCGTCCCCGAATACGCCGCCACGATCGCCGAATTCCTCAACGCGAAGGTGAACGGCCCGAAGGCCCCCGAGGAGAAGCCCGTCGCCTCCAGCGACGCGGACAAGACCGTGGCCGCGCTCACCGCGCTCGCCGAGCCGCGCGGGCTGAAGGTGCTCCCGGCCGGGGAGGCCGTCGATCAGAACGCGTTCGCGGTGAGCGAGGAATTCGCCGAGAAGAACAGCCTCAAGACGCTTTCCGATCTTGGAAAGTCGAAGCTGAAGGTCAAGATCGCGGCGGGCGACGAGTGCGAGGTCCGGCCGTTCTGCGCACCGGGTCTGAAGAAGACCTACGGCATCGATGTCACCGGCATCGATCCCAAGGGCGTCGGCACTCCCCAGTCCAAGCAGGCCGTCCGGGACGGCGATGTCCAATTGGTGCTCACCACCACCACCGACGCGGTGCTGGACGGCCTTGTCTTCCTGGAGGACGACAAGAAGCTGCAGAACGCGGACAACGTGCTGCCCGTGGTCAATGCCGAGGACGCCGGCGACGCGGGGATAGCCGACGCCCTCGCCAAGATCACTAAGACCCTGACCACCGAGGATCTCGCGGAGTTGAACCGCAAGGTGGACGCCGAGCGGGCCAAGCCCGGGGACGTGGCGAAGGAGTATCTCCAGTCCAAGAACCTGCTGAAGAAGTAGGAACGGGGCCGGGCCGGTGGGGAAGAGGTGAAGAAGGAGCCCGGCCTTCTGGACAATGCTCTCGTCGCCGTCGCCCGACGAGAGTTTTTCCGGACCGATATCCCCATCGGCTACTCGACACGGTAAATTTCAGGCCATGCCACGTGGACGCCACCGCCATTCCCCGCCCCTGCACAGGCTGCTGCCGCCCACCGCGGTCGCCGGAGCGTCGGTGCTGTGCGCCGCCGGCGCGTGGCTGCTGAGCGAACCGGCCATGCTCCGGGCGCTGGCGGCGGCCGCCGCGGCCGCCGCCGTCACCGGGGCCGTCCTGATGCGCAGTTGGGACCGGGCGGCGGGCCGTCAGGTCGCCGACCTCACCCGGGGGCGGGCCAGCGACGCCTGGCAGACCGAGGAGCGCATAGCCGAGCTGGAGTCGGAGGTCGAGGAGTCGCGCGAGCTGCGCGCCAAGCTCGACGTCAAACTCCGCGCCAAGCGGGTGGAGCTGGCGGCACTGCGCGGCGAGCACGCGGCTCTGCTGCGGCGTTACGCGACGGCGGAGACCGAGCGGGCCAGTGTGCTGGAGGACCGGCGGCAGCTCGTGGTCGAGACGGAGGCCCCCAAGGGGCTGCCCGCGACCGGGGCCGTGACCGGTGCGGCGGCCGCCCCCGGCCCCTCCGCCTATCTGCGCGCCGCCCGCGCGCTGGAGGAGCTGTCCCGCAACACCGAGGCCCAGCGGGCCCGGCGCGCCCCGGCGGCCGCCGGGCCCGAAGCGGCGAAGCCCGCCGGAGAGGCGGACGATTCGCGGGGGAAGCCCCCGGCGGGCGCGGACGCGGAGCAGCACGCCCGCCCGGCGACCGCCCTCCCCGCCCGGCGTCCCGCCGCCTCCGCCGCCGCGATCGTTCCGTACGGTCCGCGCCGGGGCCCGGTCCCGGCCCGTCCCGAGGGGAACTTCGACTACTTCGGCACCCAGGCCGCTCCGGCCGAACAGGGCTCCGGCCTCACGGCCGTCCCGTCCTCGGCCCCGGCGCTCCGGGCCGCCCCGGAACAGCGGGCGATCGAGGCCGTGCAGGAGCAGGACCTCGCCGACGTGGTCGGCGAGGAGGCGCTGGCCGAGCGGCGTTCGACCGTCTCCCGGCCCGTCGGCGACGTCATCGATCTGACCGCGCACGACGAGACCGAGAAGCTCGACCTCGGGGAGCTGCGGGACGCGGTCAACTCCTGACCGCCGCGCGGCCCCGGGGCTGCCCCCGGACCGGCCGCGCCCGCAGCCTCGGGCCGCCCGCGCGGAGTCTTCGGACCGGCCGCGCCCGCACCCCCGGACCGCCCGAGCCCTCCGCCCGCCCG
This sequence comes from Streptomyces sp. NPDC014894, assembly GCF_043080985.1. Taxonomy (NCBI): domain Bacteria; kingdom Bacillati; phylum Actinomycetota; class Actinomycetes; order Kitasatosporales; family Streptomycetaceae; genus Streptomyces; species Streptomyces sp. NPDC014894. Next base: position 237,591 of record NZ_JBIBWD010000011.1, read on the forward strand.
CGCGGACCCTGCGGCTCGCCGGGCGCCCCGGTGCTCCCGTGTCCCGTTACTTGTCGATGTCGCCGACGACGAAGAACAGCGAGCCCAGGATCGAGACCATGTCCGGCACCGGGGTGCCCGGCAGCAGCTCGGCGAGGGCCTGGATGTTGTTGTACGACGCCGAGCGCAGCTTCAGCCGGTACGGGGTCTTCTCGCCCTTGGAGACCAGGTAGTAGCCGTTGATCCCGAGCGGGTTCTCGGTCCAGGCGTAGGTGTGCCCCTCCGGGGCCTTCAGCACCTTGGGCAGCCGCTGGTTGATCGGTCCGGGCGGCAGATCGGCGATCCGGTCGAGACAGGCGTCGGCCAGCTCCAGGGCGTTGTGCGTCTGGTCGAGCAGCACCTCGAAGCGGGCCAGGCAGTCGCCGTCGGCCCTGGTGACCACCTTGAGGGTGTCGCCCAGCTCCCCGTACGCGAGATAGGGCTCGTCGCGGCGGAGGTCGAAGTCGACGCCGGAGGCCCGGGCGATCGGCCCGCTCACCCCGTACGCGTGCACCGCCTGGGCCGAGAGCACGCCCACCCCGCGGGTCCGGCCGCGGAAGATCTCGTTCCCCAGCACCAGACGGTCGTACACGTCCATCCGCGACCGCACATCGGCGACGGCGAGCCGCACCCGCTCCAGCCAGCCCGCCGGGATGTCCTCCTTGAGGCCGCCGACCCGGTTGAACATGTAGTGCATCCGGCCGCCGGAGACCTCCTCCATCACGTTCTGCAGCTCTTCGCGCTCCCGGAAGGCGTGAAAGACGGGGGTGATGCCGCCCAGCTCCAGGGGGTAGGACCCGAGGAACATCAGATGGTTGAGGACCCGGTTCAGCTCGGCGAGCAGGGTGCGGATCCAGACGGCGCGCTCCGGCACCTCCATGCCGAGCATGCGCTCCACGGCCATGACGACGCCCAGCTCGTTGGAGAAGGCGGAGAGCCAGTCGTGGCGGTTGGCCAGCATGATGATCTGGCGGTAGTCGCGGGCCTCGAAGAGCTTCTCCGCGCCGCGGTGCATATAGCCGATGACGGGTTCGGCGTGCTGGATGACCTCGCCGTCGATGACGAGGCGCAGGCGGAGGACGCCGTGCGTCGAGGGGTGCTGGGGGCCGATGTTGAGCACCATGTCGGTGCTCTCCGCCGCGCCGCCGATGCCGAACGTGGTCTCCGTCATGCGGCCAGTATCCCTGACCACGCCCCCGCCCCCGCCCGGCTCCCCCTGCCCCCAGCCCGGGCCCGCCGGGCTCCCCCGGGACCGGCGGCCGGGGCGGCGGCCCCCGCTATCGCGGCTGCCGGAGCCAGAGGAAGTCGCCGAGACCGCCCCGGGCCGTCAGCTCCGCCGCCTCGCCGGTGCGCGAGAGCGCGCGGAGATAGCCGGCGGGGTCGGTCGAGGCGAGCGAGAGCGGCGGGCGGGCGGCGGAGAGCCCGAGCCCGGCGAGGGCGTCCCGCTGGGAGACGAGGGTCGCGCCGGGCAGGGCGCAGGAGTCCAGGGCGACATGAGAGGTGAGGTCGCAGCTCCCGTCGGGCGCCGGACGGACCTCGCGGCCGGCCCGGAAGCCGGTCAGGGTGCCGTACGGCGGACGGGACCCCGCCAGATGCGCGTAGTCCACGGCCACCGCGAGCCCCGCCCGCAGGGAGCCGGCGGCCGCCGCCCACGCCTCGTCCCTGCTCCGGCCGATCTCGGCCCGCGTGCCGGGCTCCGTCAGCGGCCACCACCGGGCCAGCCACTCCGCGTCCGGGCCGGAGACCGGGTCCCCGAGCCGTTCGGTCCCGTCGGACCGCACCAGCACCTGGCGCACCACCCCGTCGTCGTCGACCTCCGCGACGTCGGCGGGCACATTGTCGAGCCACTCATTGGCGAAGAGCAGCCCGCTCACCCCGTCCGGCGGCTCCGGCGTCCACTCGATACGGGGATCCAGACCGCCGGGGCGGGCCGCCCGCTCGACGGCGTACGCCCGTACCGGGAAACCGGCGGGCAGCGCGGCCAGCACCCCCGTCAGCAGCTCCCCGCGCCCCGCGCCCATGTCGACGATCACCGGATCCCCGGCCCCCGGACCGGAGCCGAGCCCTTCCGCCGTGGTCAGCAGCAGCCGGGCGACGGCCCCCGCGAACAGGGGCGACGCGTGCACCGACGTACGGAAGTGCCCCGCCGGCCCCTCGGGCCGCAGATAGAAGCCGCCCGGCCCGTACAGCGCCGTCTCCGTCGCTTCCCGCCAGCCCCGCCACACATCCGCCTCGTCCGTCACGGGCACAAGTCTCCACCTTGCGGAGTACGCCTCCGCCCTCCGGATCGCTCTGACGGTTGACCCCTACACCTGTTGGTTTTCCCTACTCTGGGTTACGTGCAGAGCGTCTATGACTTCATCCGCAGACACCCCACGGGCGTCGACGCCTTCTGGGCCCTGGTCCTCCTGGCGCTCTCCTTGATGGACCTGGCCCAGGAGACGCAGTACGAGCCCGGCTGGGTCGGCGTGCCGGTGTCGCTGGGGCTGGCCCTGGTGGTGGCGCTGCGCCGCCGGATGCCGGAGCGGATGCTCGTCCTGGCCGCGCTGCTCGGCGTCGTACAGATGGTCGCCGACATCCAGATCATCCCCGGCGACTTCGCGATGCTCGTGATCATCTACACGGTCGCCGCCCGGGACGCCCCGCGCTGGGCGCGCCGGCTGGCGCTGGTCGGCGGACTGCTGGCGGCCCCCCTGTCCCAGCTGCTCTGGCCGCCGCAGGGGGAGGTGTCCACCACCGCGCGGATCTTCCTCACCGTCGTGCTGGCGGTCCCGTTCGCGCTCGCCTGGGTGCTCGGCGACTCGATACGCACCCGCCGGGCGTACTTCGCCCAGCTGGAGGAGCGCGCCATGCGGCTGGAGCGGGAGCGCGAGGCGCAGTCGAAGGTCGCGGTCGCGGCCGAGCGCGCCCGGATCGCCCGTGAGCTGCACGATGTGGTCGCGCACAACGTGTCCGTGATGGTGGTGCAGGCCGACGGCGCGGCCTATGTGCTCGACGCCGCGCCCGACCAGGCCAAACAGGCGCTGGAGACCATCTCCACCACCGGCCGTCAGGCGCTCGCCGAGATGCGCCGGCTCCTCGGGGTGCTGCGCACCGGCGACGATCCGGAGAGCGGCGAGTATGTGCCGCAGCCCGATGTGGGGCAGATCGAGGACCTGGTCGAGCATGTCCGCAAGGCCGGGCTGACCGTCGACTTCCGGATCGAGGGCACCCCCCGGCCGCTGCCCAGCGGGGTCGAGCTGACCGCGTACCGCATCGTCCAGGAGGCGCTCACCAACACCCGCAAGCACGGGGGGCCCGAGGTCGGCGCGAGCGTACGGCTGGTCTACTTCGACGACGGGCTGGGACTGCTGGTCGAGGACGACGGCCGGGGTTCCTCCCACGAGCTGTACGAGGACGGCGGCGCCGACGGCCAGGGGCACGGCCTCATCGGGATGCGGGAGCGCATCGGTATGGTCGGCGGCACGCTGGACGCCGGGCCGCGGCCGGGCGGCGGATTCCGGATCAGCGCGCTGCTGCCCCTCAAATCCGGCTAGGGCCTTTCCTTCGGATCAGCCCGTACCGGGAGGCGGGCCCGGCGCCGCACCCGCTCGCCGCACCCGCCCGCCGAGACCGGCCCCGCCGACTGAGACCGCACCGATCCGCTGACACCGAACCCGCCCGTTGAGAACCGAACCCGCCTGTTGACAACCGACCCCGCCCGTTGAGACCGACCGAGAGATTGAGGCCCAGCTGTCATGTCCATCCGTGTGATGCTCGTGGACGACCAGGTATTGCTGCGCACCGGATTCCGGATGGTGCTCGCCGCCCAGCCGGACATGGAAGTGGTGGCGGAGGCCGGCGACGGCGCGGAGGCGATCGAGATCCTGCGCTCGACGGGCGTGGACGTCGTCCTGATGGACGTCCGGATGCCGAGGCTGGACGGCGTCGAGGCGACCCGGCGCATCTGCGCCGAGCCGAACCCGCCGAAGGTGCTGATCCTGACCACGTTCGACCTGGACGAGTACGCCTTCTCCGGGCTGAAGGCCGGGGCCAGCGGCTTCATGCTCAAGGACGTGCCGCCCGGCGAGCTGCTCGCCGCGATCCGCTCGGTGCACAGCGGTGACGCGGTGGTCGCGCCGTCGACCACGCGCCGGCTGCTGGACCGTTTCTCCCCGATGCTGCCGAGCGGCGGGGGCGAGCCGAAGAACAAGGCGGTCGACCGGCTGACCGAGCGCGAGCGCGAGGTGATGCTGCTGGTCGCCCAGGGCCTGTCGAACGGCGAGATCGCGGGCCGGCTGGTGCTCTCCGAGGCGACCGTGAAGACGCATGTGGGACGCATCCTCACCAAGCTGAATCTGCGGGACCGGGTGCAGGTGGTGGTGCTGGCGTACGAGACGGGGCTGGTCCGGGCGGGCGGCGGTCCCTCGTCGTTCTGAGCGGGGCGCCGGGGCGGGGCCGGGATTGGGACCGGGACCGGGATTGGGGCCGGGGGCCGGGCGGCCCCCGGCTCAGCGCAGCACCGTCTCCAGGAAGTCGCTGCCCAGCCGGGCCACGACGCTGACGTCCAGCTGGTGCAGCACATACCGGCCGCGCCGCCGGGTGGTGATCAGCCCGGCCTTCTTCAGCACGGCGAGATGGCGGGAGACCTCGGGGGCGGTGATGTCGTACGTGTCGGCCAGCTCGGTGGTCGTGTACGGGGCGCGGGCGAGATTGCGGCAGAACCGCATCCGCAGCGGGTGGGCGAGGGCTTCCATGCGCAGGGTCAGCAGCTCGACCGAGCCCGGGCCCTGGAGCGCGGGCGCCGCGACCGGGTAGTGGATCACCGGCCGCCAGTCCCGGGCGTGCAGCACCATCAGATGGGGCCAGCCGTAGCTGGACGGGATGAGGGTGACCCCGGGTTCGAGGCCCGGCCGGAAGGCGGTCGTCCGGCCGTCGGCGAGCTTGTCCGCGGTGATCAGGGTGCGGTCCTCGTCCACCGAGAGCGCGGGGGAGACGGCGTGCAGCGCCTCCGCGAGCCCCTTGTGGCGCAGCAGCTCGGTCTTGTGCCGGGCGTCGGCGGCGAGCTGGGGCGCGATCCGGCGCCAGGCGTCGGCGAAGAATGCCTCGTCGCAGTCCTCGAAGAGCCGGCGCAGCCAGGCGCGTACGGCGGTGGGGTCGTCCAGCAGCCGTTTGGTGAAGTCCAGCTGCTGGGGGCCGCGATTGGCGGCCAGCTCCAGCGCGCGGCCGCGCCGGACGGGGTCGGTGAGCGCGGAGGGCCCGCCGCAGGCGTAGCTGCTGCCGCAGGTGAACTCCAGGGCGGCGGAGACGAAGCGGTCGTCGTCCAGCCGGTCGAGCAGGTCCAGCTCCCCGGCGAGGGTGGGGGCCGGGGTCTCGCCGGAGAGTCCGGCGAAGGCCATGAACACGTCCGAGAACGTGGTCCGCCAGAGGAAGTCGGCCTCGCAGAGCCGGTCCGCCAGGTCGGGCTTGAGCCCGGCGGAGGTGGCCGTCGCCCACCCGTGCAGCCCCGGATGGTGGCCGGGCTCGGCCAGGGCGTGCAGGGCGAGGCCCAGTTCGGCGAGGGGGGATATCTCGAAGAGGACGCGCTCCGGAGGGAGGCCGCTGATGTCGATGGTCACGCTCACGCCTCCATAGTGCGGGGTGCGCGGGGCGCGGGCGGAGTCGTTTGACGGGGCGCGTCAATCGGCGTGACGCGGTGGCGGGGGCGGGCGGAGCGTGAGGGACATGAACGCGACGCAGCAGTACCTGCTCGACAGCCACCGGGCGGCGCGGTACGGGGACCGGCGGCCGCCCCAGCCCGGCCAGTACGACTGGCAGGTCATCCGCGAACTGACCAACCCCCCGCCCCGCCCCACCACCCCCCGCCCCACCCTCCTCTCCCGCCTCCGCCACCTCCTCCACCCCCACCCCAAACCCCGCCCCTGACCACCCCACCCGAGCCGTTCCAGCCGGCCCGAGCACCCCCAGCCCC
>NZ_JBIBWD010000011.1:243656-250994 GCF_043080985.1 Streptomyces sp. NPDC014894
CGTCCGGCGTTTGAGGACGGCCCTTGGATCGGGGCCTCCCGCACCAACGGGGTTCGAGCCGTTGCAGCCCGTCCGGCGTTTGAGGACGGCCCTTGGATCGGGGCCTCCCGCACCAACGGGGTTCGAGCCGTTGCAGCCCGTCCGGCGTTTGAGGACGGCCCTTGGCTCCGTGCCTCCCGCACCAACGGGGTTCGAGCCGTTGCAGCCCGTCCGGCGTTTGAGGACGGACCCTGCCCCCGGGCCACCCGCACCAACAGGGCCCGAGCACCCCCAGCCCGCCCGGCGCCCGCGCCCACCCCCCCGGGGCCACGCGGAGGCCCCAAACCTCAAGCCCCCCGCACCCCCACCCCCCGGAGGGGCTACCCCACGCGCCCCAAAAACCCCCGCACCGCCTCCCCCACATCCCCTTCCGTCCACTCCAACCCCGGCCCCGCCACCGTCACCTCCGTCATCGACGTCCCCGGAGCACCGCCCTCCGGATACCAGCCGCGGAAGAGCGTCACCCCCGTCTCCTCCGACTGCTCCAGCGCGGCCCGGCCCAGGCGCTCGGACTCGTACGGCAGCCACACATGGAACTGATGGGTGTGCGGCACCGGCGGATTCAGCCGGAACCACGGGACGCCCGCCTCGCGGAAGGCGTCCGCCATCGCCGCCGCGACCACCTTGGCGTGCGCGACGTACGACGGCAGCCTCGGCAGCTCCCGCTCCAGCCCCAGCAGCGCCGTCAGCGCCGCCGGGTACTGCTGGAAGACCAGGCCGCCGTACCGGTGCCGCCAGGCGCGCGCCTCCGCCATCACCTCGGCCGGGCCCGCCAGCGCGGCGCCCGACAGCGCGCCGAGCGACTTGTAGAAGGAGACGTACACGCTGTCCGCGAGCGCCGCGACCTCCGCCAGCGGGCGGCCGAAGTGGGAGGCGCACTCCCACAGCCGCGCGCCGTCGAAGTGCACCACCGCGTCCCGCTCCCGCGCCGCCTTCACCACCTCGGTCAGCTCGTCCCACTCCGGCAGCAGGAATCCGGCGTCCCGCAGCGGAAGCTCCAGCATCAGCGCCCCGAACGGCTCCTCGAAGTCGGTCACCTCCCGCGCCGTCGGCAGCCGCGGCTCCCGCGTCGGGTGGACCGTGCGCAATCCGCTGACCGCGCCGAACGCACCCCGTTCATGACGCTCGGGGTGCGCCATCGGATGCAGCGCCACCGTCGTGTCGCGGGTCCGCCCCGCCCAGCACCGCAGCGCCACCTGCTGGGCCATCGTCCCGGTCGGGAAGTACACCGCCTCCGGGAAGCCGAGCAGCGAGGCCACCCGCCGCTCCAGCTCCGCGACGACCCCGTCGCCGTACAGATCGGGGGTGTCGCCGGGATCGCAGACCTCGCCCGCGTCCGCCGCCAGCTGCGTCAGCCGCTCGCCGACGGTCCGGTCTGCCGGACCCCGCCACAGCATCCGCCGCGAACCGCGCCAGGCGGCCAGCCGGCGCCGCCGCAGGGCCTCTTCCGTCGTCTCGTCCATCGTCCGATCCTCGCCCACGGCCTGTGGACGACTCGAGGGGTTTATGGGGCGCTGGCGTAGCATGACGGGCACATCGTCCGGTACCCGCCGCGGACTGGAACGGAAGGCACCGCGTGATTCCCACAGCACCGCAAGAACCGCTCGACCCGCGCCACCGACCGGCCCGTCTGACGGTCGGCGTCGTCGGCGCGGGCCGCGTCGGACCCGCGCTCGCCGCGGCGCTCCAGCTCGCCGGCCACCGCCCCGTCGCCGTCTCCGGAGTCTCCGAGGCGTCCCGGCGCCGAGCGGCCGAGCTGCTCCCCGACGTCCCCGTCGTCCCGCCCGCCGAGGTCATGGCCCGCGCCGATCTGGTGCTGCTCACCGTCCCCGACGACGCGCTGCCCGCCCTGGTCGAGGGGCTCGTCGACACCGGCGCGGTCCGCCCCGGCCAGCTGCTGGTGCACACCTCCGGGCGGTACGGGGTCCAGGTGCTGGCCCCCGCGACCCGCGCCGGCGCCCTGCCGCTCGCCCTGCACCCCGCGATGACCTTCACCGGCACCGGCGTGGACGTCCAGCGGCTGGCCGGCTGCTCCTTCGGCGTGACCGCCCCGGACGAGCTGCGGCTGGCCGCCGAGGCGCTCGTCATCGAAATGGGCGGCGAGCCCGAGTGGATCGAGGAGCGGTCCCGCCCGCTCTATCACGCGGCCCTCGCGCTCGGCGCGAACCACCTGGTCACGCTGGTCGCCCAGTCGATGGAGCTGCTGCGCACGGCGGGCGTCGCCGCCCCCGACCGGATGCTCGGCCCCCTCCTCGGCGCGGCCCTGGACAACGCCCTGCGCTCCGGGGACGCCGCCCTGACCGGGCCCGTCGCCCGGGGCGACGCCGGCACCGTCGCCGCGCACGTCGCCGAGTTGCGCAAGCACGCCCCCGGCACCGTCGCCGGCTATCTCGCGATGGCCCGCACCACCGCGGACCGGGCCCTCGCCCACGGACTGCTCAAACCGGAGCTGGCCGAGGACCTCCTCGGCGTACTGGCGGAGGACGACCGATGATGACCGCGACCGCCCGCGACTTCGCGCTCGTCCCCGATCCGGAGCGGCTGGCGGCCGTCCTCCGCGACCGCGCCGCCCCCGGCCGGACGGCCGTCGTGATGACCATGGGCGCTCTCCACCAGGGCCACGCCGCGCTGATCCGCGCCGCCCGGGAGCGCGTCGGCGAGGACGGCTTCGTCACCGTCACCGTCTTCGTCAATCCGCTCCAGTTCGGCGCGGGCGAGGACCTCGACCGCTATCCGCGCACCCTGGACGCCGACCTCGACACCGCGCGGGCGGCCGGCGCGGACATCGTCTTCGCGCCCGCCGCCGCCGCGGTCTACCCCGGCGGAGCGCCGCTGGTCCGGGTGACCGCGGGCCCCGTGGGCGAGCTGCTGGAGGGCGCCAGCCGGCCCGGCCATTTCGACGGCATGCTCACCGTCGTCGCCAAGCTTCTCCATCTCACCCGCCCCGACCTGGCGTTCTTCGGGCAGAAGGACGCCCAGCAGCTCGCCCTGATCCGGCGGATGGTCCAGGATCTGAACTTCCCCGTGGAGATCGTCGGCGTCGCCACCGTCCGCGAGGACGACGGACTGGCCCGCTCCAGCCGCAACCGCTATCTCTCGCCCGCCGAGCGGGAGACCGCGCTCGCCCTCTCCCGCGCCCTGTTCGCCGCCCGCGACCGCCTCGCCGCCCAGCAGGCGCTGCGCGCCCGCGCCGAGGCCGCCCCCGGCGCCCCCGACCGAGCCGCCGCGCTCTCCGCCCTGGGCGAGGCGCGCGCCGCGGCCGACGCGGCGGCCGTGGCCCACGCCGCCCCCGGCGGGGCGGACGCGGTGCGCGCCGCCGCCCGCGCCGTCCTGGACGAGGCCGCCCGCGCCGCCCCGCCGCTCGCCCTCGACTATCTGGCCCTGGTCGACCCGGCCACCTTCACCGAGGTCCCCGACGGCCACGACGGCGAGGCCCTGCTCGCCGTCGCCGCCAAGGTCGGCGCCACCCGGCTGATCGACAACATCCCCCTCAGGTTCGGAGCCGCCTCGTGACCACCCACCGCGCGAAGGGCCCGGGCATACGGCTGGCCGCCCCCGCCCCCGGCTGGGCCATCACCGCGGACGTCGTCGTCGTCGGCTCCGGCGTCGCGGGCCTGACCTGCGCCCTGCGCTGCGCCGCCGCCGGGCTCTCCACCGTCGTCGTCACCAAGGCCCGGCTGGACGACGGCTCCACCCGCTGGGCCCAGGGCGGCATCGCCGCCGCGCTCGGCGAGGGAGACACCCCCGAACAGCATCTGGACGACACCCTCGTCGCGGGCGCGGGCCTGTGCGACGAGGAGGCCGTACGCGCCCTGGTCACCGAGGGCCCCGGAGCCGTCCACCGGCTGATCGCCGCCGGCGCCCGCTTCGACGCCTCGGCGGAGGGCGGCATAGCCCTCACCCGCGAGGGCGGCCACCACCGCCGCCGGATAGCGCACGCGGGCGGCGACGCGACCGGCGCGGAGATCTCCCGGGCCCTGGTCGGGGCAGTCCGCGACGCCGGGCTCCGCACGGTCGAGAACGCGCTCGTGCTGGATCTGCTCACCGACGCCGGCGGCCGGACCGCGGGCGTCAGCCTCCATGTCATGGGCGAGGGCCGGCACGACGGCGTCGGAGCGGTCCACGCCCCCGCCGTCGTCCTCGCCACCGGAGGCATGGGACAGATCTTCTCCGCCACCACCAACCCGGCGGTCTCCACCGGCGACGGCGTCGCCCTCGCCCTGCGCGCCGGGGCCGAGGTGTCGGACCTGGAGTTCGTCCAGTTCCATCCGACGGTCCTCTTCCTCGGCGCCGATTCGGAGGGCCAGCAGCCGCTGGTCTCCGAGGCGGTACGCGGGGAGGGCGCCCATCTCGTGGACGCCGCGGGCGTCCGCTTCATGGCGGGACAGCACGAGCTGGCCGAGCTGGCCCCCCGCGACATCGTCGCCAAGGCGATCATGCGGCGGATGCGGGAGCAGGGCGCGGACCACATGTATCTGGACGCCCGCCACTTCGGCGCCGCCATGTGGGAGCAGCGCTTCCCCACCATTCTGGCCGCCTGCCGGGCCCACGGCATCGACCCGGTCACCGAACCGGTGCCGGTCGCCCCCGCGGCCCACTACGCCTCCGGCGGCGTCCGTACCGATCTGCACGGCCGCACCACCGTGCCCGGCCTGTGGGCCTGCGGCGAAGTCGCCTGTACGGGAGTCCACGGCGCGAACCGGCTGGCCTCCAACTCCCTCCTGGAGGGACTGGTCTTCGCCGAGCGCATCGCCGCCGACATCGCCGCGCACCCCCCGGCCCCGGCGGGCGCGCCCGGGCCCGAGTCCGAGTCCGAGTCCGGGCCCGCCGCCGCGCTGCCCCTGATCGCGCCCGAGGCCCGCGCCGACATCCAGCGGATCATGTCCCACGGCGCGGGCGTGCTGCGCTCCGCCGAGAGCCTGCGGGACGCCGCCGAGGCGCTGGCGCGGATCGACCGCGCGGCCGCCGAGGGCGACGGCCGGGTCAAGGCCGGCGAGCCCGGGGTGGACTCCTGGGAGACCACCAACCTCCTCCGCGTCGCCCAGGTGCTGGCCGCCGCCGCGCTGGAGCGCGAGGAGACCCGCGGCTGCCACTGGCGCGAGGACCGCCCCGACCGGGACGACACCGCCTTCCACCGCCATCTGGTGGTCCGGGTCGCACCCGACCGTTCGCTCGTCGTCACCCGCACCGACGGCACCGCGTTTCCACCCACCGCCCCGAGGGAGCACCAGCCGTGAGCACGCCCGAAGAACGTCCGCTCCCCGTGGACGTACCGCTGATCCAGATCGGCTGCGGGGACTCCTGCGGCTGCGGTCAGGACGCAGGCGGCGAGGAGATCTACGAGTGCGGGCTCGACCCCGCGCTCGCCGCGCTGCTGGCCGAGGCCGGGCTCGACCCCGTCATCGTCGAGGACGTCGCCCATCTCGCGCTCAGCGAGGACCTCGACGGCGGCGTCGACGTCACCAGCGCCGCCACCGTCCCCGAGGACGCGATCGCCACCGGCGACTTCACCGCCCGCGAGGCGGGCACCGTGGCGGGGATCCAGATCGCCGAGGCGGTGCTCTCCGTCGTCGCCACCAGCGAGTTCGAGGTGGAGCGCCATGTCAGCGACGGCGACCGGGTGGAGGCGGGCCAGAAGCTGCTCTCCGTCACCACCGGCACGCGCGAGCTGCTGACGGGCGAGCGCAGCGCGCTCAACATCCTCTGCCGTCTCTCGGGCATCGCCACCGCGACCCGCGCCTGGGCGGACGCCCTGCAGGGCACGGGCGCGAGCGTGCGCGACACCCGCAAGACCACACCGGGGCTGCGCGCCCTGGAGAAGTACGCGGTGCGCTGCGGCGGCGGCGTCAACCACCGGATGTCCCTCTCCGACGCGGCCCTCGTCAAGGACAACCACGTGATCGCGGCGGGCGGTGTGGCACAGGCCTTCAAGGCGGTACGGGAGGCCTTTCCCGAGCTGCCCGTCGAGGTTGAGGTGGACACCCTCCACCAGGTCCGCGAGGTGCTGGACGCGGGCGCCGACCTGATCCTGCTGGACAACTTCACCCCGGCCGAGACCGCGGAGGCCGTCGCCCTGGTCGCCGGCCGGGCGGTCCTGGAGTCCTCCGGCCGGCTCACCCTCGCCAATGCCCGCGCCTACGCGGAGACCGGCGTCGACTATCTCGCGGTGGGGGCCCTGACGCACTCCTCGCCGATCCTGGACATCGGCCTCGACCTGCGCGAGGCGTCCTCCTCCGAGCCCGGAGAGGCGGATGCCTGATGCTGCTCACCATCGACGTCGGCAACACCCACACGGTCCTCGGCCTCTTCGACGGGGAGGAGATCGTCGAGCACTGGCGCATCTCGACCGACGCCCGTCGCACCGCCGATGAGCTGGCCGTACTCCTTCAGGGCCTGATGGGCATGCACCCGCTGCTCGGGGTCGAGCTGGGGGACGGCATCGAGGGCATCGCGATCTGCTCCACCGTCCCCTCGGTCCTCCACGAGCTGCGCGAGGTGACCCGCCGCTACTACGGGGACGTCCCGGCGGTCCTGGTCGAGCCCGGCATCAAGACCGGGGTGCCGATCCTCATGGACAACCCCAAGGAGGTCGGCGCGGACCGCATCATCAACGCGGTGGCGGCCGTGGAGCTGTACGGGGGGCCCGCGATCGTCGTGGACTTCGGTACGGCGACGACGTTCGACGCGGTGAGCACCGCGGGGGCGTACACGGGCGGGGTGATCGCCCCGGGCATCGAGATCTCCGTGGAGGCGCTCGGCGTGAAGGGGGCCCAGCTCCGCAAGATCGAGCTGGCCCGTCCGCGCAGCGTGATCGGCAAGAACACCGTCGAGGCCATGCAGTCCGGCATCGTCTACGGCTTCGCCGGGCAGGTCGACGGGGTCGTTCGCCGCATGAAGAAGGAACTGGCCCCGGAGAACCCGCAGGACGTGACCGTCATCGCCACCGGCGGCCTCGCCCCCATGGTCCTCGGCGAGTCCTCCGAGATCGACGAACACGAGCCCTGGCTCACCCTCATCGGCCTCCGCCTCGTCTACGAACGCAACATCGCCCGCATGTAGCCCCCACCCCCCCACCCGGCGCTCGAGGACGGCCCCGGGCCCCGGGTGCCCGCACGGGACAGTTCCAGCCCGTCCGGCGTTTGAGGACGGACCTGGGCGACTTGGTCCTGGCACTGTGCGGGTCCTTGTCGGGGGCCTGCCCCCGATCCCCCGCGCCTCAATCGCCGGCGAGGCTGGAATGGGCGACCCGCGCCGTGAAATCCAGCCGGTCCGGCGTTTGAGGACGGAGACCTGGGCCCT
>NZ_JBIBWD010000011.1:251092-293313 GCF_043080985.1 Streptomyces sp. NPDC014894
CTGGGTGCTCGCACGGGACAGTTCCAGCCCGTCCGGCGTTTGAGGACGTCCCCGTGCCCTGGGTGCTCGCACGGGACAGTTCCAGCCCGTCCGGCGTTTGAGGACGTCCCCGTGCCCTGGGTGCTCGCACGGGACAGTTCCAGCCCGTCCGGCGATTGAGGACGGACCCAGGCCACAGGCCCCCGCACCGTGCGGGCCCCTGCCGGGGGGCTGCCCCCGAAGCCCCGTGCCTCAAATGCCGGCGAGGCTGAAACGCACAACCACCCCGCGGCGCGCCCACCCCACCCCATTAAGTCGATTTTGTCCCACCCCCACGTATCGTCACCCCATGCCCACGCCATACGGATCCCGCGGCGGCATGGCCCTCAGCGCAGACGAGCTGCGTGTGCTCCGACGCGCCCTCTCCGTCGCCCTCCACCCTCACCCCCTCCCCGACGAGGACATCCAGGACTGTCTCCGCCTCGCCGACTCCCTCGACGAGGCCGCCCACGAGGCCCGCCGCCTCCGCGCCTTCCTCCTCGCGGACCTCACCCGCTACCGCCACGCCCTCCCCGGTTCCGCCGCGAGCTATCTGGAGCTGCTCCAGGACGCCCTGGCCGCCGGCTACGACCCCGTCCCCGACGACCTCGCCGCGCTGCGCGCCCTGCGCGGCAACCCGGTCGCCGCCACCCTCCTGGAGCGCTGCCGGGAGCTGGCCGAGCGCTCGGTGCGGGCCCGGCTCGCCCGCCGCTCCGTCCCCGCCGCACCCGCCCCGCGCGCCCGGCTCCTCGCGCTCCCCGGCGGCCGGGCCGCCGACGAACCCCGACCGAAGCCGCAGCCCCGGCCCCAGCCCGCCCCCGATCCCGCGAAGCCGCAGCCCAAGGCTCCCGCGCCCGGTGAACGGCCGGTGCCCAAGCCGTCCGAGGTGTTTCCGCCGCGCCGCCGCCCCGTGCCCCCGTCGGAGCAGCGCGCCGCGGGCTAGCTACTCTGGGAGTCATGGACTACGTATCCGCCCTCTTGCCGCCCGTCGTGATGGCCGCCCTCTTCACCGCCCTGATCGTGACGATCGTGAAGAGCCAGGGCGGTCCGAACAAGTCCAAGGAGGACGCGATCGCGGACGCGGTGATCGCGCGGGCCGGTTCGACCCGCCAGGACGATCAGGGCGAGTGACCCGGCGCGACCTCGCGCGCGAATGGACGTACGGCAGACCTCCCGGTCGACCGTACGTCCTTTTTGTTACGTCATTACCGAGAATTCTGGATTCTCCCACTATGGTGGCAATGTGCCCCGCCAATTGGGAGAGCTCGAAGACGCCGTCATGACACGGGTCTGGCAATGGAACCGGCCGGTAACCGTCCGGGAAGTCCTGGAAGACCTTCAGCAGGAACGGTCCATCGCCTACACGACCGTCATGACGGTAATGGACAATCTCCATCAGAAGGGCTGGGTCCGCAGGGAAGTCGAGGGCCGCGCCTATCGATATACGGCGATCTCCACCCGGGCCGCCTACTCGGCCGCACTGATGAACGACGCCTGGTCCCGGAGTGACAACCCCGCCGCCGCCCTCGTGGCCTTCTTCGGGATGATGTCGCCCGAGCAGCGCGAGTCCCTGCAAGCCGCCGTCCGTATCGTTCAGGACGATGTCGTCGGCGATGTCGCCGGCGAGGCCGTACAAGGGGACGTGCAAGAGGACGCACAAGAGGCCGTACAAGACGACCAGGCACTTCGGAGCGATCCCGAAGAGCCCGGAGACGGTGAACTCCCCGCCGACCGGCCCCCCGGGGACGGGACATCCCCGGGGCGATAGCGTCACCGCATGCCTTATGCCGAGCCAAATGCCATCACCGTCCGCCGTGCCAGGACCAGCGATGTGACCGCGGTCCGCCGGCTCGTCGATCCCTACGTCGGTGAAGGCATCCTCCTCGACAAAGCCACGGTCACTCTTTACGAGTCCATCCAGGAGTTCTGGGTCGCGGAACGCGACGAGGACGGTACGGTCGTCGGTTGCGGTGCTCTTCACGTCATGTGGGAAGACCTCGCGGAAGTACGCACTCTCGCCGTCGATCCGGCCTTCAAGGGCCACGGCATCGGCCATCAGGTCCTGGACAAGCTGTTGAGCACGGCGCGACGGCTCGGGGTCGGCCGGGTTTTCTGTCTCACCTTCGAAGTGGACTTCTTCAGCAAGCACGGCTTCGTGGAGATCGGTGAGACGCCCGTCGACACAGATGTCTACGCCGAGCTGCTGCGTTCCTATGACGAGGGCGTCGCCGAGTTCCTCGGCCTCGAACGCGTGAAGCCGAACACCTTGGGCAACAGCCGGATGCTTCTGCACCTGTGATCACCACTTCAGAGGCAACCGGGCCGATCCCTATGTCCGAATCGCGCACGTTTCCCGCGTTCTCAGGGTTCTGAACCTCTCCCAAGGGTTTGTGTTTTCCAGGGAAAAGCGGTTTCCTTTCCGCGTACTGCATTTTCGATGAAAGGAAATCCGGTGGCACAGAAGGTTCAGGTCCTTCTTGTCGATGACCTCGACGGTGGCGAGGCGGACGAGACGGTGACGTTCGCGCTGGACGGCAAGACCTACGAGATCGACCTCACGACCGCCAATGCGGACAAGCTCCGCGGTCTCCTTGAGCCGTACGCGAAGAGCGGCCGGCGCACGGGCGGCCGTGCGGCTTCCGGACGCGGCAAGGGCCGTGCGGCGGCGAGCGGCAACAAGGACACCGCGGAAATCCGCGCGTGGGCCAAGTCGAACGGCTACGAGGTCAACGACCGCGGCCGTGTGCCCGCCACGGTTCGCGAGGCGTACGAGAAGGCGAACGGCTGAGCAGCGGCCTCAGCGGACTCTTAATCGGCCGAGTATTCGCACGCTGCGTATTCGTACGTGTGCGCATGTGTATGCGCTTGCGCGTGTGCCCGCGCATTCGCACGCAGCAGCCGGGCCCGGTGGCACTCGGTCGCCATCGTGTCCAGGAGCCGTACGAGATCGGGGCCGGTGCCCCGGCCCGCTCCCGTACCGCGCCCGAACGGGGCCAGGGCCGGAAGCGTCGGTTCCACCTCGCGACCCGGCACGGGGGGCCGCAGCCAGACGGCGGCCCCCCGGGAGCCGGCCCGGCCGGGAGGGGGCGGGGCGGACATCCGTCCTCCCGCACCGAGCGCGCTCAGACCGAGCGCGACGCCGCCCCACTCCAGCCAGTCGAGCAGCCCCGGCAGCTCCTCCGCGCAGCCCGCGGCCACCAGCAGCCGCATCCGCCGCCCGGAGAGCGCCACGGGCCCCGTGGGGGCCGCCCGGCGCAGCACGGCCGCCCCGGCGTCGGCGGGCAGCTCCAGCACGTCGAAGCGGAGCCCGGTGAGCAGCTCCACCGGCGGGCCGCCGGACACCGCCCAGCCGAGGGTGTTCTCGTACCACCGGGCCCACGGCCCGGTCGGGATCCGGGCGGGCGCGCGGGGGAACGGGACGGCCGGAGCGCTGCTCCGGGAAGTCGATGCCATACCCCCGGGAACTCCCGCGCGACGCCGGGAGTTACGCAGAGTACGAGGCCGGAGCCGCAGGGTGGCGGAAATGGGGGCGTTCGGCCGTGGTCAAGGGCGCAATGTTGTTCGCCCGTAGCGGAGGGAAGGGGGGTGCGCCGCATGGACTGTCAGTGCTTGCGGGTAAGACATCCCTAGTGGGGAGGGGCGACACGCTCGCAAGGCGGCGTTACGTTCGCCATCGGCGTATTCGTGGTGAGAGTAACTGCCTGGCCTGCGGGAACATCGTCTCGCACCATCGGGTTGGAGCAGTTGTCGGCGTTCAGGGGTCAGGAGGCCACAGACGGGTGTCGGCAGTTGGAATGAGCGGTCCCCGCTTGCGGGACTAAGCTGCGGAAGGACAGGGAGGGGACCGACCCCTTACTGCCTGACCGCTCTGAGGAGCGATTAACGATGTTCGAGAGGTTCACCGACCGCGCGCGGCGGGTTGTCGTCCTGGCTCAGGAAGAAGCCCGGATGCTCAACCACAACTACATCGGCACCGAGCACATCCTCCTGGGCCTTATCCACGAGGGTGAGGGTGTCGCCGCTAAGGCCCTGGAGAGCCTCGGGATTTCGCTCGAGGCGGTCCGCCAGCAGGTGGAGGAGATCATCGGTCAGGGCCAGCAGGCCCCGTCCGGGCACATCCCCTTCACCCCCCGTGCCAAGAAGGTCCTGGAGCTGTCGCTCCGCGAGGCCCTTCAGCTGGGCCACAACTACATCGGCACGGAGCACATCCTGCTCGGCCTGATCCGCGAGGGCGAGGGCGTCGCCGCCCAGGTCCTCGTGAAGCTGGGCGCCGACCTGAACCGGGTGCGGCAGCAGGTCATCCAGCTGCTCTCCGGCTATTCGGGAGGCAAGGAGGCCGCCACCGCGGGCGGCCCCGCCGAGGGCACGCCCTCGACCTCGCTCGTCCTGGACCAGTTCGGCCGCAATCTCACCCAGGCCGCCCGTGAGTCCAAGCTCGACCCGGTCATCGGGCGCGAGAAGGAGATCGAGCGGGTCATGCAGGTGCTGTCCCGCCGCACCAAGAACAACCCCGTGCTCATCGGCGAGCCCGGCGTCGGCAAGACGGCGGTCGTCGAGGGCCTGGCGCAGGCCATCGTCAAGGGCGAGGTGCCCGAGACCCTGAAGGACAAGCACCTCTACACCCTGGACCTCGGCGCGCTGGTCGCCGGCTCCCGGTACCGGGGCGACTTCGAGGAGCGCCTGAAGAAGGTCCTCAAGGAGATCCGCACCCGCGGCGACATCATCCTGTTCATCGACGAGCTGCACACCCTCGTCGGAGCGGGCGCCGCCGAGGGCGCGATCGACGCGGCCAGCATCCTGAAGCCGATGCTCGCCCGGGGTGAGCTGCAGACCATCGGCGCCACCACGCTGGACGAGTACCGCAAGCACCTGGAGAAGGACGCGGCCCTCGAGCGCCGCTTCCAGCCCATCCAGGTCGCGGAG
Source organism: Streptomyces sp. NPDC014894 (assembly GCF_043080985.1). NCBI lineage: Bacteria > Bacillati > Actinomycetota > Actinomycetes > Kitasatosporales > Streptomycetaceae > Streptomyces > Streptomyces sp. NPDC014894. The sequence goes on from NZ_JBIBWD010000011.1 coordinate 256,034, forward strand.
CCGTCGCTGCCGCACACCATCGAGATCCTCAAGGGTCTGCGCGACCGCTACGAGGCCCACCACCGCGTCTCCATCACGGACGAGGCCCTCGTGCAGGCCGCCACCCTGGCGGACCGGTACATCTCGGACCGCTTCCTGCCGGACAAGGCGATCGACCTGATCGACGAGGCCGGATCCCGGATGCGCATCCGCCGGATGACCGCGCCGCCGGACCTCCGCGAGTTCGACGAGAAGATCGCGGGCGTCCGCCGCGACAAGGAGTCGGCGATCGACTCCCAGGACTTCGAGAAGGCGGCTTCGCTCCGTGACAAGGAGAAGCAGCTGCTCGCCGCGAAGGCCAAGCGCGAGAAGGAGTGGAAGGCCGGCGACATGGACGTCGTCGCCGAGGTCGACGGCGAGCTGATCGCCGAAGTCCTCGCCACGGCGACCGGCATTCCCGTCTTCAAGCTCACCGAGGAGGAGTCCTCCCGGCTGCTCCGTATGGAGGACGAGCTCCACAAGCGCGTCATCGGCCAGAAGGACGCCATCAAGGCGCTCTCCCAGGCCATTCGCCGTACCAGGGCGGGTCTGAAGGACCCGAAGCGTCCCGGCGGATCGTTCATCTTCGCCGGCCCGTCCGGCGTCGGTAAGACCGAGCTGTCCAAGACGCTCGCCGAATTCCTCTTCGGCGACGAGGACGCGCTGATCTCCCTCGACATGTCGGAGTTCAGCGAGAAGCACACGGTTTCGCGCCTCTTCGGCTCCCCGCCCGGATACGTGGGTTACGAAGAGGGCGGCCAGCTCACCGAGAAGGTGCGCCGGAAGCCGTTCTCCGTCGTCCTCTTCGACGAGGTCGAGAAGGCCCACCCCGATATCTTCAATTCCCTTCTCCAGATCCTGGAGGACGGTCGCCTGACCGACTCCCAGGGCCGGGTCGTGGACTTCAAGAACACGGTCATCATCATGACGACCAACCTCGGGACCCGGGACATCTCCAAGGGATTCAACCTGGGCTTCGCCGCCCAGGGCGACGTCAAGTCGAACTACGACCGGATGAAGGTCAAGGTCAACGAAGAGCTGAAGCAGCACTTCCGGCCCGAGTTCCTCAACCGTGTCGACGACACCGTCGTCTTCCACCAGCTGACCGAGGAAGACATCATCCAGATCGTCGACCTCATGGTCGCCAAGGTGGATGAGCGCCTCAAGGACCGCGACATGGGCCTGGAGCTGAGCCCCGCGGCCAAGTCGCTGCTCGCCAAGAAGGGCTACGACCCCGTGCTGGGCGCCCGGCCGCTGCGCCGGACGATTCAGCGCGAGATCGAGGACATCCTCTCCGAGAAGATCCTCTTCGGTGAGCTGCGCCCCGGTCACATCGTGGTCGTCGGCGCCGAGGGCGAGGGCGAGGAGAAGAAGTTCACCTTCCGCGGCGAGGAGAAGTCGGCACTGCCCGACGTCCCGCCGATCGAGCAGGCGGCCGGCGGCGCCGGACCGAATCTCTCGAAGGAGGCGTAAGCCTCCCGGGCGGTAGCGCCTGAGAAGGGGCTGCCCCGGACGCGTACGGAGACGTACGGAGTCCGGGGCAGCCCCTTCTGCCGTTCCCGGGCCCGCCCGCCCGCGCCCCGTCCCGCCGACCGGCCCCGCCCCGCCCCGCCTCGCCGACCGGCCCCGGTCCGCCTCGCCGCCCGGGCCCGGTCCGGTTCGCCCCGGGCCCGGTCCGGGCGGCGCTCGGCCCGTACTCGTAACCAGGCCCCCAGGCCCCCAGGCCCCCCGGCCCCCAGCCCCAGGCCCCCCGGCCCCCAGGCCCCCGGCCCCCCCAGGGCTGACGGGACCGACGGGCTCAGGGGGCGAAGACCAGCCGATTGCCCAGCTTCGTCCGGCCGGTCACCTGTCCCTTGGCGACGCCGGTCAGCTCGATCACCAGATGGGGCCGGGAGTGCAGCGGGGTGAGCACGAGCCGGTCCGCCGGCAGCCGGGGCTGGACCAGGGTGAGCAGCCGCAGCCGGGGCAGCCCGGCGATCAGCTCCAGCTCCGCCGGGGAGACCAGGACATCGGTCAGCGTCAGATCCTCCAGCGCCTGAAGGTCCGTGAGACCGGCCAGGCCCTCCAGCCCGCCGCAGTGCCCGACGCCCAGCTCCCGCAGCCCCTCGGCGCACGGAGCCAGCGCGGTGAGATCGGTGACCGTGTCATTGCTGACGAGGGCGAGCGTGCGCAGCTGCGAGCCCTCCAGCCCGGAGCGCAGCTCCCGCGCGGTGAAGTCGCCGACGAGGGCGACGCTGCGGGCGTGCGGCACCAGACGGAGCCGGGAGAGCTGCTCCCGGGCGGTGATCACCAGCACCGTACGGCTGAGGTCCAGGAGGGCGAGGACCTCTTCGGCGTACTCGGCGGGCGGATAGTTCGCCCAGTCCCGGGTCAGCGCCGAGGACAGCCCGCCCGCCGAGTCGGCGCCCGCCAGCGCCAGCCTCCGCGCGTACGGCACCGCCGCCGCTCCGCCGATCGTGCCGACCAGCTCCGCCACCTGCTCCAGCTCGGCCCGGCCCAGACCGCTCGCCTCCGGCAGCAGCGGCAGCACGGACGGCCCCAGCTGGGCCAGCGACTGCCGCTCCTCGGTGGTGCGCGGCGGCAGCACTTCGGCGACGGCCGTGCGCACCTTGTGGTGCACGGAGGCGTCGAGCCAGGCCGCGTGCTGGGCGCAGAGCGCGGCGAGCGCGTACAGGGCGGTCCTTCTGCCGCCCTTGCGCACCGCCCGTCCGGCCGCCAGCAGCCCGTTGATCAGCACCGGCAGTTCACGCCGTGAGCAGTGGCCGGCCGCGAGCAGCAGCACATCGTGCCACTGCGGCTCGGGCGCGTGCCGCAGCAGCTCGTGCAGATGGTCGCCCTCGATGAACTCCTTGGCGGCCAGGAAGTCCTGGAAGGTGCGGTGGGTGAACTGGTAGACCCCGTCGTTCCGTTCCTGGAGGAGCCCGCTCCGGTTGAGCAGATGGGTGAGGATCCGCCGGGCGTCGCCCTGCGCGCCGACCTGCGGCATGCCGGTCAGCGCCCGGTCGAGCCGGCGGATCGCGCTGTCCTCGCTGAACTCGCTCTGACCGCCGCGCACCAGCCACACCGCGATCCGCTGGAGCAGCTGCTGATGCTCCTCGACGGTCAGCCGCACGCCCTCCGGCCGGTCGACCTTGCGGCGCTGGTCGCGCCGGCCCAGCAGCATCTGGAGCGCCGAGCGGTACAGCTCCCACCGGGTCTGGGGGAGAAAGCCCTCCCGCAGCCGGTGGAGCGCGCAGATCACGGCGCAGAGCAGCGGGGTGCGGGCCAGCTCCCGCAGCGCGGGGGAGAGGGCGAACTGCTCGGTGAGATCGCGCTCCAGCTCCCGAAGCGCCTCATGGCCGTCGTCGTCCAGCCGGGCGGCCGCGTGCCAGGCGGCGGTGAAGGCCGCGATGTCCGCGTCCCGCATCGGCAGCAGGTTCAGCTCCTCGAAGCCCTCCGCCTCCAGCCAGTCGGGCGCGACCGCGAGCGGCCGTACGGTGACCAGGGCGCGGGTCCGGGGATAGCGGCGCAGCAGGGCGGAGAGCCAGCGGTGGGCCTCCTCCCGGTCGTCGTGCGGCACCTCGTCCAGCCCGTCGACGAGCAGCAGCGCCCGCCCGGACTCCAGCACCCGGCCCGCCCAGCCGTCCGGCGGATCGTCGATCACCAGCCGGGAGACGCCGGGGAGCCGGGCGGGGGAGGGGAAGCCCGCGCCCTGGGCGCGCAGGGTGCGCAGGGGGACGACATAGGGCACCAGGCCGTTGAGTCCGGCGAGCCGGGCGTCGAGCGTGCCGGCGGCGGCGTGGGCGGCCAGCCACCAGATGAGGGTGGTCTTGCCGGTGCCGGCGTCCCCGCGCAGCAGTACCCGGGGGCGGTCGGCGAGGAGCGTCTCGACGCGCTGGGGCACGCTCTCCGCCGGGTCCGGGGCGTGTCCTTCCCGATCGGGCCGGGGGGCGGCCTCCAGGCTCAGATAGGCGGTGTCGAGGTCCCACTCGGCGTCGCGCCGGGAGAGTTCGTCCAGTCCGAAGACCTTGGTCCTGCGGTACTCGGCGGACAGGGCCCGCGCGTACTCCTCCTCGTAACGCGGATCGTCGGGGTGGGCGTGGGTGACGGACTCCAGCCGGGGCAGCCCGCCGGGGGCGTCCCCGACCCGGTCGAACCACGCGCGGAATCCGGGGTCGGAGACGATCAGGGAGATCGGCACGCACTCGGCGCGCAGGAGGTGGCGGCTGCGCGGGATCCTGCTGACGATGCCGAGCAGGCTCTCGCCCGCGTAGACGGGCGCTCCGGAGAGTCCGGCGAGGGCGGTGGAGCCGTCGTCGCGTTCGGCGGCGGGCGGCCGGTCGAATTCGAAGACCATCGTGCGGCGGATGAGGCCCGCGAGCGGCAGCACGGCTCCCCGGTACTGGTCGGCCTCGATCCTCCGGCCGTCGTACCGCTGGATCTCGGGGAAGCCCGTGATCACGCACTCCGGCACCGGCCGGTCGGTGGCGACGGCGCTCATCCGGACGGGGCGCACCGCCGCGAGGGCCTTCCGGGGCGTTCCCGGAGGTTTGCCGTGGGCCGGTCGGTCGGCGGCGGGGTAGAGGCTCTCCGGGGCCACCAGCAGCGCCGCGTCGAGTTCGTCGTCGGACCAGACGACCTGGCAGAGCTGGGTCCTCCCGGGGTTGGTCACCCGGGCGGAGCGCCCGGGGCCGATGACATGGGCGCAGGTCAGCACGGTGCGGGGGGTGAGGAGTACGCCGCTGCCCTGCTGCCGCCCGTGGACGACGACGGTCCGGCCGCCCACGGTCGGCCCGGCGAGTGGGCTCACCGTGTTCCCGGGTACGGTCCGGCCGCGCCGAAGTCGGCGGTGTCGCCCTCGTCGTCGTTGCCGACGAGCCAGGGGCCGCCGGTGACCGCGTTCCTCGGCCGGAGGGTGAGGGCCACCCGGTGGGTGCGGCCGGTGGTCCTGGCGCCTTCCCCGCCGGCGTCCACGACCAGGGCCTTGATCCGGGCCCCGCCCCTGGTCTCCTTGCGCAGTTCGATCGTGAACTCCATCTCGATGTCGCCCACCTCGAAGGAGACCGGCCGGCCGGTGGCGCGCCCGGCCGCCTCGACGAGCTGTTCGCGGACGGACTCGATGGCGTCGGCGAGTTCTATGTCGGCCCGGGGCGCTGTGGCGGAGGTGTCGTCGCTCATGGCCCGGACGGTACCGAGGTACGGTCCGGGCCGTGGGCCGTTCAGCAGAACTGCGGCTTCCGCCACGCGCATTCGCCCTGGTCGGCAGCCGGCGCGCGGTCGGCGCGGGACTGCCGGGGGACGACGGTCGCGATGGTTTCGGCGGCCGTGTCGGAGCGGGCCAGCGTCACCACGATCGCGTCCTCGACGCTCTTCACCGAGGAGGCGAGGTAGTTGTTCAGGACGATCGCGTAGACGAGTTCGCGCCCGCCCGCGTCCTTCACATAGCCGGACAGGGCGGACGCCCCGGTCAGCGAGCCGGTCTTGGCGCGGGTGTTGAGGGCGGCGGGCGTGCCGCACATCCGGGTGCGCAGGGTGCCGCCGACGGCGCGGTCGGGGGCGCAGGCGACGGGCAGGGCGGCGTGCCAGTCGGCGTACCAGGGGGCGGCCCGCACCGCGAGCAGCAGCCGGACGAGCTGTTCGGCGGGGACGATGTTGAACCGGGACAGTCCGGAGCCGTCGGCCTGGCGCAGGGTGTCGGTGGCGATCCCCTCCTGTCGCAGATAGCCGCCGATGGCGGCGAGCCCGGCGCCCCAGGCGCCCCGGCCGGTCGCCCGGTGGCCGATGGTCTTGGTCAGCGCCTCGGCGTGCATGTTGTTCGACAGCTTCATGAAGGGGACCAGCAGCTCCCGCAGCGGCATGGAGCGGTGGACGGCGACCGGCCGGGCGTCGGCGGGGGTGGCGCGGCCCAGGCGCGGGGACTTGGCGACCCGTACGCCGTGGCGGTCGAGGGCGTCGGCGAAGACGGCGGCGGCGTATCCGGTCGGCTCCCAGACCGTCACCCACTCCTTGGTCGCGCTCGCGCCGACGGGGATGTTCCCGTCGACGGCGATGGTGTTCGTGCCGTGCCGCCGCTCCACGGCGAGGGTGTCGGGCTGTCCGGCCGCCACGGTGGCGGAGCCCTTCTGATCGACGCGTACGTAGTCGGTGTCCGGGGTGACGGTGACCTTCGGCCGGTCGCCGGGCTTCGCGCCGGGGCGCACTTCGACGATCACGGTGCCCGCGTCGTAGTCGGTGTCGGGGGCGACGGTGAGCGCGGAGATCTGCGCGGAGTAGTACGAGGACTCGTCGTCGCCCGCCCAGCCCCGGCCGAGGCGCTGGGCGTCGAAGTGGGTGTCGTCGGCGAGGATCCGTCCGCTGACGCGTCTGATCCCGCTCGCGGCGACGTCGGCGGCGAGCGCGTCGTAGTCCTCGGCGAGCGTGGTGGGGTCGCCGTCGCCCCGCAGATGGAGGTCGCCGTCGAGGGTGGAGCCCTCGTGGTCGCCGGAGGAGAGCACCTCGGTGGTGTAGCGGTGGTCGGGGCCGAGGAGGGCCATGGCGGCGGCCGAGGTGAGGAGTTTGGTGTTCGAGGCGGGCATCAGCCGGTCGGTCCCGGCGCGCTGGTAGAGCCGCTCGCCGGTCTCGGCGTCGGCGATGACGACCCCGGCGGCCCCGCCGGTCAGCCGGGCGTCGGCGAGGATCGTGTCGACGGCCCCTTTGAGACCGCTGTCGGAGGGCCCGGCTCCGGCGGGGGCGCTCCAGGTGAGGGCGAGGGAGGCGGCGAGGACGCAGACGGCGGAGGTGAGAAGGGGACGGGTGCGGGGGCGGCGGGTCCGGCTCGGGTTCTCTGGTCTGGTCATGTCAAGGAGGATCCCGGACGGGGCGGGCGGGGAGAAGGCCGTGGACGGTCAGTCGTCGCCGGGGCCGATGGACAGCCGGTCGCCGAAGTGCTCGCCCCCGGTGATGTCGAGCCGGGTGCCGGGTCTGCGGTGGAGGTGGACGGTCAGCTCCGGGCGCCCGTGGAGCGGGGTGAGGTCGATCGCGTACTCCGCCGTGTTCGGGATGACGACGCTCAGCATTCTGAGCGCCGGGAAGACGCGTGCGAGCGCGCCGGTGTCGAGAGGGCGGTCGGGGGCCGTCATGGACAGATGGGTGATGCCCGGGGCCTCGTCGGCCGCCTCGGGATCGTGGTCGCCGACCGGGCCCAGGCGCAGCGACCAGAGATCAGGCAGCCCTTTCACGGTCCGCAGCAGCGCGCGGAGTTGCGCGGGCGCCCCGACGGTCAGCTCCTCGGCGCCGGTCCAGCGGGCCAGGGCGTCGTAGGGGAGTTCGACCCCGCCGTTCACCTGGAGACGGCGGACCCGGGGCGGCGGGCCGGGGAGCGACAGCGCTCCCGGATCCAGCACCAGCTCGTCGAAGGGGCGGTCGGAGAGTCCGGCCAGGCTCTCCGCCTTCGGGCAGTTGACCAGGACGAGCGAAGTGACGGAAGGGCGGGAGCCCAGCGGGGCGAGCGTGGTCAGCTCCGGATTGTCGATGAGAGAGACCTCGGTGAGCCCGGTGCGCGGCAGCCGCTCGTCCAGGGCCTTCGAGGTGTGGCCGCCGAAGAGCGCGACCCTGGACACCGGTCCGCAGTGGTGCAGATGCCGCAGCTGTTCGCCGGTGCGGACGTCGACGTGGACATCGCTGAGATCGACCCGGGCGAGCACCTCGCGCGCGTACCGCTCCGCCGGGAAACGGTGCCAGTCCTCCGCCAGGGCCCCCCGCACGTCCCTGGCCGGCTCCCCGGTGAACTCCCGCAGCAGCTCGATGCCCGAGGGCTCGCCCACCGCCGAGATGACGTCGATGACCAGGGCGTCGGTCTCGGGGTCCCCGGACGGTCCCGGCAGCAGGGGCAGCACATAGGGGCCCAGCGCGGCCAGCTCGGCGGACTCCCACATCTCCCGGGGCGGGATCAGCGCCCGGATCCGCCGCTCGGCCGCCGCCCGGAGCGGTTCGTCCAGGAAGACGGCGGCGGCCGCGCAGTGCCCGGCCAGCAGATGCGCGGCCCGCCCGTCGGGGCCCGCGCCGTCCCCCGCCCTGACGAGGGCCTCGACCAGCTTCCCCACCCGGCGGTCGAAGTGCCCGACGGAGAGCCGGATGACATCCCCCCACTGCTCGTCGTCCACGTGCCCGACCAGCTCCCCGACGCTGTCGGTCTCGGCCAGCTCCTTGGCGGCCAGATAGTCCTGGAAGGTGCGGTGGATGAACTGCACGGCGTCGTCGGCGCGCTGCTGGAGCAGTCCGCTCCGGTTGAGCAGATGGGTCAGGATCCGCCGGGGTCCGCCCTGCTCGCGGACCTGGGGCATGGCGCGGGTGACCCGGTCGATCAGGGTGGCGGCCTCGTCGGGCGTGAGCTGGGTCTGTCCGCCGCGCACCAGCCAGACGGCGATGTGCTGGAGCAGCAGCTTGTGCTCCTCCACCCCGATGGTCAGCCCCTCGGGCGCGTCGATGCCGCGCTCGCTGTCGCGTTTGCCCAGCAGCATGTCGAGAGTGGCCCGGTACAGCTCCCAGCGGCTGCGCGGCAGCCGCCCGCGCCGCTTGCGGTGCAGGGCGCAGACGACGGCGCAGAGCAGCGGGGTGCGGGCGAGGTCCCGCAGGACGCGATGGTCGGCGAACTCCCGCCGCAGCTCCCGCTCCAGCAGCTCCAGCCGCTCGGACTCCGCCTCGGCGCGGGCGAGTCCGCCCGGGCCCCGGAGCGCCGCGTACTCCGTCCGGGCCGCCCGGTGCCAGGCGGTGACGAAGGCGTCGATGTCCTCGTCGCTCATGGGGAGCAGCAGCAGATCGGCGAAGCCCTCGCCGGCCAGCCAGTCGGCCTCCACCGCGCCGGGCCGCACGGTCACCAGACAGCGGGTGTCGCTGTGGGCCCACAGCAGCCGGGTCAGCCAGCCGCGGGCCTTCGGCCGTTCGGCGTGCGGGAGTTCGTCGAGTCCGTCGACGAGCAGCAGCGCCCGGCCGGACTCCAGGACCCGTTCGGCCCAGCCGTCGGGAGCGCCGCCGACGGGAAGGCGGGCGATCCGGGGCAGTTCGTCGGGCCCGGGGAAGCCTCCGTTGGCCCGGACGCTGCGCAGGGGTACGACGAAGGGCACCAGGCCGTTGAGCCCGGCCAGCTCCGGGGGGAGGGTCCCGCATGCGGCGTGGGCCGCGAGCCACCACACCAGGGTGGTCTTTCCCGCGCCCGCCTCGCCGCGCAGCAGGGTGCGGCGGCTGCGGCCGAGGAGATCCTCGACGCGCCGGGGGCGGGAGTCGGACGGCGGGAGGACGGCCGCCGGTTCGGACGGCCCGAGCCACAGGGTGTCCTCGTCGTCGGCCAAGTCGGTGGCCTCCAGGCTCAGATAGGCCGTGTCGAGGTCCCAGCCGGACTCGCTGACGCCCAGCTCGTCGATGCCGAAGATCTCCGTACGGGCGTACTGGGCCTTGAGCGCGGCGGCGTACCGCTCCTCGAACGCGCCGTCGCGCGGGTCGAATCCGGACAGGCCCTCCAGGGGCGGCAGCGTCAGATCCGTCCGGTCGAGCAGGGCGGCCTGGATCGCCTCGGCCGGCACCGCTTCGAGGTGCTGGTGCCCTTCGGCGCCCCTCACCCGGGCGACGACGCCCAGCAGCACGTCGCCCGCGAAGACGGGTGCGCCGGAGAGACCGGAGAGCGGGCTCGCGCCGTTCTGCGGCACCGTGCCCGGGGAACGGTCCAGCCAGAAGGTGAGCGCGCCGTGGACCCGGCCCGCGACGGGCAGCACGCTGCCCCGGTACTGGCCGAAGTCGAGCTTTCCGGGGGCGGGCGCGCTGATCCCGCCGGTGCGGGAGGCGTAGCGCTGATGGGCGGGGAAGCCGAGCGTCTGGCAGCCGGGCAGGGCGTCGTCCCTGGTCAGCCGGGCCCAGCGGAGCCGGTTCAGGCCGGTCGCCGGGACGAGGTCGTCCTCCGCGCGCAGCAGTGCGGCGTCCAGGGACTCCGGATCGCCCCTCCAGAGCACCCGGCAGCGGATCCGGCGTCCCGTGCGGGGGTGCGCCACCTCCGCCGTACGCCCCTTCTCGACGGTATGTGCGCAGGTCAGGATGTGTTTTGAGTCGATCAGCACCCCGGTGCCCTGCTGTCGTCCCAGGACCGCGACCACCCGCCACGACAGAGTGAGCCCCACCGTTCCCAACCCCCTTCTTCCCGCCCCGAGGTTAGTGGCCCAGGCCACTTTCCGGCCGGTGAATCAGTGACCCGGCCCACAGCCGTGAGGGGCGGCCCGGTGACAAGGCACACAGGCCCATCGGGGCCTACTAGGCGCGCTAGGAGCGGTGTCGCGGTCCGCGCGCGGCCGGTCGGCGGGTCTTCGTCCGGGACTTTGGTCCCGGTGGCGGGGGAGCGGTTCCGATCGGCGAGGTTTACGGGAGGGCCCGGGGCCCGGCATGCGGATAAACGTCCTTCCGAAGATCTTTTTCTACGTGAATGCGACCCCATGGGCGATCTTCCGCAAACCCTGTCAAGGGTCTGATTCCCGGCGCTTCTGCTACGACGTAATGTCGTAGTTGGGGTGTTTGAGGTGAAGTGGGTGCTTCGGTTACCAAGGGATGGCAGCAACGCCGCCCGGCGCACATCCCGTGCCGGGTCCCTTATTGCCCGGAGGCTTTCCCGTATGCGTGTCACTTCCCGTCGTCCCCGCCTGTCCGCTCTCCGTACCCGTACCGCCGTCCTGGCGGCCGGACTGGGAGCGTCGACGGTGCTCGGCGCAGGGGCCGCTTTCGCCGCGGAGACCGGCGTGCAGTCCGCGCCGGTCGCCGCGAGCACCTCCAGTGCCGTCGCCGCCCAGGCGCAGGCCCAGGCCAAGGCCGCCGCCGCGGCCAAGGTCACCGCCAAGCCCGTCGCCGCCCCCAAGGCCGCGGCCCCGGGCTGGAGCAAGCCGGTCACCCAGTACGTCCTCAGCGCCACCTACGGCAAGGGCGGGGCCATGTGGGCCAGCAACCACTCCGGCCAGGACTTCGCCGTCCCGACCGGCACCTCCGTCAAGTCCGTCGGCCCCGGCACCGTCGTGAAGGCCGGCCCGAACGGCGCCGGTGACGGTCCCGCGTACGGCAACGCCGTCGTCGTCAAGCACGACAACGACACCTACTCGCAGTACGCGCACCTCTCCCGGGTGGATGTGAAGATCGGCCAGCAGGTCAAGGCCGGCCAGCAGATCGCGCTCTCCGGCAACACCGGAAACTCCAGCGGTCCGCACCTCCACTTCGAGATCCGCACCACCCCGAACTACGGCAGCGCGATCAACCCCGTCGCCCACCTGCGTGCCGAGGGCGTCACCCTCTGACCCCGCGCACGGCAGATCAGGCGTAAGGCGTACGGCCCCCGGTGCATCGCGCACCGGGGGCCTTCGCCGTGCCCGGGCCCGGCCCGCGCACCTCTTCGCCGATACGGGCCCGGCCTCGCCGATACGGCCCCGGCCCGCGCACCCCGCGCCGTTACGGCCCCGGTCCGGGCACCCCGCGCGGGTACGGCCCCGGCCCGCGCACCCCGCCCCCCGGACGCCCCGGGTCTCCCCGCCCTCGGGCGCCCCGCGCCCCGCTCACTTCTTCGCCGGACCGCCCGCGCCCTTCTTCGCCCGTACGCTCCCCGGCAGCATCGGAAAGCTGCCGCTGATCGTCGGCGCGTGCTCCGGCAGCCAGAGCACCGCGATCGCACCCCCGGTGGGCCCGTCCGCCGCCCCGCCCTTCCCCGCCGCGTTGCGGAAGGTGAGCCGGGCGCCCAGCACCCGTGCCTGGCCCGCCGCGATCGTCAGCCCCAGACCGTGCCCGGTGCCCGCCCGGTCGCTCGCGCCCGTACGGAACCGGCTCGGCCCCTCCCGCAGCAGCGCGTCCGGGAAGCCCGGTCCGTGGTCGCGGACCCGGACCACCCGGCCCTCGACCGTGACCTCGACCGGCGGCTTGCCGTACTTCCCCGCGTTGGTCAGCAGATTCAGCAGAATCCGCTCCAGCCGCCGCGGATCGGTGTTCACCCAGGACTCGTGGATCACCTCGACCGGCACATCCGGGTTGAGCGCCGCGATCCGCCGGGTGACGAACTCGCCGAGCGCGATCTCCTGAAGCTCGGCCCGCTCCGACGCGCTGTCCAGCCGGGCCACCTCCAGCACGTCCTCCACCAGCGTCCGCATCGCCTGCGCCCGGTCCCGCACTAGCTCCGACGGCCGGCCCGGGGGCAGCAGCTCGGCCGCCGTCAGCAGCCCGGTCACCGGAGTCCGCAGCTCGTGCGCGATGTCCGCGGTGACCCGGCGCTCGGCCTCGATCCGCGCGTTCAGCGCGTCGGTCAGCGCGTCGATGGCCCGCGCCAGATCGTCGGTCTCGTCGCGGACGACCCCGCCGATCGCGTCCCGTACCCGCCCCTCCGTATTGCCCTCGGCCACATTGGCGGCCGCCGCGGCCGCCTTGCGCAGCCTGCGCGAGAGCTGCCCGCCGATCAGGACGCCCAGCGCGCAGCCGCCGAAGACCACCGAGACCGAGCCGATGGTCAGCGCCCGGTCGAGATCGCGCAGGATCACGGCGCTGCGCTCGGGGAAGTCGGCCCGCAGCGAGAGCACGTCGCCGTTGGCGAGCGGCACCGCCGCCCAGATCTCCGGCGGCCCGTCGTGCCGGGCCTCCACATAGCTGCCGCGCCGCTTCTCGCCCATGAGCTGCTGAAGCTCCTTGGGCAGCGCCGGGTCGTTGATCTTGAAATTGAACCGGGGGTTCTTGGTCTTGGGCCCCTCGAAGCCCCGCTCGGCGGTCCGCACCCGCTCCAGCTGCACATCGCGCGCGTTGTCGAGCAGCGCGCTCTGGGCGGCGTTGTGCACCACCAGGCTCAGGGTGAGGGCGATCAGCGCGCCGACGGCCGCGATCGCGATACTGATCTTCCAGCGGACCCCGGTGCGCAGCACCAGACGCTTCATGCCGCGCTCCCGCGCGGTCCGGGCCGTGTCATGCCCTGAGCTTGTAGCCGAAGCCCCGGACCGTCTCGATCCGGTCCTGGCCGATCTTGGTGCGCAGCCGCTGGACATGGACGTCCACCACGCGGGTGTCGCCGCCCCAGCCGTAGTCCCAGACCCGTTCGAGCAGCTTGTCGCGGGAGAGCACGGTGCCGGGCGAGGAGGAGAACTCCAGCAGCAGCCGCATCTCGGTCGGGGTGAGCGCCACCGGCGTACCGGCCCTGCGCACCTCCATGCCCTCCGTGTCGACCTCCAGATCGCCGAAGGTCAGCAGCGCGCCCTGGGCGCTCTGCGCGCCGGAGGCGGCCTCGCCGCCGCCCGCGTGGCCGAAGCGGCGCAGCACCGCCCGGATCCGCGCGACCAGCACCGCCCCGTCGAAGGGCTTGGTCACATAGTCGTCCGCGCCCGCCTCCAGGCCGAGCACCACGTCGATCGAGTCGGCGCGCGCGGAAAGCATGATCACCGGCACGGTGGACTCGTCGCGGATGCGCCGGCAGAGACTGACCCCGTCGAGCCCCGGCACCATCACATCGAGCAGCGCGATGTCCGGCCGGTCCGCGCGGAACGCCTCCAGGCCCAGCAGCCCGTCGGGCATGGCGGTGACCATGAAGCCGTGGCGCTCCAGCGCCAGCTGGGTCGCCTCGCGGATGACATCGTCGTCCTCCACGAACAGCACATGGGTGTCGGCCATCGGTCGCTCTCAGTTCTCGTTCGCTGTGGGGCCGGCCTCGGGGACGACCAGCTCGTCCTCCCCGACCGTGCGGCTGAACTCGTTGCGTACCCAGTGCAGTCTGGTGAACTTGCCGTTCGTCCAGCGGTACGTGACCACTTCCTCGGCGGAGGGCGCGGCCACCGGGTCCCGCTCGCCGTAGACCTGCTGGGTGACCACGAGGTCGCCCCGGTCGATGGCGGCGTAGACCGCCGGAGTCTCGGACTTGAAGACATTCTCGTACGAGGTCCCGGCCGCGCGGTAGACGTAGGTGCCGAGACCGACGCCGTCGGCGCAGCTCATCACATTGACGACCACGTCGGGGGACTGCCCGCCGGTGATGTTCCCGAACTTGGTGTCGACCGGGTAGGCGGTGCGGCCGCAGGGCTTGAGATCGTCCTTGACCTGCGCGCGGACCTCCGGGTCGCTCTTGATCAGCTTCACCGGGTCGACCTTCGCCGCCTTCTCGGCCAGATCGCCGCCGTCCTCGTCGCCGCCGTCGTCGCCGCCCTTGGCGTCCGCGCCCGGGGCGGCCGAGGCCGAGGCGGGTTTCGTCGACGCCCCGGCGTTCGCCGAGCCCTCGTCCTGGACGCCGCTGCCGCTCGCCGAACAGCCGACGCCGAGCAGCCCGAGGGCGGCGAGCACGGCGAACGCCGCGGTGCCCGCCGCCACGCTTCCGCCGCCCCGCCGGTCCCCGGCGCGCACTCCGCCGGGTCCGCCGGGGATCTCGCTCGGGCGGTCCCCTCCGGGACCGTCCCCCGGACCGTCTCCCGGGCCTTTCAGGCCGCGCACCGCTCCTGCCCCCGCTCGTCGTCACTACGGTCGTCCCGCACCCCGCGGATCCGGCGGACCTCGTCGGAACCGGCCGCTCCGCCGCGCTCCAGCGACCGCGCGTCCAGGTCCCGGCTCTCCAGTTCCTGACGCAGCCGGGCCAGCGCACGGTGCAGGGTGCTCTTCACCGTACCCGCCGACATGCCCAGCGCGGCGGCGGTCTCCTCGGTGCTCATCTGCTCCCAGTGCCGCAGGACCACCACACTGCGCTGCTTGGGGGCGAGGACCTTCAGCACGTCCATCAGCAGGGCGCGGTCCGCGCGCTGGTCGCTGCCGTCCTCGACGCAGGCGTCGGGCAGCTGCTCGGTGGGGACCTCCTCCAGCTTGCGGGCGCGCCACCACTCGGTCCGGGTATTGATCATCACCCGGCGCAGATAGGCGTCGGCGAGCGACTTGTCGGCGATCCCGTCCCAGCGGCCGTAGGTGCGCGCCAGCGCGGTCTGCAACAGGTCCTGGGCGTCGATCGGGTCGGGCACGAGCCGCCGGGCGCTCCGCAGCAGAGCCTCCTGCCGGGTGCGTACGTACTCCTCGAAACCGAGCACCTCGCCGTGCGCCATTCCAACCGCCTCCGTCCCCGTGACCTGCCCTGCGTTCCCGTTACGTCAGAAGTTACGGAGCGGTTGTCACGGCGCTGTGCGGAGAAGCCGTCGGAGGGCGCACGGCCATCCATCGGTTGTGTAACAGTGAATGTTTCGGCGGTGGTTCGCGGGGGAAGACGAGAGCGGCTCAGCCGGGAAGCCGGTACAGACCGTCGGCCAGCGGCTCCACCAGACCGTCGGCGACCAGCCCGTCCAGCGCCCGGGCGCGCTGCACCGGCTCGTTCCAGACCGCGTCCAGCGCCGACTGCTCCACCGGGCCGTGGGCCTCCCGCAGGACGGCCAGCAGCTTGCCGCGCACCTGGCGGTCGGTGCCCGCGTAGGTCTGGCCGCGCCGGGCGGGGCCCTCGTGGGCGGGCTTTCCGGCCAGCCGCCAGGCGCACTGGGCGGCGATCGGGCAGTGCGCGCAGTCCTCGTTCCTGGCCGTGCACACCAGCGCGCCCAGCTCCATGGAGGCCGCCGCCCAGCGGGACGCGGTCTCGTCGTCGCCGGGGAGCAGCGCCCGGGCGAGCTTGCGCTCGGCCGCGGTCGTCGCGGTCGGCGGGTACTGGATGCCGGTCGCCGCGCGGGCGAAGACCCGGCGCACATTGGTGTCCAGGACGGCGTGCCGCTGCCCGTACGCGAAGGAGGCGACGGCCGCGGCCGTGTACTCGCCGATCCCGGGCAGCGCCAGCAGCTGGGCGTGGTCGCTGGGCACATCGCCGCCGTGCCGCTCCGTTATCGCCTGCGCGGCCCCGTGGAGGCGCAGCGCGCGGCGCGGATAGCCGAGCCGGCCCCAGGCGCGGACGGCTTCGCCGGGCGCCTCGGCCGCGAGATCGGCGGGCCGGGGCCAGCGGGCCAGCCACCGCTCGTACACCGGGAGCACCCGGGAGACCGGGGTCTGCTGGAGCATGAACTCGCTGACCATCACCCCCCACGCGCCCGCCTCGGGGTGTCGCCAGGGCAGATCCCGGGCGTGCTCGTCGAACCAGGCGATGACGGGGGTGTGCAGGGACGCGGCGTCGGCGGGGGCGAGGTCTGTGGTGGTGTCAGTCATGGCACCCACGATCCTGGCACGCCTCGGGGACCGGGGGGCGCATCCGCTCCGGGGGCGGGGGCAGGGCCCTTCTTTCGGATCAGGCGTTCCGCCGCCGGAGGAGGCCCTCGGCCCCTGCCGCGGGGCCGCGCCCGCTCGCTACGGGGCCTGCCGCGCGGCGGTCGCGTTTCCCGTACGGCGGCCCGGACCCGTTCTCCGTACGCGGGCCGACGGCCGCCCGGTCGCCTTTCCCGTGCGCGGGGTCAGCGGCGGCCCGGGCCCGCGAACCAGAGCACCAGACCGTTTCCGCTGGTGCGCATGGTGATGAACAGCTTCGCCGCCGGTCCGGCCAGGAGCAGCATGAAGGCCGCGGCGGCCACGCCGCCGACGAGCAGACCGACGATCACGTCGTGCGGGTAGTGCACGCCGAGGAAGACCCGGGAGTAGCCGATCGACAGCCCCATCGGCACGGTCAGCCACGCCAGGCGGGGGCGGGCCAGCAGCAGGGCCACGGCCGCCGCGCCGGCGATCGCGGAGTGGTTGCTGGGGAAGGACCAGTCGCCGTAGGGCGGGCAGGTGGCGATGGACGCCGCCGCCTCCGTGACCGTGCGGCAGGGCCGTTCCTCGTCGAAGAAGGTCTTGAGCGACTCGCTGACGACGTAGCCGACCGCCGTGCCGAGCGGTGCGAGCACCGCCAGGGATATGTCCGAGGTGCTGCCGCCGCGGGCCCGCCACCAGACGGCCACGAAGAGCACGCCGAAGATCAGGATCCCCGCCTCGGTCCAGATCTCCATCCCCTTCTGCACCCATTGGGGGGTGGAGGCGGCGAATTCGGTGATGTCGCGGTAGAGCCCGCGCGTGATGCTGCTGTCCATGATCAGGGACCGTACCCGGTCCCCGGCGGCCGCCGCCCACCGCGATCGTCCGGGACCGCCCCCGACGAAAGTAAGGGGCGCCCCGGGGTCCTCCGTGATGATGATCGGCAGAACTTGGGAAGTAGGCGGCGGGTGGGACCGGAGTCGGCCGGGTTCTCTCGTAGAGTTCGGTACGTGGGATCTCTGCGCAATCCGATCGGGCCGCTTCCCTCCTCCATCTACTGGCGGCGGAGGGCCGCCGCGCTGGCACTGGCCGCGGTGCTTCTGGTGCTGGCCGTGTGGGCGATTGCCTCGGGGGGCGGTGACGGGGGCGGGGACGACAACGCCAACGGCGCGTCCACCAAGGCCCCTTCGACCATCGAGCCGGGACCTTCGGGGTCGGGCCCGGCGATCAGCTCCCAGCCCGGCGGCCGCGAGGACTCCGGCACCACGAACTCCGGCGCCGACTCCGGTTCGGGTTCCGGGTCGGGCTCGGGATCGGGTTCCGGTTCGGGGTCCGGCGGCTCGGGCGGGGGCGACGGCTCCGCCGACGGCGACGGCGACGGTACGAGCACGGGCTCGGGTTCCGGCTCCGGTTCGGGCTCCGGCGGTTCCGGCGGCACGGGCGGTTCCGGTCCGGGCTCCGGCGGTCCGGCCGGGGAGCGGGTCCCGGCGGACTCCGCGCTGCCCGACTGCCCCTCCGGCGCGCTGAAGTTGACCCTCTCCACCCGCAACGACTACGCCCCCGGCGAGAAGCCCTCCTTCCGGCTGAGCGCCGCCAACACCTCGGCGACCGCCTGCAAGGCGGACTTCGGACCCAAGGCGGCCGTACTCACCATCAGGGACAACAGCGCCGACGAGGTGTGGTCGTCCAAGGACTGCCCGAAGGCCGGCGGCAGCCTGCTGCTGAGGGTCCCGGCGGGCAGCACGGTCACGCACACCGTGGAGTGGGACCGCCGCGAGAGCGAGCCCCGGTGCGCCACCCCGGCCGCGGGCCAGGTCTCCGCGGGCACCTATCTGGTCGAACTCCGCTTCCCGGGGGAGTCGATGACCCAGCGCTCCTTCGTCCTCAAGAAGGACTAGGGCCTCTCTTTCGGATCTTGCCGGGCTCGCTGCCCTGGCACCGCACTCCCCCTGCGCCTGGCGGCGCGGGAGGCACCCCCACGCCGCGTTGTCGTCAATCGCCGATGGCCCCCTGCGCCCAGCGGCGCGGGAGGTGCCCCCGCCCTGCGCCTGACGGCGCGGGAGGTGCCCCCGCCCTGCGCCTGACGGCGCGGGAGGTGCCCCCACCGCATGGACTCAATCCTCCGCCTTGCGATGCACGGCACCAGACCCCGCTCCCTGA
Organism: Streptomyces sp. NPDC014894; assembly: GCF_043080985.1. Lineage (NCBI taxonomy): Bacteria > Bacillati > Actinomycetota > Actinomycetes > Kitasatosporales > Streptomycetaceae > Streptomyces > Streptomyces sp. NPDC014894. Next base: position 274,328 of record NZ_JBIBWD010000011.1, read on the forward strand.
TCCGGCCTGATCCAAAAGAAAGACCCTAGGACCCGCGGCCCGAAGCCCGACGGAGGAACCGGGCCCCTCGGCCCCGGCCCCGGCCGCCGGAATCGGGCGGGCGGACCCCGCACACGACGGTGGGGCCGGCGCTTCGAGCGCCGGCCCCACCGTCATGTCACACGGTCACACATACCGTTCGAGAATGGAGGACTCGGCGAGACGGGACAGCCCCTCGCGCACGCTCCGGGCCCGGGCCTCGCCCACGCCGTCCACCGTCTGGAGATCGTCCACGCTCGCCGCGAGCAGCTTCTGCAGACCGCCGAAGTGCTCCACCAGCCGCTCGATGATCGCGCCCGGCAGCCGGGGGACCTTCGCCAGCAGCCGGTAGCCACGCGGGGAGACCGCCGAGTCCAGCGTCTCGGGCGAACCGCTGTAGCCCAACGCGCGGGCGACTATGGGCAGTTCCAGCAGCTCCGTGTGGGTGAGCGCGTCCAGCTCGCAGAGCGCCTCGTCGACGGTGCGGGATCTCTTCGCGGTCGGCTCCGGCACATAGTCGCGCACCACCAGCTCCCGCTCGGGCTCCACACCCGCGATCAGCTCGTCGAGCTGGAGCGAGAGCAGCCGACCGTCGGTGCCCAACTCCACCACGTACTCGGCGATCTCGGTGGCGATCCGGCGGACCATCTCCAGCCGCTGGGCGACGGCCGTGACATCCCGGACCGTGACCAGATCCTCGATCTCCAGCGCGGAGAGCGTGCCCGCCACCTCGTCCAGCCGGAGCTTGTACCGCTCCAGGGTGGCCAGCGCCTGATTGGCGCGGGACAGGATGGCGGCCGACTCCTCCAGGACCCGGCGCTCCCCGTCCACGTACAGCGCGATCAGCCGCATCGACTGCGACACGGAGATCACCGGGAATCCGCACTGCCGGGAGACCCGGTCCGCGGTGCGGTGCCGGGTGCCGGTCTCGTCCGTGGGGATCGAGGCGTCCGGCACCAGCTGCACACCGGCCCGGTGGATCTTCGTCGCGTCCTTGTCGAGGATGAGCGCGCCGTCGAGCTTGCACAGCTCGCGCAGCCGGGTGGCGGCGAACTCCACGTCCAGCACGAAGCCGCCCGTGCACATCGACTCGACGGTCTTGTCCATGCCGAGGACGATCAGCCCTCCCGTGTTCCCCCGGAGGATCCGCTCCAGGCCGTCGCGCAGGGCGGTGCCGGGAGCGACAGCGCTCAGGGCGGCGCGGATCAGTGCTTCGTTGCCGGAGCCCGCGCCGGACTTTCCGGGTGATGATGCCCGGTCGTTGGCTGCCACTGCACTCCTCCGGCTCGTACGGATGGGCGAGACCAGGGCAAAGTCTACCGGCGAGTGTCGTCGCCCCGTGGGGCGTCCGCCCGCTCCGCGCGCGAGGTCCCGCCGGAGGCTCTCCCGGAGGGCTCCTCCGAGGATCGCTTCCGGCCGCGCGGGAGCACTCTCAGCGCATCCCCCACATCCGCCACTTCAGTCACCCGCATTCCGGCGGGGACCCTGCCGGGGTCGGTGGGGACGAGGGCGTGGGTGAAGCCGAGACGGTGCGCCTCGGCCAGCCGGCGCTGCACCCCGGTGACCCTTCTGACCTCGCCCGCGAGCCCGACCTCGCCGATCGCGACGAGGTTGTTCGGCAGCGGGGTGTCGGTGGCCGCCGAGGCCAGCGCCAGGGCGATCGCGAGGTCGGCGGCGGGCTCGGAGAGCTTCACCCCGCCCACCGTCGCGCTGTAGATGTCGCGCTTGCCGAGGGCGGTGATCCGGCCGCGCTGCTCCAGCACGGCCAGCATCATCGACACCCGGGAGGTCTCCAGACCGGAGGTGGTCCGCCGGGGCGAGGGGATCTGGGAGTCGACGGTGAGCGCCTGCACCTCGGCGACCAGCGGCCGCTTGCCCTCCAGAGTGACCGTCAGACAGGTGCCGGGCACGGGCGCGGTCCGGCGGGTGAGGAAGAGGCCCGAGGGATCGGCGAGTCCGTTGATCCCCTCGTCGGTCAGCTCGAAGCAGCCGACCTCGTCGGTGGCCCCGTAGCGGTTCTTGATGCCGCGCACCAGCCGGAGCCGGGCGTGGCGGTCGCCCTCGAAGTGCAGCACGACGTCGACGAGATGCTCCAGCAGCCGGGGCCCGGCGATCGTGCCGTCCTTGGTCACATGGCCCACCAGGAGGGTGGACATCCCGCGCTCCTTGGAGGCCCGGATCAGCGCCCCCGCCACCTCCCGCACCTGGGCCATGCCGCCGGGCGCGCCGTCGATCTCGGGGGAGGCCACCGTCTGCACCGAGTCCAGGATCAGCAGGGACGGCTTGACCGCGTCCAGGTGGCCCAGAACGGCCGAAAGATCCGTCTCGGCGGCGAGATACAGATGGTCGTGCAGCGCGCCGATCCGGTCGGCGCGCAGCCGCACCTGGCTCGCCGACTCCTCGCCCGTCACATACAGGGTGCGGTGGACCTCGCCGGCGGCCTTGGCGGCCACGTCGAGCAGCAGGGTCGACTTGCCGACGCCGGGCTCGCCCGCGAGCAGCACCACGGCCCCGGGCACCAGCCCGCCGCCCAGCACCCGGTCCAGCTCGTCCACGCCGGTGGAGCGGGCCGTGGCCTGCCGCCCGTCGACCTGTCCGATGGGCACGGCCGCGCTGGAGACCCGGCCGGCGGCGGTGGTCCGCACCGCGGGCGCGCCGTACTCCTCGACCGTCCCCCAGGCCTGGCACTCGGGGCAGCGGCCGAGCCACTTCGCGGTGGTCCAGCCGCACTCGGTGCAGCGGTAGGACGGCCGGTCCTTCGCGGATTTCGTACGGGCAGCCATGCGGGAACCGTATCGGTGCCCACTGACAACGCCTCCGCCGCCCGCCCCCGGACCGCCGGGCGCGGCGTCCGTCCCCCTCCCGGGTGAGCGGTGGCACGAGTCACCATCGGAGAAGTGAGCGGCTTCTGTCCCCCATCGAGCGAACTGTTCACCCGTAAGAAGTAAAAGCACTCAAGAGGTGCGAACCGGGTGCCGCCCTGCGCCTACCGTCTCGGCGTGACGAGCAGCAGGCTGGAACCCTCCACGCACACCACCGGCGCGCACGGGGCGCGCCGACGCGCGCCCAGGCCCTCCCCACCGCCGCCGCCGACCCGCTACGAGCCCTACCTCGACGGGCTCTTCACCTACTGCCTCTCCGTGCTCCGCGACCACGACACCGCGACCGCGCTCCTCACCGACGCCCTCGCCGTCGCGGAACGCCGGCGCGGACGCGGCCCCGCCCGCGAGCCCGAGCACAAGGCCTGGCTGTACGCGCTCGCCCGCTGGGCCTGTCTGCGGCACCTCGCCGAACAGCGCCGGGACCGCCCGGGCGCGCACACCGGCCGGACCGCGCCCCCCGAGGAGCGCCCCCGCGTCCCCGAGGCGACGGCCGAACGCCGCCGCGCCGAGCTGGCCCTGCTCGCCTGGCCCGAGGCGGCCGGCACGTCGCCCGAGCAGCGCGACGCCCTGGAGCTGGCCGTACGCCATGGACTCGCCCCCCGCGAGGTCGCCGCCGTCCTCGGCCTGGACCCGCTCCGGGGCCGGGAACTGCTCGCCGCCGCGGCCTGCGAGGTCGAGCGCACCCGCGCCGCGCTCGCCGTCGTCGGGAGCCGGGGCTGCCCCGCCCTCGCCCGGCTCGCCGGAGACCGCCGGATCCCGCTCTCCGCCGCCCTGCGCACCGAACTCGTCCGGCACGTCGACGACTGTCCGCGCTGCCGCGCCGCCGCCGAGCGGGCCGGGGCCGACGGTCCCTGGCCCGGATCCGCCGTCACCCCCGACACCCTCCCGCTGGTCCCGGCCCCCCGCACCGCCGCCCGACCCGCCCCGCGCCACCTCCCGCGCGGCCGGGCCGGCACCCCCCGCTTCGGCCCGACCGGCTTCCCGCTGGACCCCAAGGACCACGCGGCCCGCCGCGACCGGCTGCGGGCCCGCGCCGTCACCACCACCGTCGTGGCCACCGTGGTCGCCGCCCCCGTGCTCGCCCTGTGGGCCGCCCACCGGGGCGCGCCGCTGACGGGGGAGGGACGCCACGGCGGAGCCCCGGTCAGCGCGACCGAGACCGACCCGGGGGAGCGGCCCGGCGGCGGATACGACCGCTACGAGCCCGCGGGCAGCGCCGACGGCAAGCCCGGCCCCCGCTTCACCGCCGGATCCCGCTCGCCCGAGGTCTCCGTGGAGCTGACCGCCGCCGCAGCGCCGCCCCCGGGCGCCGACCGCCCCGGACAGCCCGAGCCGGGCCGCCTCACCGTCGAGGCGCGGCCCCACGGCGACACCACCCGGATCACCCTCCGGGCCCAGGGCGGCGCACCCGTCGTCTGGTCCGTCCGTACGGACGCCCCCTGGATCGAGCTGAGCCACACCTCGGGCATGCTGCGCCCCGGCGAGAGCGTCACGGTCGGGGTCGCGGTGAACGCGGCGCGGGAGCCCGCCGGACCCTGGCGGGCCCGGATCGGGGTGAATCCGTCGGGAGCCGTGGTCTCGGTCGAGGGCAGCGGACCGCGCCCCGCGTCCCCGACGCCCCCGCCGTCGCCCCGCCCGTCCACGCCCTCGCCGCCGCCCGCGAAGCCGCCGACGTCCGCCCCGCCCCCGTCCACGCCTCCGCCGTCCCCCACGCCGACCCCGACCCCGTCCCCCTCGGTGACCTGAACGGAGGGGCCGGAGCCGTGGCGACGGTGGGCGGATCGACGGCCCGAGGATCGACGGCCCGCGGATGATCGGCGGGACATGGTCGGGCAGGTCATGGTCGGGCAGGTCATGGTCGGGCGGGTCATGGTCGGGCGGGTCATGGTCGGGCGGGCAGGCGGTACGGCAGGCCCCGCCCCGGCTCCTTCGCTACCCGTCCGCCGGATGCGGCGCCAGCAGCGGCAGCCGCGACGCCAGCCGGGTCTCGCAGAGCCCCACCAGAACGTCGTACGCCTCCTGGCCCATCATCTCCACCAGCTCCGGGCGGTACGTCACATAGACCGGGTCGCCCGCACCGTGCGCCGACGTCGCCGATGTGCACCACCAGTGCAGATCGTGCCCGCCCGGACCCCACCCCCGCCGGTCGTACTCACCGATCGACACCTGGAGCACCTTGGTGTCGTCCGGCCGCTCGATCCAGTCGTACGTCCGGCGCACCGGCAGCTGCCAGCACACGTCCGGCTTGGTCTCCAGCGGCTCCCGCTTCTCCCGCAGCGCCAGGATGTGCAGCGAGCACCCGGCGCCCCCGGCGAACCCCGGCCGGTTCTGGAAGATGCACGAACCCTTCCAGCGGCGCGTCTGGCGCTCCCCGTCGTCGTCCACCTCCACCCAGCCCGAGTCGGTCCCGACCCCGTGGAACTGCCACAGCTCCGGAGTCAGCCGCTCCACATGCTCCGCGACCCGCTCCTCGTCCTCCTCGTCCGAGAAGTGCGCGCCGAGCGTGCAGCACCCGTCGTCGGCCCGGCCCGCCTGAATCCCCTGGCACCCGCTGCCGAAAATGCAGCTCCACCGGGAGGTCAGCCAGGTCAGATCACAGCGGAACACCTGTTCGTCGTCGGCCGGATCGGGGAACTCCACCCACGCCCGAGCGAAGTCCACCCCCCGCTCATCGCCCTGGATCTTCGTCGAGGGCGCGGCTTTGCCCTGCTTCGCCTTTTTCGTCTTTGGCACACGGCAAGGGTATGTCCGCCGTCGCAGTAGCGTTCTGTGCATGAGACTCGGAGTCCTCGACGTCGGTTCGAACACGGTGCACCTGCTGGTGGTGGACGCGCACCCCGGCGCACGCCCCCTCCCCGCCCACTCGCACAAGGCGGAGCTGCGCCTCGCCGAGCTGCTCGACGCCGACGGCGCGATCGGCCCCCAAGGCGTCGACCGGCTGGTCGAGACCATCCAGCGCGCGGTGCAGGCCGCCGAGGACCAGGGCTGCGAGCAGGTGCTCAGCTTCGCCACCTCCGCCGTACGGGAGGCCACCAACGCCGACCGCGTCCTCGCCAGGGTCAAGACCGAGACCGATGTGGACCTCCAGGTGCTCAGCGGCGAGGAGGAAGCCCGCCTCACCTTCCTCGCCGCCCGCCGCTGGTTCGGCTGGTCCGCCGGAAAGCTCCTGGTCATCGACATCGGCGGCGGTTCGCTGGAGATCGCGTACGGGATAGACGAGGAGCCCGACGCCGCCGTCTCCCTGCCGCTCGGCGCGGGCCGGCTCACCGCCGGATCGCTGCCCGGCGACCCGCCCTCCGCCGACGACGTCCGCGCGCTGCGCCGCCACATCCGCGCGGAGATCGCCCGTACCGTCCATGAGTTCAGCCGCTTCGGCCGCCCCGACCACATCGTCGCCACCTCGAAGACCTTCAAGCAGCTGGCCCGGATCGCCGGGGCCGCCCGCGACGCGGACGGTCTCTACGTCCAGCGGGAGCTGAGTCGTAAGTCACTCCAGGACTGGGTCCCCAAGCTCGCCTCGATGACGGTCGAGGAGCGCGCCACACTCCCCGGCGTCTCCGTCGGCAGAGCCCGCCAGCTGCTCGCGGGAGCCCTGGTCGCGGAGGGCGCGATGGACCTCTTCGGGGCGCAGGAGCTGGAGATCTGCCCCTGGGCGCTGCGCGAGGGCGTGATCCTGCGCCGCCTGGACCACCTCCCGGCGGTCTAGGGCCTCTCCTCCGGATCTCGCCGCCCGCGCCCCCGTGTCACACCCTCGCCACAGCTCCCGGGGGCGCGCCCCGGCCCGCTCCGCCGCCCGGCACGGCCCCGTACCCTGATTCCCGTGGCAGAACACGTGGCGCGCACCTCCGATGTGAAGGTCGTCCTGTCGACCGCTTCGGTCTATCCGGAGTCGACGGCGACGGCCTTCGAGATCGCCGCGCGCCTCGGGTACGACGGCGTCGAGGTGATGGTCTGGACGGATCCCGTCAGCCAGGACGTCGAGGCGCTGCGCCGGCTCTCCGACTATCACCAGGTCCCCGTCCGGGCGATCCACGCGCCGTGTCTGCTGATCACCCAGCGCGTCTGGTCCACCGATCCGTGGGTGAAGCTCCAGCGGGCGCGGGCCGCCGCCGAGAAGCTGGGCGCGGAGACGGTCGTCGTCCATCCGCCCTTCCGCTGGCAGCGGCAGTACGCCAGGGACTTCGTCGGCGGGATCTGGCGGATGGCGGACGAGACGGATGTGCGGTTCGCCGTCGAGAACATGTACCCGTGGCGGTACCGGGACCGCGAGATGCTCGCGTACGCCCCGGAGTGGGACGTCACCAAGGACGACCACCGCCACTTCACGATCGACCTCTCGCACACCGCGACCTCCCGCTCGGACACCATGGCGATGGTGGACCGGATGGGCGACCGCCTGGGCCATGTGCACCTCGCCGACGGCAAGGGCTCCGCGAAGGACGAGCACCTGGTCCCGGGCCGGGGCGATCAGCCCTGCGCCGAGCTGCTGGAACGGCTGGTCCGCACCGGTTTCGACGGCCATGTGGTGATCGAGGTGAACACCCGCCGCGCGATGTCGGCGGCGGAGCGCGAGGCCGATCTCGCCGAGGCGCTCGACTTCACCCGCCGCCATCTCTCCGCGGCGGGAGCCCCGGGAGCCCTGGGCGTGTCGGGAGCACCCGGCGCACCGGATGTACCGGATGTACCGGGCGCGTCGGGCGTGCCCGATCTGTCGCGCCGGGCCGCGCCGGGCCGGGACCCCGTGCGCGGGGTACGGGACGAGGCGCGCCGCTCATGACGGACGCCCCCGCCCCCCGGCGGCGCGGCCGCCCGCCGCGCGCCCGGGAGGCCGAGGGCCCGGGGGCCCGGGAGCGCATCCTCCGCTCCGCCCGCCAGGAGTTCGCCGACCGGGGCTACGACCGGACCACCATGCGCGGCATCGCCAGGGCGGCCGAGGTGGACGCGGCCCTGGTCCACCACTACTTCGGCACCAAGGACGAGATCTTCGCCGCCGCGATCGAGGTCTCCTTCGAACCGGCCCTGGTCCTGCCCGCGATCCTGGGCCGGGGGACCGAGGGCATCGGCGAGCGCCTCGCCCGCTTCTTCATCGGCGTCTGGGAGGATCCGGCCTCCCGGGCCCCGCTGCTCGCGATCATCCGCTCCGCGCTCACCCATGACGCGGCGGCGAAGGTGCTGCGCGAGTTCGTGCTGCGGCGGCTGCTGGAGCGGATCGCGGAGGAGCTGGACGTGCCCGATCCGAAGTTCCGGGCGGAGCTGGGCGCCTCGCACATGATCGGGATCGTGGTGATGCGGTACGTGATCCAGGTGGAGCCGCTGGCCTCGGCCGACCCCGAGGAGATCGTGGCGATGGTGGCCCCGACGCTCCAGCGGTATCTGACCGAGGCGTGAGCACTCCGTCCCGTATGCCGGACACTCTGTCCGGATCTTGGGCAATCGGCGTACCCTCGTACCCGGCGAGAACTCTTCCGCCGCGAGCCAGTCACGAGTCAGTCACCCGGTCATCCGCCGGGTCACCACCGAGGAGCGAGCGACGATGCCCGAGCTGCGGTCCCGCACAGTCACCCACGGCCGGAACATGGCGGGCGCCCGTGCCCTGATGCGGGCCTCGGGCGTAGCCAGTGCGGACATCGGCAAGCCGATCATCGCGGTCGCCAACTCCTTCACCGAGTTCGTCCCCGGCCACACCCACCTCCAGCCGGTCGGCCGGATCGTGAGCGAGGCGATCAAGGCGGCGGGCGCGATCCCCCGCGAGTTCAACACGATCGCCGTCGACGACGGCATCGCGATGGGCCACGGCGGAATGCTCTACTCCCTGCCGTCGCGCGATCTGATCGCCGACAGCGTGGAGTACATGGTCGAGGCGCACTGCGCCGACGCCCTGATCTGCATCTCCAACTGCGACAAGATCACCCCCGGGATGCTCAACGCGGCCCTGCGCCTCAACATCCCCACGGTCTTCGTCTCCGGCGGCCCGATGGAGGCCGGACAGGCCACCCTCGTCGACGGCACCGTCCGCAAGCTCGACCTGGTCAACGCGATCACCGACGCCGTCGACGAGAGCATCTCGGACGCCGACATCCTCCGTATCGAGGAGAACGCCTGCCCGACCTGCGGATCCTGTTCCGGCATGTTCACCGCCAACTCGATGAACTGCCTGACCGAGGCGATGGGCCTCTCCCTCCCGGGCAACGGCTCGATCCTGGCCACCCACACCGCCCGCCGCGCGCTGTACGAGAACGCGGGCCGTACGGTCGTGGAGATCACCAAGCGGTACTACGAGGACGACGACGACCGGGTCCTGCCGCGCAACATCGCCACCCGCGCGGCCTTCGAGAACGCCATGGCGCTCGACATCGCCATGGGCGGCTCCACCAACACGATCCTCCACCTGCTGGCCGCCGCGCAGGAGGCCGAGCTGGACTACGGCCTGGACGACATCAACGCGGTCTCCCTGCGGGTGCCCTGCCTGGCCAAGGTCGCGCCCAACGTCGCGCCCGGCGGCACGTACTACATGGAGGACGTGCACCGCGCCGGCGGCATCCCCGCGCTCCTGGGCGAGCTGTACCGCGCCGGACTGCTCAACGAGGACGTCCACACCGTCCACTCCCCGTCGATCAAGCAGTGGCTGGAGACCTGGGACGTCCGCGGCGGCTCCCCGTCCCCCGAGGCGGTCGAGCTGTGGCACGCGGCCCCCGGGTGCCGGAGGTCGGCCGAGGCGTTCTCGCAGTCGGAGCGGTGGGACACGCTGGACACGGACGCGGCCGGCGGCTGCATCCGCGACGCGGCCCACGCGTACAGCGAGGACGGCGGGCTCGCCGTCCTCAAGGGCAATCTGGCGGTCGACGGCTGCGTCGTGAAGACCGCCGGCGTCGACGAGTCGATCTGGACCTTCGAGGGCCCCGCGGTGGTCTGCGAGTCCCAGGAGGAGGCCGTCGACAAGATCCTCCGCAAGGAGATCAAGCCGGGCGACGTCGTCGTCATCCGCTACGAGGGACCCCGGGGCGGCCCCGGTATGCAGGAGATGCTCTACCCCACCTCCTTCCTCAAGGGCCGCGGCCTCGGCAAGGTCTGCGCCCTGGTGACGGACGGCCGCTTCTCCGGCGGCACCTCCGGCCTCTCCATCGGCCACGCCTCCCCCGAGGCGGCCTCCGGCGGGACCATCGCCCTCGTCGAGGACGGCGACCTCATCCGCATCGACATCCCCGGCCGCTCCATCGACCTCCTCGTCCCCGAAGCCGACCTCACGGCCCGCCGCGAAGCCCTCGGCGGCGTCTACGCCCCCAAAAACCGTCAGCGCAAAGTCTCCGCCGCCCTCCGCGCCTACGCCGCCATGGCCACCAGCGCCGACCGCGGCGCCGTCCGCGACATCTCCCTCCTCCCCTGACCCACTCCACCACGGCCGGGCCCACCGCGGCCCGGCCGGCCCCCAGCCCCGCCGGGGCCAGGCCCACTGGGGCCCGGGGTGGCACGTCACCCCGGCCCCGTCGGCGTTCGAGGCGCGGGGGCCGAGGCGGAGCCCCGGTGGTGCGTTGGGTGTCTCGGTGCGGGTGGCCCGTGGTGCGGGTCCGTCCTCAATCGCCGGACGGGCTGGATTTTTGCTCGCGTCGGCGTGAGTCGCCGGACGGGCTTGGATTCCGCGCCGCCTTCAAGTTCCCCCGCGTCACCGACGCGGCAGGCCGGTCAAACTCAAGCCCCGCCGGCGCTTGAGGCGCGAGGCCGAGGCGACACCCCACCCCAGCCCCGCCGGCGCTTGAGGCGCGGAGCCCGGGGCAGCGCCCCGGAAAGGACCCGCGCGGAAGGCGTCACCAGCGCCCCGCCGCGCCCGCGTCCACCCCGAACACCCCCCCGTCCGGCGCCGTCCCATACACCCTCCCCCGCACCGCCACCGGCGCCCCCAGCATCGACGCGAACGTAAACCGCCCGTCGTCCATCCTCGGCTCCGTCTGCCCCGTCACCGTCCCCCGCGCCGCGTCCACCGCCAGCAACCGCCCGTCCCCCGCGGTCACATACACCGCCCGCCCGTCCGCCGCGGGCCGTGACAGATGGGTCGCGAACAGCTCCCGCCGCCACTTCTCCCGCCCCGCCCCGACATCCACCGCCAGGAGCGATCCCCCCGCCCCGCTCAGATACACGACCTCCCCCGAGACGACCGCCTGCGCCTGATCCAGCGGCACCGCGAGCGGCACCCTCCGCACCGCGTCCCCGGGCCCTCCCGTACCGATCCGCACCACCGCGTCCGTGTATCCGTCCCGGTCCACGGAGAGCAGATACAGCGCCCCGCCGGACAGCCCCACCGGCCGCAGCCCCCCGTCCACCCGCCGCTCCCACAGCCGCTTCCCGCTGTTCGGGTCGACGGCCGTGACCAGCGTGGTCGTACCGTCCGCCGAGGGCGTCGCCCCCAGCGCGGGCCCGCGGCCGCCCGGCGCGGCCGCCCACTGCGTACCGACCCCGCCGTGCCGCCCGTCCCACTTCCGTTCGCCGCTCGCCGCGTCGACGGCCCTGATCCGCCCGTTCTCACCGATCAGCAGCACGGCGTCGCCGATGTGCCGCACGGTGGGGTACGCGGCGATCCCGGTGCTCCAGCGCACCTTCCCCGTCCTGTGGTCGAGCGCCTCCAGCCGGTCCCCGCCGGGCGTCACCACATGCAGCAGCCCGCCCGCGTACACCGGGGCCGTGCCCACATCGCTCTGCGCCGCCGACCCGCCGCGCGCCTTCAGCGACCAGCTCGTCCTCCCGGTGGCGGGGTCGAGCCGGACCGCCTTGAGCCCGGGCGCGGCGCAGTACAGCCCGGAGAGCTTCGGCCCGGCGGTGCAGACCGGGGTCCGGTTCTCCTTGTTGCCCGACCGGAGCGTCACGCTCCACCCGTCGAATCCCCGCGCCGAGGCCGTCGGCGCGGGCCCGGGGCGCTCCCGGGGCTCCTCGCCCCCACCCCGTACGGCCACCGCCCCGGCCACCGCCGCCAGCGCGACCGCCGCCGCGCCCGCGGCCGCCCACCGCCGCCGCCCCTTCGGGCGAGGCCGGGCCGGCTCGGGGCCGGCCGAGGAGTCCGCCACGAACGGCGCCCGCTCCCGGGGATCGGGCGTCCTCGGCACCGGGATGTACGCCTGGGTGTCGTACGACGCCGACGGCGTCGACCCCCGCAGCGCCACCATCACCTCGTACGGCGTCGGCCGCTCCACCGGGTCCTTCGCCAGACACCGCAGCAGCAGCGGTACGAGATCGGCGGGCACCCCGGTCAGATCCGGCTCGTCGTGGACCACTTGGTACGCCACTATGTACGGGCTGTCCGAGTCGAACGGACCCCGCCCGGTCGCCGCGTGCACCAGCACCGACCCCAGGGCGAACACATCGGCCGCGGGACCGACCTCCCGGGGCCGCTGGAACTGCTCGGGGGCCATGAACGGCGGCGTCCCGATCAGCTTCCCGGTCTCGGTCCGCAGATCACTGTCCGTGGGACGGGAGATCCCGAAGTCGATCACCTTGGGCCCGTCCGGCGCGAGCAGCACATTGCTCGGTTTCAGATCGCGGTGGACCACTCCCGCACGGTGGATGTCCCGCAGGGCCTCGGCGAGCCCGGCCCCCATCCGGCGCAGCTCAACCTCGCCCAGCGGACTCCGCTTGACTCTTTCGGAGAGCGTCGGACCCTCGATGAACAGGGTCGCCATCCAGGGCCGCCCGGCCGCCGGGTCCGCGTCGACCACCGAGGCGGTGAAGGCCCCGCTGACCCGGCGCGCGGCGGCGACCTCCTGCCGGAAACGGGCTCTGAACTCGGGATCCGAGGCGTGCTCGGCATGGATCACCTTGACGGCGAGCCGTAGCCCGGAAGCGGAAGTGGCCAAATGCACCACCCCCATGCCGCCTGTTCCCAGACATGACTCAAGGCGGTAGTGCCCGGCGTATTCCGGACGCTCCGCTTCCGGGAACTGCCCGGAGCTGCGCAGCGGTGGCATCTGCGACCCCCGTCTAGTCAGTGCGCACACGCGACTCACGGAGCTTAGTCGATGGTGCGTGCGATCAGAGGATGGCTTGTTAGCCTTCGTGAGTCGTACCGCGCGTATGCGTACATACAACAACGGGGGAGATTTCGATGGCACTTGAAGAAGTACGTCCGGAAACAGTCGCCGATGTCAACACCGACACCGACACCGGTGCCGACTTGGCCGGCGCCGAGGACGGCACGGCCGAGGGCGTGGCGGCCCGGTCCGCCAAGCGCTACCCGGTGGCGCCCGGCCACCGCGTCAACGTCCGCAGCGGCCCCGGCACCGGCTATCGGGTGGTCCGGGTGCTGGCCTACGAGGCCAGGGTCCCGATCAACTGCCAGAAGCCGGGGGAGCGGATCACCGGCCCGTACGGCACCACCAACATCTGGGACTGCATCGCCAACGGCGAATACGTCTCCGACGCGTACGTCCAGACCGGCAGCAACGGCTATGTGACCGTCCGCTGCTCCTGACCCCCGGCGTCGCCCGGGGATAATCGACCCCGTGAGCGAGCAGAGAAGCACCAACCAGAGCGACGGCGGCGGCGCGGGCCCGCGGCCCGAGCCCATCCGTTTCTTCGGCACGACATGGGTCGACCACGACGGGGGCTACGGGGTGCGCCGCGCCGGCGTCGCCGTCGGCGCGCTGGCCGCGGCCGTCGCGGGCGCCCTGACCCTGCGCCTCGCCCACCAGGGCCTGCTGATCGCGGAGGTCGGCGGCTTCGTCAACACGCTGGTCATCGCCATGTTCGCGGTGTGCAGCGCGATCGCCTTCCGCAAGACCTGGGAGGGCTTCACCCGCCGCCTCACCGGAGCCGCCAACCCGGACTCGCTCCGCAGCGTCAAGGTGGTCGGCTTCGTCGGCGTCCTGCTGGCGTACTCGCTGCGCGCACTGATCGAGGCCCCGGGCGAGAAGCTCCACCGCGAGGAGTACGACAAAGCCCGCACCCAGTACCAAAAGCGCCGCACCACCCGCACCGGCAACCCCGCCGCCCGCCGCCCCAAACCCCGCCGCAACCCCCACTGACCCACCCCACCCACCGCCCACCCCCGGCCCCGCGCAGACACCTCCCGCCCCCCGCCCTGTGAGGACACCCGCGCGCAAGCGACCTCAGCCCGTCCGGCGTCTGAGGACGGCCCCGGGCGGCAGGGCCCGGTCGCTGTCGAGTGCCCTCGCATCCAGCTCGGCGGGGCTGGCTTCCGTGCACGGGGGACAGTGATTCATCGGGCAATTCCAGCCCGTCCGGCTTCTGAGGACGGCCCCGGGCCGCAGGGCCCGGTCACCGCCGCGCCCCCTCGCACTCAACTCGGCGGGGCTGGCTTCCGTGCACGGGGGACAGTGATTCATCGGGCAACCTCAGCCCGTCCGGCGTTTGAGGACACCCCACCGCGCCTGCAGCGAGCGACCCCCGAGGAAAGCGGCCCCCACGGCCGCCCACCCCGATAACGCTCCGCGCTGAGCGAGCGACCTCCCGGCACCGTCACATCCCGGGCGCCCCACCTCGTCCTTCCGGTATGACGACACCACAAACCTCGCCGACGTCCCCGAAGCGACGGGTCATCGTCCTGGGCGCCGGATACGCCGGAACGCTCGCCGCCCTCCGCCTCGCCCCCCACGCCCGGGTCACCCTGATCGACCCCGGCGACCGGTTCACCGAGCGGGTAGGGCAGCACGAACTCACCGCGCGCGCCCCCGGCGCCCCCTCACCTTCGCGACCATGCTCCGCGGCACCGGCGTCCGGCACCTCGCCCGCCGCGCCGCCGCCGCGCCCCCGCCCGGCGCTTGACGGGACACGGCCCCGGGAGGATTATTCATCACATGATGAATAACACGGGAATCGCCGTCCTGGCCCGTGATCTCACCGTCGTCCGAGGAGACCGCCAGGTCCTGCGCGGGATCGACTTCACCGTCCCGCCCGGCCGGATCACCGGCCTCCTCGGACCCTCCGGCTGCGGCAAGACCACCCTCATGCGCGCCGTCGTCGGCACCCAGGCCAGGACCGCCGGCACCCTCGACATCCTCGGCAGCCCCGCGGGCTCCCCCTCCCTCCGCGCCCGCGTCGGCTATGTCACCCAGGCCCCCTCCGTCTACGACGACCTCACCGTCCGCCAGAACCTGGAGTACTTCGCCGCCGTCCTCACCCCCGGCCGGGCCCACCGCGCCACCCGCCGGGAACACGTCGCCCACGCGCTCGCCGATGTGGACCTCGCCTCCCACGCCGACGCCCTCGCCGCCCGCCTCTCCGGAGGCCAGCGCAGCCGCGTCTCCCTCGCCGTCGCCCTCCTCGGCACCCCCGAACTGCTCGTCCTGGACGAACCCACCGTCGGGCTCGACCCCGTGCTCCGCCGCGATCTGTGGGACCTCTTCCACCGCCTCGCCGACGAACGCGGCACCACGATCCTCGTCTCCTCCCATGTGATGGACGAGGCCGAACGCTGCCACCGCCTGCTGCTGATGCGGAACGGCGAGATCCTCGCCGAGGACACCCCCGACGAACTCCGCCACCGCACCGGCTCGGCCACCGTCGAAGAGGCCTTCCTCCATCTGGTCGACGCCGCCGACGCCCGGCCCGCCCCCTCACCACCCGACACCCGGCCCACCGCCCCCTCACCACCCGACGCCCGGCCCGCCCCCTCACCACCCGACACCCGGCCCACCGCCCCCTCACCACCCGACACCCGCCCGCCGGCCCCCGCCGCCGACCACCGGACCGGCCCCGCCGAGGAGAACGACCGATGAGCGTCTCGCGCACCCTCACCACCGCCGCCCGCGTCCTGCGCCAGCTCCGCCACGACCGCAGATCCGTCGCCCTGATGGTGCTCGTCCCCTGTGTGATGCTCTTCCTGCTGCGCTATGTCTTCGACGGCAGCCCCAGGACCTTCGACTCCATCGGCGCCGCCCTCCTCGGCATCTTCCCGCTGATCACGATGTTCCTGGTCGCCTCCATCGCCACCCTCCGCGAACGCACCTCCGGCACCCTGGAACGCCTGCTCGCCATGCCCCTCGGCAAGGGCGACCTCATCGCCGGATACGCCCTCGCCTTCGGCCTCGTCGCCGTTGTCCAGTCCCTCCTCGCCACCGGCCTCGCCCTCTGGGTCCTCGGCCTGGACGTCGTCGGATCCCCGTGGCTGCTCCTCCTGGTCGCCCTCCTCGACGCCCTGCTCGGCACGGCCCTCGGCCTCTTCGTCTCCGCGTTCGCCGCCTCCGAGTTCCAGGCGGTCCAGTTCATGCCGGCGGTGATCTTCCCCCAGCTCCTGCTCTGCGGCCTCTTCACCCCGCGCGAGAACATGCAGCCCGTCCTCGAAGGCGTCTCGAACGCCCTGCCCATGTCCTACGCCGTCGACGCCATGACCGAGGTCCTGCACCACCCGGACCCCACCGGAGCCTTCGTCCGGGACGTGGTGATCGTCGCCGCCTGTGCCGTACTGGTCCTCGCCCTCGGCGCGGCCACCCTCCGCCGCCGCACCCCCTGACCCGCCCGCCCCTCGCCTCCCCGCGGACCGGCGCGGCCCGCCCTCCCCGTACCGCCCCTCGGACACCACGGCGGCGGCCCGCCCCCGGTGCGAGGATGTGGGCACGTACCCCCACCGGCGAGGTGAACAGATCCATGACCAAGACAGTCGCAGTCCTCGGCACGGGCAAGATCGGAGAAGCCCTCCTCAGCGGCATGATCCGCGCCGGCTGGCGACCCGCCGATCTCCTGGTCACCACCCGCCGCCCGGACCGCGCCGAAGAGCTGCGCTCCCGCTACGGCGTCGAGGCGGTCACCAACGCCGAGGCCGCCAAGCGCGCCGACACCCTCATCCTGGCCGTCAAGCCCCAGGACATGGGCCGGCTCCTCGACGAGCTGGCCCCCCGTGTCGCGGCCGACCGCCTGGTCATCAGCGCGGCGGCCGGAATCCCCACCTCCTTCATCGAGGAGCGCCTGACCTCGGGCACCCCCGTCGTCCGTGTCATGCCCAACACCCCCGTACTGGTGGACGAGGGCATGTCCGTCATCTCCGCCGGCAGCCATGCCACGCCCGACCACCTCGCCCACACCGAGGAGATCTTCGGCGGCGTCGGCAAGACCCTGCGGGTCCCCGAGTCCCAGCAGGACGCGGCCACCGCCCTCTCCGGCTCCGGGCCTGCGTACTTCTACTTCCTGGTCGAGGCCATGACCGACGCCGGCATCCTGCTCGGACTGCCGCGCGCCCAGGCCCACGACCTCATCGTCCAGGCCGCGATCGGCGCCGCCGTGATGCTCCGCGACAGCGGCGAGCACCCCGTCAAACTCCGTGAAGCCGTCACCTCCCCCGCGGGCACCACGATCAGCGCCATCCGCGAACTCGAGAACCACGGTGTCCGAGCGGCCCTGATCGCCGCCCTCGAAGCCGCCCGCGACCGCAGCCGCGAGCTGGCCTCCGGAAACGGCTGACAGCCCGCCCGTCCGCCGCCGTGGCACCACGGCGGCGGACGGGCGTGAGCCGCCCTCCGCTGCTTCTTTCGCTGTAGCCCGCCCCGTGACTCAGCGACCGGGCAGCAGCCCGATCGCCGCATAGGCCGCGTCCACCCTCGGCCTCGCCGCCGCCCTGGCCCGCTCCGCCCCCGCGCTCAGGACCTCTTCGACATACCCCGAGTCCTTGGCCAGCTCCGCGTGTCGCTCCCGCACGGGCCTCAGCAACTCCACCACCGCGTCGGCCGTATCCCTCTTCAAAGACCCGTACGACTGATGAACGGCCGCCAGCTCGCCCGGGTTCCCGCCCGTGCAGGCCGCCAGGATCTCCAGCAGATTGGCGACGCCGGGACTGCTCTCACGGTCGTAACGGACCTCGCGCCCGCTGTCGGTGACAGCCCGCATGATCTTCTTCCGCACCTGGTCGGCCTCGTCGAGCAGATAGACGATGCCCGCCCCGGACTCGTGCGACTTCCCCATCTTCGACCCCGGGTCCTGCAGATCCATGACCCGGGCCGCCACCTGCGGCCGCGTCGCCCGCGGCACGGTGAAGGTCTGTCCATACCTCTGGTTGAACCGGACGGCCAGATCCCGGGTCAGCTCCACATGCTGCGTCTGGTCCTCGCCCACCGGCACCTCGTCCGCGCCATGGGCCAGGATGTCCGCCGCCATCAGCACCGGATACGTCAGCAGCGACAGCCGCACGCCCTCCCCGGCCTCCCGCGCCCTGGTCCCCTTCTCCTTGTACTGGATCATCCGCCGCAGCTCCCCGTCGGTCGCCGTGCACTCCAGGAGATAGGACAGCCGCGCGTGCTCGTCCACATGGCTCTGGACGAACACGGTGCACCGCTCCGGATCCAGCCCCGCCGCCAGCATCAGCGTGGCCGCCTGCCGGCTCAGCCGGCGCACCCGCGCCGGATCGTGCTCCACCGTCAGCGCGTGCAGATCGACCACACAGAACAGCGCCTCCGCCCGGTGCTGATCCACCTCCACCCACCGCCGCAGGGCCCCGAGGTAGTTGCCCAGCGTCAGATGCCCGGTGGGCTTGAGTCCGCTGAAGATCCGTGTCATTCCGTTCTCCGTCTCCTTGCCGGAGCCGCCGTACCCAGCGGACCGGCTCCCGGAGGGAGCGAACGAAAACGGCCGCCGGGGGCGGCGGCCGTTGAGTACACGCTCAGGTGAGTGGCCGCCGTCAGGCGGGCCACCACTGAAGGGAGCGTGTACGCGGGGTCATACGGGCGACACTAGTGGCCCCGGGCCCAGGTTGACAGTGGTTTCCCCCAGTCGTAGTGTTCTCCGAGTTGCCCGACGTGAGCGCCGACTCCGGTTGGTCCCCGGGCAGCCATTCCGCAAGATCCTCTACGAACGAACGACATCGCGTCGACTCATTTGTGGTGTGTTCTTGCGAAATGAGGAATCCGCGTTCGAACGAGCGCGCCGCCCCGATTGGCGTCAGGGCGAAAGATTCCGCTAAAGTCTCACTCGTCGGAACGGCCCAACAGCCGGAAAGACAACCCGATTTCGACCGGGAGTCAGGCCCGAAAGGATCTGATAAAGTCGGAGCAGCCGAAAGGCGAAAGGCCGGTCCAACTGGCCGCTGGATCTGAATCCAAGTCCGGAAACGGAATGGGAAAAGGATCTGGTAGAGTTGGAAACGCAAGACCGAAGGGA